>NZ_CP138214.1:4967500-5567500 GCF_034043515.1 Pseudomonas sp. MUP55 | reverse complement strand
GGGAATCAGGGTGGCGCCCTTGTCGGTGGCGTCCTTGGCGTAGGCATTGAGCCTGGCCAGTTGGCGCTCGTTGATGATGGCGGTGTAGTCCGGGTTGTCGGCCAAGGTCGGATAGAACCCGCGAATGGCGTTGGAGTACGCCTCGACAAAACCGGCCACACGGTCTTCCGGCACCAGCACATAGTCGGGTGCCACGCAGGTTTGCCCGGCGTTCAGGGACTTGCCGAAGGCGATGCGCTCGGCGGCGTCCTTGAGCGGCACGTCGACCGAGACAATGGCCGGCGATTTGCCGCCCAGCTCCAGGGTGACCGGCGTGAGATGTTCAGCGGCCGCCCGCATCACATGCTTGCCGATGCTGGTGGCCCCGGTGAACAGCAGATGATCGAAACGCAACCTGGAAAACGCCATGCCGACGTCGGCTTCGCCGAGCACCACACACACCAGATCCTCGGGAAAGATCGTCGCCAGCAGTGCCTTGAGCAGTTCACCGGTGGCCGGCGTGGACTCACTGAGCTTGAGCATCACTCGGTTGCCGGCGGCCAGGGCCCCGACCAGCGGGCCGATGGCCAGGTACAGTGGGTAGTTCCACGGCACGATCACGCCGACGACACCCAGCGGTTGATAAATGACTTTGGCTGACGCGGGCTGAAAGGCAATGCCGACAGCGCGCCGGGAAGGCTTCATCCAGCCTTTGAGGTGTTTGCTGGCGTAATCAATGCCATGCAGGCTGGGCATCAGTTCGGCGAACAGGGTCTCGTCCGCGCTGCGATGGCTGAAGTCCTGACTGATGGCGTTGATCAGTGCCTGGCGTTCAGCGCTGAGCAGATCACGCAATGCCTTGAGCCATTGCTGGCGTTGCGCGGACGGCGGCATCGGGTTGGCGGCATAGGCGCGACGTTGCGCTTCGAACAGGTCCTGGAGCTGGTCCAGCGCCTGGGATTCTTGCAGGTAAGCAACGTTGGCAGACATGGCGCGATCCCGGTTGTTGTAGGTCTGCCTGGATTTTTAGAGTCATTACTCTAAATTGTCAAATAACATTGCAGTAACAACCAGATTTATCCGGGCCCGGATAGGCCGTAAGATGACCCATCCCGTGTTTGGAAGCTGATCCCTATGGCACCACGAGTAAAGACCAGCGAGCGCATTGTGCAAACCAGCCTGGAGCTTTTTAACCAGCAGGGTGAGCGCAGTGTCAGCACCAACCATATTGCCGCCCACATGGAAATTTCCCCGGGCAACCTGTACTACCACTTCCCCAACAAGCAGGCGATTATTGCCGTGCTGTTCCGCGAATACGAAGCGCTGGTGGACAATTTCCTGCGCCCGCCTCAAGGGCGAGCGATGGTCGTCGCAGACAAGCGCTTTTACCTGCAGGCCGTACTGGCCGGCATGTGGCGCTACCGCTTCCTGCACCGCGACCTTGAGCACTTGTTGGAAAGCGACCCGGAGCTGGCCACTGGCTACCGGCGCTTCTCCCAGCGCTGCCTGACCCAGGGCGGGGCGATTTACCAGGGCTTTGTCGATGCCGGCATTCTCAGCATGGACCCGGTGCAAACCGAGGCCCTGACCCTCAATGCCTGGATCATCCTCACCTCGTGGGTGCGTTTTCTGTGCACCACCAATGAAAACTCCACCCATTTGAGCGCCGAAGCCATAAAGCGTGGCGTGTATCAGGTGCTGGTGCTGGAGGCGGGGTTTGTCACGCCTCAGGCAAAAGCGGCGGTGGATGCGTTGTTCAAAGAGTTTTACGTGCCGTTGAACCAGGCACTGGATGAAGTGAAGTAAGACCTTTCCCCTTTACGTTCACAGGAGTCAGTCATGCCGCTTGCCCAACTGATCACCCCCCAGTCATTAGCCGAGCGTCAGAAAGCGGCCGGGCTGGTGATTCTCGATTGCCGCTTTGCTTTGGAAGACCCGGACTACGGGCTGTGCAGCTATGCCGAAGGGCATATCGAAGGGGCGCAATATGCCGACCTGGAACGCCATCTCAGCGGCCCGGTGATCAAGGGCACGACGGGCCGTCACCCGCTGCCGGCAGCGGATGCACTGGTTGAGCAGTTGCAGGCGTGGGGCATCAGCGCAGACACCGATGTGGTGCTGTATGACGATGGTCCCGGGGCCTATGCGGCTCGGGCGTGGTGGCTGCTGGCCTGGCTCGGCAAACGCGACGGCGTGTTCATTCTGGATGGCGGCCTCAAAGCCTGGCATGCGGCGGGTTTTCCGTTGAGCCTGGATGCGCCGGTGGTCGAGCCCGGCACGTTTGCCGGTACGCCGGATGAGCGTCTGGTGCTGGACGCCGAGCAGTTGCACAAGCGCCTGGGCGGACCGGGCATGACCTTGATCGACGCTCGCGCCCAGGCGCGCTTTCGCGGCGATGTGGAACCAATCGATCCAATCGCCGGGCATATCCCCGGTGCGCAGTGCGCGGCGTTCAATGAAAACCTGGGCAGCGATGGTCGTTTTTTGCCGGCTGAACAGCTTAAGCAGCGGTTTGCGGCGCAACTGCAAGGGCGGTCGCCGGATGAGCTGGTGGCGTATTGCGGTTCGGGTGTGACGGCGTGCCATAACCTGTTTGCGTTGAGCCTGGCGGGGTACCCGCTGGGCAAGTTGTATGCGGGCTCGTGGAGTGAGTGGATTACCGATCCCAAGCGGGAAGTGGCCACAGGCGACTGAGCCATCGGCCTGTGAACCCAATCAAAATGCGGGAGGGGGCTTGCCCCCGATAGCGGTGGATCAGTCGGCTTATCTTTAGCTGACCCACTGCAATCGGGGGCAAGCCCCCTCCCACTTTTTTAGCCGTGTTGTGCCAGTAGCCACTGGGGGATGCGCCGCTCCAGGTAGTAGCCGGGGCGCTTCAGTGAGCCATCGACAAACCCGACATGCCCGCCCTTGGCCGTCAGCTCGAACTCGGTACAGTCTGATAACTCACTGGCTTCGGGCAGGCTATGGGCAAACACGAACGGGTCATCCGCCGCCTGGATAATCAGGGTTGGCGTGCGAATCGCGCCCAGGTAATAGCGACTCGAGGCACGGCGGTAGTAATCCTCGGCACTGAGGAAACCGTGCAGCGGCGCGGTGACTCGGCCGTCGAAGTCCCAGAATGTGCGCATCTTCTCCAGTGAGCCTAACGCTTGCAGGGTGTTGAGCCCGTCTTGCCGGCCGTCCTGCAAAAATTGGCGCTGCTTGATGCGGATATAGGCCAGCATCTCGCGCATGAAGTGCTTCTGATAGATCCGCGAAAAGCCCAGGCCGATCCGGTCCGCGCATTGATCCAGGCGAAACGGTACCGACACCGCCGCCGCACCGTGCAGCCCGGAGGCTGCACCGGTTTCCCCCAGGTGCTTGAGCAACACGTTGCCGCCCAGTGAATAACCCACCGCATACAGCGGCGCCAACGGCCGCTTGGCACGCAGATGGGCAATCGTTTCGGCCAGATCTTCGCTGGCCCCTGAGTGATAGCTGCGGGCCAACAGGTTCGGCTCGCCCGAACAACCGCGCCAGTTCAATGCCACGCTGGCCCAGCCTTGCGCGGCAAGGACTTTTTGCAGGCCGGCCACGTAGGGCGAGTTGGATGAACCGGTCAGCCCATGCAGCACCAGCACCAGAGGCGCTTGCGCGTCATGGGGACCATGCCAGTCGAGGTCCAGAAAATCGCCGTCTTCCAGCCACAGGCGTTCGCGTTGACGCTCGATATGAGTGGTGGGGCGCCATAGCGGCCCCCACAGCGTTTGCAGATGGGGGTTGCCCAGGCCAAAGGCGGGTTTGAAGCGGTCCACAGGTGCAGTCATGAATAATCGCTCCCTGGCTCCAGTAGGAGCGAGCTTGCTCGCGAAAAACGTTAACGATAACGCAGCGCTATCAGGTAGCCCCTGTCGCCTTCGCGAGCAAGCTCGCTCCTACAGGGTGCGGTGCCACAACGCGTAATAGACCCGCCCGGACTTCTGCTCACGGTGCAAGCGCCAGCTCCCCGGCAGGCCGAGGGTGGATGGCGCCGTCTCGCTTTCAGTGTAGATCCACGCATCCGGTGCCAGCCATTGGCGTTCTTCCAGCAGGGCGCACACGGTTGGCAGCAGGTTCTGGTTGAACGGCGGGTCGAGGAACACCACGTCGTATTCGCTGGCTGCCTGGGTTTCCAGGTAGCGCAAGGCGTCGGCGGTCTGCACCTGGCCGTTGGTGCAACGCAGCGTGCCCAGGTGTTCCTTGAGGCTGGACACCGCCACGTTACTCGCGTCCAGGGCCTGCGCCTGGGAGGCGCCACGGGACAGCGCCTCCAGGAACAACGCGCCACTGCCCGCAAACGGGTCGAGCACCTTGGCGCCACCGATGTACGGCGCCAGCCAGTTGAACAAGGTTTCGCGCACGCGATCCGGCGTCGGGCGCAGGCCCACGACATCGGGGAAGCTCAGCTTGCGGCTGCCCCATTCACCGCCAATGATGCGCAGTTGGCCCACACCGTTATGTACGTTGTGGACAGGTTTTTTCGGGCGAGATGAACTGGCCATTAATGCTCCGGAACCCCGAGCGGCTGCTCGGCGGGTTTATCAGTGGGGGGCGGTAGTGGCTTTTGCGCAATCGTCGGGCCGGCGGTCACGATGACCATTTTGTCGGCGCTCAAGTGTTTGTTCATGGCCGCCTTGACCTGCTCTACGGTCAGGGCCTGGGATTGTTTCATGAAATCTTCCAGATAGCTCAGCGGCAGGTTATAGAAACCCATGGCGCCCAGTTGCCCGACGATATCGGCGTTGCTGGCGGTGGACAGCGGGAAGCTGCCGGCCAGTTCGCGCTTGGCGTCATCCAGCTCTTTCTGGGTAGGGCCGGTCTTGAGGTAGTCGGCCACGACGTCCTCGACCAGGCGCAGCGTGCCGCCGCTCATTTCGGCGCGGGTCTGCAGGTTGATCATGAACGGGCCACGCACCTGCATCGGCGAGAAACCGGAGTACACGCCATAGGTGAGGCCGCGCTTTTCACGCACTTCACTCATCAGCCGCGTACCGAAGCCGCCACCGCCCAGAATCTGGTTGCCCAGAGACAGTGCCGCGTAGTCCGGGTCGGCACGATCGATGCCCAACTGCGCGAACAGCAGGTGAGTCTGCTTGGAAGGAAACTCAATGCGGCTCAGGCCGGCCTTTGGCTCGGTTGGCTGGGCAATCTTCGCCAGGGCCGGGCCCTTGGGTAGCGCGGCGGAGACCTTGGCGGTCATGGCTTCGGCCTCGGCGCGGGTCAGGTCGCCCACCACCGCGATCACGGCATTGCCGGCTGCGTAAGCCTTGGCGTGGAACGCCTGCATCTGTTGCACGGTAATGGCCGGAACGCTTTCAGGCGTGCCTTCGCTTGGGTGGGCATAGGGGTGGTCGCCGTACAGGCGCTTGAACAACTCGATGCTCGCCAGCTTGGCGGGGTTCTGCTTCTGGTATTCGAAGCCGGCCAGGATCTGGTTCTTGATGCGTGCCAGTGAGTCGGCCGGGAATGTCGGCTTGCCGATCACGTCATCGAACAGTGCAAGTGCGGCATCGCGTTTGTCGCTGTCGCTCAGGCTGCGCAGGGACACCAGCGCCATATCGCGGTAGGCGCCATTGCCAAAATCGGCCCCCAGGCCTTCAAAACCACTGGCGATCTGGCTGACGTCCTTGCCCGGCACGCCTTCGTTGAGCATGGCGTTGGTCATCAAGGCCAGGCCCGGTACGTTGCCGTCCTGGCTGCTGCCGGCGGCGAACAGGATGCGTACGTCGAACATCGGCAGCTCATGGGCTTCGACGAACAGCACCTTGGCGCCTTCGGCGGTGGTCCAGGTTTGCACATCCAGCTTGCGGTTGGTGGGGGCCTTGCCGTCCAGCTCCGCCAACGATTGCAGTTTGCTGGCTGATTGGGCCTTGTCCAGGGCCTGGCTGGCGACCGACTCGCTTGGGCGCAACAGGTACACGGCGCTGGCTGCGATCAGGGTCACGGCGATCAGGCCGGGCAGAATCAGGCGATTGCTTTTGCGGTCACTCATGAGCGGTCTCCTCAGGCAAAACATGGGCGACGCTCAGACGTTCGCGGGTGAAATAGGTGCGCGCAGCCTTCTGGATGTCTTCCGGGGTCACGCTTTGCAGGTCGGCAAGCTCAGTGTCCATCAGCTTCCAGGGCAGACCGACGGTTTCCAGCGAGCCGATGGATGTGGCCTGGCTGGTGATGGAGTCACGCTGGTAGACCACGCCGGCAATCACTTGGGCACGGATGCGTTCCAGTTCTTCGGCGGTTGGCGGCTTGGCTTTGAGCTCTTCCAGCAGGCGCCACAGGCCGGCTTCGGCTTGGGCGACGGTCTTTTTCTTCTGCTGGTTGGGCGTGGCAGTCAGCATGAACAGGGTGTCGCCGCGGGTATAGGCGTCGTAATCGGTGGAAGCGGCCGAGACCAGTTCTTCACCACGCTCCAACTGCTCGGAGATGCGCGCGCTGTAACCGCCGTCGAGCAAGGCCGAGATCAGGCGCAGGGCCTGTACCGAGCGCTTGTCCTCGGCCGTGGCCAGGCCGGGCACGTTAAAGCCCAGGAACACGCTGGGCAGCTGGGTTTGCACGTGCAGGGTCAGCAGACGCTCGCCGGGCTCGGCCAGCTCCATCGGGACCTTGGCGGGCGGTACGTCGCGCTTGGGGATCGGGCCGAAGTAGCGCTGGGCCAGGGTCTTCACCTCGTCTGGGGTGACATCGCCGACCACCACCAGGGTTGCGTTGTTCGGCACGTACCAGGCCTGGTACCAGTGGCGCAGTTCCTCGACCTTCATGCGTTCCAGGTCGGCCATCCAGCCGATGGTTGGCGTGTGGTAGCCGCTGGCCGGGAAGGCCATGGCCTTGAAGCGCTCGTAGGCCTTGGACATCGGGTTGTCGTCGGTGCGCAGGCGGCGCTCTTCCTTGATCACCTCGATTTCGCGGCTGAACTCATCGGCCGGCAGGCGCAGGTTGGCCATGCGGTCGGCTTCAAGCTCAAAGGCCACGCCCAGGCGATCGCGGGCCAGCACCTGGTAGTACGCGGTGTAGTCGTCACTGGTGAAGGCATTTTCTTCGGCGCCCAGGTCGCGCAGGATCAACGAGGCTTCGCCGGGGCCGACCTTGGCGCTGCCCTTGAACATCATGTGTTCCAGGGCATGGGACAAACCGGTCTGGCCCGGGGTTTCGTAGCTCGAACCCACCTTGTACCAGACCTGGGAAACCACCACGGGCGCGCGATGATCTTCACGCACGACAACCTTGAGGCCGTTGTCCAGCGTGAACTCATGGGTGGGTTGTGGATCGGCAGCCAGGGCTGAAAGAGGCAGACAAACTGTACCGAACAGCAGGCCTGCGGCGCGGCGGGCTAGAGCATTCATTCGTTTTTAAACCTGTTGGACTGCCCGCTTGGTCTTAGCGTCGGCGGGCGAGGAGGTGCTAGGATACTGATCCGACCTAGGGACGGCCACTGTGGCTGTCTTGTTAAGGCCCTATTTTGGCCTTACAAAATGTTGCGCATGAACGAGCTGGCTAAAAAACAGTCTGTTACGCATCGAATTTTATTTACCGATGTGCCCCTTGGCGCGTCGCTACCTTGAGATAGCCGTCTCCATGTTTGGTTCCAACGACGACAAGAAGACCCCAGCTGCGGCTGGCGAGAAAAAAGGCCTGTTCGGATGGCTGCGCAAAAAGCCGCAGGAAACCGTCGTCGAACAGCCGCAGGTCCAACCTGAATCCATCCCCGAGCCTATAGTAGAAGCCGAACCGGTCGCCGAAACACCGGCGCCGACGGTGCTGCCGATGGCCGAGCCGGTGCTGCAGCCTGCTGTCGAGCCAGAGCCAGAGCCAGAGCACAAGCCGTGGCCGGAACTGCCGGTGGCTGAAGAGCTGGTGGCGCTGGTTGAGGATGTGCAGGTTGAGCACGTAACGCCGCCGATTCCCGTTGTGATTGAGCCCGTCGAGGCCGTCGTCCAGGCGCCACCAGTCCATGAAGCACCTGTGGCGGCCGTGGTTGCGGCGCCTGTCGTCGTCGAAGAACCGGCCGCTGAAACCAGCAAAACCGGCTTTTTCGCCCGCCTCAAGCAAGGTCTGAGCAAAACCAGCGCCAGTATCGGCGAAGGCATGGCCAGCCTGTTCCTGGGCAAGAAAACCATCGATGACGAGCTGCTTGAAGACATCGAAACCCGCCTGCTCACCGCAGACGTGGGCGTCGAAGCCACCGCCGTGATCATCCAGAGCCTGACCCAGAAGGTCGCCCGCAAGCAGCTGACCGACGCCGACGCGCTGTACAAGTCCTTGCAGGCCGAGCTGGCCGCCATGCTCAAGCCCGTTGAAGCGCCGCTGGTGATCACCCCGAAAAAACCGTTCGTGATCCTGGTCGTCGGCGTCAATGGCGCCGGCAAGACCACCACCATCGGCAAGCTGGCGAAAAAGCTGCAGTCCGAAGGCAAGAAAGTCATGCTGGCCGCCGGCGACACCTTCCGTGCCGCTGCCGTCGAGCAACTGCAAGTGTGGGGCGAGCGCAACAAGATCCCGGTGATCGCCCAGCACACCGGTGCCGACTCCGCTTCGGTGATCTTCGACGCCGTGCAGGCTGCCAAGGCCCGTAACATCGATGTGCTGATCGCCGATACCGCCGGTCGCCTGCACACCAAAGACAATTTGATGGAAGAGCTGAAGAAAGTCCGCCGCGTGATCGGCAAGCTCGACGCCGACGCTCCCCATGAAGTGCTGCTGGTGCTGGACGCCAGCACCGGGCAGAACGCCATCAGCCAGGCCAAGCAATTCAACCAGACGGTACAACTGACCGGCCTGGCATTGACTAAGCTCGACGGCACGGCCAAGGGCGGTGTGATTTTCGCCCTGGCCAAGCAGTTCGGGCTGCCGATTCGTTATATCGGCGTCGGTGAAGGCATCGACGACCTGCGCACCTTTGAAGCCGAACCCTTTGTACAGGCACTGTTTGCCGAGCGGGAGCGTTCATGATTCGATTCGAACAGGTCGGTAAACGCTACGCCAACGGGCATGTGGGCTTGCATGAGCTGAGCTTTCGAGTACGGCGCGGCGAGTTCTTGTTCGTCACCGGCCACTCCGGCGCCGGTAAAAGCACCTTGTTGCGCCTGTTGCTGGCCATGGAACGCCCGACCACCGGCAAGCTGCTGCTGGCGGGCCAGGACCTGGCCACCATCAGCAACGCGCAGATCCCGTTCCTGCGCCGTCAGATCGGCGTGGTGTTCCAGAACCACCAGTTGCTGTTCGATCGCACGGTGTTCAACAACATTGCCTTGCCCCTGCAGATTCTCGGGCTGTCCAAGGCCGAAATCGTCAAGCGGGTGGATTCGGCCCTGGAGCGCGTGGCGCTGTCGGACAAGACCGACCTGTACCCCGGCGACCTGTCCACCGGCCAGCAACAGCGCGTCGGTATCGCTCGTGCCATCGTCCACCGCCCGGCCTTGCTGCTGGCGGATGAGCCCACCGGTAACCTCGACCCGCGTCTGGCGGCCGAGATCATGGGGGTGTTCGAAGACATCAACCGGCTGGGCACCAGCGTGTTGATCGCCAGTCACGACCTGGCGCTGATTGCGCGCATGCGCCATCGCATGCTGACCCTGCAACGCGGTCGTCTGATTGGTGACGGGGAGGCTGGCGTATGAGTGCAACACGCAGCCCTAAAGTATCCGAACGCGTGGCGCCGAAACCGGCCGACCCGCAACCGAAAAAGAAAAAGCACGACGAAGACGACGGCCCGGACTTCGGCACGCTGTTGCGTGCCTGGATCGAAAGCCATCGCGCCAGCCTGCTCGACAGCCTGCGCCGCCTGGGCAAGCAGCCGATCGGCAGCTTTTTCACCTGCCTGGTGATGGCCGTGGCGCTGAGCCTGCCGATGGGTTTGTCGTTGCTGCTCAATAATGTGGAGCGCCTGGGCGGTTCCTGGCAGCGCGCGGCGCAGATTTCGCTGTACCTCAACCTTGACGCCAGCACCAAGGACGGCGAAGGGCTGCGCGACGACATCAAGAATCTGCCCGGCGTGGCGGATGCTGAATACATCAGCCGCGATCAGGCCCTTGAAGAGTTCCAGCACCAATCCGGCCTGGGTGAGGCGCTCAAGGAGCTGCCGCAGAACCCGCTGCCAGGCGTGGTGCTGGTGACCCCCAATGAGGTGGACAAGCCGGCCCTGGAAGCCCTGCGACAAAAACTCGCAGAGATGCCGAAGGTGCAACAGGCTCAACTTGATCTAGTCTGGGTAGAGCGCCTGGCCGCGATCCTCAAGCTGGGCGACCGGTTTGTATTCGGTTTGACAGTGTTGCTGGTGTCTGCATTACTTTTGGTGATAGGTAATACCATTCGTCTTCATATTGAAAACCGTCGCACCGAGATAGAAGTGATTAAACTGGTCGGCGGCACGGACAGCTATGTGCGTCGTCCTTTTCTGTACATGGGCGCGCTTTATGGCTTTGGTGCCGGGGTTTTATCCTGGGGCGTGCTGGCGTTCGGCCTTGATTGGCTGAACGACGCGGTTATCGGGCTTGCCGGTTTGTACGGCAGCGATTTCGCCCTGGCCGGCGTGCCCGTCGCGGATGGTCTGAGCCTCTTGCTCGGCGCCGTCTTGTTGGGGTATATCGGTGCGTGGATTGCGGTCGCACGGCATTTACGTGAGCTGGCACCGAAGTAGTTAATGTCAGGGTAATGTGGTTTCGTTTGTATTGACCGTATCAGTGGTTTAGGGAACTTGTCCTACGGTTCCCGGTCAATTTTCGCAGTGCTGAACTGCACGAGTTATGTGAGTCGGAGGTTTTTTCGTATGACCACTTCTTTGCAACCTGCTTATGCCTTGGTCCCGGGTGCGAACCTGGAAGCCTATGTGCACACGGTCAACAGCATTCCATTGCTGACGCCCGAGCAGGAGCGTGAACTGGCCGAGAGTCTCTACTATGAGCAGGATTTGGGGGCGGCTCGGCAGATGGTGCTCGCCCACCTGCGTTTTGTCGTACATATCGCCCGTAGCTATAGCGGCTACGGTCTGGCCCAGGCGGACCTGATTCAGGAAGGCAACGTCGGCCTGATGAAGGCAGTCAAGCGCTTCAACCCGGAAATGGGTGTGCGCCTGGTGTCGTTCGCTGTGCACTGGATCAAGGCGGAAATTCACGAGTTCATCCTGCGCAACTGGCGCATCGTGAAAGTCGCGACCACCAAGGCCCAGCGCAAGCTGTTCTTCAACCTGCGCAGCCAGAAGAAACGTCTGGCGTGGCTGAACAACGAGGAAGTCCACCGCGTGGCCGAAAGCCTCGGTGTGGAGCCCCGTGAAGTGCGCGAGATGGAAAGCCGCCTGACCGGCCATGACATGGCTTTCGACCCGGCTGCCGAAGCAGACGACGACAGCGCTTTCCAATCGCCGGCCAACTACCTGGAAGACCACCGGTACGACCCGGCGCGTCAACTGGAGGATGCGGACTGGAGCGACAACTCCAACCACAACCTGCACGAAGCGCTGGAAGTGCTGGACGACCGCAGCCGTGACATTCTCTACCAGCGCTGGCTGGCAGAAGAAAAAGCCACGCTGCACGACCTGGCGCAGAAGTACAACGTGTCGGCCGAGCGGATTCGTCAGCTTGAGAAAAGCGCGATGAACAAGCTGAAGTTGTCGATCGCTGCCTAAAGCTACTGGCAGCACTGGGTCAAAATGTGGGAGGGGGCTTGCTCCCGATTGCAGTGGAACAGTCACTTAGATGTCGACTGATACCCTGCTATCGGGAGCAAGCCCCCTCCCACATTTGTTTTCGTGTTGTGTCAGTCGGACCAGGGGGCCTTGCGGGAGTTGTTCAACTCGACCAGGTAACCCTCGCCACCCAACTGACTCATCTGCTGGCGAATCCACGCTGCGCGCCGCGCCACATACGCTGTCGGATGACTGGCACTCCACACCCGTGGATTGGGCAACACGGCCGCCAGGTAGCTGGCTTGCTGGCGCGACAGCCCCTTGGCACTGACTCCGAAATGGTGCCGCGCCGCCGCCTCTGCCCCGAACACACCCTCATCCCATTCCACGCTGTTGAGGTACACCTCAAGAATGCGCTGCTTGGGCCACAACACTTCGATCAACCCGGTAAACCAGGCCTCCAGGCCCTTGCGCAGGTAACTGCGGCCGGCCCACAGGAACAGGTTCTTGGACACTTGCTGGCTCAACGTGCTGGCGCCCCGAATTGAACCGCCGCGCTCGTTATGCACGATCGCTGCCTGGATCGCACCAAAGTCAAAACCCCAGTGCTGCGGGAAGCGCTGGTCTTCACCGGCCATCACCGCCAATTTGAGGTCATCGGAGATCTCGTCCCACGGCACCCAGCTGCGTTGCAGGTCGATAGGCTCGCCGTCGATCCAGGATTCGACCTTGCGCTCAACCATCAGCGCAGTGAACGGCGGCGGCACGACACGAAACAGCAACACCAGCAGCACACTGCCGATGGCGAACCATTTGACGACGTTGAGAAAGCGTTTGAAGAGGACACGCAGCATAGAGATGGCTTGGCCGAACCCGTTGAGCGGGCCATTATACAGACCCTGCTCGATGAGTCTGACTGGAGTTCCTCATGCTGCGTAGCTTTCTGATGCTGGCTGCCTTTTTCGGTTTCACCGGCGTTGCCCTAGGCGCCTTCGCCGCCCACGGCCTGAAGAACCGCCTGAGCGCCGAATACCTGACAATCTTCCACACCGGCGTGACTTATCAGCTGGTGCACGCCCTGGCGTTGTTTGGCGTGGCGCTGCTGGCTGCGCACATTCCCGGACGACTGGTCACCTGGGCGGGCATTTCGTTTGTAGTCGGGATATTGTTGTTCTCCGGTAGCCTGTATTTGTTGACCCTGACCGGCATCAGCAAGCTTGGGATCATCACCCCGTTCGGCGGCCTGGCGTTCCTGTTGGGCTGGTTTTTCCTCGGCTTGCTCGCCTGGCGCCTGCAACTGACCGCTTGACGCTTGAAGCTGACCTTCAGGTATCAATCGCGTTAGAATGCCGGCCCCTAAAAACGATGGCGGCCTGCGGCATGCGCATTCAGTTGAACGGCGACCCCTTTGAATTGCCTGACGGTGAAACCGTCGCGGCCCTGCTGACCCGCCTGGACCTCACCGGGCGTCGCGTCGCAGTGGAACTCAACCTGGATATCGTCCCGCGCAGTCTGCACCAGAGCACCACGCTCAGCGAAGGTGACCAGGTCGAAGTGGTCCACGCCATCGGCGGTGGCTAGCCGCTCCAGCCGTAACGCATTCTGCAGAACCTCACCCCATTACGAGGATTTCCCATGAGCATCGTTCGTAGCGACAAGCCTTTCGTCCTGGCCGGTCGTACCTACCAGTCCCGTCTGCTGGTCGGCACCGGCAAGTACCGCGACATGGAAGAAACCCGTCTGGCCATCGAAGCCTCGGGCGCCGAAATCGTGACCTTCGCTGTACGTCGCACCAACCTCGGTCAGATCGAGGGCGAGCCGAACCTGCTCGAAGTGCTGTCGCCGGACCGCTACACCTTCCTGCCGAACACCGCCGGCTGCTATGACGCCATCGAAGCGGTGCGCACCTGCCGCCTGGCCCGTGAGCTGCTCGACGGCCACAACCTGGTGAAGCTGGAAGTGCTGGCCGACCAGAAAACCCTGTTCCCCAACGTGATTGAAACCCTCAAGGCCGCCGAGACCCTGGTCAAGGAAGGCTTTGACGTGATGGTCTACACCAGCGATGACCCGATCATCGCCCGCCAGCTGGCGGAAATCGGCTGCATCGCGGTGATGCCGCTGGCGGGTCTGATCGGCTCCGGCCTGGGTATCTGCAACCCCTACAACCTGCAGATCATCCTTGAAGAAGCCAAGATCCCGGTGCTGGTGGATGCGGGCGTGGGCACGGCCTCCGACGCAACCATCGCCATGGAACTGGGCTGCGACGCGGTGCTGATGAATTCGGCCATCGCCCATGCCCAGCAACCGATCATGATGGCCCAAGCCATGCAACACGCGATCGTCGCGGGCCGCCTGGCCTACCTTGCCGGGCGCATGCCGAAAAAACTCTATGCCAGCGCCTCTTCGCCGCTGGATGGCCTGATCAAGTAAGAGCTATTGATGACTGAATCAAACGAAACGCCGAACACCCTGGAAGCGGGCGACGAGTCCAAGCACCGCCGCATCAAGAGCTTCGTGATGCGCGCCGGTCGCATGACCGAAGGCCAGCAAAAGGGCCTGGAGCAGGGCACGCCACTGTTCGTGTTGCCCCTGGCCGACGCCCCAGTGGACTACGACCAGGTGTTCGGTCGTTCGGCCCCGCGTTCCCTGGAAATCGGCTTCGGCATGGGGCATTCCCTGCTGGAAATGGCGGCAGCCGCGCCGGACCAGGATTTCATCGGTGTGGAAGTGCACCGTCCAGGTGTCGGTGCGCTGCTTAACGGCGTGCTGACCCAGGGCCTGACCAACCTGCGGGTGTACGACTGCGACGCGATTGAAGTGCTCAACCGCTGCATCGCCGACAACAGCCTCGACCGCCTGATGCTGTTTTTCCCCGACCCATGGCACAAGGCTCGTCACCACAAGCGCCGCATCGTCCAGGCCTCCTTCGCGGAGCTGGTGCGCAGCAAGCTCAAGGTTGGCGGCATCCTGCACATGGCCACCGACTGGGAACCGTACGCCGAATACATGCTGGAAGTGATGAATGTCGCGCCTGGCTACCGCAACCTGGCCGAAGACGGCAAATGCGTGCCACGCCCGGCAGAGCGTCCGATCACCAAGTTCGAACGCCGCGGCGAGCGGTTGGGGCATGGGGTCTGGGATTTGAAGTTCGAAAAGCTGGCCTAACCCGCCTGCAGCGTTGAAATGCAGTAAAAATGTGGGAGGGGGCTTGCCCCCGATAGCGCTGGGTCAGTCAAACATGTGGTGTTTGACACCCTGCTATCGGGGGCAAGCCCCCTCCCACATTGGTTTTGTGTTGGGTTTGAGGTCAACGGCGGTCGGCGACGACGCCAATCAACACCAGCACCACCACCAGCACCGGTGCCAGGCTGTAGTTATTGAACTGACTCAGCCCGCGCACAATCCACGGCGTGGCGTAGATCAGCGCTGCGCCGCTGCCGATCATGCACAGCAGGGCCATCAACGGGACGCGCAGGGCGCCTGCGATGCTGCCCAGGCGTGCTTCGACCCAGCCCTTGATGTCGGCGCCGAACAGCACCAGCAAACAGCCGACCAGGGCCAGGGAGATTTCCGACAGGTTGCTGCGGCTCCAGCGGGACACGGTGGCGAGCAGGTCGAGTACCAAATCCATTCGATTTCCTTAAGAGCGATCAGCTCAAAAACGTCTGCAGCAGGTCATTGAGAAAGAGTTGCCCGCGGTCGGTCGCCGCCAGGCGTGACGGTTCGACCTGCATTAAGCCGCTTTGTTCTGCCTCGCGGCGGCCTTCTTCGAGGCTCGCCAGCTCAAGGCCGGTACGCTCTGTGTAGAGCCTGGCCTCAACGCCTTCAGTGAGGCGCAGGGCGTTCATCAGGAACTCGAACGGCAGCTCTTCATTGGTCAGCTCTTTCGCTCCGGCCTGAAAGCTTTTGGCCGGGTTGAGGTAGTCCTTCGGTGCGCGGGTTTTCCAGGTGCGTACGATGCGCCCGTCCGGATGGCTGAGCTTGCCGTGGGCGCCCGCGCCGATACCGATGAAGTCGCCGAAGCTCCAGTAATTGAGGTTATGCCGCGCCGGGCGACCCGGTTGGGCATAGGCCGAAACTTCATATTGCGCGTAACCGTGCTCGGCGAGCAGCGCCTGGCCGGCTTCCTGGATGTCCCACAGGGTGTCGTCTTCCGGCAGCGCGGGTGGCTGGTTCCAGAACACGGTGTTGGGTTCCAGTGTCAGCTGGTACCAGGACAAGTGCGTCGGCTTGAGTGCGATGGCTTGGCGCAGGTCGGCCAGCGCGTCGTCCAGGGATTGATCGGGCAAGCCGTGCATCAGGTCCAGGTTGAAATTGTCGAACCCGGCCTGACGCGCCATATCCGCGGCGCGTATGGCTTCATCGCCGTTGTGGATGCGGCCCAGGGCTTCGAGCTTTGCCTGCTGGAAGCTCTGGATGCCGATGGACAGGCGATTGATCCCCAGCGCGCGATACGCCACGAACTTCTCTTGCTCAAAGGTACCGGGATTGGCTTCCAGGGTGATTTCGATATCGTCGGCAAACGGGATGCGCGCTTGCACGCCTTTGAGCAGGCGCCCCAGTGCCGCAGCGCTGAACAGGCTCGGGGTGCCGCCGCCAAAGAAGATCGAGCTCAGCTTGCGGCCATAGACGGCATGCAGGTCCAGGTCCAGGTCCGCCAGCAATGCGTCCACATACTCTTCTTCCGGCAACACGTTGCTGGCGGTGTGGGAGTTGAAGTCGCAGTAAGGGCACTTGCGCACGCACCAGGGGATATGGATGTACAGCGCCAGGGGCGGCAGCACAGGCAGCGCCGCCCGAGGGGTTTGCGCGCCACCGTGGATCAGTGGCAGCGCCTGGGTGTCGTGGGTCATTTCAGGCTCAGGCGTTGGCGCAGCAAATCCATTGCACGGGCGCGGTGGCTGATCTGGTTCTTGTCGGCCGGGCTCAGTTCGGCGCTGGAGACGTTGCGCTCCGGCACCCAGAACAGTGGATCGTAGCCAAAGCCGTGCTCACCGCTGGCGGCATGCAGGATGCGCCCGTGCCACAAGCCTTCGCAAAGGATCGGCAGCGGGTCGTCAGCGTGACGCACCAACGCCAGCACGCAGACGAACTGCGCACCGCGCATCGCGTCCGGTACGCCCTTGAGCGCGTCCAGCAGCTTGGCGTTGTTGGCCGCATCGCCCTTGCCGTCGGCGTAGCGCGCCGAATAGATGCCGGGTGCGCCACCGAGGTAGTCCACCGCCAGGCCCGAGTCATCCGCCAAGGCCGGCAGGCCGGAGAGGCGTGCGGCGTTGCGTGCCTTGAGGATGGCATTCTCGACGAATGACAGGCCGGTTTCTTCCGGCTCGACCTGGCTGAACTCACCGATCGAGCGCAGTTGCACGGCGTCACCGAGCATGGCCTGCAGTTCTTTGAGTTTGCCGGCGTTATGGCTGGCCAGTACGAGTTGAGTCAGGTTCATCATTCGGCCGGAAACAGTTCTTGGTTGAATTGGAAACCATGGGCCTTGCCGCCGGTTTCAACGTTGATGGTAAACGTCTTGTATTCGCGCTGGGTCACGGAGTAGGGCGCGAGGTAGCTGACCCCGCCTTTCTCTTCGATTTGCTTGAACGTCAGGATCTTGCTTTTGCCGCCCAGGTCCTTGATGGTACCGGTCACTTGGGCCGTGACGGGGGTCACGCCCTTGATCACGGTCACATTGATCAAACCCTTCTCCTTGCTGCGCACCACGCCGACGTTCTGGGCGGTTTCCGGAGACAGGAAGCTTGAGGTGAAGGTGTTGTAGTGGACGGTGATATCGCCGAAGTCTTTCTTGCGGTTAGCGTCGATAGCGTCGGCGGCCACGGCGCCGGCGCCCAGGCAGGCGGTCAATAGAAAAATAGCCAAACGACTCATGAGCGTCCCTCGTGAAAATAATTAGACGGCAATCTTGTGGTCGATCAGGCCAGGACTGCTGACCCGGTAGATGCCGATTTCGCCCAACAGGTTGGGCCATAGCTTACTCGCCCAGCCGTGGCGGTGCTGTTGATCGACGGCAAGGCGGTTGATCACCTTGGCCTCCCGCTCGCCACACAGGGCTTCGAAGTCTTCGAAGGTGCAGAAGTGGATGTTCGGCGTGTTGTACCAGGTGTACGGCAGGAAGTCCGACACCGGCATGCGGCCCTTGGTGGCCAGGTACCAGCGGCAGCGCCAGTGACCGAAGTTGGGGAAGGTGATGATGCACTGGCGGCCGACGCGCAGCATTTCGTCGAGGATACGGTCCGGGTAGTGCACCGCTTGCAGGGCCTGGGTCATCACCACGATGTCGAAGCTGTTGCTGGCAAAGTTGCCCAGGCCCTTGTCCAGGTCCTGCTCGATCACGTTGATGCCCTTGGCCACGCACTGAGCGATGTTGTCCGGGTCGTTTTCCAGGCCGTAGCCGGTGACTTGCTTGTTGTCGCGCAGCCAGCTCAGCAGCTCGCCATCGCCGCAGCCCAGGTCGAGCACGCGGCTGCCGGCGGGGATCCAGTCTTGGATGATTTCCAGGTCGGCTCTCATGGCGTTCTCACAGTGCTATACGGTTCATGTAGTTACTGAACGCCTGCAGATAACGGGGAATCGGAATCAGGAAGGCATCGTGGCCTTGCGGTGCATCGATCTCCAGGTAGCAGACGTCTTTGCGCGCAGCCATCAGGGCGTCCACCAGCTCACGCGAGCGCGCCGGGGAGAAACGCCAGTCGGTGGTGAACGACATCACGCAGAACTTGGCTGTGGCGTGTTCGAAAGTTTTTGCCAGGTCGTCGTCGTGGTTCGCCGCCGGGTCGAAGTAGTCCAGCGCCTTGGTCATCAGCAGGTAGGTGTTGGCGTCGAAACGCCCCGAGAATTCCTCGCCCTGATAACGCAGGTAGCTTTCGACCTGGAACTCGACGCTGTGGAAGTCGTAGTTGAGCTTCTCGCTCTTGAGGCCACGGCCGAATTTTTCGCCCATGGAGTCATCGGACAGGTAGGTGATGTGCCCGACCATCCGCGCCAGCATCAGGCCACGCTTGGGGATCACGCCGGCTTCCTGGAACGAACCGCCGTGGAACTCGGGGTCGGTGAGGATGGCTTGGCGCGCCACTTCGTTGAAGGCAATGTTTTGCGCAGACAACTTGGGCGCCGAGGCGATGGCCAGGCAGTGGCGCACGCGGTCCGGGTAGGTGATGGTCCATTGCAGGGCCTGCATGCCGCCCAGGCTGCCACCGATCACCGCCGCCCATTGGTCGATGCCCAGCCGGTCGGCGAGGCGCGCCTGGCTGTGCACCCAGTCTTCCACGGTCAACACCGGGAAGTCGGCGCCGAACGGCTTGCCGGTTTCCGGGTTGAGGCTGCTGGGGCCGGTGGAACCGTTGCAGCCGCCGAGGTTGTTCAGGCTGACCACAAAGAATTTATTGGTGTCGATGGGCTTGCCGGGGCCGATGCAGCTGTCCCACCAGCCGGGCTTGCGTTCGTCAACGCTGTGGAAGCCTGCCGCGTGATGGTGGCCGGACAAGGCGTGGCAAATCAGCACGGCGTTGCTCGCGGTGGCGTTCAGTTGGCCGTAGGTTTCGTAGATCAGGTCGTAGGCAGGCAGCGAACGGCCGCAGGCCAGGGCCAGCGGTTCGCTGAAGTGCGCCACTTGGGGCACGACCAGTCCAACGGAATCGGGGGGGAAGGCAGTTGGCATCGACCCTGCTCTCGTTTAAATGAGGCGTAAGTCTAAAGAGCGGGGGACCGAGCGGCAAGCAATGGTCTGTGCACATTCAATTCAATACACAGATGTAAAATGTGGGAGGGGGCTTGCCCCCGATTGCGGTGGGTCAGTTATAAATAAGCTGACTGATCCACTGCTATCGGGAGCAAGCCCCCTCCCACATTTTCCAGCGTATTGTCAGATCAGGCCGAACAGCTCCTTGGGCATGAACGCATAGAACGCCAGGCGCGGGATCACCCAGCTCTGGATCAGTTGGATCGCGATAAACGCGAAGATTGGCGAAATATCCAGGCCGCCCAGGTTGGGGATCAGGCGACGGAACGGCGCCAGCACCGGTTCAGTGATCTGGTAGACCAACTCGGCGCCCGGGCTGCGGCTGCCGGGGGCGACCCACGACAGGATCACGCTGATGATCATCGACCAGAAAATGATCTTCAAGAACAGCGAGAAAATGCCAATCAGCGCCCATGGCAACAACAGCACCGTGAAGGCCTGGTAGCCGTTGAGCATCAGGATCACCACAAACAGCAGCATTTGCAGCAGCAGTGCCAGCACCAACGACGACATGTCCAGCCCGAACAGGCTCGGGATCACCCGCCGCAGCGGCTTGAGCAGCGGTTGGGTGGCCTTGACCACGAACTGGCACAGTGGGTTGTAGAAGTTCGCCCGCACCAGTTGCAGGATAAAGCGCATCAGCACGATCAGCAGGTACAGGCTGCCCAGGGTCTGGATGATGAAAACGGCAGCGTCATTGATTCCGAGCATGTTTGATTACCTTGGTAAGGGACGACTATTTACCCAGCTGTTCGGCCATCTCGGCCGAACGATGTGCCGCAGCACCCAGTGCTTTTTCCACCAGGGCTTCGAAGCCGCCGGCCTGGAACGATTCGATGGCCGCTTGGGTGGTACCGCCCGGAGACGTCACGCGACGGCGCAGCTCGGCCGCATCCACATCGCTGGACACCGCCATCTTCGCGGCACCCAGGGCGGTTTGTTCGGCCAGTTGTTCGGCAACGTCGGCAGGCAGGCCCAGCTTCACGCCGGCGGCGGTCATGGCTTCGATCAACAGGAAAAAGTACGCCGGGCCGCTGCCGGACACGGCGGTGACCGCGTCCAGTTGCTGCTCTTGCTCCAGCCACAGGGCGATGCCCACGGCGGATAACAATTGCTGAGCCTGCTCACGCTGTGCGGCGCTGACTTTGGCGGTGGCGTACAAACCGCTCACGCCCTGGCGCAGCAAGGACGGGGTATTGGGCATGCAGCGCACGATCGGCTGGGCGCCGAGCCAGTTGTTCATGCTGGCGCAGGTGATGCCGGCGGCGATGGACACCACCAGTTGATGGGCCTGCAGGCTCGGGCGCAGGCTCTCGCACACCGCCTTCATGGCCTGGGGCTTGACCGCAAGTACGATCACGTCGACGCCCTGGATGGCCTCGGCGTTGTCGGCAAAAGTCTCGATGCCGTGTTCGGCGCTGACGCGGGCGCGGGTTTCGGCGCCAGGGTCGCTGGCGCGAATCTGCGTGGCTTCCAGGCCCTTGGCCCGCAGGCCGCCGATCAGGCTGGCCGCCATGTTACCGGCGCCGATAAAGGCAATACGCGTGTCTTTCATGACAGGTCCTTAGCTAAATGAACGTCAGCCATTTCACGGCTGGCTGTAGTCGCGGGCGCCAAACAGTGCGGTACCGATCCGCACCCAGGTGGCGCCTTGAGCGATGGCCGACTCAAGATCGTGGCTCATGCCCATGGAAAGTGTGTCCAGTGGCAGGTTCAGGCTGGCTTGCAACTCGCGCACTGTGGCGAACGCCGCATCCTGCGCCGCGCGATCTTCAGTGGGCTCGGGAATCGCCATCAAACCGCGCAGCTTCAGGCGCGGCAGGGCGCTGATGGCGTTGGCCAGGGCCGGCAGGTCGGCGGGCGTACAGCCGGACTTGCTGGCTTCGCCACTGACGTTGACCTGGATGCAGATATTCAGCGCCGGCAGGTCGGCAGGGCGTTGTTCGGACAGGCGTTGTGCGATTTTCAGGCGGTCCACGGAATGCACCCAAGCGAAGTTCTCGGCAATGGCGCGAGTCTTGTTCGATTGAATGGGGCCGATGAAGTGCCAACTCAAGGGCAGGTCGGTTAATTCGGCCTGTTTGCCCAGGGCTTCCTGCAGGTAGTTTTCGCCAAAGTCATGCAAGCCGGCGGCAAAGGCTTCGCGCACGGCTTGCGCCGGTTTGGTCTTGCTCACGGCCAGCAGGTGGATGCCGCTTGCGTCACGCTGCACGGCGTCGGCGGCGGCGCGGATGCGCTGGCTAACCAGGCCGATGTTGTCTGCTATCGTCGACATTCAAGTTGCGCCCGTGGATATGGAGTCCGCGGCATTCTACTGGAAATGGAAAGCCCTATGGATATCACTGAATTACTGACCGCCAGCGTGCGCCGCGGCGCCTCCGACCTGCATCTGTCGGCCGGCCTGGCACCGATGCTGCGCATCGACGGCGAGGTCTGGCCGCTGGAAAGCCCGGTACTGGCAGGGTCCCAGGTAGCGGATTTATTGAGCCCTTTGCTCAACCAATACCAACAAAAGGATTTCGAAACATCTCTTGAAACGGATTTCGCCTTCGAGCTGCCCGGCGTCGCGCGCTTTCGCGTCAATGTGTTCCAGCAGGAGCGTGGTGTAGGCGCGGTGTTTCGCACGATTCCCAAGGACGTTCAGAGCCTGGAAAGCCTCGGCCTGGGCGAGGTGTTCCAGCGTATCGCGCAGTTGCCGCGTGGCCTGGTGCTGGTGACGGGCCCCACCGGCTCTGGCAAGTCCACCACGTTGGCGGCGATGATCGATTATCTGAATCGCCATCGTCGTCAGCACATCCTCACGCTGGAAGACCCCATCGAATTTATCCACAGGCCGAAGCTGGCGTTGATCAACCAGCGCCAGGTGCATCGCGATACCCACAGCTTCTCGGTGGCCCTGCGCTCGGCATTACGCGAAGACCCGGATGTGATTCTGGTGGGTGAACTGCGTGACCTGGAAACCATTCGCCTGGCGCTGACGGCCGCTGAGACCGGGCACCTGGTATTTGGCACCTTGCATACCACCTCGGCGGCAAAGACGGTAGACAGGCTGGTGGACGTGTTCCCGGCGGTGGAAAAGGCCATGGTCCGCTCGATGCTGGCGGAGTCCCTGCAGGCGGTGGTCTCTCAGGTGTTGGTGAAGAAGACCGGCGGCGGACGCGTAGCGGCTCACGAAATCATGCTGGCGACGCCGGCCATTCGCAATCTGATCCGCGAAGACAAGGTGGCGCAGATGGTCTCGGCCATCCAGACCGGCGGGGCGTTGGGCATGAAGACGCTGGATATGAGCTTGAAGGCGTTGGTGAGTGAGAGGCTTATCAGCGCAGAGGAGGCGCGGGGGAAGGCGAGGGTGCCGGCAGACATATGAGATTCAGCAAACAATGAAACCAAATGTGGGAGGGGGCTTGCCCCCGATAGCGGTAAATCAGCCAACAAATCTGTTGACTGACACTCTGCCATCGGGGGCAAGCCCCCTCCCACATTGACTGCATTTCAGCTTGGAATCAGCGCTGCACGATCCGCAGGTTGTTGTTCTGCTCTTTTGGCAGCACCCGCTTGGCGATCACATAGTTCTTGTCCCAGAACGGCTTTTTCAGCGTGTCGATGCTCACCGACTTGCCGCGACGCGGCGCGTGGATAAAGCGGTCGTTGCCCAGGTAAATGGCAACGTGGTTGACCTGGCGGCTCTTGAGCTTGAAGAACAGCAAGTCGCCTGGCTTCAAGTCTTTGCGATCAACTTTCAAGCCGTGGCCGGCCGCCATGGCGTTGGACGTGCGTGGCAAATCCACTGCCTTGACGTCGTTGAAGGCATATTTCACCAAACCGCTGCAGTCGAACCCTTTACTTGGGCTGCTGCCGCCCCAACGATAAGGAGTACCGAGCACGTTGACGGCGCGGCTGAGGACGTTGCTGCTTTGCTTGGTATTGACGGCCAGCTGGGTGGAAAGCGTTTTGCCGTGGGCCTTGCTCAGTTGAGTCGGGCGGCTGACGGTCGGCTTTACCGATTTTGCGGTGCTGGGCGTGCTATGAACTTTAGGGGTGAAACCGTTAACGTTTGGAAGACGTTGCTCACGATTGGTGGCGTGGGCGGCCAGTGGCATTAATAGGCAAATGGTTAGCCATGTCTTGAAAAATGGTCGCATTAGGCGTGGCTCTTATGGGTTTGCGCGCAACTTTATAACAGGTTTTTGTGACGTTCCCAGGCCGTTTGTCGACTGAACCTGGGGGTCAAATTCAGGAAAAACGCGACGATTCGCCGCAATTGTCCTACACAAGCCAGGCGGTATAAGGCTTTGAGGCGGGGAAGATAACATTTACCGTGCGTCGGGCGCCCGTAAAAAAGTCACAAAAAAAATGAACAAATTTATCTATCGAGTGAAAAGAGGTACTTCATGAACACCTATCAACAGGTTGGTTCGCATCAAGATACCCACAGCAAGGTGATCGGTTACCTGCTGTGGATTTTCGGTTTTACCGGAGCCCATCGCTTTTATTACGGCAAACCGGTGACCGGAACGATCTGGTTTTTCACCTTTGGCCTGCTGGGTATTGGCTGGCTGATTGACCTGTTCCTGATCCCGGCCATGGACCGTGAAGCCGACCTGCGTTTTACCGCCGGGCCCATCGAATACAACGTGGCCTGGATCCTGTTGGCATTTCTGGGCGTGTTCGGTGTGCACCGGATGTACCAGGGCAAATGGATCACCGGCCTGATCTACCTGCTGACCGGTGGCTTGTTCCTGATTGGGGTGCTGTATGACTTCTGGACGCTGAACAGCCAGATTTCGATACGCAATGCCGAGCGTAATGCTGGACGCTGATCTTTAAGTCTGGTGAAGATCAAAATGTGGGAGGGGGCTTGCCCCCGATAGCAGTGGGTCAGCTACAGATGAGCTGACTGTCCCACCGCAATCGGGGGCAAGCCCCCTCCCACATTTTTTGTGTTCGCTTCAGATCGGCTTCACGCCTGGTAGCTGATGCGCCCATCCATCAGCGTGTAGCGCACCGTAGCCGGCAGGCTGTGGCCGATGAACGGGCAGTTCTCGCCCTTGGACAGCCAGTGCTCGCCAGCCACCGTGGAACTGGCCGGGTCAAACAGCACCAGGTCCGCCGCCGAACCTACCGCCAGCTTACCCGCCGGCAGGCGCAGTGCCTCGGCCGGGCCGGTGCTCAGGCGTGCCAACAGCGTCGGCAGGTCCAGCAAGCCATCTTCCACCAATGTCATCGCCAGCGGCAGCAGCAGTTCGACGCTGCTGATGCCTGGCTCGGTGGCACCGAACGGCGCCAGCTTGGCATCGCGCTCGTGGGGCTGGTGGTGGCTGGAAATCGCCGAGACCACGCCCGATTTCACCGCTGCACGCAGACCTTCGCGATCAGCCAGGGTGCGCAGTGGTGGTTGCACGTGGTACAGGCTGGAGAAGTCGATCAGCGCCTCATCGGTCAGGATCAACTGATACAGCGCCACGTCTGCCGTCACCGGCAAACCGCGGGCCTGGGCCTGGGCGATCAGGGCGACGCCGCGGGCGCTGGTCAGCTGGCTGAAGTGCGCGCGTACGCCGCTTTGTTCCACCAGCAACAGGTCACGGGCCAGGGCCACGGTTTCCGCGGTTTCCGGGATGCCCGGCAAGCCGAGGAAGCTGGCCACTGCGCCTTCATGGGCCAAGCCACCTTCAGCCAGGTCGCGGTCCTGAGAATGAAAGATCACCGTCAGGTCGAAGGTGGCCGCGTATTCCAGGGCGCGGCACAAGGTACGGGTGCTGCGAAAGCTTTCCAGGCCGTTGCTGAACGCTACGCAACCGGCATCGCGCAAGGCGATCAGTTCGGCCAGTTGCTCGCCGTCCAGGCCTTTGCTCAGCGCGCCGACAGGGAACACTTTGCAATTACCCGCTTCACGGGCGCGGTCCAGGATCAATTCGGTGACCGCCGAGGTGTCCAGGATCGGCTTGGTGTTCGGCGGGCAGCACAGGCTGGTCACGCCACCGGCGGCGGCGGCGCGGGTTTCGCTGGTGATGTTGCCCTTGCGGCTGTAGCCCGGCTCGCGCAAGGCGACGTTGAGGTCCACCAGCCCAGGCGCGGCGATCAGGCCTTTGGCGTCGATACTCTCAACGGCGTTGAAGCCTGCGGGCGCGGCACCAATGGCGATGATCTTGCCGGCGTCCACGTGAAGGTCGGTAACGTGATCCAGGCCGCTGGCCGGATCGATGACTCGGGCGCCGAGAATGCTGAGCTTCACTGGGCGTTCTCCTGCTCGAATTGACGTTGCGCGGTTTGCCCGCTCATGGCCATGGACAGCACGGCCATGCGGATGGCGATGCCGTAGGTCACCTGGTTGAGAATCACCGACTGCGGACCGTCGGCCACCGCCGACTCGATTTCCACCCCGCGGTTGATCGGGCCGGGGTGCATCACGATGGCATCCGGCTTGGCGCCGGCCAGGCGTGCGGTGGTCAGGCCGAACAGGCGATAGAACTCGCCCTCGCTCGGCAGCAGGCCACCGGCCATGCGCTCGCGTTGCAGGCGCAGCATGATCACCACGTCGACACCCTTGAGGCCTTCGGCCATGTCGGTGAAGACTTTCACGCCGTACTGCTCGATACCGATGGGCAGCAGGGTTTTCGGTGCGATCACGCGAATGTCCGGGCAGCCGAGGGTCTTGAGGGCCAGCATGTTCGAGCGCGCGACCCGCGAGTGCAGGATGTCGCCGACGATGGCCACCGAGAGGTTTTCAAAGCTGCCCTTGTGCCGACGGATGGTGAGCATGTCGAGCATGCCCTGGGTCGGGTGGGCGTGGCGGCCATCGCCGCCGTTGATGATCGCCACGTTCGGGCAAACATGTTCGGCAATGAAATGCGCGGCGCCGGAGTCGCCGTGGCGTACCACGAACATGTCGGCGGCCATGGCCTCCAGGTTGCGCAGGGTGTCGAGCAGGGTCTCGCCTTTGCTGGCCGAGGAGGTGGACACGTTCAGCGTGATCACGTCGGCCGACAGCCGCTGGGCCGCCAGTTCAAAGGTGGTGCGGGTGCGCGTGGAGTTCTCGAAGAACACGTTGCAGATGGTCTTGCCGCGCAGCAGCGGGACTTTCTTCACCGCCCGGCCACCGACTTCGAGGAACGAGTCGGCGGTGTCGAGAATTTCGGTGAGCAGTTCGCGGGGCAAACCATCGAGGGACAGAAAGTGTTGCAACTGGCCCTGAGCATTGAGCTGCAGCGGGCGCTTGGCATCTAGAGGCGTCATCGCGGGGACTCTTTACAAGGCGGTTTAAAGGGCAAGGTCTTGCAGTTCGAGTTCGAGCGGCGTGGGACCGGACAATTTTACCCGCTGGTGGGCTTCCAAAGACAGTGTTGCACCGACCACATCCGGGCTGATCGGCAATTCGCCAGCATCCAGGTCGAGCAGGCACACCAGGGTAATACTGGCCGGGCGACCGTAGTCGAACAGCTCATTCATGGCCGCGCGGATGGTGCGCCCGCTCATCAGTACGTCGTCGATCAGCACCAGGTGCTGGCCCTCGATCTCGAACGGCAGCTCCGAGGGACGCACTTGCGGATGCAGGCCGTTCTGGCTGAAATCGTCACGGTAGAAGGACACATCCAGCGTGCCCAGGGGCGTATCGCTTCCCAGCTCTTGCAGCAGTGCCTGGGCTACCCACACACCGCCGGTGCGGATGCCGATAAAGCGCGGTGCGCGGATGCCACGGTGTTCCAGGTGCGCCTTGAGGCGTGTCGCCATCTGGCTGATCAGTTCGGCGGGATTGGGCAAGCTCATGGTGGCTCCTTATTAAGTGTGTAGGAGCGAGCTTGCTCGCGAAAAACTCATGGGCACCGCGTTCATCCAGCCTTCACGCGGTATCGTTAACGTTCTTCGCGGGCAAGCCCGCTCCCACAGGATCGCGGCGGGTCAGGATTCAAATAAAGCGGTGTTTTCATCCAGCCAGCCCTGCAACAACAGGGCGGCGGCGATGGCGTCCACCGGGTTGTCGCGGTAGCTGCCTTTCTGTCCGCCACGGTCACGGCGCTCACCCTTGGCTTCAAAGGTGGTCAGGCGCTCATCGTGGGTATAGAAGGGCAGGTTGTAGCGGCCATTGAGGCGACGCGCGAACTTTTCGGCGCGCAGGCACATATCGCTGGGCGTGCCATCCATGTTCAGGGGCAGGCCGACCACGACTGCGTCGGGCTTCCACTCCTTGATCAGTGCTTCGACCTGGTTCCAGTCCGGCACGCCGTTCTGGGCCTTCAATGTGCACAGCTCGCGGGCCTGGCCGGTAATCACCTGGCCTACCGCCACGCCGATCTGCTTGGTGCCGTAGTCAAACCCCAGGATCAGACGCAAGGCCATCAGGCGTGCCCCGCCTGGCTGGTCAACAGGCTGAGGTTGACCCGCAGCTTGGCGGCGGCGGCCTCCAGGCGCAGTTCACTGGCGGTGTTGAACAGGATGTCGGCGTCGAACGGGCATGTCAGCCAGGCATTGCTGGTCAGTTCGGCCTCCAGTTGCCCTGCTTCCCAACCGGCATAGCCCAGGGTGATCACACTTTGCTCGGGGCCGACGCCGTCGGCAATCGCGAACAACACGTCCTGGGACGTGGACAGTGAGACACCTTCAAGGTCGACCGTGGCCTGGAATTTCGGCCCGCTGGGGTGCAACACGAAACCGCGCTCGGTCTGCACCGGCCCGCCAATGTAGATCGGCACGCCCTGGCAGCTGGCGGGAGGATCGATTTCCGGGCGCAGTTGCTCAAGGATATCGGCCAGGCTCAGCTCCTGCGGGCGGTTCACCACCAGCCCCATGGCACCATTGGCGGTGTGCTCGACGATATAGGTCAAGGTCTGCGCAAAGTTCGGGTCGGCCATATGGGGCATGGCGATCAGGAAATGGTGCTTGAGGTAGGTCGGGCTGACATTTTTCATGCCCACTAGTGTGGCGTTGGAGGGGCGAACTGACAAGTGTAGGAGCGAGCTTGCTCGCGAAGATCGTCAACGATTATGCGCTCGTTCTGAATGGAGGCGTCGGTCTTGAATTTTTCGCGAGCAAGCTCGCTCCTACAGGAGGCGAGGCGATTCAGTTACTGGAAAGCCGATCGCCCCTGGCAAATTTCCAGGTGCGGATGATTTCCAGGCGGTCCACGTCGTTCAAATCGCCGGTAAACGGCGCGAAGGGCGCGGCCAGGCGCACGATGCGCTGGGCGGCCTGGTCCAGCAATGGCTGGCCGGACGACTCCAATACCTGCACTTCATAGAGCGAACCGTCGCGGTTGATCGACACCAGCAAACGCAAATTGCCGTAGATCTGCTGGCGACGTGCCTCCTCCGGATAGTTGAGGTTGCCGATGCGCTCGACTTTCTTGCGCCACTCATCCTTATACCAAGCGCCTTTGTCGCGCATGGTGGAGGCGGCGTTCAAGCGGTAGATGCGCGGGCGTTTGGCGTAGAGCTGTTGTTCGTGGGCCAGTTCGGCTTCCAGGCTGGAAATTTCGTCGGAGAGCGTCGAGCTGTCGAACGTTGGCGCCGGCTTGACGGGCTCGGGTGTGGGTTCGGTCTTGGTCTTTTCGCGCTGGGTCGGGGCTTTTTGCGGTTTGGGCGCAACCGTGGTCACGGCAGCCTTGGGCGTGGCCTGTTTGACTTGCGGCTTGGGTGCCGGCGGCGGGGTGACTTTGTTGACCTTGTTGTCCTGGAACGGCGCCACTTCGGTGGTCTTGGGCACGGCCTTCTTGTCGAGGGTGCCGCTGCCTTGCTGGTTTTCCTGGGCAAGAAAGTCGGCCTTCTCGGGCTTTTTATCGCTCTTGAAGGTGGCCAGGGTGATTTCCAGGGTTTTGGTGATCTGCTTGGGTTCGACCATCGTAAAACCCAGGCCGAGGATCAGTGCCAGGTGAATCAGTGCCGCCAGAAACAGGGTAAATCCGAGCCGATCAGCCGGGCGCACGCCGCTATGGGAGAGTTCTGGGGGCAGTTCGGACGGCAGAGGCATAAAAACCAACATCACGTGTATCGGGGTTCGGCATGATAGCGCAATGTTGGTTTTTAGCTTCAAGCTACAAGTTACAAGCTGCAAGCTGCAAGCTGCAGGCTTAAACGCGGTTTGCCTTAAGCTTGCGGCTTGTAGCTTGCAACTTGCAGCTTTTCGGCAATCACAGCCATCAACATTTCCCCGATATTGGTGCCGAAAGCGTTATCAATTTCGCGAATACAGGTCGGGCTGGTGACGTTGATTTCGGTGAGGTTCTCGCCAATTACATCAAGTCCTACGAACAGCAGGCCTTTTTCGCGAAGGGTTGGGCCGACTTGAGCGGCGATCCAGCGGTCCTTGTCCGACAGCGGCCGCGCCTCGCCACGACCACCGGCCGCCAGGTTGCCACGGGTCTCGCCGGCCGCCGGAATACGCGCCAGGCAATAATCCACCGGCTCGCCGTCGATCATCAGGATGCGTTTGTCGCCGTCCTTGATTGCCGGCAGGTAAGCCTGGCCCATGATCTGCTGGGTGCCCAGGGCGGTCAGGGTTTCCAGGATCACCGACAGGTTGGGGTCGCCGGTGCGATGACGGAAGATCGAGGTGCCGCCCATGCCGTCCAGCGGCTTGAGGATTACATCACCGTGTTTGGCGGCAAATTCACGCAGCACGTCGGCACGGCGGCTGACCACGGTCGGCGGCGTGCACTGCGGGAACAGGGTGGCGAACAGCTTTTCGTTGCAGTCGCGCAGGCTTTGCGGCTTGTTGACGATCAACACGCCGGCGCGTTCGGCCTGCTCCAGCAGGTAGGTGGAATACACGAATTCCATGTCGAACGGCGGGTCCTTGCGCATCAGGATCACGTCCAGATCGCTCAGGGGGCTGTCGATTTCATCCTGCAGTTCGAACCACTTTTCAGGGTTGGCGAATACCTGCAGCGGGCGCATCCGCGCGCGGGCCTCGCCGTCGCCCTGGTAAAGGTCGCGCTGCTCCATGTAGAACAGGGTCCAGCCGCGGGCCTGGGCGGCCAGGAGCATGGCCAGCGAGCTGTCCTTTTTATAGGAAATGCTGGCGATAGGGTCCATGACAATGCCGACGCGAACGCTCATGGGGGATTTCCTCTAGCAAATTGGGGCGCATAAAAGTGGCGTCAGAGTGGCGCTGCGGCTGTTGTGGGTCAAGGAAAAACCACCAGGCGGGCGCCTCGATAGATTGCGCCCGGAGACTGTGCTAAAAAGACTGCCACGGCGCAGCAGCCCTTGAATTCCAAGGCTTGCAGCGCTCATCCTGTGAGACATCAGGCATTACACACCGAAAACCGATTCGCTGTGGCGATGGTAGAGCAACTATGGAACAGCATTCCAACGCCTTGAGAGTGATGGTGATCGACGACTCGAAAACGATCCGCCGCACCGCCGAGACGCTGTTGAAGAACATGGGGTGCGAGGTCATCACGGCCATCGACGGTTTCGATGCCCTGGCCCGAATCGTGGACCATCACCCGCACATTATCTTTGTCGACATCATGATGCCGCGCCTGGATGGCTACCAGACCTGCGCCCTGGTGAAGAACAACCCGGCGTTCAAGTCGATCCCGGTGATCATGCTGTCCTCCAAGGATGGCCTGTTCGACAAGGCCAAGGGGCGTATCGTGGGTGTCGATCAGTTTTTGACCAAGCCTTTCAGCAAGGAAGAACTGCTGAGCGCGATCAAGGCCTATGTGCCTGCCTTCGCCGCAGTAGAACAAGCACACTGACGCCGCCCCCCGAGGGCCGGCGCCGACCAATGTAGCGGGGAAAACCATGGCACGTGTTCTGATCGTCGACGATTCGCCGACCGAAATGTACAAACTGACCGGCATGCTGGAAAAGCACGGCCACCAGGTGTTGAAAGCCGAGAATGGCGCGGACGGCGTGGCCCTGGCCCGCCAGGAAAAACCCGACGCCGTGCTGATGGACATCGTGATGCCGGGCCTCAACGGCTTTCAGGCCACGCGCCAGTTGTCCAAGGAGCCGGAAACCAACGGCATCCCGATCATCATCATCACCACCAAGGACCAGGAAACCGACAAGATCTGGGGTGCACGCCAGGGTGCCAAGGACTACCTGACCAAGCCGGTCGATGAAGAAACCCTGATCGCCACGCTGAACAAGGTGTTGGCCGGCTGACGGCACGCCATCATGACCGAGTCGCAAACCGCCTTTGAGCTGCTGCTGGACATCGACCGCCGCTGCCGCCTGCTGGCTGCCGACCTGCCGTCCCAGGAAACCCGCCTGCAACGCTGGAGCGGGATTGGCTTTCGCCTGGGGCAGCACTGGTATGTGGCGCCCATGGGCGAAGTCGCCGAAGTGTTGCATGAGCCGCGCTGCACCCTGATGCCGGGAGTCAAACCCTGGGTCAAAGGCGTGGCCAACCTGCGCGGGCGCTTGCTGCCGGTGTTGGACCTGGGCGGGTTTCTCGGCCAGGAATTGTCCAAGGCGCGCAAGCAACGGCGAGTGCTGGTGGTGGAATTCAACGACCTGTTTGTCGGGTTGCTGGTGGACGAGGTGGTGGGCATGCAGCATTTTGCACTGGACGCTTGGGTGGCGAGCACCGCCAGCGGCGCGCCGTTTATTCAGGGCCAGTTCGATGGCGACCCGCAGTGGCAGGTCTTCAGTCCCTTCGCCCTGGCCCAGGCCCCAGGCTTCATGGATGTTGCCGCATGACCACCGTGACCACGCCCAAGCCCCAGGCCGCCTCGCGCAGCCGTTCCCAGATCATCGTGCTGTTTATTGCACTGATCGTGTTCATCATGCTGCTGTTCGCCAACTTCGCCTACCTCAACACCCAGTCCACCTACGACAAACAGTACATCGGCCACGCCGGCGAGCTGCGGGTGCTGTCCCAGCGCATCGCCAAGAACGCCACCGAAGCCGCCGCCGGCAAGGCCGCCGCGTTCAAACTGTTGGGCGAGGCGCGCAATGACTTTGCGCAGCGCTGGGGCTACCTGAAAAAAGGCGACCCGCAAACCGGCCTGCCGGCGGCGCCCACTGCCGTGCGCGCTGAAATGCGTGCGGTGCAGACCGACTGGGAAGCCCTGCTGAAAAACACCGACGCCATTCTGGCCAGCGAACAGACCGTGCTGTCGTTGCACCAAGTGGCCGCCACCCTGGCCGAAACCGTGCCGCAGTTGCAGATAGAGTCGGAAAAAGTCGTCGACATTCTGCTTCAGCGCGGCGCCCCGGCGAGCCAGGTGGCACTGGCCCAGCGCCAGTCATTGCTGGCCGAGCGCATCCTCGGCGCGGTCAACACCGTGCTTGCCGGCGATGAAACCGCCGTGCAGGCCGCCGATGCCTTTGGTCGCGACGCCAATCGCTTTGGCGTGGTGCTCAATGGCATGCTCAATGGCAACCCGGGCCTGCGCATCACCCAGGTTGAAGACCCCGACGCCCGTGCGCGGTTGGGCGAAATCGCCGAACTGTTCGAATTCGTCTCGGGTTCCGTGGATGAAATTCTCGAAACCTCGCCCCAGCTGTTCCAGGTACGCGCTTCGGCGAGCCGTATTTTCAACCTGTCGCAAACCCTGCTCGATGAAGCCTCGCACCTGGCCACCGGTTTCGAAAACCTGGCCGGCGGGCGCAGCCTGGATACCCTCGGCGGCTATGTGCTGGGGTTGCTGGCGCTGGCCTCGATCATCCTGATCGGCCTGGTGATGGTGCGTGAGACCAACCGCCAACTGCACGAAACCGCTGAAAAGAATGAGCGCAATCAGAACGCGATCATGCGTCTGCTGGACGAAATCGAAGACCTGGCCGACGGCGACCTGACTGTTACGGCCTCGGTCACCGAAGACTTCACCGGCACCATCGCCGACTCGATCAACTATTCGGTGGACCAACTGCGCGACCTGGTGGCCACCATCAACCTCACCGCCGGCCAAGTCGCCGGCGCGGTGCAGGACACCCAGGCCACCGCCATGCACCTGGCCCAGGCCTCGGAGCATCAGGCCCAGCAGATCGCCGAAGCCTCCACCGCAATCAACCAGATGGCCCAGTCCATCGACCAGGTCTCGGCCAATGCCGCCGAGTCCTCGGCGGTGGCTGAACGCTCGGTGGAGATTGCCAACAAGGGCAACGAGGTGGTGCACAACACCATCCATGGCATGGACAACATTCGCGAACAGATCCAGGACACTGCCAAGCGCATCAAGCGCCTGGGTGAGTCGTCCCAGGAGATTGGCGACATCGTCAGCCTGATCGACGACATCGCCGACCAGACCAACATCCTCGCTTTGAACGCCGCGATTCAGGCGAGCATGGCCGGGGATGCCGGGCGTGGGTTCGCGGTGGTGGCCGATGAAGTGCAACGGCTGGCCGAACGCTCGTCGGCCGCCACGCGGCAGATCGAAACCCTGGTGCGCGCGATCCAGGCCGACACCAACGAAGCCGTGATTTCCATGGAGCAGACCACCACCGAAGTGGTGCGCGGCGCGCGACTGGCCCAGGACGCCGGGGTGGCGCTGGAAGAGATCGAGGGCGTATCCAAAACCCTCGCGGCGCTGATCCAGAGCATCTCCAACGCGGCGCAGCAGCAAACCTCGTCGGCGGGGCAGATTTCGCTGACCATGAATGTGATTCAGCAGATCACTACGCAGACCTCGTCCGGTTCCACGGCGACCGCCGAGAGCATTGGTAACCTGGCGAAAATGGCGAGCCAGTTGCGCAGGTCGGTGTCGGGTTTTACCTTGCCAGCCGCCAAGCAGACAGATGACTGAAATGCGGTCCAAATGTGGGAGGGGGCTTGCTCCCGATGGCGGTGGTTCAGCCGATGGATCAAGTGACTGGTACACCGCCATCGGGAGCAAGCCCCCTCCCACACTTAATCTCCATTGGTTTCAAGAACACCAGCAACCCATGAATTCTAAGCGGAGCAGTTATGGTTGATCGGCACGACTACGTGGCCCTCGAATGGGTCAAGGGCGACATTGCCGAAACCCTGCAACAGGCCCGTTCGGCGCTGGACGTGTACGTCGACAGCCATGACGCCGACGCCATCAACGAGTGCCTGGCGGCTATCCACCAAGTGCACGGCGCGCTGCAGATGGTGGAGTTCTACGGCGCGGCCCTGCTGGCTGAAGAGATCGAAGCCCTGGGGCTGGCATTGCAGGCCGGGCACGTCAGCCAGCGCGACGAAAGCATCCGCCTGCTGCAACAGGCCCTCGGCCAATTGCCGCTGTACCTGGACCGCGTGCACAGTGCCCGCCGCGACCTGCCGCTGGTGGTGTTGCCGCTGCTCAACGACCTGCGCAGCGCCCGGGGTGAAAGCCTGCTGTCGGAAACCAGCCTGTTCAGCCCGCAACTGTTGACGATCGCGCCGCTGCCGGCTGAGGCGCTGGCCCAACGCACCGCGCCGGACCTGCACGAACACCTGCGCCAGTGGCACTCACTGCTGCAACAGGCCCTGGCTGGTTTGCTGCGCGAGGACCACGGCCCCAGCAATCTGGAAGACATGGCGCGGGTCTTCGCACGCCTGGAAGCGCTGTGCCAGGGCGCGCCGCTGTTGCCGTTGTGGCAGGTCACTTCGGCGCTGGTCGAAGGCATGCTCACCGGAGTGGTCGCCAACAGCCCGGCCCTGCGCAGCCTGCTCAAGGCCAGCGGCAAGCAGCTCAAGCGCCTGCTGGCCCAGGGCATCGACGGGATCAACCAGCCGGCGCCGGATGAGCTGCTCAAGAGCCTGCTGTTCTACGTCGCCAAAGTCACCCGCCCGACGCCGCGCATGCAAAGCCTGAAGGAACGTTACGGCCTGGATGAGGCGCTGCCCGACAGCGCCGTGGTCGATGCCGAACGTGCACGCCTGGCCGGGCCGGACCGCAACGCCATGGGTTCGGTGCTCGGCGCCTTGTGCGAAGAGTTGGTACGGGTCAAGGAGCGCCTCGATCTGTTCGTGCGCAGCGACCGTCAGCACACCCAGGACCTTGACCCGCTGCTGGCGCCGCTGCGCCAGATTGCCGACACCCTGGCGGTGCTCGGTTTCGGCCAGCCGCGCAAAGTGATCATCGACCAGCTCGCGGTGGTCCTGAGCCTGGTCCAGGGGCAGCGCGAACCGAGCGATGCCGTATTGATGGACGTGGCCGGGGCATTGCTCTACGTCGAAGCGACGTTGGCCGGCATGGTCGGCACGGTGGAACCGGAGAGCCGCGAAGAAAGCCGGCTGCCAACCACCGACCTGACCCAGATCCACCAGTTGGTGATCCGCGAATCCTGCCAGTGTCTGCGCCAGGCCAAAGAATTGGTGATCGATTGCATCGAGGCCGATTGGGACCGCCAGCGCCTGGAGTCCCTGCCTGAGCTGTTGAGCCAGGTGCGCGGCGCCCTGGCGATGATTCCACTGCCCCGCGCGGCGAGCCTGATGCGCGGTTGCACCGATTACGTCGATGAACAGCTGATGGTCAACGATACGGCGCCCAGCCAAGTGCAGCTGGAGCATTTCGCCGAGGTGATCAGCAGCCTGGAGTACTACCTGGAACGCATGCTCCAGGACCCCGATGCCGCAGGGGAAAAAGTGCTGGAGCTGGCCACCCAGGGCCTGAGCGCGCTGGGCTACCTGCCGGTAGAGAAGCCCTGGCGCCAAGCGTTGGCGGCACCCGACGGTGCGCTGTCCGGCGATGCCGCCCCCAGCCAATCCCAATTCGATGCGCTGGCCAGCCCCACCTCGCGCCTCAACCCTCCGGCCCTGCAACGCCCGGGTAGCCTGCTGCCGCCCCCGCCTGATGAAGAGCCGGTTGACGATGAGCTGCGCGAAGTTTTCCTTGAGGAAACCGATGAAGTGCTCGAGGTGCTGCACCGTTACCTGCCCGACAGCACGGAAAAAACCGCCCAGAGCGAAATGCGCCGCGCCTTTCACACCTTGAAAGGCAGCGGCCGCATGGTGCGCGCCCTGGTAGTGGCCGAGCTGGCCTGGGCCGTGGAAAACCTGCTGAACCGCGTGCTGGAGCGCAGCGTGGCCATGGGCCCCGAAGTGCAGCAGGTGCTGGATGAAGCGGTGGCGGTGCTGCCGGAAGTGATCGCCGACTTTGCCACCAACGACCAGCGTCAGCGCGATGAGGTCGACGCCCTCGCGGCCCGCGCCCATGCGTTGGCCAGCGGCGCCCGGGCAGCGGTTGGCGAACCGCACGACCCGATGTTGCTGGAGATCTTTCGCAACGAAGCCCAGAGTCACCTGGACAGCCTCAATCAGTTTCTGCATCAGGCCGCCGAACACATGCCGCTGCAGGTCAGCGATGAACTGCAGCGCGCTCTGCACACCCTCAAGGGCAGCGCCTACATGGCCGGCGTGTTGCCGATTGCCGAGCTGGCGCGGCCGCTCGACCACCTGACCCGCGAATACAAGGCTCACCGCCTGGCGCTGGACCTGGATGAAGTCGAGCTGTTGCTCGAAGCCGAAGGCCTGTTCCAACAAGGGCTGCGGGATCTGGACAGCGATCCCCTCGCGCCGATCCAGGGCGCGGCGGGCTTGATCAAACGCACCCAAAGCCTGTTGGACCAACAGCTCCAAGCCCTGCTCAACGCCCCCGACACCGGCCTGCGCATCAAGCGCGATCCGCAACTGATCAGCAACTTCCTGGCCCAGGGCATGGACATCCTGCTCGACGCCGAAAGCTTGCTGCGCCGCTGGCAGCAACACCCCGGCGAGCGTCAGGAACTGACCGCGCTGCTGGACGAGCTGACCACCCTGGGCGAGGGCGCGCACCTTGCCGACCTGCATCCCATCGATGAGTTATGCGAAGCGTTGCTCGACCTCTACGGCGCGGTGGAAGAGAGCAGCCTGGCGGTCAGCGAGCGGTTTTTCCACGAGGCCGAGCAGGCCCATGAAGCGCTGATCAATATGCTCGACCAACTGGCGGCCGGGCAGGAAATCAGCCCGGCACCGGCACGGGTACAGGCCCTGCGCGAGTTGCTGGATGACGCCCTTGATCCGTCCGCCACCGGCCTGATCAAAAGCGACGGCAGCCGCGCCCTGAGTATCGCCGAGCTGGGGGCTGCCACCGAGCAACTGAGCCAGCAAACGGACATTGACGATGAGATCGTCGACATCTTTCTTGAGGAGGCCGTGGACATCCTCGACAGCGCCGGGCAGTCCCTCAAGCGCTGGCTGCTGGAGCCCGATGGCATGGCGCCGTTGTCTTCGTTGCAGCGGGATTTGCACACTCTCAAGGGTGGCGCGCGCATGGCCGAAATCGACGCGGTGGGCGATCTGGCCCAGGAGCTCGAATGCGTCTACGAGGGGCTGGTAGACCGCCGCTATAGCTACTCCACCCCATTGTCCCAGGCACTGATGGCCAGCCATGAGCGCCTGGCCTTGCACCTGGACGAACTGCACCAGCATCAGCCCTTGAGCGACAGCAGCGAGCTGATCGCCACACTGCGCGAACTGCGCCAGAACAGCCCTTCGGCGGCCCCGGTTGCGACGCCCAAAGCCTCGAGCGCCGACCCCGAACTGCTGGATATTTTCCTTGAGGAAGCCGCCGATATTCTCGACAGCTCAGGCAGCGCGTTGCTGCGCTGGCAAGCCGAGCCCGGCAACCGCCAGGAAGTGGAAAACCTGCTGCGGGACCTGCACACCCTCAAGGGCGGCGCACGCATGGTCGAGATCGGCCCGATTGGCGACCTGGCCCACGAGCTGGAGTTTCTCTACGAAGGGCTGTCTGCGGGTCAGCTTGCGCCGTCGCCCGAACTGTTCGCGCTGCTGCAAGGCTGTCACGACCGACTGGCGCAGATGATCGATGCGGTGGCGGACGGCTTGCCGGTGGGCTCGGTGGACAAGCTGATCGAACGCATCAAAAGCCTGGTACACCCCAGCGACGAGCCGGTAGTACCGGTGGCGTTGCCGGTGGGCAAGGCCGAAGCCGCGGTCGATCCGGCCGCCGACATGGTGAAGATTTCCGCCGAACTGCTCGACGACCTGGTCAACCTGGCCGGCGAAACCTCGATCTTCCGTGGCCGTATCGAGCAGCAGGTCAACGATGCAAGCACGGCGCTCACGGAAGTGGAAACCACCATCGAGCGCATGCGCGACCAACTGCGCCGCCTCGACACTGAAACCCAGAGCCGTCTGTTCAGCCGCCAGCAGGCCGAGGCCGAGCGTCTGGGCTACGAGGAGTTCGACCCGCTGGAAATGGATCGTCATTCGCAGCTGCAGCAGTTGTCCCGCGCACTGTCCGAATCGGCCTCCGATCTACTCGACCTCAAGGAAACCCTCGAGCGCCGCAACCAGGACGCCCATGACCTGTTGCAGCAACAGGCGCGCATCAACACCCAGCTGCAGGAAGGCCTGATGCGCACGCGCATGGTGCCGTTCGAGCGCATGTTGCCGCGCCTCAAGCGCATCGTGCGCCAGGTCGCCGGCGAGCTGGGCAAGGACGTGGAATTCGTGGTCGGCAACGCCGAGGGCGAGATGGACCGCAACGTGCTGGAACGTATGGCGGCGCCGCTGGAACACATGCTGCGCAACGCCGTCGACCATGGCCTGGAGTCCCGCGAGGTGCGCCTGCAGGCGGGCAAGCCGGAGAAGGGACGCATCACCCTGGACCTGACCCACGAAGGCGGCGATATCGTCTTCGACATGCGCGACGACGGCGCCGGTGTGCCCCTGGAAGCCGTGCGCCGTAAGGCGATCAAACGCGGCCTGCTCGCCCCCAATCAGGAGATCAGCGACCGCGACGTGCTGCAGTTCATCCTGCAACCGGGTTTTTCCACCGCAGAGAAAATCACTCAGATATCCGGACGCGGGGTGGGTATGGACGTGGTGCACGAAGAAGTGCGCCAACTCGGCGGTTCGATGGTGATCGACTCCATCCCGGGCGAGGGTGTGCATTTCCGGATTCGCCTGCCGTTCACCGTGTCGGTCAATCGGGCCCTGATGGTGCAGTGCGCGGACGATCAATATGCGATTCCGCTTAACACCATCGAAGGCCTGGTGCGTGTGCTGCCCCATGAGTTGGCGGGGCATTACCAGCAAGATCCGCCACGCTACGAATATGCCGGGCAACAGTACGAGCTGTTTTACCTCGGCGACCTGCTGCACACCGTCAGCCGTCCCAAACTTCTCGGCCAATACCAGCCGGTGCCGGTGTTGCTGGTGCAGTGCAACGAGCGGCACCTGGCAGTGCATGTGGATGCCATGGCCGGGACGCGCGAGATTGTGGTCAAGGGCCTGGGGCCGCAGTTTGCCGGTGTGCAGGGCTTGTCCGGCGCGACCATCCTGGGCGATGGCCGCGTGGTGCTGATCATCGACCTGCTGGCACATATCCGCGCGCGACAACCGATGTTGCCGGCGCAGTCGGTGGATGCGCCACTGATCCTCAACGACCCGCTGAAAAAGCGCCCGCTGCTGGTGCTGGTGGTGGACGACTCGGTCACCGTGCGCAAAGTCACCAGCCGCCTGCTGGAGCGCAACGGCATGAACGTGCTGACCGCCAAGGACGGCGTCGACGCCCTGGCCGTGCTCGAAGAACACACCCCGGACCTGATGCTGCTCGACATTGAAATGCCGCGCATGGACGGCTTCGAAGTGGCGATCCAGGTGCGCAACGACCCGCGTCTGATGCGCCTGCCGATCATCATGATCACCTCGCGCACCGGCCAGAAACACCGCGACCGCGCCATGGCCATCGGCGTCAACGACTACCTGGGCAAGCCGTACCAGGAGTCGGTGCTGCTGGAAAGCATCGCTTATTGGAGCAAGTCCCATGCTTGACCACCGCGCAAGCCAACTCACCGGGCTGCTGCTGCCGTTGGCTGACCGCCACTTGATACTGCCCAATGTCGCGGTGGCCGAGTTGATCGACTTCCAGCGCGGCGAACCGGCCAGCGATGCGCCGCCGTGGTACCTGCGGCAAGTCACCTGGAGGGACCGGCAGATACCCTTGATCAGCTTCGAAGCCGTGTGCGGCGAAGCCAGCGTAACCGGCGAACGCTCACGCATCGTGGTGCTCAACGCACTCGGCGGGCGGCCGACGTTGAAGTTCATTGCGCTGGTGATCCAGGGAATTCCGCGCTCGTACAAGCTGGACAGCGAATTGAGCTACGTGGACGTGCCGCTGTGCCCGCTGGAACTGGCGGCGGTGCAGGTAGGTGAGCATGTGGCGAAGGTGCCGGATTTGATGGGGCTTGAAGCCTTGCTGGCCGAGTCCGGCCTGGCCTGAACTGATCGTCCCCACGCTGCGTGGGAATGCATCCCGTGACGCTCCGCGTCACCCTGGCGAATGGCTCTGGCGTTGCGCTGGCTAACGGGACGCGGAGCGTCCCAGGCGGCATTGCCCACGCGGAGCGTGGGAACGATCAGATAGGCGGATACTTCGGATTTTCGATGATCGTCCCCACGCTCTGCCTGGGAATGCATCCCGTGACGCTCCGCGTCACCCTGGCGCAGGGCTCTGCGTTGCGCTGGCTGGCGGGACGCGGAGCGTCCCAGGCGGCATTGCCCACGCGGAGCGTGGGAACGATCAAGAAAACAGGTTCCGAGCAACAACCTAAGCATCTTGTAGGAGTGGGATGTGTTTGTTGTCGGCTAATTCTGCATTTGGATTTATTGGGTTTTCTGGCCGGAGCGGGGTGGCTAAGTTCTGCGCTCCTCAATGCCAGCAAGGATCCGCAAATGGCCGTACCACTAATGCCGCCTGGTGTTTCAATGCTTGAAAACATGGCGATATCCAACTGCAAGCGCATTCATCTCAAGCCCGGCTCGGCTTTCGCCTATTCCTGGTTTTACTCCCAGGTCCGTGCAGCCGGCCCTTGGAACTACAAGAAGCGGGGGCGTCAGTACGAAGCTTTTGGTAACTTCAATTACGGTGCTACGGGAACGGTGCTGGGCATTCCCGAAGATGTGTTGTTGCGAGCCGCCGGTGTCGCTCAAACCGTCGCCAAAACGACCCGTCCGGATTTTGGATCATGGTGGGGTGGTGAGCCTTTTGGTGATGGCCCACGGGACCAATATTGGATAAGAAGAGGTATTGAATATGCCATTTCGCAAGGCCACTGAGCGCCTCATGCCCGTTCTGCGCAATTGCCTGCTCGTGGTCTGCCTGATCTATATCGGCGGCAGTTGGATCCTGTCGCCCGGAACACCGGACCTGGATGAAGTGGTGTTAAGGCATTCCCTGGGCAACGGTATGTCGATCTATGGTGCGCGAGATAGCCAAGGTGGTGCGACGGTGGGTTTTTCCTACAGGTATTACGTGCATAAGGATTTGGGAAGTGATCAGGAAATACTCAGCGCATTAGTGTCTGCACCTCCTTTTCTCAAAACAAAAGAGCCGGATGTCCAAGTCAATAATGACGGGGGGGCCCTGCATCTGGTTATTCAGGGGGAAGTGTATGAGTACCACAGTTATGCACTGGAAGGCCTGGGAAAGGTCAAGGTGATGATGGTGTTGTGATGGGCCAGCCTCGGATTTTTCCTGCAAGATTTTGGGCCGTGCATGAACTTGTGATGAGAGGCCTACGCGCCTAGTCTTCGTCCCGTCATCGCAAAAAACGGTGACACGGACGTGCAAGTCCGGTTACATGTCGGCGCACCAACGCCCATAGCCATTCAACGGGCGTTTTTTATGCCTGCTGTACTCGTTATGGCGGCTGTGCGTGGGAGATTCTTCGGGGTCTGCCGGGGTCCGATATGCCCGGTCTTGCACACCTGCGCACAGCTGCCACCTTCATTCGCGTGCAAGCGGAAGAGGGCAGCTTCCATCACATATCGGAGCTGTCAATCATGATCAAACCTACCCCCAATCCGCCCCTCTTCACCGTCAACCCCCACCAAGACACCGAAACCCTGCTGGTCAACGCGAGCGAAACCCTGTCCTCCCTCAACGCACTCACCTGCAATCTCGCCTTCGACCTGGATACTTCCCAACGCGCCCTCATGCTCGGGATTCAGCAAATGGCAGAGTTTGGGCAGTTGCTGGTCGATAGAGCGCTGGAGCAAATCAGTCCTTCGCCGAATTTTAAAGCGATCCCAAATAAGGACTGATCGGTCCTCGTTTGGGATCGCTATCTAACAGGCGCTACTGAGCAAATGTGGGAGGGGGCTTGCCCCCGATAGCGGTGTATCGGCCAAATATTTATTAGCTGGCCCACCGCAATCGGGGGCAAGCCCCCTCCCACATTTTGGTCTTCGTTACTCCAGGCGTAACGGTTTGCTGCCCAGCTTGATTGATGGCCCCAAGATTCACTCCTAAGGTAAGCCCCACAACAGCAAACCCCGTGGAGCGACCATGACAGCAACCATCACCCCCGACTCGCGCTGGACGCGGCGGCGCGACGAGAAGCAGCGGCGGCTCGGGCTGGTCAAAAAGTATGCGGACGGGGCGGTGTTGCCCAGTGACAAGATCGTCGAAGCGCTTGAAGCGCTGATCCTCCCCGGCGACCGCGTGGTGCTCGAAGGCAACAACCAGAAGCAGGCCGATTTCCTCTCGCGCTCCCTGGCCAAGGCCGACCCGGCCAAGCTCCACGATTTGCACATGATCATGCCCAGTGTCGGGCGTTCCGAGCACCTGGACCTGTTTGAAAAGGGCATCGCCCGCAAACTGGATTTTTCTTTTGCCGGCACCCAATCCCTGCGCATCAGCCAGTTGCTGGAAGACGGCCTGCTGGAAATCGGCGCGATCCATACTTACATCGAACTCTACGCACGGCTGGTGGTGGACCTGATCCCCAACGTGGTGCTCTCCGCCGGTTTCATGGCCGACCGTGCCGGCAACATTTACACCGGCGCCAGCACCGAAGACACCCCGGCGCTGATCGAGCCCGCCGCGTTCAGCGATGGCATCGTTATCGTCCAGGTCAACCAGTTGGTGGATGACGTGACGGACTTGCCCCGCGTCGACATCCCCGCCAGTTGGGTCGATTTCGTGGTGGTGGCCGACAAGCCGTTCTACATCGAGCCGCTGTTCACCCGCGACCCGCGCCATATCAAGCCGGTGCATGTGCTGATGGCGATGATGGCGATCCGTGGCATCTACGAAAAACACAATGTGCAGTCCCTCAACCACGGCATCGGTTTCAACACCGCCGCCATCGAATTGATCCTGCCCACCTACGGCGAATCCCTGGGGCTGAAGGGCAAGATCTGCCGCAACTGGACCCTCAATCCGCACCCCACCCTGATCCCTGCGATTGAAAGCGGTTGGGTGCAAAGCGTGCATTGCTTCGGCACCGAGCTGGGCATGGAAAACTACATCGCCGCACGCCCGGATGTGTTCTTCACCGGTCGTGACGGTTCGATGCGCTCCAACCGCATGTTCTGTCAACTCGCCGGCCAGTACGCCGTGGACCTGTTCATCGGCGCCACCCTGCAAGTGGACGGCGACGGGCATTCCTCCACCGTGACTCGCGGCCGCCTGGCCGGCTTTGGCGGCGCGCCGAACATGGGCCACGACCCACGCGGTCGCCGCCACGGCACACCCGCCTGGCTGGACATGCGCCACGACGACGCGCCGGAAGCCTTGCTCGAACGCGGTAAAAAACTCGTGGTGCAAATGGTCGAGACGTTCCAGGAAGGCGGCAAGCCCACCTTCGTCGAGACCCTCGACGCGGTGGAAGTGGCGCGCAAAAGCGGCATGCCCCTGGCGCCGATCATGATCTACGGCGACGACGTCACCCACCTGCTCACCGAAGAAGGCATTGCCTACCTGTACAAGGCCCGCTCGCTGGAGGAGCGCCAGGCGATGATTGCCGCTGTGGCCGGGGTGACTGCCATCGGCCTGCGCCACAACCCCAAGGACACCGCACGCATGCGCCGCGAAGGCTTGATTGCCTTGCCCGAAGACTTGGGCATCCGCCGCACCGACGCCACCCGCGAGCTGTTGGCCGCCAAGAGCGTGGCCGACCTGGTGGACTGGTCCGGCGGCCTGTACAACCCACCCGCCAAATTCAGGAGCTGGTAAATGCGCGCGCTCAAACTGCATGAACTCAGCCTGGCGGATCGTCTGGCCGATATGGCCGTCGATGCGCTGATCGATGAAGCGGACCTGTCGCCCAAACCTGCCCTGGTGGACCGGCGCGGCAACGGCGCGCACAGCGATTTGCACCTGGGCCTGATGCACGCCTCGGCCCTGTCGCTGTGGCCGATGTTCAAGGAAATGGCCGAAGCGGCCCTCGAGATCGGTGAAGTCGGTTTGCCCTTGCGCGAAGCCCTCGGGCGAATCGGTCGTGACGGTGAGCAGGCGATGCTCGCGACCACGGGCGGCGTGAACACCCATCGCGGCGCGATCTGGGCCATCGGTTTGCTCACCGCCTCGGCGGCGCTCGCACCACGCGGCGTAACGCTGAACGCTGCCAGACTGGCCCTGCTCAACGACGCCTACGCGCCAGCCACGCTCAGTCACGGTGCTCAGGTCGCCCAACGTTATGGCGCACGCGGTGCCCGTGAAGAAGCGCAGTTGGGCTTTCCTTCGGTGACGCAACGCGGCCTGCCGCAGTTGCATAAGAGTCGCCAGCAAAACGCGGGCGAACAGAACGCACGCCTGGATGCCTTGCTCGCGATCATGACCGACCTGGCCGACACCTGCGTGCTCTACCGCGCCGGCCCCGAAGGCCTCTTGGCCATGCAGCGCGGCGCTCAGGCCGTGCTCGACGCCGGCGGCAGCGCGACCCTTGCCGGTCGCCGCCAGCTGCACGCGCTGGACCAGCAACTGCTGGCCCTGAATGCCTCACCTGGCGGCGCCGCCGACCTGCTGGCCGCCTGCCTGTTTATCGACCGCCTCGACGGAGCGTTGTGATGGAAACCTTATCCTTTGAATTCCGCGCCGGGCAGCCGCCAACCGGCCGTGCGCTGGTGGGGTGTGTCGGCTCCGGCGACCTTGAAGTGCTGCTGGAACCGGGCATCGCCGGCACGCTGACGATCCAGGTGCAAACCTCGGTCAATGGCGCCGAGCAACGTTGGCGGCACCTGTTCGAGCGCATCTTCCTGGAGCAGACGCCACCGGCCTTGAACATCGATATTCACGATTTCGGCGCCACCCCCGGCGTGGTGCGTCTGCGCCTGGAGCAAGGTTTCGAGGAGATCGGTCATGACTGACTTGCTCACCAAACACAGCTTTGTCGAGCTCGGTGCACGGCAGCGCACCCAGGCGTTGCTGGATGCTGGCACTTACCGTGAACTGATTGACCCGTTCCAACGCGTCATGTCGCCCTGGCTCAGCCGTCAGGGCGTGGTGCCCCAATCCGATGACGGCGTGGTGATCGCCAAGGGCAGCGTCGAAGGCCTGCCGGTGGTGATCGCTGCGATCGAAGGCAACTTCCAGGGCGGCAGTCTCGGTGAAGTCGGCGGCGCCAAGATCGCTGGCGCCCTGGAGCTGGCGGCTGAAGACAATCGCAACGGCATTCCGACCCGCGCCGTGCTGCTGCTGGAAACCGGTGGCGTGCGTCTGCAGGAAGCCAACCTGGGGCTGGCGGCGATTGCCGACATCCATGCGGCGATTGTCGATCTGCGCCAGTACCAGCCGGTGATCGGCGTGGTGGCGGGGAGTGTCGGTTGCTTCGGTGGCATGTCCATCGCGGCAGGGTTATGCAGCTACCTGGTGGTCACCCGCGAAGCACGGCTGGGCCTGAACGGCCCGCAAGTCATCGAGCAGGAAGCCGGGCTGGACGAATACGACTCCCGCGACCGGCCCTTCATCTGGAGCCTCACTGGCGGCGAGCAGCGCTTCAACAGCGGCCTGGCCGACCGTTATGTGGCAGACGACGTGGCGCAGATCCAGCAGACCGTCAGCGCACTGCTGCAACAGGGCGTGCCGCAACAACAACGCAGCCGCCGCGCCCAGTTCTACCTGGCGCGCCTGGCCGAACTCGACGCCACGCCGCAGATCGAGCCGGCGACCGTGCGCGCGCTGTATCAGGGAGAACGCCCATGAGAGGTTTGCAGTGGTTTAACGCGTTAAGCGTCGGCGCGACGCCGGTGCAAGGGCTGCCCGACTCGCTCAAGGTCGCCGACGGCCAATTGAACGGTCAGAGCGTGCGCTTTATCGCCGTGGTCACCGACCCGAACAACCGTTTCCCCCGCGCCCGCAATGGCGAAGTCGGCCTGCTCGAAGGCTGGGGCCTGGCCAAGGCCGTCGATGAGGCCATCGCGCTGGGCGACAAGCGCCCGCTGATCGGCATCGTCGATGTGCCCAGCCAGGCCTACGGCCGCCGCGAAGAAGCCCTGGGTATCCATCAGGCCCTGGCCGCCGCCGCCGACAGCTACGCACGCGCACGCCTGGCCGGGCATCCGGTGATTGCGCTGCTGGTCGGCAAGGCCATGTCCGGCGCGTTCCTCGCTCACGGTTACCAAGCCAATCGCCTGATTGCCCTGCGCGACCCTGGCGTGATGGTGCACGCCATGGGCAAGGCCTCGGCGGCGCGGGTCACCCTGCGCAGCGTCGAAGAGCTGGAAGCCCTGGCCGCCAGCGTGCCGCCCATGGCGTACGACATCGACAGCTATGCCAGCCTGGGTTTGCTCTGGGAGACATTGACCGTCAGCCAGATTGAGCAGCCCACGGCAGACGATGTGGCACGGGTCTGCGATTGCCTGGTGCACGCGATCAAGGACATCCACACCCCCGATCTGAGCGGGCGCCTGGGCGCGACCAACCGTGCCGCTTCCAGTCACGTGCGCCAGCTGCTGCGGGAGCAGTGGTGAACGCTCACGATTTGCTCTGGGGCATGACCCCAGCGCACCTGCCCGCCGATGCGCCCGGCTGGGTGGTGGACGCCGTCAGTGCCGGCCACCCGGTGGTGGTGCGCCGTGCCATCGCCGCGCAGGGGCAGGTGGCGGTGGGTGTGCGTGGGCGTTTGCGCGAGCAGCGGTATGCCGCGCTGATGCCGGTGGCGGCGGTGCAACGGCGGGTGACGCCGGAAGCGTTGCGCGAGGTGACATCATCTCGAGATCTACCGGCGCTACGCGCGCTCGAGCAACTGCGGCCGGTGCTGGCGCAGCAAAACTGGGGCGTCAGCGGCAGTGCCGGGTTTGAATTGGCAAGTGGCGTCGAAGCATTGCATGCCCTGAGTGACCTGGATTTGATTCTGCAGGCGCCCGAGCCACTGAGTCGCCTTGAGGCGCGGGCGTTGCTGGCAAAACTGGATGCCGCGCCGTGCGCCGTGGACCTGCAACTGCAAACCCCGTTTGGCGCTGTTGCCTTGCGTGAATGGGCCGGTGCATCGCGCCGCGTGCTGATCAAAACCGCCCGCGGTGCGCACCTTGTGCTCGACCCCTGGCAGAACGTGGCATGAGCAGCCTCCTGGTGTTTCCGGGGCAGGGCGCCCAACGGCCGGGCATGCTCCAGCACCTTGCGGAACCGGTGCTCGAACAAGCCAGTGACACCTTGGGCGAGAACGTTCGCCTGCTCGATTCGGCGCAGACACTGGCGAGCACCCGCGCGGTGCAACTGTGCCTGCTGATCGCGGGGGTGGCCCATGCACGAGCGTTGCAGCACACCCCGGATTACGTTGCGGGCTTGTCGATCGGCGCCTATCCCGCCGCCGTCATCGCCGGCGCGCTGGACTTCGCCGACGCGGTCAGACTGGTCAGCCTGCGTGGTGAGCTGATGCAGCAGGCTTATCCACAGGGCTACGGCATGACCGCGCTGATAGGCCCGGAGTTATCCACCGTCGAAACCTTGCTGGCCGAGATCCACAGCCCGCAAACGCCGGTATACCTGGCCAACATCAACGCCGATAACCAGACCGTGATTGCCGGCAGCGATGCGGCCATGAAGCTTGTCGCCGAGCGCATCAAAGGCAACGGCATCGCCAGGCGCCTGGCCGTCAGCGTGCCGTCCCACTGCGCGCTGCTGGACGAACCCGCCCAGCGCCTCGCCGAGGCTTTCGTCCCACTCAAGACGCCGCGCATCACCTACCTGAGCAGCACCCGCGCGCGGCCCATCCATAACCCCGAGCAACTGCGCGATGACCTGGCGTTCAACCTGTGTCGCGTCGTCGACTGGCGCGGCACCGTGCAAAGCGCCTACGAGCGTGGCGTGCGCCTGCAGATCGAACTGCCCCCAGGCGCGGTGCTCACCGGCCTGTCTCGCCGCGTCTTCGAACAAGGCACGGTGATCGCCTGCGAAGGCGCACGCCTGGACACCCTGCAGGCCCTGCTGCAAGAGGAGGAGCGCCGCCACCGATAAAGCAGCATTCAAGGCTTTCGAAGCACAACAACAACAATTTCGAACGAGCACTTTGAGGACAACGACAATGATTATCTACGGTGTGGCATTGCTGGCGATCTGCACGCTCGCGGGCGTGATCATGGGCGACATGCTGGGCGTGTTGCTCGGCGTCAAATCCAACGTGGGCGGCGTGGGCATCGCCATGATCCTGCTGATCTGCGCGCGTTTGTGGATGCAAAAGCGCGGTGGCATGACCAAGGACTGCGAGATGGGCGTGGGCTTCTGGGGCGCCCTGTACATTCCGGTGGTGGTGGCGATGGCCGCGCAACAGAACGTGGTCACCGCACTGCACGGCGGCCCCGTCGCGGTGCTGGCGGCCATCGGTTCGGTGGTGGTGTGTGGTTGCACCATCGCCTTGATCAGCCGCACGCACAAGGGCGAGCCGCTGCCCCCCGAAGAGCCGCTGATCCTTGCTGCGGGAGGCCGCTGATATGGGGGACCTCATCGAGAAAGGTTTGGAACACAACGGCCTGATCACCGCCTTTGCCTTTGTGGGCGTGGTGATGTGGATTTCGATGGTGCTGTCCAAGCGCCTTACCTTCGGGCGCATCCACGGCTCGGCGATTGCCATTGTCATCGGCCTGGTGCTGGCCTGGGTCGGCGGCACGATCACGGGTGGGCAGAAGGGCCTGGCGGACCTGGCATTGTTCTCCGGCATCGGCCTGATGGGCGGCGCGATGCTGCGTGACTTCGCCATCGTTGCCACGGCGTTTGAAGTGCAGGCCACCGAGGCGCGCAAAGCCGGAATGATCGGTGTGATTGCCCTGCTGCTGGGCACGGTCCTGCCGTTTATCGTCGGCGCGAGCATGGCCTGGGCTTTTGGTTATCGCGATGCGATCAGCATGACCACCATTGGCGCGGGCGCCGTGACCTATATCGTCGGCCCGGTGACCGGCGCGGCGATTGGCGCGACCTCGGATGTGATGGCGCTGTCGATTGCCACCGGCTTGATCAAGGCGATTCTGGTGATGGTCGGCACGCCGGTGGCGGCGCGCTGGATGGGCCTGGATAACCCGCGTTCGGCGATGGTGTTCGGTGGCTTGGCCGGCACGGTGAGCGGGGTAACGGCGGGGCTGGCGGCGACAGATCGGCGGCTGGTGCCCTATGGCGCGCTGACGGCGACGTTTCATACCGGGCTTGGGTGTTTGCTCGGGCCTTCGCTGCTGTATTTCATTGTGCGTGGGTTGGTGGGCTGAGTTCCGAATGTGCGTTGTCTGGTCTGACCTCATCGGGGGCAAGCCCCCTCCCACACTTGACCGAGTTCCAACCTGGGAACGCAGTCAAAATGTGGGAGGGGGCTTGCCCCCGATAGCGGCGTGTCAGGCTGGCGCCTGACGATTGGCATACATCCGACACTCCGCCAGCAACGCCAGCAGGTTCGGGTCACGCTCCTTGGCCTTCAGGAACACCACGCCGATATGCTGCTGCAGCCGATACCTGGGCTGCAGCGGTATCAGCTTCACACGGTTCTCGTACACCGCCGCGATCCGCCCCGGCAGCAACGCATATCCCACCCCCGAACTGACCATGCTCAGCAACGTAAAGATGTCGTTGACCTGCATCGCCACCTTCGGCTCGAACCCCGCCTGCTTGAACACCCGGTTGCCGTCCTGATGGGTGGCGAAGCCCTGGGTGAGGGTGATGAAGGTTGCCTCGCACACGTCGGCCAGGTCGATCTGCCGTTCGCGGTCGAAGGGCGAGTCGGCCGGGGTGGCGAGGAAGATATCGTCGGAAAACAGCGCGATCTGCTCACAGTCCGGGTCGTTGGCGTGATCGTCGAGGGAGATGAGGATCGCGTCCACTTCCATGTTCTTGAGCTTGTAGAGCAGGTCGAAATTGGAGCCCAGGATCAAGTCGATATTCAGTTCGCTGCGGCGGATTTTCAGACCCATGATCAGTTGCGGCACGGTCTTGACCGTCAGCGAATACAGCGAGCCCAGCTTGAAGCGTTCGGCGGAGAAACCGGCGGCTTCGCGGGTCAGGCGCACGCTGTCGACGACGTCGGCCACCAGTTTCTGTGCGCGCTCTTCGAGTACGTAGGCGCTTTCCAGCGGTGTGAGGTTGCGCCCTTCATGTTTGAACAGCGGGCAGCGCAGGGCATTTTCCAGCGAATGAATGGCCCGGTGCACGCTGACATTGCTGGTTTGCAGCTCGGCGGCGGCGCGCGCGAGGTTGCCGGTGCGCATGAACGCCAGGAAGATTTCCAGCTTTTTGAGGGTGAATTCTTCGTCGATCAACATGGCCGCGGCTCTTGTTCGAATGCCCTCGATTGTGCCCGTAAAACCTTGCGGCGTCGCCGGAACGTCACACGGCGCTTGCACTCTGATGCGCAAGGCGGGAGGCTTGCCGCCAGCCGTCAAGGGTGATGGGAGGTCAACGACAGATGTATCACGGGGAACGTTTCAACGCATGGAGCCATTTGCTCGGTGCTGTCGCAGCGAGCATTGGCGCGGTGTGGATGCTGGTGGTGGCGGCTATGGATGGCAGCCCCTGGAAGATCGTCAGCGTGGCGATTTATGGCTTTACGCTGATCGTGTTGTACAGCGCTTCGACGGTGTATCACAGCGTGCGAGGGCGGCGAAAAGAGATCATGCAAAAGGTCGATCATTTTTCGATCTACCTGCTGATCGCCGGCAGCTACACACCGTTTTGCCTGGTGACACTGCGCGGGCCGTGGGGCTGGACGCTGTTCGGGATTGTGTGGGGCCTGGCGGTGATCGGCATTTTGCAGGAGATCAAGCCACGCTCGGAGGCGCGCATCCTGTCCATCGTGATCTATGCGGTGATGGGCTGGATCGTGCTGGTGGCGGTCAAGCCGCTGCTCGCGGCGTTGGGCACGGCCGGGTTTGTGTGGCTGGCCTCGGGCGGGGTGCTGTACACCGTGGGCATTATCTTTTTTGCCTTGGAGGATCGCCTGCGCCATTCCCATGGGATCTGGCACTTGTTTGTGATTGGCGGCAGCCTGCTGCATTTTGTGGCGATCATGCATTACGTGCTGTGAATGTGGGAGTTCACTGTAGGAGCGAGCTTGCTCGCGAAAAACGTCCAGGCGACGCGTCCATTCTGGATAAACGCGGGGGGCCGGAATTCTTCGCGAGCAAGCTCGCTCCTACATAAATACCTTAAGTGGCTGGCATCAGGGCAAGCCCCCTCCCACATTGGATGTTCGGTGTCACTTGAGGCGTTCCAGCAGCTCACCGGCGCGACTGCCGACAATCTCCAGCAGACGGGCCAGCATGTGCGGCGGTGGCTCGTTGGCGCGGGTCAGCGCGTAGAGGGTGATCGGCAGCGGCGGGGTGAGCGTGCGGATGTCCGTCGTGGCCGTTGAGGCACCCAGGGCAGTGAACGGGTCGATCACGGTCAGGCCGGCGCCGGATTCGACCATCGCACGGGCCAGTGAATAGGTTTGCACCGAGATCGTCACCCGAGGCGCGGGCTCGACATTTTCCAGATAACTGCCCAGCTTCGCCGCCAGCGGGTCGGCGCTGGACAGGCCGATCAAGGGCGCGCCGGCCAGTTCGGCCAACGGCAAGGGCTTGTGCCGCTCGGCGTCCGGCCAATAGCCTTTTGACGCCAGCGCCACCAGCACACCGTTGGCCAGTACCTGAGTGGTGAGCCCCGGATGCCCGGAGAAACTGAGGGTCAGCGCCAGGTCGATCTCGCGCATCAGCAGTTTCTGCACCAGTTCGCGGCTATGGTCGCTGGACAGCTCGCAGGCGACGTCCGGGTAATCGCGTTTCCATTGAAGGATCGACGGCGGCAGCAGCGACAGCGCCAACGCGGGGATCGCGCCGATGCGGATGCTTTGCCCAGGTTCGCGGCGCAAGCTGTTGGCCAGGCGCCGCACGCCTTGCAGGCTTGCGCTGACTTTCTCGACTTCGCTTTCAAGCGCCAGGGCTTCCGGCGTGGGTAGCAATTTGCCACGTACCCGCAGGAACAGCGCAAAGCCCAGCTGCAATTCGGCGTGCTGCAACACTTTGGTCACGGCCGGTTGCGAGACATGCAGCAACTGCGCGGCGGCGCTGATGGAGCCGGTCTGGCGGATGGCCTGGAAGATTTCGATATGACGCAAGCGCATGGCGAGTCCCATAACCTTTGTTTATAGGTGAGCCATCTTTATTCATTGTCGGTGGCCTGTCACCTGGCTCTACGCTGAGCGCTCTTAATCGTAGGCGGGAGGCGAGGATGGCCAGGCAGGTTTGTATCATCGGCGGTGGAGTTATCGGCTTGGCGAGCGCTTATGCCTTGGTGCGTGCCGGCCATGAAGTGACGCTGATCGACGCCCGCGACAGCTTGGCCAGCGAAACCAGCTTCGCCAATGGCGGGCAGCTGTCCTATCGCTATGTGGCGCCGTTGGCGGATGCCGGCGTGCCGCTGCAGGCGCTTGGCTGGTTGCTGCGCGGTGACTCGCCGTTGAAGCTGCGCCCACGGCTGGACCCCCAACAATGGCGCTGGATGGCCGCCTTCATGGCCGCCTGCCGGGGTTCGGTGAACAAGCGTAATGCTGCCCATTTGTTGCGCCTTGCGTCCTTGAGTCAGGCCACGTTGCAGCAATGGCGCGAGGATGACCGCCTGGAGGGGTTCGATTGGCGCCGAAATGGCAAGCTGGTGACCTTCCGTAATGCCGCCACCTTCGAGCAGGCGCGCAGCAAGGTCACCGATGTGCTGCAGCAGCAGGTGTTGTCGACGCGCGATTGCGCGCTGCTGGAGCCGACATTGGCGGCGGCGGATTTTGTCGGCGGTATCTACACGCCGAACGAGGAAGTCGCTGATTGTCATGCCTTCTGCCAGCGGCTGGCGGCCCGGCTTGAGGCGTCGGGGCGCTGTAGGTTCATGCTGGGGCGCAAGGTCACCGGGCTGCGCCATGTCGACGGTGCCGTACAGGCCATCGAGCTGGGGCATGAGGTGATGTCGGTGGCACACGTGGTGCTGGCAGCCGGGCACCGCAGCGCCGCGTTGGGCTTGCCAGGGCTGGCACTGCCGCTGTATCCACTCAAGGGTTACAGCCTGAGCGTGCCGATTGGCGCCGAGCACCGGGCGCCGAACTTGAGCATTACCGACTATGACCGCAAGATCGTCTACGCCCGTATCGGCGAGCAACTGCGGGTTGCGGCCATGGTGGATATCGTCGGCTTCGACGCCGGCCTTGAGCCCAAGCGCCTGGCCTTGATCAAGCGCCAGGCCCTGGAGACATTTCCCCTGGCTGGCGACTACGCCCACGCGGTGGAATGGGCCGGCATGCGCCCGGCCACGCCGACCGGCGTACCGCTGATTGGCGCCAGCCGCTACCGCAACCTGTGGCTTAACCTCGGCCACGGCGCCCTGGGATTTACGCTGGCGTGCGGCAGCGGCCAACTGCTGGCCGAGCTGATCGACCAGCGCACGCCCTCCATCGACCTGCAGGGCCTGACGCCCCGCGCCGCTTGAATCTCGACCACCCGAAACCAACGGAGAATAACAATGAAAACAATCCTGTTGACCGGCTGCACCCTGGGCCTTCTGTTCGGCGCACAGGCGCAGGCAACGCAAGTGCCGCAGGACGGCACCCTGGGCAAGATCGCCAGCACCAGGTCCATCACCCTGGGCTATCGCGATGCGTCGGTGCCGTTTTCCTATGTGGCCGACAGCAGTGGCAAACCCATGGGCTATTCGGTGGACCTGGCGAACAGGATCGTGGCGCGTATCCAGGAGAAAACCGGCGTGGCGGACCTCAAGGTGAACTACAACCTGGTGACCTCTCAAACCCGAATCCCCCTGGTGCAGAACGGCACGGTGGACCTGGAGTGCGGCTCTACCGGCGTGACGGCTGAGCGGCAACAGCAGGTGGCGTTTTCCTACGGGTTTATCTACGTGAAGGGCCAATTGCTGACCGCCAGGGACAGCGGGATCCAAGGCTTTGACGACCTCAAGGGCAAGAACGTGGTGACCACCGCCGGCACCACCAACGAGCGCTTTCTCAAGCGCTACAACGCCGAGCACAAGGCCGATATGTTCGTGATCAGCGCCAAGGACCATGGCGAAGCCTTCAAGATGCTCGAAACTGGCCGCGCGGCGGCCTTCTATATGGATGACGCGCTGCTCTACGGTGAGCGGGCCAAGGCAAAAGACCCACATAACTGGGTGGTGGTGGGGCAGGAGCAATCGCGGGAAATCTACAGCTGCATGGTACGCAAGGACGACCCGCAGTTTCTGGCAGTGGTCAACGAGACACTCGCAGAGCTGTACCGCAGTGGAGAGATCAATGGGATTTACCAGCGCTGGTTTGAACAGCCGATTCCGCCCAAGGGGTTGAACCTGGAGTTCCCGATGACCAGCGAATTGAAGGCGATCATTGCCAACCCTGTCAGCGACCCCGTGGAGTAGGCGAGAGCAACCCAATCCAAATGTGGGAGGGGGCTTGCCCCCGATGGCTGTGCATCAGTTGGTACATTCGCCAGCTGACACACCGCTATCGGGGGCAAGCCCCCTCCCACAGTTTGGATTGAGTTTGAACGGGGGGGTTAGAAGTCACCCCAGAGTTGCTGTGCGACGGCCAGCGCCACCACTGGTGCCGTCTCGGTGCGCAATACCCGCGGGCCGAGGCGGGCGGCATGGAAGCCGGCGGCCTGGGCGGTTGCGACTTCGCCGTCGGTCAGCCCACCCTCCGGCCCGATCAAAAACGCCAGGCTGGCAGGCCTGGCATGGCTGACCATCGGCTCGGCCACCGGGTGCAACACCAGCTTCAAGTCGGCCTCGGCTTGCTTGAGCCAATCGGCCAACAACAGCGGCGGGTGAATCACCGGTACCGTCGACCGCCCGCATTGCTCGCACGCGCTGATCGCCACCTGGCGCCAGTGCAGCAGGCGTTTGTCGGCGCGTTCGTCTTTGAGGCGCACTTCACAGCGCTCGCTGAAAATCGGCGTGATGGCGTTGACCCCCAGTTCGGTGGCTTTCTGGATCGCCCAGTCCATGCGCTCGCCCCGCGACAGGCCCTGGCCGAGATGAATATGCAGCGGCGATTCAGTCTGGCCCTTGAAGCTTTCGGTCAGTTGCACGGTGACGCGTTTTTTGCCGACTTCCAGCAACTGCCCCAGAAACTCCTGGCCCGAGCCGTCGAACAGTTGCACGGCGTCGCCTTCGACCATGCGCAACACACGGCTGATGTAATGCGCCTGGGCTTCAGGCAGCTCGTGGTCGCCGAGGCTCAGTGGGGTGTCGGTAAAAAAGCGGGACAGTCTCATTGCGTTTCTCTGGAAAAGTTATGCATACACATTTTCTGTCTTTCTGTAGGGGCGAGCTTGCTCGCGAAAAACGTATAGCCGACGCCGCGATGTGCCTGGAATACCTTCGCGAGCAAGCTCGCTCCTACAGGGTTTCAGGACACTATCCCGGGTCGCGAAAGCCTGGGTGAAAGTCCTTCGGCACTGCAACGCTGACCTTGCTGTTGGTGGCGATATCGATGCCTTCACTCGCGACCTCGGCGAGAAAATCGATCTGCTCCGGCGTGATCACATACGGCGGCAGGAAGTACACCACGCTGCCCAGCGGCCGCAACAGCGCGCCGCGCTCCAGGGCATGCTCGAATACCTTAAGGCCACGGCGTTCCTGCCAGGGGTAGGGGGCCTTGGTGGCTTTGTCCTGCACCATTTCGATGGCCAGCACCATGCCGGTCTGGCGCACTTCAGAGACGTGCGGGTGGTCCACCAGGTGCGCCGTGGCGCTGGCCATGCGCTGGGCCAGCGCCTTGTTGTTTTCGATGACGTTGTCTTCTTCGAAAATATCCAGGGTGGCCAGGGCCGCCGCACACGCCAGCGGGTTGCCGGTGTAGCTGTGGGAGTGAAGGAAGGCACGCAGGGTCGGGTAGTCGTCGTAGAAGGCGTTGTAGACGTCGTCGGTGGTGACCACGGCGGCCAGCGGCAGGTAGCCGCCGGTCAGGGCTTTGGACAGGCACAGGAAGTCCGGTCGGATGCCGGCCTGTTCACAGGCGAACATGCTGCCCGTGCGACCAAAACCCACGGCGATTTCGTCGTGGATCAGGTGCACGCCATAGCGGTCGCAGGCTTCGCGCAGCAGCTTGAGGTACACCGGGTGATACATGCGCATGCCGCCGGCGCCCTGGATCAGCGGCTCGACGATGACGGCGGCGACGCTGTCATGGTGCTCGGCCAGGGTTTGCTCCATGGCCAGAAACATCGTGCGTGAATGTTCTTCCCAGCTCACGCCCTCGGGGCGCAGGTAGCAGTCAGGGCTCGGCACTTTGAGGGTGTCGAGCAGCAACGCCTTGTAGGTCTCGGTAAACAGCGGCACGTCGCCCACCGACATCGCCGCGATGGTTTCGCCGTGGTAGCTGTTGGTCAGGGTGACGAAGCGCTTCTTGTCCGGCAGGCCACGGTTGAGCCAGTAGTGGAAGCTCATCTTCAACGCGACTTCGATGCACGATGAGCCGTTATCGGCATAGAAGCAGCGAGTCAGGCCTTCGGGGGTCATGGCGACCAGGCGCTCGGACAGCTCGATCACCGGCTGATGGCTGAAACCTGCGAGGATCACGTGCTCCAGTTGGTCGACCTGATCCTTGATGCGCTGGTTGATGCGCGGGTTGGCGTGGCCGAACACGTTGACCCACCAGGAGCTGACGGCATCGAGGTAGCGCTTGCCTTCGAAGTCTTCCAGCCATACGCCTTCCCCGCGCTTGATGGGCACAAGAGGCAGCTGCTGGTGGTCTTTCATCTGTGTGCAGGGATGCCACACCACCGCGAGGTCGCGCTGCATCCACTGGTTATTCAAGCCCATCGGTGATTTCCTCGAAGCGGTCCCGCAGCCTGCGCGGGCGAAACAATCGCGCAAGCCTATGCAATGGTGGCGCGGGTCACAAGCCATTGTGGGGAAATTCGCGGTAAATGCAGGACGGTCTGTCACGTTTCTTGGGAATAGTCTTAATCCCTTGTTAATTTATGATGCATAGCCTCTTCATCACATTTCTCGATATTTGAAAGCGAATTTTTCCGCTTTAATTCGATAGGTAAAACGCTAGTCTTGGCACAGTTCTTACGGGATTAAGTACATGCAGCTACGCAATTCACCGGCCCGCTATGGCTGGGTCAGCATGGTTTTGCACTGGGGCGTGGCCCTGGTGGTATTTGGATTGTTTGCCCTGGGACTGTGGATGGTCGGCCTCGATTACTACAGCGCCTGGCGCAAAGACGCGCCGGACCTGCACAAGAGTATCGGCATCACGCTGTTCGCTGTCATGCTGGTGCGTATTGTCTGGCGTCTGATCAGCCCGCCGCCTGCGCCGTTGGCCAGCTACAGCCGGTTGACCCGCATCGGTGCCAAGTTTGGTCATGTGTTCCTGTATCTCGGGCTGTTCGCCGTGATGATTGCCGGCTACCTGATTTCCACCGCAGACGGTGTCGGTATCCCGGTGTTTGGCTTGTTTGAAATACCTGCCCTGGTTTCCGGTCTACCGGACCAGGCAGACACCGCGGGCTGGATTCATTTGTATCTGGCCTGGGTGTTGGTTGTATTCGCCGGCCTGCACGGCGTGGCGGCACTGAAACACCACTTTATCGATCGTGATGTGACCCTGACACGCATGCTGGGTCGCAAAGCCTGATGTTCAACCTCGACTCACAAGGAAAAGAAAGTATGTTGAAAAAGACTCTCGCTGCTCTGGCAATCGGTTCGGCCCTGCTGTCCGCAGGTTCGGCGATGGCCGCTGACTACAAGATCGACAAAGAAGGCCAGCACGCCTTTATCGATTGGAAAATCAGCCACCTGGGCTACAGCTACATCCACGGTACCTTCAAGGATTGGGATGGCACCTTCAGCTGGGATTCGGCTAAGCCGGAAGCCAGCAAAATCGCAGTCGACGTGAAAACCGCCAGCCTGTGGTCCAACCACGCTGAACGTGACAAGCACATCGCCAGCAAAGACTTCCTCGACGTGGCCAAGTTTGCCGACGCCAAGTTCGTGTCCACCGCGGTTAAATCCACCGGCGACAAAACCGCTGACGTGACCGGCGACCTGACATTCCACGGTGTGACCAAGCCTGTGACCTTCAAGGCCACCTTCAACGGTGAGGGCAAGGATCCATGGGGCGGCGAACGTGCTGGCTTCAACGCCAAGACCACGATCGACCTGAACGATTTCGGCGTGAAAGGCCCAGGCCCGACTTCGCAGACCGTGGACCTGGATATTTCGCTGGAAGGCGTGAAGCAGAAGTAATGTCCGCCTGACAACGCGGACCTTTGTGGGAGGGGGCTTGCTCCCGATAGCGGTGTGTCAGCCACTGCATGTGCTGGCTGATCCATTGCTATCGGGAGCAAGCCCCCTCCCACATTTGCTCTGAACGAGCCAAAAAAATGCCCCGTATCCAAAGATACGGGGCATTTTTTATGACGCCTTGAACCTCAGCGGTTGCGGGTCAGCAGCGCTGGCTTCTCGCCACGAGGACGGCCAGGCAGTTGATCCAACTGCTCGGGTGTCGGGAAGCGATCCGCTTTCGACTCCTTGTGGATGATCTTCGGCGCCGGGCCACCGCGCGGGTTTTGCACCGCTGGCTCGGACGAACGTGGCTGCTCGTCACGGGCCGGGCGGCGGTTGTTGCTGCGCGAGTCCTCGCGACGGGCCTGACCGTCACGCGGTGCACCACTGCGTGGGCCGTTGCGCTTGGCTGGCGGCGTACCCGTGGTGCCGCCGCTGCTGTTGCGCGGGCCGTTCTGACGTGCGCCCTGTGGCTGGCCGCCACGTGGGGCACCGGCGCCAGTGCCCTGTGCAGGGGCGCCCGGACGACGGCCACGGCCCTGGGCCGGCTTGGCCTGGGGCACGTAGTCGACGCGGTTACCGAAGTTATCCACATCGTCGTCGAGGAATTCGTCCGGAGCGCGATCGGCAGCGGCGCGTGGCGGCTGGCTCGGCTGGCGCTGTTCGCGGGCCGGGGTGCCTTCACGGGGCTTCTGCTCACGGGCCGGGCGTTCGCCACGGCTGCTGGTGGCGGATTTTTCCTTGCCCTTGTCCTTACCCTTGTCGCGACGACCACCGCCGCCGTTCGGGCCATCGCCCTTCGGACCGCGTGGGTTGCGTGGGTTGCGTACGTCCGGGCGCTCGCGCGCCTCAGGCTTCTCGGCCTCCACGGTGCTGGCATCGAAGCCCATCAGGTCGCCGTCGGCGATTTTCTGCTTGGTCATGCGCTCGATGCTTTTCAGCAGTTTTTCTTCGTCCGGTGCGACCAGGGAAATGGCCTCGCCTGAACGACCGGCACGGCCGGTACGGCCGATACGGTGCACATAGTCTTCGTCGACGTTCGGCAGCTCGAAGTTGACCACGTGCGGCAATTGGTCGATATCCAGGCCGCGTGCGGCGATATCGGTGGCGACCAGAATGCGCACAGTGCCGGCCTTGAAGTCGGCCAGGGCTTTGGTGCGCGCGTTCTGGCTCTTGTTACCGTGGATGGCGACGGCGGTGAGGCCGTGCTTGTCCAGGTACTCTGCCAGGCGGTTGGCACCGTGCTTGGTGCGGGTGAACACCAGCACCTGTTCCCAGGCACCGTGGGTGATCAGGTGCGCCAGCAGCGAGCGCTTATGGCTGGCGGGCAGGCGGAATACGCGCTGCTCGATACGCTCGACCGTGGTGTTGGGCGGCGTGACTTCGATGCGCTCAGGGTTGTGCAGCAGCTTGCCGGCCAGGGCAGTGATGTCCTGGGAGAACGTGGCCGAGAACAGCAGGTTCTGACGTTTGGCCGGCAGGCGGGCGAGGACTTTTTTCACGTCATGGACAAAGCCCATGTCGAGCATGCGGTCGGCTTCGTCCAGCACGAGGATTTCCACGTGGGACAGATCGACGCTGCCTTGGCCGCACAGGTCGAGCAAACGACCCGGACACGCCACCAGCACGTCAACACCGCGGGACATGGCCTGAACCTGAGGGTTCATGCCGACGCCGCCGAAGATGCAGGCGCTGACGAACTTCAGGTCGCGGGCATACAGCTTGAAGCTGTCGTGCACTTGGGCTGCGAGTTCGCGGGTGGGGGTCAGGACCAGTACGCGCGGTTGGCGCGGGCCGTGACGCTGGGATTTGTCCGGGTGACCGTTGGGGAACAACCGCTCCAGAATCGGGAGGGCGAAACCACCGGTTTTACCGGTACCTGTCTGCGCCGCAACCATCAGGTCGCGACCTTGCAACACGGCGGGAATGGCCCGCTGTTGCACCGGAGTAGGCTCGGTATAGCCCGCTGCCTCGATGGCGCGGACTAAAGCCTCGGAGAGACCGAGGGAAGCAAAGGACATGAGTAATCCTGTTTTAGTTAGGGCTTGGCCCAAAGGGATAATCTTGCCGGGCGTGAATGGCGCTTAGGGGAGCGTAATCCCGTCCGGTCCTGCTGCGTCTGGCGGGCACTCCACCGGCTCGCGCGGGCTGCAAAGCTGCGCTGTAGCGGGGTTGGGTGCCTTTTTCAAGACCTCAGCGGCCGGGCGTAAGCCTGGCGGAAAGGCCGGAGTATAACAGAGCAATCACTGCGCGCTGCTTTCCTGCTGCTCAACGGTGTATCCGGACGCGCTGACAGTGCCCGTTTGCACCTGGCTACCGCCGTATTTGGCGCTCAACGCGGCATAGGCCGGCTCTTGCTTGAAGCGCTTGAGCTCGGCGGCAAAGCGCTGCACCAGCAGGTCCATGCCCGCGCCACGTCGCACCGCGAGAAACTGCTGCTGGCGGCTGACCACCCATGGCGCCTGGCTGACTTTGCCCTCAAGCCCCAATTCCTTGATCAGGTGCTGCCCCACGCGACGATCGGTGACCACCATATCAACGCGCCCCAGCATGAGCTTGCCGAAGTTGGCTTCGTGGCTGGGGGCCGGTTCACGCGTGAAGGCGGTGGACCCACTGAAGGCTTCGCCATACAGGTAACCAGGGGAGGTGCCTACGGTCAGGCCGCGCAGATCGTCAAGGGTTTCGGCGGGGTGCGCACGTTGGTTGGCGTAGAACAGCACGAACTCGACCGCCGACAAGGGTTCGGCGGGGTAGAGCAGCAAGGCGTCGCGCTCGTGGCTGTGGAAAATATCCAGCGCGCCATCGGCGTGGCCTTGGTCAAGCATGGCAAGGCAACGCTTCCAGGGCAGAAACTGCCACTGCACCTCCACACCGAGACGCTGGAACACGATCACCGTGGTTTCGTAGTCCAGGCCACGCATGCTGCCGTTGTCATCGTAGACGTAGGGCGCCCAGGGCTCGGTGACAATGCGCAGTTTCTCGCCATAAGCGGCCAGGCTCAGGCAAGTGAGAAACGCAGCAATCAACAACTTGGAAATGACGGGCATTCCCTGAGGTTACGATGCTCCCGGGATAAAGAGAAGCTCTGGCACGCGCTTTGGCGACGGGTGCTATTTTACTGGCGCGTCCATCAGGTGGGCATGAATCGCCGCACGTCGCTCGCCAAGAATCAGGCGCACCACCGGGTTGGCGAACCAGTGTTCGAGCTGGTGTTCGTCAATCGGGCGTTTCTGGCGCTCTTCCTGGTTTTGCCGAGCCTTGTCCCACCAAACCGGCCCACAGGCCTGGTCGAACTCGTTTTCGTGTTCATAGCAGCCGTAGAGAATTTCGCGGATGAACTGCTGCTGGTGCTTGGGCAACAGCAGGGTAATGAGCTTGTACAGCGTGCGCTGCAAGCGCGGCGGGCGCGGCAGGTGGGCCGAGACCTGGCGGGTGTCGGCCAGGGCCAGCGCACTGGTGGGCGCGGCGGCGTGCTTGGCGATCCACGCCTTGACCTTGGCCCGGAACAGCTGCTTGCGGCTCCAGTAATGGTGGATCAGGTCCGGGCACTCGCGCACATTGACGGTGCGGTAGGCGGCGATGGACAGGCAGAACTCTTCCAGGGTGTAGGCACCCTGGGCGTGAGGAAACAGCTCATCCATCAACTCGATCGAACGGTCGAGGATGTGCGCGTCCTGCTGGGTCAGGCCCATCACGCCGGAGTTGAGGGTCATCATGTCATCGTCGGCCACGCCCATCTCCAGGAGACGCTGGCGCAGCGCGGTGTAGAGGATGCTTTCGTGGTTGTCGCCATACTTGGTGTAGAAGGCGTTGCACAGCAGAGTGCCTGGCTGCACGCGCTCGAAGAGGGCCATGGGCGAGCGGTGAAAAAACGTGTCGGTGTCGATCAGCAACGCTACCGGCGACTCTTGCAGCACCTGGCGCAGCACCACGTGTTTGGTGCGGAAGTGATAACCGTGGGGCTCACTCCAGCGTTTGCGGGTGGCCTCGTCCAGCGGGCGCACACGTACCGGCAGCAGGCGATAGGGTTCGGGGTTGTCGCTGAACACCTGGATGTCCACGGCCGCGTCGGGGGTGTCCTGCAGGAAAGCCAGGGCACTGGCGATGCTGAATACCGCTTCCTGATGGTACGTCTCGGCGCCGAAGACGAGGTAGACCAGCTGCGGGCGGGAAGTGGAAGACACTGTATTCATGGACTGCGGGGTTCCGTGGGTATGTAAAACGACAAAGGCCCTCGTCTGAACGAGGGCCTTGGCACAACCGGGCAAGCCTCAGCGTGGCAGCTTGAGGTTGTTCCAGATGGCAAGGCTGGGTTCAGCCTGGTTCAGGGTATAGAAGTGCAACCCTGGCGCGCCACCTTGCAACAATTGTTCACACATCTCGGTGATGACCTGCTCGCCGAACGCCTGGATGCTTTTGACGTCATCGCCATAGGCTTCCAGTTGCTTGCGCACCCAGCGTGGGATCTCGGCACCGCAGGCGTCGGAGAAGCGCGCCAGCTTGCTGTAGTTGGTGATCGGCATGATGCCCGGCACGATCGGGATGTTCACGCCCATGGCCCGTACCCGCTCGACGAAGTAGAAGTAGCTGTCGGCGTTGAAGAAGTACTGGGTGATCGCGCTGTCGGCGCCGGCGTTGGCCTTGCGCACGAAATTCTTGAGATCGTCTTCGAAATTGCGCGCCTGGGGATGCATCTCCGGGTAAGCAGCCACTTCGATATGGAAGTGATCGCCGCTTTCTTCGCGGATGAAGCTCACCAGATCGTTGGCGTAGCGCAGCTCGCCGCTGGCCATGCCCATGCCGGATGGCAGGTCGCCACGCAGGGCGACGATGCGCTTGATGCCAGCGGCCTTGTATTGGGTCAGCAGGCCGCGCAGGTCGGCTTTGCTGTCGCCCACGCACGACAAGTGCGGAGCGGCGGGAACTTTGACTTCACTTTCGAGCTGCAGCACGGTGTTGATCGTGCGGTCACGGGTCGAACCGCCGGCGCCGTAGGTGCAGGAAAAAAAGTCGGGTTGATAGCCGGCCAACTGCTTGGCAGTGGCCATCAGTTTTTCATGCCCAGCATCGGTCTTGGTCGGGAAGAACTCGAAGCTGTAGCGACGGTCTTGGGACATAGTAATACCCTTGGAAACTCGGAATTGCGGAATGTGTACACCGTCAATGTGGGAGGGGGCTTGCCCCCGATGGCGGAGCGTCAGTTAGTAAACATATCGACTGACCCACCGCATCGGGGGCAAGCCCCCTCCCACATTTAAAGCCCACTCCCCACAGGGGGAGCGGGCAGCAGGCATATCAGTAGCGATAAGCGTGCGGCTTGAACGGACCTTCAACGGTCACGCCGATGTAGTCGGCCTGGGTCTTGGTCAGTTGGGTCACCACGCCGCCAAAGCCGCGGACCATTTCCAGGGCCACTTCTTCGTCGAGTTTCTTCGGCAGTACTTCCACGGTCAGGCGCTCGGCTTTCTGGGCAGGCGACAGGTCGGCGTACTTCTGTTGGAACAGGAAGATCTGCGCCAGTACCTGGTTGGCGAACGAGCCATCCATGATGCGGCTTGGGTGGCCGGTCGCGTTACCCAGGTTCACCAGGCGGCCTTCGGCCAGCAGGATCAGGTAGTCATCGTTCTGCGGGTCGAAAGTACCTGCACCGGTGCGGTGTACCTTGTGAACCTGTGGCTTCACTTCTTCCCATGCCCAGTTCTTGCGCATGAAAGCTGTGTCGATCTCGTTATCGAAGTGACCGATGTTGCACACTACTGCGCGCTTCTTCAGGGCCTTGAGCATGTTCGCATCGCAGACGTTCACGTTACCGGTGGTGGTGACGATCAGGTCGATCTTGCCCAGCAGGGCTTTGTCGATGCTCGCTTCGGTGCCGTCGTTGACGCCGTCGATGAACGGCGAAACCACTTCGAAACCGTCCATGCAGGCTTGCATGGCGCAGATCGGGTCAACTTCGGAGACTTTGACGATCATGCCTTCCTGACGCAGGGACTGGGACGAACCCTTGCCCACGTCACCGTAGCCGATCACCAGGGCTTGCTTGCCCGACAGCAGGTGGTCGGTGCCGCGCTTGATGGCATCGTTCAGGCTGTGACGGCAGCCGTACTTGTTGTCGTTCTTGCTCTTGGTCACCGAGTCGTTGACGTTGATGGCCGGGATCTTCAGCTCGCCCTTGGCCAGCATGTCCAGCAGACGGTGAACGCCGGTGGTGGTTTCTTCGGTCACGCCGTGGACGCGGTCCAGGATCTGCGGGTATTTCTTGTGCAGCAGCTCGGTCAGGTCGCCGCCGTCGTCGAGGATCATGTTGGCATCCCATGGCGCGCCATCTTTCAGGATGGTTTGCTCCAGGCACCACTCGTACTCTTCTTCGGTCTCGCCTTTCCAGGCGAACACCGGGATGCCGGCGGCAGCGATAGCGGCAGCGGCCTGGTCTTGAGTCGAGAAAATGTTGCAGGACGACCAACGCACTTCGGCACCCAGGGCAACCAGGGTTTCGATCAGCACGGCAGTCTGGATGGTCATGTGGATGCAGCCGAGAATCTTCGCGCCCTTGAGCGGCTGCTCAGCGGCGTATTTGCGACGCAGGCCCATCAGGGCTGGCATTTCGGATTCGGCGATAAAGGTTTCGCGACGGCCCCAGGCAGCGAGGGACATGTCGGCGACTTTGTAGTCGTTGAATTCTGCAGGCGTGATTACAGCGCTCATGAAGAGCCTCCATTCGTAGTGTGCGAATGGGCGCCGTTGTGCGTTTAGTATCAGGCCGGTGTACCGGGCCGGACAACGCCCCATCCGAGCCTGACAGGTTGAACCTGCTGCAGCGCCCCTCGGACAGGTGGCGGGAGAACGGTAGTAGCCGTTCTGAATCGGGGGCGATTATAACGGTCTATGACCGGCTAGTGGCAAGCGACAAGCTACAAGCGGCAAGTAAAAGCGAATCTGCTTTTAACTTGCAGCTTGTGGCTTGAAGCTTGAAGCTGGCGGCGCAACACTATCGTTCACCCACCTCAACCGCGGAGCCGCCATGAACTTCCACACCCGTAAGTGGGTAAAACCCGAAGACCTCAACCCCAACGGCACCCTGTTCGGTGGCAGCCTGCTGCGCTGGATCGACGAAGAAGCGGCGATCTATGCGATTGTCCAGTTGGGCAACCAGCGTGTGGTGACCAAGTACATTTCCGAAATCAACTTCGTCAGTGCCTCGCGCCAGGGCGACATCATCGAGCTGGGCATCACCGCCACCGAGTTCGGCCGCACCTCCATTACCCTGACGTGCGAAGTGCGCAACAAAATCACCCGCAAAAGCATCCTGACCGTAGAGAAAATGGTCTTCGTCAACCTTGGCGAAGATGGGCTGCCGGCGCCTCATGGTCGCACCGAAATCAAGTACGTTAAGGATCAGTTCCAGGACGACAGCCTTCCCGAGTAACAAAGCGCTGATCGCCAGCGGCATTGAGACACGCTGTGCGATCACCAAAGGCGCGTAACAAACCTTGGGACCTCAGCCACGGTGGAGATGGCCAAGGCCTGGAAGATGCGTGTTTAGTTGCCTGGCCACTGAACAGCCACTGTGGCGGCGTGTCGTAGCTACACGCCCCCCTTGGACTCCGGATCATCATGGCCACCGACGAAGCAGGCAAAACCCCCAATCTGTCGCACGAAGAGCAGAAGGACGTAGACAAGAACCAGCCGCCCCGTGCGGCGGTGCTGCATGAAATCATTCGAACCCAGGGCGACCAGGAGCTGGAACGCAGTGTCGCGGCGCTGTGGTGGTCGGCCCTGGCTGCCGGGCTGACCATGGGCTTGTCGCTGATGGCCATGGGACTGCTCAACTCGCGCTTGCCCGACGGCGAAGCGTTCAAGGTCATCGCCAGCTTTGGCTATTGCGCGGGTTTTCTGGCGGTGATCCTGGCGCGCCAGCAACTGTTTACCGAAAACACCCTCACCGCCGTGTTGCCGGTGATGAGCAAGCCGACCCTGGCCAATGCCGGGCGCCTGTTGCGGCTCTGGACGGTAGTGCTCGTCGGCAACCTGTGTGGCACGTTGCTGGTGGCCTACGTCATGCTGCACCTGCCGATTTTCGACACCAAGACCGACATAGCCTTCCTGGACATCGGGCGCAAGATCATGGAAAACGACGCCGGCCAGATGTTCGCCAAGGGCATCGTCTCCGGCTGGATGATCGCCACCATGGTGTGGATGATCCCGTCGATGGAAAGCGCCAAGATGTGGATCATCATCCTGATCACTTATCTGATGGCCCTGGGCGACTTCACTCACATCGTGGTGGGCTCGGCGGAAGTGTCATACCTGGTGTTTGCTGGCGAACTGTCCTGGCATGACTTCTGGCTGATATTCGCCGGCCCGACCCTGGCCGGCAATATCATCGGTGGCAGTTTCATCTTTGCGTTGATCAGCCATGCGCAGATCCGCAGCGAGGGCAGCTTGCCGGGCAAAGCTGCGGATCCGAGGCATCCGCAGCCCGGCGAAAAGGATCAGTGAGTCGCGGGCGTGGTCTCGGTTTCGCCCTGGGTCACGCGCTTGACCAGCCTGCCGATGCTCAAGCCCTGGAGCAGGATCGACGAGAGCACCACGATATAGGTGATGCTCAGCAGCAGGTCGCGTTCCGGGCCCAGGGGCAACGCCAGCGCCAGCGCGACTGAGACGCCGCCGCGCAAACCGCCCCAGGTCAGGATGCGGATGGTGCCACGGGGTACCGTGCGCCAGCGCCGCAGCAGCAGAATCGCCGGGGCCACGGTCAGCAGGCGCGACAGCAGGATCGCCACGGCCAGCAAGCTGGCTGCCAGTACGTGCAGCCAGTTGAACGGCAACAGCAGCAGTTCCATGCCGATCAGCGCAAACAGCAGGGCGTTGAGCATGTCGTCGAGCAACTCCCAGAAACCGTCCAGATAGCGCCGAGTCATGTCGTTCATTGCCAGCTTGCGGCCCAGGTTGCCGATGATCAGCCCCGCCACCACCATCGCAATCGGTGCAGAGACGTGCAATTCGGTCGCCATCGCCGAGCCGCCGATCACCAGCGCCAGGGTCAGCATGACTTCGATCTGGTATTGCTCGATGCTCTTGATCATCAGGTACACGAGGTAGCCGATCAGCCCACCGAACACCACGCCGCCAATCGCCTCGTGGGCGAACAGCATGGCCGTGGCGCCCACCGTCGGTGTTTCACCCAACTGCGCGATGCCCAGCAGGACGGTAAACACCACCACCGCCGTGCCGTCGTTGAACAGCGATTCGCCGACGATGGTGGTTTTAAGCGGTTTTGAGGCATTGGCCGTACGCAGCACGCCCAGCACCGCAATCGGGTCGGTCGGCGAGATCAGCGCGCCGAACAGCAGGCAATACAGGAAGCTCACGTGCCAGCCGAACAGGGCGAAGATGTAGTACGCCAGGCTGCCGATCACCACGGTGGCGATCAGTACGCCAAAGGTCGCCAGCAGTCCGATGGGCCAGCGGTAGCTGCGCAGGTCGCTCAAGTTGACGTGCAACGCGCCGGCGAACAGCAGGAACGAGAGCATCCAGTTCATCAGCAAATCGCCGAAGTCGATCTGCCCGATCAGTTGCTGAATGTGCTCTTCCAGACCGGGATAGCCGATAAAACTCAGGCCTTGCAGGATCAGCGAAAACAGCAGCGCAGTGACCATTACGCCGATGGTGGGCGGCAGGCCTATAAAACGGAAATTGACATAAGTGAGCAGGGTGGTGAGGCAAATGAAAGCGGCGACAAGCTCAAGCATCCGGGGTCCTTGGGGCGGGGGAATGTAGGCGCACAGCGTGCGTCGAGACGTTGTTTAGTATAAACAGGTGCCCTTGTGCGAAAGAACCTTTCAACCGAACACGGCTCATAGCTTGAGGGTTCGCGCCGATCGGCACATGGGTAATGAAGCCCTGACTGCCTTGATAAAACCAAAAAAGGGAATGACTGATGACCGTAGCTTTCTGGTGTGTGTTGATCGCCATTTTTCTGCCGTACCTGTGTACCGGTGTGGCCAAGTTCAGCGAAGGCAAGTTCGGGCCCAAACATAACCACGACCCGCGTGCATTCCTGGAAACGGTCGAAGGTGTCTCCAAGCGCGCCCACAACGCGCAACTCAACGGCTTTGAAGTCACCCCGGCCTTTGCCGCGGCAGTGATCATCGCTCACCTGGCCGGTACCGCCGATCTGGTGACGATCAATGTGCTGGCGGTGCTGTTCATCACCAGCCGCCTGCTCTACATCATTTGCTACCTGGCGGACTGGGCGCTGCTGCGTTCGCTGGTGTGGGTCGTGGGGATGGCGCTGATCGCGAGCTTCTTCTTCGTCTCGATCTGAAAACGGCGCCTTCTCTGATCGTTCCCGCGCTCCGCGTGGGAATGCCTGCTGAGACGCTCTGCGTCTCGCCTTTTATGGCGGACGCGGAGCGTCCAGGGCCGCATTCCCACGCAGAGCGTATGGAACGATCATCAATGAGGCAGGGACAAGCCCCCTCCCACATGTGATCTTCAGTATCTGTCAGGTTCCGCTGGGTGCATCCGGCACTTGTGGCAGCGCCATACCCTTGGGCCACAGCATCCAGATCTGTCCCTGTTGCTTCATGTTTCCTGCCAGATCGCCCGCTGCGGTGCCCGTGCCCCAGAACAAGTCTGCGCGCACTTCGCCGGTGATTGCGCCCCCGGTGTCCTGGGCTGCGACGGGCCTGGTAAGCGCTGAACCGTCAGGTTTGGTGGTCGACAGCCACAACAAACTCCCCAGCGGAATCACCTTGCGGTCCACCGCCACGCTGTAACCCGCAGTCAATGGCACGTTCAGCGAACCGCGCGGCCCTTCATTGCTGTCGGGGCGGGCGCTGAAGAACACATAGCTGGGGTTGCTCGCCAGCAGTTCCGGAATGCGCTGCGGATGTGCCTTGGCCCAGGCGCTGATGGCGCCCATGCTCACCTCTTCCTTCTTCAACTCGCCTTGCTCGACCAGCCAGCGGCCGATAGGGCGGTAGGGATAGCCGTTCTGGTCGCCATAACCCACGCGCAGTTGACGCCCACCGGCCAGTTGAATGCGCCCGGAGCCCTGGATCTGCAGGAACTGCAGGTCCATTGGGTCGGTCAGCCAGGCGATGGGTTTGGCGGTCGAGCCCTGGCCGTTGATGGTGCTGGCATCGTCATACGGCTTGAGTACGCGGCCCTCCAGGCGGCCGCGCAGGCGTTTGCCCTTGAGCTCGGGATAGATGGCTTCCAGGTTGACGATAATCAGATCATCCGGCACACCGTACACCGGCACGTGGGCGGTGGCGGTCTCGGTCAGGCTGCCGGGGTAGACCGGCTCGTAGTAGCCGGTGATCAGGCCGTTGGGTGTGTTGTCGGCTGAGCGCAGGCCAAACACATCCAGGCGCTCCTTGAGAAACCCGCGCACCGCCAAGGCATCGCCCGGTACGCTGGCTGCCGCAGCGCAGGTCGCGCCCCAGATCGGATCGGCCTTGAGGCGCTGACAGGCACTGCGCCAGGATTCGAAACCGGCCAGCAAGTCGCTGTCGGAAACGGCTGGCAACGCTTCCCATGGAGCGCTCACGTAGGTGGCGACGGCATGGGGTTTGACGGGTTCTTCTTTGGCAGTCTCTTTGCCAGCGTCTTTGCCCAGGTCGCAACCGGCCAGCAGCGCGATCATCGGCAGAGCCCACGCCAGGCGGCTCCAGGGTTTCCAATTGACATTCATGCACGTAATTCCTGAAGCGATTGCCCGTGCCTGAACGCGCTCGGGCAACCCTTATTATTAATAGGGCTATTGGTCTTTGCGGACGGGGCGAGGATACTGGCCACCGTTTTCCGTGACCCTGAGCCACCATGACTTTCAAAAACATTTCGGTTGTAGTGCTGGCCTGCCTGGCCTTGTCTGCCTGCGGCGGTGTGGACCCCAACTCTCCCTTGGGTCAGCGCAAGGCGATCTTCAAACAAATGCTCCAGACCAGCGAAGGCCTGGGCGGCATGTTGCGCGGGCGCATCCCTTTTGAAGGCGCCCGGTTCGCCGACGGCGCGGTCAAGCTGGATACGTTGTCCCATCAACCCTGGCAGCACTTCCCGAGCGTGCGGGAAGAGGATCACACCAGCGCCCGGGACGAGGTGTGGCAAAAGCAGGCGCAATTTCTGCAAATGGCTCGCGACCTTGAGGCAGCCACCGGTGAATTGGTGATCGCCAGCCAGACCCAGCCCTATAAGGCCAGCAGCCTTCAACCGGCGATGCAGAAAGTCGAAGATGCGTGCAGCGCTTGCCATAAGCAGTTCCGGGACCACTGACCGGTTTTACTGGTCGAGTTCTTCCACCGCATCCTGCAGCTCTTTGCGCGATTCGGCGAGCTTGTCCTTGCGCTTGTTGATCTTGTCCGCATCGCCTTTTTTCATGGCTTTGTCGAGGTCGGCCTGACGGCGGCTGACTTCGTGCTTGGCGTCCAGCACCTTGTTTTCGCGCTCTTTCTTCAGCGATGCGTCAGTGCAGTTGGCGGTGACTTCGCTCAGGGCTTTTTCCAGACCGGCCTGTTGGGCGCTGTTGCCATGGGCCTTGGCCTGTTCGATCTGGATGCTGATGGCTTGGCGCTTGGCAGCGCAGCCTGTCAATGGCGATGTTTCGTCGGCGGCCAGCAGCGGCGTGGCCATGAAGCTTGCGAAAGTCAGTAAGGCAAGAGGGGCAAGCAATTTCATATACGGGCTCCAGAGTAGCAATCAGAGGGTGGGGCCGGGTTCAAAAACCGTCTATGCCGGCGCCACGTAATGTTTCAGCCAAGGCCTGTACCTGCGGGTCGCGGAAAAAGGCGCTCAGTTGCGCCGCACGTCCCGGGCCGATGCCGTCAGTGGCCAGCCAGGCTTGGGTGTCTTTGGCGACCAGCGTATGCCAGTCGCCCTCCAGGTTGTTGCGCGCCGCGGGCGGCACGCCCAATGCTTTCAGCCATTGTGCAAAGGGGCGCTTCCGGGCGCTTTGAATACTGTCGAGCACTCGCGCGCGGGTGCGTTCGCCCAAACCATCAATGTTAGCAAGCTCTGCCGCATCCAGGGTTAACCAATCGAGAAAGCCTGCGATTAGACCGGCCTGGATCAATACGTTCCAGGTTTCTCGGCCCATATGTGGCAAGGCCAGGCCCTGGTTGCTGCTCAGCCAGGTGAGGCGCGAGAGCAGTTGCTCCTCGCACCCAGGGTCCAGTTGCCAACAGCTCAGGGCGTGAAAGTCTCGGGAATCGGGTACGGCCACCTCCACGCGGGTCTCGTTGCGCAGGATCACCTCGTCGAGCCGAGGAATGACCTGGCCGGCAAGGCTGATGGACACCTGATCGCCGGGACGAATGTCCAGGCGCTGCCAATTCTTCAGTGAGCCGGCGCTGACACGGCTGATTTGCCGGTCATCCAGGCGGACGGGGTCCAGTTCGAGAATCGGCGTGATGCGCCCGGTGCGCCCGATCCTGAACTGCACTTTGCGCACCAGCGCCAGCGCTTTGGTCGCCGGATATTTCCAGGCCACCGCCCAGTAAGGTGCGTTGGCTTGCCAGCGTTTGGCGGGGGCGCGCGCAGCCTGGTGAAGCACCACGCCATCGCTGGCGAATGGCAGCGGATGGCTGTACCAATGGGCTCGCCAATGCGTGGCCTCGCTGAGGCTGCCGACGGCCTGGCTATAGCGCTGGCTGTCGATGAAACCCCATCGCGCCAGGATGGCCAGGCGCTCGGTGAAGCTCGCCGGGCCTTCGGGCCACGCCCAGACGAACAGTCCGATGCCACCGGCCTCGATGTCGCTCAGTTGCCGTCGGTTCATCAAGCCGGCCACTTTGCTGCGTGCGTTGAGCCCGCCGTTTTCAGACTGTACGTGGCCTTCCAGGCGCCAGTAGAGCTCGCCTTGCAGCACTGCATCGACGGGCTCCGGAAGTTGCTGAACGATACCGGCAATCTTGCGCGCGGAAACTGACCAGTCGTGACCGAGCAGGCCGTCGCCACGGCTGATGACCTGGTGCAACTGGCCTCGCCGATACACCAGGGTCACGGCTACCCCGTCGACCTTTGGCTGAATCCAGACATCCCGCCGGGTGCTGAGCCAGTCACCTACCTCGGCCGCATCCAGCAGCTTCTCCAGCCCGGTATGCGCAACCGGATGGCGAAGCGTGCCGCGTGAGCTTGCCAGCGGGTTTTCAGTTTTGGGTGTGGTTTGGTGCGCACATTTGCGCCACTGGGCCAGGCGTCGGTGGGCCTGGTCGTAAAGTTCGTCGCTGACGGGGGTTTGGCCCTGTCGGTGGTAGGCGTCATCCCACTGGCTGACCTGCCTGGCCAAGGTGTCGATTTGCGATCGGGGATCATCGGGGCAGCCCTCGGCCCAGGCCCAGCACGGGAGAAAGCCGACCAGAAGAACCATTAACAAGCGCATGGTGAGCGTCCTTGCTCGAAAAGGGCGCTCAGCCTAAGTGATCCGCACCGCCACAAAAAAGCCCCGACTCAGCGGGGCTTTTTACCAGGTGTTTCTGCTTGCTTGAACGGACCGCCCAACGCTTGCGTCGCGTCGTGATTTCCAGGCTGAAGCGCCTGCTTTTGCTGGCCCGCGTCGATTCCGGCTTGAGTTTCAGCGATTTTGTTGCTGCTTTTGTTGGCCTGAATTCAACGCGTAAAAAAGCCCCGCCGAGCGAACCCGGCAGGGCTTCCTGCATCGCGAGCGATTACAGGCCGGCAGCGATACGCAGGTCGTCGGCGCGGTCGGTTTTTTCCCAGGTGAACGTGGTGAAGGTGTCGTCGCCGACAGTCTTCTGCGCAGGGGTACGACCGAAGTGGCCGTAGGCTGCGGTTTCCTGGTACATCGGGTGCAGCAGGTCGAGCATGGTGGTGATCGCGTAAGGGCGCAGGTCGAAGATCTCACGCACCAGCTTGACGATCTTGTCATCGCTGATCTTGCCGGTGCCGAAGGTATTCAGCGAGATCGACGTAGGCTGGGCCACGCCAATGGCGTAGGACACCTGAATCTCGCAACGCTCGGCCAGGCCGGCGGCGACGATGTTCTTGGCCACATAACGGCCGGCGTAGGCGGCGGAACGGTCAACCTTGGATGGGTCCTTGCCGGAGAACGCGCCACCGCCGTGACGGGCCATGCCGCCGTAGCTGTCGACGATGATCTTGCGACCGGTCAGGCCGCAATCGCCCACCGGGCCGCCGATGATGAACTGGCCGGTCGGGTTGATGTGGAACTGGGTGTCCTTGCTCAGCAGTTCGGCAGGCAGCACGTGCTTGACGATCAGCTCCATCACGCCTTCGCGCAAGTCTTTGTTGGAGACGTCCGGGTTGTGCTGGGTAGACAGTACAACGGCGTCGATACCCACCACTTTGCCGCCTTCATAGCGGCAGGTGACCTGAGACTTGGCGTCCGGGCGCAGCCATGGCAGCAGCCCCGACTTACGCGCTTCGGCCTGGCGCTGCACCAGCTGGTGAGAGAAGGTGATCGGCGCAGGCATCAGCACGTCGGTTTCGTTGCTGGCGTAGCCGAACATCAGGCCCTGGTCGCCAGCGCCTTGATCTTCAGGCTTGGCGCGGTCGACGCCCTGGTTGATGTCGGGGGACTGCTTGCCGATGATGTTCATCACGCCGCAGGTCGCGCCGTCGAAGCCGACGTCGGAGCTGGTGTAGCCGATGTCGGTGATCACGTCACGCACGATCTGCTCCAGGTCGACCCAGGCAGTGGTGGTGACTTCGCCGGCGATGATCGCCACGCCCGTTTTCACCAGAGTCTCGCACGCCACACGGGCGAACTTGTCTTCAGCAATGATGGCGTCCAGCACCGCGTCAGAAATCTGGTCGGCGATTTTGTCCGGATGCCCTTCAGACACGGACTCGGAGGTGAAAAGGGAGTATTCGCTCATCTCGATGTTTTCCTGATATTTACCGATGGTGAGTGTCGCCAGCCGGCCGCTGAAAATGGCGGACCTGGATCTGGAAACCATTACGTAAACCTACATAGAGGCTTTCCCCGGGAACGAGTCCCGCAGCGGTGGCCCAACGGGCCAAATCGTCCTGTTCAAAACCCAACCAGAGATCACCGCAGGCCTCCTTGGCCCAATTCTGGTTGTGGCTGCATAAATCCGTCACCAGCAGGCTACCGCCGGGATGCAGCAACCCGGCCATTTGCTTGAGCGCGTCGGCGGGAGCGGCAAAATGGTGCAAGACCATGTTCAGCACCACGCAATCGGCCTGCAGGCTGGTGTCACTCAGGGCATCGGCCAGTTGCAGGTGGACGTTGCCCAACGCTTCGCGCTCGCACAGCTGGCGCGCCAGTTCAAGCATCGCAGGGCTGTTGTCCAGCGCGGTGACCTGGCCAAAGCGTCGCGCCAGGTCCGGCAGGAAACCGCCGTCGCCAGGGCCGACTTCCAGGGCCGTGGCCCCCTGACTGAAGCTCAGCTTGTCCAGCAGCGCCAGCACGCTTTCGCGGTACTGGGGCAGGCTGGCGATCAGGTCTTGCTGGGCACGAAATTTCTCGGCAACCCGCGCGAAGAAATCCTGGCTGGCGGCGGCGCGTTGCCCGTGCACCTGGCTGACGCGCGACTGTACGTCGCTCGGCAGGGCCAGGTTGTCCACTTCTTCGAGCAGGGCGGCGTGCAATTTGCCGCCAAGCAACTCGGTGTGGGGCAGGGCGCGACGGTAAAAAATCGCATTGCCTTCGCGGCGCGTCGCCACCAGGTCGGCCTGGGCCAGTACCTTCAAGTGATGGCTCATGCCGGACTGGCCGATGGCGAAGATCTGCGCCAGTTCCAGCACACCAAAAGAGTCATTGGCCAGTGCGCGCAATACGTTCAGACGCAACGGGTCACCCGCAGCCTTGCAAAGGGCTGCCAGTTCATCGCCGTCGTCAGGACGCAGTGAGGGCACGGGTAGGTTCATAAGGCCAGCAGTCTAGTGACGGGTGGGAATCGCTGCAAGGCCAATATCAAAAAGTTTTGATATTGATCGATAAGTGGCAGTTATAAGCAGCCGCTATAACCTTTAGACGAACCCGCGTGGGCATTCTGCAAAGGATTGGCGCGCAAACCACAGGAAAAACCGCTCAAGTGACTATCTGTCATTGCCCGCAGGCGGTGGCTGAGGGAAAATGCCGGTCCTTTTTTCCGTTTCTTTATTCAAGCCCCCAGGAGATCAGCGATGCCCAGCCGTCGTGAGCGTGCCAACGCCATTCGTGCCCTCAGCATGGATGCCGTGCAAAAAGCCAACAGCGGCCATCCCGGTGCCCCGATGGGCATGGCGGATATCGCCGAGGTACTTTGGCGTGATTACCTGAAGCACAACCCGAGCAACCCGTCGTTCGCCGACCGTGACCGCTTCGTGCTGTCCAACGGCCACGGCTCGATGCTGATCTATTCGCTGCTGCACCTGACCGGCTACGACGTCACCATCGATGACCTCAAGAGCTTCCGCCAGCTGCACAGCCGCACCCCGGGCCACCCGGAATTCGGCTACACCCCAGGCGTCGAGACCACCACCGGTCCCCTGGGCCAAGGCCTGGCCAACGCCGTTGGCTTCGCGCTGGCTGAAAAAGTCCTGGGCGCGCAGTTCAACCGCCCTGGCCACGACATCGTCGACCACCACACCTACGTCTTCCTGGGCGACGGCTGCATGATGGAAGGCATTTCCCACGAAGTCGCCTCCCTGGCCGGCACCCTGGGCCTGGGCAAGCTGATTGCCTTCTACGATGACAACGGCATTTCCATCGACGGCGAAGTCGAAGGCTGGTTCACCGATGACACCCCCAAGCGTTTCGAAGCCTACAACTGGCAGGTGATCCGCAACGTCGACGGCCACGATCCGGAAGAGATCAAGATCGCCATCGACACCGCGCGCAAGAGCGCACAGCCGACCCTGATCTGCTGCAAGACCACCATCGGCTTCGGCTCGCCGAACAAGCAAGGCAAGGAAGACTGCCACGGCGCCCCACTGGGTGACGCGGAAATCGCCCTGACCCGCGAAGCGCTGAAGTGGAACCACGGCCCGTTCGAAATCCCGGCTGACATCTACGCCGAGTGGGATGCCAAGGAAAAAGGCCTGGCTGCCGAGTCCGAGTGGGACCTGCGCTTCGCCGCCTACTCCGCCGAATTCCCTGAGCTGGCCAACGAGCTGGTGCGTCGTCTGGCCGGTGACCTGCCTGCCGATTTCTCGGAAAAAGCCTCGGCCTACATCGCCGAAGTCGCGGCCAAGGGCGAGACCATCGCCAGCCGTAAAGCCAGCCAGAACACCCTGAACGCCTTCGGCCCATTGCTGCCTGAGTTCCTCGGCGGTTCGGCTGACCTGGCCGGTTCCAACCTGACCCTGTGGAAAGGCTGCAAAGGCGTGTCGGCCGAAGACGCCAGCGGCAACTACATGTACTACGGCGTACGCGAGTTCGGCATGAGCGCCATCATGAACGGCGTGTCCCTGCACGGCGGCCTGGTGCCTTACGGCGCGACCTTCCTGATGTTCATGGAATATGCGCGTAACGCGGTACGCATGGCGGCGCTGATGAAGAAGCGCGTGATCCACGTCTACACCCACGACTCCATCGGCCTGGGCGAAGACGGCCCGACGCACCAGCCGGTCGAGCAATTGACCAGCCTGCGCACCACGCCGAACCTGGACTGCTGGCGCCCTGCCGACGCGGTGGAATCCGCCGTGGCCTGGAAGCACGCGATTGAGCGCAAGGACGGCCCTTCGGCGCTGATCTTCTCGCGTCAGAACCTGCAGCACCAGGTGCGTACCGACGCGCAGATCGCCGACATCAGCCGTGGCGGCTACGTGCTCAAGGACTGCATCGGCGAGCCGGAGCTGATCCTGATCTCCACCGGTTCCGAAGTGGGCCTGACCGTTCAGGCCTACGACAAGCTGACCGAGCAAGGCCGCAACGTACGCGTTGTGTCCATGCCGTGCACCAGCGTGTTCGAAGCCCAGGACGCCGGCTACAAGCAATCGGTACTGCCGTTGCAGGTCAGCGCGCGTATCGCCATCGAAGCGGCCCACGCCGACTACTGGTACAAGTACGTAGGCCTGGAAGGCCGTGTGATCGGCATGACCACCTACGGTGAGTCGGCGCCGGCGCCAGCCTTGTTCGAAGAGTTCGGTTTCACCCTGGAAAACATCCTGGGCCAGGCTGAAGAGCTGCTGGAAGACTAAGGCGCTAACGCGGTGGCCCACTGACCACCGCCTCTACTGTAGGAGCGAGCTTGCTCGCGAAGATCGTTAACGATAACGCAGCGTTTCTGGTTTGACGCGGCGCTCTCAAGTTCTTCGCGAGCAAGCTCGCTCCTACAGTGGTTTGTGTCGCCCCTACTGCGAGAACCCCATGCCCCAACCGCGTCCCTACAAAGTTGCACTCAACGGCTACGGCCGCATTGGTCGTTGCGTCTTGCGTGCTCTGTTCGAGCGAGGGGCGGCGGCCGGGTTTGAAATTGTTGCGATCAACGATCTGGCGGATATGGCCAGCATCGAATACCTGACACGTTTTGACTCCACCCATGGCCGTTTCCCCGGCGAAGTGCGGGTCGAAGGCGATTGTCTGCATATTAAAGGCAACTGCGTGCACGTCTTGCGCAGTGCCACGCCAGAAGGCATCGACTGGAAAGCACTGGGCGTCGACCTGGTGCTGGAGTGTTCCGGTGTCTATAACACCCGTGCCGATGGCCAGCGTTTTCTCGACGCCGGCGCGCCGCGTGTGCTGTTTTCCCAGCCGATGGCCAGCGAGGCGGACGTGGACGCCACCGTCGTCTACGGCATCAACCAGGATTGCCTGACCGGCGATGAACTGCTGGTGTCCAACGCCTCCTGCACCACCAACTGCAGCGTGCCGCTGTTGCGCCTGCTGGATCAGGCAATCGGCCTGGACTACGTGTCGATCACCACGATTCACTCGGCCATGAACGACCAGCCGGTGATTGACGCCTATCATCACGAAGACCTGCGCCGCACACGCTCGGCGTTCCAGTCAGTGATTCCGGTGTCCACCGGCCTGGCGCGGGGCATCGAACGCCTGCTGCCGGAACTTGCCGGGCGAATCCAGGCCAAAGCGGTACGGGTGCCGACGGTGAACGTGTCCTGTCTGGACATCACCATGCAAACCGTGAGCGACACCGATGCCGTGGAGGTCAACCGGATCCTGCGCGACGCCGCCACCAGCGGCCCGCTCAAAGGCTTGCTGGCCTACACCGAGTTGCCCCACGCCAGCTGCGATTTCAACCATGACCCGCATTCGGCGATTGTCGATGCCAGCCAGACCCGCGTTTCCGGCCCGAGGCTGGTGAACATCCTGGCCTGGTTCGACAACGAATGGGGCTTTGCCAACCGAATGCTCGACGTTGCGGAACACTATCTGCAAGTGGCTTCAAAACAACCTCAACAGTAATTCAGGAACTGCGACCCATGACCGTGTTGAAGATGTCCGACCTCGATCTGCAAGGTAAGCGCGTACTGATTCGCGAAGACCTCAACGTCCCAGTCAAGGACGGTGTTGTCACCAGCGATGCGCGAATCCTGGCCTCGCTGCCGACCATCAAGCTGGCCCTGGAAAAAGGCGCGGCCGTGATGGTCTGCTCCCACCTGGGTCGCCCGACCGAAGGCGAGTTCTCGGCTGAAAACAGCCTCAAGCCGGTGGCCGAATACCTGAGCAAGGCCTTGGGCCGCGAAGTGCCGTTGGTGGCTGACTACCTGGGCGGCGTCGAGGTGAAAGCCGGCGACATCGTGCTGTTCGAAAACGTGCGCTTCAACAAGGGCGAGAAGAAAAACAGTGACGAGCTGGCCCAGCAATACGCTGCGCTGTGCGACGTGTTCGTGATGGACGCCTTTGGCACCGCTCACCGCGCCGAAGGCTCGACCCATGGCGTGGCCAAGTTCGCCAAGGTCGCTGCCGCCGGCCCGCTGCTGGCGGCCGAGCTGGATGCACTGGGCAAGGCCCTGGGCGCTCCGGCACAACCGATGGCGGCCATCGTGGCCGGTTCCAAGGTGTCCACCAAGCTGGACGTCCTCAACAGCCTGAGCCAGATCTGCAACCAGTTGATCGTTGGCGGCGGCATTGCCAACACCTTCCTGGCTGCCGCCGGCCACCCGGTGGGCAAGTCCCTGTACGAGCCGGACCTGCTCGACACCGCCCGCGCCATCGCCGCCAAAGTCAGCGTGCCGTTGCCGGTGGACGTGGTCGTTGCCAAGGAATTCGCCGAAAGCGCCGAAGCCACCGTCAAGCTCATCGCTGACGTGGCCGCCGACGACATGATTCTGGATATCGGCCCGCAAACCGCGGCCAACTTCGCTGAGCTGCTCAAAGCTTCGCAGACCATCCTGTGGAACGGCCCGGTCGGCGTATTCGAGTTCGACCAGTTCGGCAACGGTACAAAAGTGCTGGCCAAAGCCATCGCCGAAAGCTCGGCGTTCTCCATCGCCGGCGGCGGCGACACCCTGGCGGCTATCGATAAATATGGCGTTGCCGACCAGATCTCCTACATTTCTACCGGTGGCGGTGCGTTCCTCGAATTCGTCGAGGGCAAGGTACTGCCGGCCGTGGAAGTGCTGGAAACCCGAGCCAAAGGTTAAGGCGCGCGTGATCAGGAAAAAGGAGCATCCCATGATCAAGTCGTTGGCACTGGTGATTGCAGTGGGCCTGCTGGCCGGCTGCGGCAGCACGCCGAACGCGGCGCCCGAGGCGGATAAAGCCTCGGCGCCGCTGAAAAAAAGCTGCTACCAGGCTGACTGGCAAGCCGAGACCATGCCGGTGATCAACAAGCGCATTGGCAACGAGCGGCTGGAGAAATACGACTCCGCGCCCAACGGTCAGGAACAGGGTTGCCCTTGACGGGTCTGATCCACTAACCCACAGCAACGGCGGCCCGAGGTCGCCCTGCGAGGATTGGCAATGAAAGGCGTTATCGCCCTGGCAGCACTGGCCTTGTTGGCCGGTTGCAGCAGCATGAACATGTTCGACAAGGCAGAGCCGGAAGGTAAATGGACAACCTGGACCTGCGACAGCAAGGCCGAGGTCAACTGGCGCTTTGCCAATGCGGCCCGCTCCGAGGTGGATGTGCGCCTTGGCGGCTCGGACCAGGTTTATCGACTCAAGCAGGACGTGGCGGCTTCGGGTGTGCTGTATGCCAACGACCAATTGGCGTTTCACACAAAAGGCGAGGAAGGCCTGATTTACTGGACGGCCACGGATGATTTGATCGGGCGTGGCTGTAAGGCCAACTGAGATCTGTCATGAGATGAGATCCAAATGTGGGAGGGGCTTGCCCCCGATTGCAGTGGGTCAGCCGGCACATGGGTGTCAGGATGACCGCTATCGGGGGCAAGCCCCCTCCCACATTGATTCGGTTTCAACTTGGAATTTGAGTCGGCTACATCAGCAATAACGATTCAGCAGCACAAGGCTCAACCCCTTGATCTGCAATAACTTGAATAGCAGCCGCCGCTACGGCAGGCTTGCACGATTAACGACCCTCGACCGGGAGAGACAACACAATGGCACTTATCAGCATGCGTCAAATGCTGGACCACGCAGCCGAGTTCGGCTACGGCGTCCCAGCCTTTAACGTCAACAACCTTGAGCAGATGCGCGCCATCATGGAAGCCGCTGACAAGACCGACTCCCCAGTGATCGTCCAGGCTTCGGCCGGTGCCCGCAAATACGCCGGCGCGCCGTTCCTGCGTCACCTGATTCTCGCGGCCATCGAAGAATTCCCGCACATCCCGGTGTGCATGCACCAGGACCACGGCACCAGCCCTGACGTGTGCCAGCGCTCCATCCAGTTGGGCTTCAGCTCGGTGATGATGGACGGTTCCCTCGGCGAAGACGGCAAGACCCCAACCGACTACGAATACAACGTACGTGTTACCCAGCAAACCGTGGCCATGGCTCACGCCTGCGGCGTGTCGGTTGAAGGCGAACTGGGTTGCCTGGGCTCCCTGGAAACCGGCATGGCCGGTGAAGAAGACGGCATCGGCGCCGAAGGCGTGCTGGATCACAGCCAGATGCTGACCGACCCGGAAGAAGCCGCCGACTTCGTCAAGAAGACCCAAGTGGACGCCCTGGCCATCGCCATCGGCACCAGCCACGGCGCCTACAAGTTCACCAAGCCACCGACCGGCGACGTACTGGCCATTGACCGCATCAAGGAAATCCACAAACGCATCCCCAACACCCACCTGGTGATGCACGGTTCTTCCTCGGTACCGCAGGAGTGGCTGGCGATCATCAACCAGTACGGCGGCGACATCAAAGAAACCTACGGCGTACCGGTTGAAGAAATCGTCGAAGGCATCAAGCACGGCGTGCGCAAGGTCAACATCGACACCGACCTGCGCCTGGCCTCCACCGGTGCGATGCGTCGCCTGATGGCAACCAACCCGAGCGAGTTCGACCCGCGCAAATTCTTCGGCGCCACCGTGACCGCGATGCGTGATGTGTGTATTGCACGTTATGAAGCGTTTGGTACTGCCGGTAATGCTTCGAAGATCAAGCCGATCTCGTTGGAAGCGATGTATCAGCGGTATTTGAAGGGTGAGTTGAACGCTAAGGTCAACTGAATCTTGGGTGTTTAAAAAGAAGCCTGCAGCGATGCGGGCTTTTTTTTGGATGCGCATCCAGCGAACGTAAGGCGTTTGAAGTGTCCGTCATAGCGGACATGGTTATTTTTATCAGCAATAAATAGACCCTTCTTCATTATAAAAAATGCCCGCGCCTCAGGGTGCGGACATTTGCTTAATCAAACAGCAAAGCAGTGAGCTTTACATCGTTGAAATAAGACCGTCATTTGTTTTGTATATCTATAGAGTTACTCCAGGCTGACGTTGTGCTGTCGCCTGGGCTGACGTAACACCGAGCTTTAACTTTTACATTCCTATCTGTTGGAACGGTCAAGTCGCTAACCCATTGCCCATCTGGGCCAGCGACGCCTTTCCCATAGACAGTTTTCGTAGCATTAGCATCAACGATCTCAACGCTGTAATTGGGCTCTGCCGTTCCCCAGATTCGTGGGTGTGCGCCAAGTGGAGGAGGATAGGCGTCGGTGTTGACGGGATTGATGGTAGGTGTCTTTGCCATGATAATATTCCCTATTATGTTTGATAAAGGACAAGTTTAAAACGGCGCATTTTTAGTTTTGCCGTTTTTGTAAGGCTATAGATAGTTGGTCTGCATGAAACCTGTGAAGTATGACAGTGTCTTATACTATTTTGGAATTGAAGGTAAGTGGCGGTAGATAGACAGATAGGGCTCGAAATCTTGCGATTGAGTTAATTGTATTAAAAACTGTCAATGTTGACGGTATCGCCAGTTACCCATCTTTCGCATTCTTGGCTCACTCATCCAAGAAGGGGAACACGCTATGTCACATTCAACTCTTAAGTGGCGTCGGTTTTTTACGGCTGCGGGTGCGTGGTTGCTGATGGGGAATGGGCAGGCGGCGCAGTTGTCTTGTCCGGACTCTTCGACTATCAAGGTTGTGAACATTCAGTTTTCAGGTGGAGAGCAAGAGCAGCAATGGAACGGCGAACAGCTGGTTGACGATTATTCTGGAGCTGAGGGGTTCAAGTTCCTGGGCGCAGCGATCAAGCAAGGTGCAGACAGCGAAACGAAATTGCCTTATCACTATGTAATCTGTAATTACAGTGGGAAAGGCAAGGACGATTATTTGAGGTTGTCTCAGCGGTTTGTCTTGCCCCCCGTGGCTAAAGGTTCTGGTTGGAATGAGAATAAAGAGTGTGAAAATAGCAAAGTCACGGACTGTGCTTTTGAGCTGATGAACTCAAAGGGGCCTGCCAAGTTCACATTGCCTGTTCAGGAATAAGGGCGCGGGATTCTTTGTTCTTTCGTCGCCTAAGGAAAACCCGCAGCAATGCGGTTTTTTTTGGGCCAGATTTCGATCAGATCGGCAGTGATGTTTCGAATCCACGGTGTTCAATGACTCGAAACACATCACATACATCCTGCACCAGAATGCGTGCGGTATTGGCCAAGTGGTTCAGGTCGTGCTCTGCAAAATCCGGCAGGCTGGAGCAGGCCATCAGGTTGAGATGTTCAAGGGCGGCGTTGAGGCGCTCACGCAGGCAGGCGTGGAGGTCGAGGAGAGGGGGCGTCGCTGTCAACTAGCAGCACAGGGTAGTCGGTAGCGGTTTCGGTGCAGGGATGGAAGCGGCGGGGTGGTAGTTGTTGAGTCATGGCAAATATTCCTCGTATCTGAAAAGGACTACCGCCATTCGCTGCGAAACGAATTGGGTGGTAGCTGTGTGCGGGTTCGCAGACCGAGGATACGAGGAACCCGGCAGACCCGAAGGTCTCCCACACACAGCCACCATAAAACAGACGACGGGCGCCGAAGCGCTCATCGTTGTATTCATGATGCTTGGTTACACACGTATCGTTAGGGCTGCGAAACCCTATCGCTGTTCAGCCAGCGACGGGGCGAACTATAAGCGCCGGTTTGGCCGGCCGCAACGGTGCTGTAGGACGAGCACTGCACGCTCAGGCTACGCGATCCAAGTGTGGGAGGGGGCCCCCTCCCGCAGGTGGACTGCGGTGGGTCCAAGGCGTGGGAACGATCCTGGCCTTTATCGGATCTTGCCTACTCACTATCAGGCCGATCCGTTTTATTCGTAATCAATACCCAGCTTCGCAAGCGTCACCCTTGCCCCTTCATTACTGCGCGCCCGGCAAAGTTCGGCAGGCTGGAGCAGGCCATCAGGTTGAGGTGTTCAAGGACGGTGTTGAGGCGCTCGCGCAGGCAGGCGTGGAAGTTGAGCAGAGGGGCGTCGCTATCGACTAACAGCGCGGGGTAGTCAGTGGCGGTTTCGGTGCAGAAATAGAAACAGCATCCTGACTCATCGCAACAGTCGTGTAGGACGGGCAACGAATACCAAGCCACTGATGGACTGGTGTGGGAGCCGGGCTCCCCCAGGGATGAGCGGTGCGTTTAATAAAAGTTATGAGCCAGAGAATTGTTCTTGACTGATGGGGACGAATCTCACGATATGCCTAGGCTCCAGAATTAGCGTGCGGAGTCGCCATGCAGGTTTATCATCTTGTAAGTTTATATTCCCATGTAGTTCATCGCTTTCTGTTTTGTTTGTACGTCATTGAAAATGCGATTTTATTAATTGTGGATGCGCTAAAGTCGTTTTTTTATCGTGCGTTGAAAAAAGGTAATCATGGAGAAGTTAATGATGGGTTTTATTAAATATACTGGCGTTACTATGGCATTGCTAGCGGCAAGTTCTTTTGCATCTGTAAACGCCGAAAGTCGCATATTTACGGCGTCTATTGACAAGAACGGTGTGATCACAGCTCAATCTTCCAAGTGGTTGAAAGAAGTAAATTTAACCGCACAGCCCGACTATTTTTCGGAATACAAAGTCAGACTAGTTCCTGGCTCGTTTAAGAAGGCGCCTAGTTTCTGCACAGTCTCGGTGACGGACGTCAGTTCCAATGATCGGATTTTCTATGGGCATGCCAAGTTGGGCGGAGTTCCAAAAGTTGATTATATTAACGTACTCACGCTGATGGTCGGTGATGACAAACCGGCCGGTGACTCCTCGATGGACTTCCAGTTGATGTGCATAGAGTAAAATAATCAGCCAAGAGGCCCCGGGTTGCCGGGGCTTTTCGTTACTTTCTGGGTAGGTCACTCGTGATCAATATCCAGCTTCGCAAACGTCACCCGTGCGCCTTCCTTGCTATCCCCGCTGTTGTCCTGCACATACACCCCCGCCTTGAAATACAGCGGCTTGTCGGCCCATGCCGCGCCAATGCGTTCGTTCCACTCTCGGTCTGCGGCATACACGTTCAGTAGCCCGGCTTTGTTGAGGTTGATCACATAGGTGAAGCTCTTCTCCAGCGGCACGTTGGAGGCGACGGTGATCACCTGGCTCTCGGATTCGTCCGGGCGCATGCGTACTTTGGCGACGATGTTGCCGGTCTGGGTTTTCTCCTTGAATTGGTATTCCAGCTTGATCAGCGGTTTCTGGCTGTCGTAGGCGTGGATCTGGCCGATCACGATCTTGCCGCTGGAGGGCACTTGGTGGACCGTCAAGGTGGCGCGCAGGAAGTTGTCGGCTTCGGGGTAGGTCCAGTTGCGCAGGCGTCCGTCGGCGTAAGTTTCGCGCAATTCGCTGCGCGGGTAGATGGCGTTTTCGGTGCGGGTGCCTGTCACGGGTGTCCAGAACTGCACATCGCTGCCTTCGGCCTGGAAATACTGGTCATTGAAGCCGCTGAGCAGCTTGGGGGTTTCGATGGTCGTGGGCGGGGAGCCGACCGGAATGCTCAGGTTCCAGGTGGAAAGGTCGATCATGGTGTTGGCCTTATGGCGAGGGGTGAAAGCTTTAGCCCGAGGGCTGCACAGGTTCTTTATAGGTGGTGTTAACCAAATTGTTAAATATTGGTTGGCAATTTATTGGCGTCAGAAGAATGCCAAAAAGCCATATTGCCCGTGGGGCGTGGGCTGTGGAGCCTTACCGTTAGTCGGCTTCCCAGGCTTTGGCGCAATGATGGCATCGAGGTTACTTCTGCTTTTTTATAACCGGGGCTAGAGTGAGGCCTCATTATTTGTCCGGTTTTAAGTACCCGAAGTGACCGGTGCAGTTCCTTAAGGAAGAGACGTAGCATGGATTGCGCTCAAAACCTCGGCGACGGTTCAGTTCTCCTGGTGGTCGACGACTACCCGGAAAACCTCGTCAGCCTGTGTGCAGTGTTGCAGTGCGAAGACTGGCGCGTCATCACCGCCGCTTCCGGCCTGGAAGCCCTGGAACTGTTGCTGGTTCACGACGTCGACCTGGTGTTGCTGGACGTGCGAATGCCCGGTATGGATGGCTTCGAGGTGGCACGCCTGATGCGCGGGAGCCAGCGTACGAGCATGACGCCGATCATTTTTCTCACGGCCGATGCGCAGTCGTCCGACGCGGTGCTCAAAGGCTATGCCAGCGGTGCCATCGACTATCTGTTCAAGCCCTTCGATCCGCATATCCTCAGGCCCAAAGTGCAGGCGCTGCTGGAGCACCAGCGTAATCGCCGCGCCCTGCAGCGGCTGAGCCATGACCTGGAGCTCGCCCGGGCCTTCAATGCGTCGGTGTTGGACAACGCGGCCGAAGGCATTCTGGTGGTGGGCGAGGGCAGCGTGATTGAGTACGCCAACCCGGCTATTTCAAGGCTGCTCAATGCCACGATGGCGGAGCTGCAAGGCGAGAGTTTCCTGAGCTTCCTGCAAAAACCCCATGTGCCGGCCTGGTTGGGATTCCCGATGTATGAGGCCTATCGCAAGGGTGAAACATGGCGTTTGCACGACGCCATTTTGCGCACCAGTCGCGGTCAGCAGGTGCCGGTGGCGTTGTCCTGCGCGCCCCTGCCGGCCGAGCAGAAGGCGATGGTGGTGACGGTGCTGGACATGTCCGAGGTGCGTCATTTGCACCAGCAGCTGGAGTTCCAGGCGGTGACCGATCCGTTGACTGGGCTGCTGAATCGCCGCGGCTTCCACCAGACCGTGGAGAACATGTTGTTGCGCAGCGAGCGTAATGAGCAGTCGCTGGTGTTGCTGTACCTGGATCTGGATGGCTTCAAGCGCGTCAACGACACCTTGGGCCACGACGCCGGTGATCGCGTGCTGCGCTGGGTGTCTGAGCAGATGCAGGCGTGTTTGCGTTCGTACGACGTGCTGGGGCGCATGGGCGGGGATGAATTCACCGCTTTGCTGGAGCTGGAGTTTCCGGAGCAGGCGGCGAAGATCGCGGAAAAACTGATCGAACGGGTGTCTGTGTGCCAGCAGGTCGACGGTTTGGAGGTGATGCTGGGGGCCAGCATCGGTATTGCGACCTTCCCGGACTGCGGCTCGGACCTCAACGGCCTGCTACGCGCGGCGGACATCGCCATGTACGAAGCCAAGCGCGCTGGCCGTCAGCAGTATCGCTATTACGACCAGGAAATGAACGGTCGCGCCCGCTCACGCCTGATGCTGGAAGACAGCGTGCGCAGCGCGATTCAGAACAAGGAGTTCACCCTGGTGTACCAGCCTCAGGTGTCACTGGAGGACGGGCGCCTGCGCGGCGTCGAGGCGCTGCTGCGCTGGCAGCATCCGAGCGTTGGCGACGTGCCGCCGGGTTTGTTTCTGCCGTTGCTGGAAGAGGCACGGTTGATCAACCAGTTAAGCTCCTGGATTTATCAGCAGGTCGCTGCCCAGCGCCAGGCCTGGCAGGCGGCTTTCGATGACGAGCTGGTGCTGAGCGTGAGCCTGAGCAGCAGCCAGTTCAATATGCCTAACCTGGCCAGCCAACTGCGCGAAGTACTCGAACGACACGGGTTGCAGGGGCGGCAATTGGAAGTGGAAATCGGTGAAGATTGCCTGATGAGCAATCTTGAGGAATCGGTCAAGCAACTGAAGCTGCTGCGCGAACTTGGAGTACGTATCGCCCTGGATGACTTTGGCTGCGGTCGCTGTTCCCTTGCCCATTTGCGCGACCTGGCGTTCGACACGCTCAAGCTTGATCCACAGTTGGTGGCCCGCCTGCCAGGCTCGCCACGGGATGCCGCGATGGCACGCAGCATCATCGAACTGTGCGGGCATTTTGGTGTGCTGGTGATCGCGGAGGGCGTGCAAACCTTTGAACAGGCGCAGTGGCTCAAGGCCAATGGTTGCGCGTTTATCCAGGGCGCCTGGGCGGCGGCACCGCTGATGGCCGAGGACGTGGTCGGTTGGTCGCACCCTCACGCGCTGTGAATTCGCTACACTGGCGCCCGTTCGAGCCACGTTGCAGATCCCATGACCGCGTTGAAATACCTCCAGGCTTATCCCGCTGCGCTTCAGGAGCAAGTGCGCCAACTGATCGCCAAGGACCAGTTGGGCGCCTACCTGGAGCAGCGCTATCCCGAACGGCACGCCGTGCAGAGCGACAAGGCGCTGTACAGCTACGCCCTGGCCCTGAAGCAGGAGCACCTGCGCAATGCGCCGTCGATCGACAAGGTGCTGTTCGATAACCGCCTGGACCTGACCCACCGCGCGCTGGGTTTGCACACCACGATTTCGCGGGTGCAGGGCGGCAATCTCAAGTCCAAGAAAGAGATCCGCATCGCCGCGCTGTTCAAGGAAGCCGCCCCGGAGTTTTTGCGCATGATCGTGGTGCACGAGCTGGCGCACTTCAAGGAATCGGACCACAACAAGGCGTTCTATAAACTCTGCGAACACATGATGCCGGGCTACCATCAGGTGGAATTCGACCTGCGGGTGTACCTCACCTGGCGCGATTTGCAGGGCAAGCCCTAATCACAAGGCGATTGACCATGGATGTGAGCAAAACCAAGAGCAGCTTTTACCGCCGCCTGTATGTGGCGTACTTGATCGACAGCGGGCTGGCCAGCAGCGTCCCGGCGTTGACCGATGCCACCGGCATGCCCCGGCGCACGGCGCAGGACACCATTGCGGCATTGGCCGACCTGGATATCTTGTGTGAGTTCGAGCAGCAAGACGGTGCGCGCAACCATGCCGGGCATTATCGGATTCGTGATTGGGGCGCGATTGACCGGCGGTGGATCGAAGCAAATCTTGCGGCGATCAAGCAGGTGTTGGGTTATCCCTGAGGCAGGGGCTGGCTGGACTGGCGCCATCGGGGGCAAGCCCCCTCCCACATTTGATCTGTGAAACATGTGGGAGGGGGCTTGCTCCCGATGAGGCCCTCAAGCCCGCCGCATACCAATATGCGGAATGTCGTCTTCCAGGTATTCCTCTCCCGCCACTACAAACCCATACCGCCCGTAATATCCCTGCAAGTGCGCCTGGGCCGACAGAAAAATCGGTGTGTCGGGCCAGATCTTCTCGATCTGCCTGAGGGTCTCTTCCATCATCAGGTGTCCCAAGCCGGTGCCGCGCGCCGATGGCGCGACGATCACCCGGCCGATCACGACGTCGCCGCCCTGTGACTCCGGGTCCAGCAGGCGCAGGTAAGCCACCAGTTCATTGTCTTTCCAGGCCATCAAGTGGTGGGTATCGCCTGACAGGTCTTGCCCGTCAATGTCCTGATAAACGCATTTCTGTTCAACGACGAACACCTCGCCGCGCAGGCGCAGGATGGCGTAGAGCTGGTCCTTGCCCAGATCGTCGTGGTGTTTGCAGACCCAATCAACCGTCATGATGTGCGCTCTTGTTTAAGGCTTGGCTGGGATAGTAAGCGCGACGGGCGTTGCTGTCTAAAACCGGCGATTTTGTGAATGGCGTCAATTTGCCATCATTGAGTGCATGCGCGCCTGACTTCTTTGTGTAATAAACAATGCAGGCTCATTGATGAGCTACTGTTATCAGGCCATCGCCTGCCGCCAAGGACTTTAAGCATGCCGCGATATGCTCGTGCCGTTGCTTTGATCGCAGTGTTGTTGCTGGCTCAACCGGTATGGGCGCAGCGTTTGCGTCTGGTCGCGGATGGCTGGCCACCGTTTACCGATGTCACCTTGGTCAACGGCGGCCTGGCTACGGATATCGTCAGCACCGCGCTGGCTCGGGCGGGGTACGCCAGCGATTTTGAGCAAGTGCCTTGGGCGCGTGCGCTGAAGGGCGTGGGGGACGGGCACTACGACGTGCTGGTCAACGCCTGGTACGACGAAGCGCGCACACAGCTGGGCCAGTTTTCCGCGCAGTATTTGGTCAACCGTGTGCGCTTTATCAAGCGTCGCGATGACGCTATCGATTTTCAGGCGCTGGAACAGCTGCAGGATGAAAGCATCGCCGTGGTGCGCGGTTATGCCTATTCCACGGCGTTCGACCAGGATGCGCAGTTACAGAAAGTCCCGGTGCATAACTTCGCCATGGCCGTGCGTATGCTGGTAGCCAAGCGCGTGCGGCTGACGCTGGAGGATGAATACGTGGCGCGCTATTACCTGGCGCGGGAGTCGCCCAGGGTGCGCAATGCCGTGGAGTTCCTGGGCAAGCCGCTGAGCGAGAACAGCCTGCATATCCTGGTCAGCCTGAAAAACCCCGAACATGCGCAGATCGTTGCCGACTTTGATCGGGAGATCGCCTTGATGAAGGCCGATGGCAGTTATGCGAAATTGCTCAAGGCGCATGGGATGTAGCGCTCTTGTGGGCCAATCGGGGGCAAGCCCCCTCCCACATTGGAATGCGATCAATGTGGGAGGGGGCTTGCCCCGATAGCGGCCTAAGCCGCACCGGTATCCTTGATCAGATGCGCCGCCAACGTCCGCAACGGCCCCAACTGCCGACAGATCAACGCCAACTGCGTTTGCACCAGCCGCTGGCCTTCATCGATCTCATCCGGCATCTGCTCAAGCTGCGCCGCCAGGGCTTCCTCGTCATCACTCTGGATCGCAATCGGCTGCTTGTTGGCAAGACCCGTGGCGATTTCATCGATGCTCGCCGCCAGGCTGTTGCCCGCTTCTTCAATCAACTGCTCGCGCACTTCGGCCGGTAGCTGGGTGTCGCGGTGCGCGCCAAGGCCCGACAAATAGCTGAGCAGGGTGTGCGACAACACCAGGAACCGGAAGCCCACATCCGCCTCCTTACGGAAATGCCCAGGCTCCATCAGCATATTCGCCAGGGTGGTGGACAGCGCAGCGTCGGCGTTATGCGCATTGCGCCGGGCCAGGCGGTAGGCCAGGTCGTCGCTCTTGCCGGCGGCGTACTGCTGCATGATCTGGCGCAGGTAGATGCTGTTGCAGGTCAGGGTGTTGGCCAGCACTTTGTTCAGGCGTCGGCCTTGCCAGTCAGGCAGGAACAGGAACACCGCCAGGCCCGCGATCAGGCTGCCAAGCAGGGTATCGAACAGGCGTGGCAGGAACAGCCCGTAACCATCGCCCACCTGGTTGAAGCAGAACAGCACCATCAAGGTGATCGCCGCCGTGGCCAGGGTGTAGCGGGTGGTGCGGTTGATAAAGAACACCAGGCCAGCGGCGATGGCGAACATCGACTGCACCACCGGGCTTGGAAACAGATCGAATAGCGCCCACGCCACCGTCAGGCCGATGGCGGTGCCGATGATCCGCTGGCCGAGCTTGCGGCGCGTCGCACCGTAGTTCGGTTGGCAAACAAAGAGCGTGGTGAGGATGATCCAGTAGCCCTGGGAAGCGTGGATGGCATGCAGGGTGGCGTAGCCCACGGTCAGCGCCAGAGACAGGCGCAAGGCGTGGCGAAACAGCAGCGAGGTGGGCGTGAGCTGGGTGCGCAGGCGCGTCCACATTTCCTTGAGGTTGCGTGGGGCGCGGTCCAGCAGGTTGCTGTCGGTGGCGTCGGCCAGGGCGTCGGGGTTGCTCGCGTCGCCCAGCAACCGGTCGAGGGTGGACAAGTTGGCGGCCAGGGCGCGCAACGAGCGCAGCAGGCCGCGCCAGGCCGGGTTGCTCTGGATACGCAGGTGTTCCAGGGAAGCGTTCAAGTCGCCCAGGGCTTCGGCGAAGCTGTCGTCATAAATGAATGGCTGGCGCAGCTGGATCGACTCGGCCAGGGTCTGGCAGGCCTTGCCTTGCTGGCGCAGCAGGCGCTGGCAGCGAAACAGCACGTCGCTGTGGAAGAAGGCCTCGGCCAGGGCGTTATACGGGTAGTGGGACGAACTGGCGCGCTCGTGGATGTCCTGGGCCAGGAAGTACAGTTTCAGGTAACGGCTGACCTTGGAGCCCGGTCGGCCATTGCCCACGCGATGCAGGATGATTTCCTTGGCGGCGTTCAGGGCGGCGACAACCCGGCCGTTCTGCTGGGCCAGTTCCAGGCGCCGCGCTTCTACGTCCAACTGGCGGATCGGCTCGAACAGCGATGACTTGAGCTTGAGATAACGTCCCAGCTCGCGGAACAAGCGCGCCAGGCTCTGTTGCACCGGCTGGTTGGAAAACAGCGCCTGCCACAGCACCGACAGCACGCCGTACCACGCCGCGCCCGCCACCAGCAGCAGCGGTTCGTGCCAGAAATCACTCACGGCACCGCCGCGCTGGTCCACGCCGATCATGGTATAGACCGACAGGATCAAGGTGGCCGAGGCAATCGCGCCATAGCGTTCGCCCAGCGCGCCGAGCATGGTCAGGCCGAACGTGGCCAGGGCCAGGGAGACCGCGAAAATCCAGGGGTAAGGGAACAGCAGCTCCACTGACAGCGCGGCAATGCTGAAGCACACCAGCGTCACCGCCAGGGCGTTGAGACGGCCTTGCCAACTGTCATCGGTCTCGGCCAGGGCGCTGGCGATAATCCCCAGGAACAGCGGAATCAACAACGTCATTTCATCCTGATACCAGCACAACGCCATGCTGCCGGTAAGGGCGATGAATACCCGAATGCTGTAGCTGAATTTATCCAGTGCCCACAGGCGTCGCAGGGACTGCTTGAACGAGGTCGATGACATGAAGTCTGGAGTCTTCCGGGACGGTGTCGCTAAATTGAGCTATCAAGGACGCCACGGCAAGGGTGGTGATCACATCGATGCGCAAAATATTTCCCTGGCTGACTGCGCAATAGAATGTGGGAGGGGGCTTGCCCCCGATGGCGGTGTGTCAGTCACCCGATGAGTTGACTGGTCCACCGCTATCGGGGGCAAGCCCCCTCCCACATTTGACCGAGTACATTCTTGGGTCAGACGTACTGTGCCGCGGCGTAGCCTGACGCCCAGGCCCACTGGAAGTTGAACCCACCCAAGTGCCCGGTCACATCCAGCACTTCACCGATAAAGTACAACCCTGGGCTTTTCAGCGACTCCATGGTCTTGGAAGACACTTCGCGCGTATCCACCCCGCCCAGGGTCACCTCGGCGGTGCGATAGCCCTCCGTGCCCGCCGGCACCAGTTGCCAGCTGCCGAGTTTCTGTGCGATGTCGGCGATTTCGGCGTGGGTGTACTGCTTCATCGGCTTGGACGCAAACCAGGTGTCCGCCAGCAGGTTGGCCATCTTCTTGGTAAAGATTTCGCCCAGCAAGGTTTTCAGCTCGCTGTTGGGGCGCTCGGCCTGTTGCTGTTGCAGCCAGGTGTGGGCGTCGTGGTCGGGCAGCAGGTTGATTTCCAGCGTGTCGCCGGATTCCCAGTAGGAGGAAATCTGCAGGATCGCCGGCCCGCTCAGGCCGCGATGGGTAAACAGGATGTTCTCGCGAAAGCTCTGGCCGTTGCAGCTGACCAGGCAATCCACCGAGGTGCCGGACAGCTCGCTGCACACGTCCTTGAGCTGATCGGTGATGGTGAACGGCACCAGGCCCGCGCGGGTCGGCAGCAGTTCATGGCCGAATTGCCTGGCCACCTGATAACCGAAACCGGTGGCGCCCAGGGTCGGGATCGACAAGCCGCCCGTGGCAATCACCAGGGACTCGCAGCGCAGTTCACCCAGGGTGGTCTGCAACTGATAGCCGCCGTCGTGTTTGGCGATTGCCTGGATGGAGGTGTCCAGGTGCAGGCTCACACCGGTCTGGATGCACTCGTCGAGCAGCATGCCGAGGATGTCGCTGGACTTGTTATCGCAGAACAACTGGCCAAGTTTCTTTTCGTGGTACGGCACGCCGTGCTTGGCCACCAGCCCGATGAAATCCCACTGGGTGTAGCGCGCCAGGGCGGACTTGCAGAAGTGCGCGTTGTGCGAAAGGAAGTTGGCCGGCTCGGTGTACATATTGGTGAAGTTGCAGCGCCCGCCACCGGACATCAGGATCTTTTTGCCGGCCTTGTTCGCATGGTCGATCAGCATCACCTCGCGCCCGCGCCCGGCGGCGGTGAGTGCACACATCAGGCCCGCGGCGCCAGCGCCAATGATCACAACTTCGGTCGAGCGCAAAACAGTGTCCTCATACAAAAATTCTGAATTGAAATACAGTCAAATGTGGGAGGGGGCTTGCCCCCGATTGCGGTGTGTCAGTCAGAAATAGTCCAACTGACAGGCCGCTATCGGGGGCAAGCCCCCTCCCACATTGGATCTTCATGGGGGCGCAGATCGTGTTACAGGATCCGCACGCGCAACGAACGGCCCTTGATCTTGCCGTCGTTCAAGCGCTGCAGCGCCTGCTTGGCGATCCCGCGTTCCACGGCGACGAAGGCCTGGAAGTCGAAAATCGCGATCTTGCCGACCTGGGCCCCAGGGATGCCAGCATCACCTGTCAGCGCGCCAAGAATGTCGCCTGGGCGGACTTTGTCTTTGCGCCCGGCGGCGATGCACAGGGTGCTCATCTGCGGCAACAGCGGACCACCGCCTTGCGGCTTGAGGTTGTCCAACTGGTCCCAGTTCAACGGCGACTTCTGCAGTTGCTCGATGGCTTGGGCACGGTGCGCTTCGGACGGCGCCACCAGGCTGATGGCGATGCCAGTCTCACCCGCGCGACCGGTACGGCCTACACGGTGGATATGGATTTCCGAGTCGCGGGCCAGTTCGACGTTGATCACCATGTCCAGCGCGTCGATGTCCAGGCCACGGGCAGCCACGTCGGTGGCCACCAGCACCGAGGTGCTGCGGTTGGCGAACATGGCCAGCACCTGGTCACGGTCGCGCTGCTCCAGGTCGCCATGCAGGCCAACGGCGGAAATGCCCTTGGCGGTCAGGTGATCCACGGTTTCCTGCACTTGCTGCTTGGTAAAGCAGAACGCCACGCACGACGCCGGGCGGAAATGCGCCAGCACCTTGGTCACCGCGTCCATGCGCTCTTCTGGCGAGATCTCGTAGAAACGCTGCTCGATCTGGTCGTCGGAGTGGAAGGCTTCGGCCTTCACCTGTTGCGGCGCGCGCATGAACTTGGAGGCCAGTTGCTTGATGCTCACCGGGTAGGTGGCCGAGAAGAGCAGGGTCTGGCGGCGTGGCGGGGTCTTGCTGATGATGTCTTCGATGGCGTCGTAGAAACCCATGTCGAGCATGCGGTCGGCTTCATCGAGGATCAGCGTGTTCAAACCGTCCAGTACCAGCGAGCCCTTGCGCAGGTGCTGCTGGATACGGCCCGGGGTGCCGACGATCACGTGGGCGCCGTGCTCAAGGGAAGCGATCTGCGGGCCGAGGGACACGCCACCGCACAGGGTCAGCACCTTGATGTTGTCTTCGGCGCGGGCCAGACGACGGATTTCCTTGGCCACCTGGTCGGCCAGCTCGCGGGTCGGGCACATCACCAGGGCCTGGCAACCGAAGTAGCGCGGGTTGATCGGGTTCAGCAGGCCGATACCGAAGGCCGCGGTCTTGCCGCTGCCGGTCTTGGCCTGGGCGATCAGGTCCAGTCCCTTGAGGATCACCGGCAAGCTCTGCGCCTGGATCTGCGTCATCTCGACATAACCCAGCGAGTCGAGGTTAGCCAGCATGGCGGCGGACAGGGGCAAAGTATTAAAAGCGGTGGCGATGGTGGTCACGGGACTGGCTCTGCAAAACAAAATGTCGCGCAGTGTAACAGGCCCCCTTGGATTTCTTTGTATGTTCTCGACGAGGCGTAGGGGGCCAGCGGCAAGTTACGAGCTGCAAGCGACAAGCTTGAAGCTTACAACTTGAAGCTTGCAGCTGCTTCAATGCTCCAGATCGTGCTCGCGGCTGACCACCCGCTTGCCGTCTTTTGGCGACAGCTGCAGGAAGATCGCCGCCGCCAGCATGGCCATGATGCCCACCGTGAGGAACGTCAGCTGGAACGCGCCCAGCACCGTGTTGACCCCATCGTTGCCGGTCTCCAAGGTAAACCCGCCGAGCAGCGCACCGGCGCAGGCCACGCCCAGGCTCAGGGACAGTTGCGCCACCACCGACAGCAGACTGTTGCCGCTGCTGGCCTGGGCGTCGTCGAGGTCGATCAGCGTCACGGTGTTCATCGCGGTAAATTGCAGGGAGTTGATCGCGCCCAGCACCGCGAGCATGCCCAGCAGCAAGGGGTAGGGCGTCTGTTCGCTGACCAGGCCCATGCTCGCCAGCATGGCGCCCAGGGCCAGGGTGTTGCCGGTGAGCACCACGCGATAACCCAGGCGCTCGATCAGCGGGCGGGCGATGGACTTGGCAAACATCGCCGCCGCCGCGAGCGGCAGCATGCTCATGCCGGCTTCCGATGGCGAATAACCCAGCGCCACCTGCAACAGCAACGGCACCAGAAACGGCAGGGCGCCGCTGCCCAGGCGCGCGAACAGGTTGCCGAGGATGCCCACGGCAAAGGTGCGGGTCTTGAACAGTACCGGCGAGAACAGCGGGTTATCGACATGCCCGGCGCGCAGCCAGTACGCCGCCAGGCACGCCAGGCCACCGAACAGCAGCAACATCACCCGCAGGTGCGGCAAGTGCAGTTCGCCCAGGCCCTCCATGGCGATGGTAATCAGCACCATTGCCGCGCCGAACAGCAAAAAACCCAGGCCATCGAAGCGCGTGCGCTCACTGCCGCGCAGGTCGGGGATAAACTTCCACACGGCATAGCAGCCGATCATGCCCACCGGCAGGTTGATCAGGAAGATCCAGTGCCAGGTCAGGTATTGCACCATCCAGCCGCCCATGGTCGGGCCGAGCAACGGGCCCAGCAGGCCGGGGATCGTTATGAAACCCATGATCCGCACCAGCTCCGAGCGGGGATAGGCACGCAGCACCACCAGGCGTCCGACCGGCAGCATCAGCGCCCCGCCCAGGCCCTGGATAATCCGCGCGCCCACCAGCATGCTCAAGCTGCTGGACAGGGCGCACAGCAGCGACCCGATGCTGAATAGCAGGATCGCGCCAAAGAAGATTTTTTTCGTGCCGAAGCGATCGGCGATCCAGCCCGATGCCGGAATCAGCAAGGCGACGGTGAGCATGTAGGCGATCACCACCCCCTGCATGCGCAGCGGGTTTTCCGCCAGGTCCCGGGCCATGGCCGGCAGCGCCGTGTTGAGGATCGTCCCGTCCAGCGACTGCATGAAGAAGGCAATCGCTACCACCCAGGGTAGCCAGCGGGCGGTCTTGGCGTCGAGAGGGGCACGATTCGGCATGGGATCCCTTTTGTTAGCAGGCTATGTGTCGGCGATTATGCGCCATTCATCGCCCGTTTTCCCACTGGCGGTTGGTCTAACTCCGACATTACGGCGTGCTCGTCCAGCAAAAAATCCAGCAAGGCGCGATGCACCGCCAGCGCCGCTTCCTGCGATTCCAGGTCGAGCAGATGTCCGGTGTGTTCGGCCACGGCGAAACTGCTGCGCCCTACATAATCGCTGAACCCTCGCGCATCGTCGGCGGGTGTGTACGCGTCCAGCGCACCGTTGAGAAAGTGCACCGGCGTTTCAATCTGCCTCAGTGCCGGCAAGTAATTGCCGTCGCCCAGCGACAGCACCTGATGGATGTGAAAGCGCGCCTGGCGATACTCGGTGGTAGCCATGTTCGACAGATGGCGGTGGTTGTTGCGCTTGAGGCGCGGCGACAGGTATCTGCCGACCGTTTCGTTGAGCAGATCGCCGACGGCTGATTTGTCATCGGCCTCGATCAATACGCGTACGCGCTCCACATATTCGAGCATCGCCGGGTTGAGGTTGGGCGCGAGGGCCATCACCACCGAGCTTTCGATGGACGGCGGGTTATGGGCCAGGGTCAGCAGCGTGGAGATGCCACCCCACGAGGCCGAGACCAGATGGTTGACGGCAAAGCGCTCCACCAGCGCTCGCAGCATCTGCACTTCGTCGTCCTTGGTCACCAGCTCGAGGTCGGTGTTGTGTTCGCGGGAAGATCCGGAGAACGGCAGGTCGAACAGCAGCACATTGAAGTGCTCGGCCAGGCATTTGCTGGTGCGGGCAAAGGAGCGCGTGGTGGACAGCGCGCCGTTGACCATCAGCACGGTCTTTCTGTGGGGGGCGTTGCCCAGTCGCTCTACGTGGACGTTGTAGTGTTTGTACAGCTTCTGGATGACGAAACTTCCCTGGTTCATCGCAGCACTCCCTGTGGTATGGCGGTACGCCACTATTCCTTATATCGGGGTTTTTTGCGGGCGACAACAGGCTGCGGGGGGTATCGGAATGAACGGTAGGAAGGGGCTTAGCGAAGTGTGCGAAATGGACACAAGACAATGTGGGAGGGGGCTTGCCCCCGATAGCGGTGTGTCAGTCGATAAATACTTGGCTGATCCACCGCCATCGGGGGCAAGCCCCCTCCCACATTGGATGTGTGGTGCTTAGAGGGTGAGTGTCAGGCGTTTGACCAGTGCGCCAGGAAGCAGGTTGGACGCGGTGTTGCGTTGACCGTAGGTACTGGCCGACAGCAACAGCTCCCGTTCAGCGGTCAACGCTTCCAGCTGCGAGCCGAGCAAGCTGTACACGCTGTCATCAAAGCGCATGGTGCTGACCGGTGCCTTGATTTCGCCGTCTTCCACCCAGAACGTGGCGAAGCGGGTCATGCCGGTCAGGCGCGCCGCAGGCAGGTCGGAGTAGTTCAGGTACCACAGGTTGCTGATGTATAACCCGGTGCCCAACTGCTTGAGAATGTCGGCCTGGGCCAGGTTGCCGGCGGCCATTTGCAGGGCGCTGGGAGATTCGTCGCCGCTGGCGCCGTTGGCGCTCAAGCCATATTCGGCGGCGCTGCGCGAGTTGACCAGTTGGCCCTCGGCGCGGCCGGCATTGATCAACCTGACGTCGCTGCGCGGGTAGCCTTCGGTGGAAAATGCCTGGCTCAGCGAGCCGCTGATCTGTTCGTTCACCGTCACCAGCGGGCTCAGGTGGTGTTCCCCGGCATACAGGCGTTGCAGCGAGCTGCCTTTGCTGGCGATGGCCTGCGCGGAAAAACCGCCCCAGGTGATGATGCTGATGATCTCTTCCAGCGCCGCCGGCGCGAGGTAGGCGCGGTACTGTCCGGGCGCCAGCGGGTGCAACGGTCGGCCAAGGAACTCAAGCTGGTCACGCGCCTGCTGGACGCGCCGGGCGAACTCGACACTGTCCCAGGTATGCCCGGCATAGCTGGCCTTGACCGCTTCGCCATTGGCATGGAACAGGCTGAAATCGAAGTTGAAACTATTGGCCTGGTGCCAGCCGAACGCCCCGTCGGAGCTGGCAAAGCCACGGCTGATGGGGCCTGCGGCATAAAAACCGACCAGGTCCACGCCTTCTGCGGCCTGGCTGATGTCCTGCAACACCTGGGGCAGTTCCGGCAGTGGCCGCAGTTGTTCGTTATGGCTTTGCCAAGCAGTGTGGTTGAGCAGCAGGTAAGGGTCCGGCGGCAGCAATGGCAAGGTTTCACGCAACTGTTGCAGGCCTGCGGCGAGGCGATCACGGTCCAGCTGCGGGTCACCGGCCAGGGTGATGCCAAGGTCGGCATGGCGGCCGGCGTTGATCAACTTGAGGTTGAGGCTGGCCTGTTGCACCTGCCCGGCCTGGCGGACCTGGGCGTGGTTGAAGCGCACGAACTCGGACGCTTCGTCCGCGTAGCCCAGGTGAAATTGTTCCTGATCGGTGACGGCCTGCTTGAGCCAGTCCACCAGTGCCTTGAAATTATTCATCAGGCATCTCCCCCAAATACGTCGACGTTACTGAACACACACGCAGGCGATGCATGGCCGACGCGGATCACCTGGTTGGGTTCGCCTTTGCCGCAGTTGGGCGTGCCCAGCACCTTGAAGGTGCTGGCGTCGCCTACCGCGCTGAGCTTGCGCCAGAACTGCGCGGAAATGGCGCGGTAGTTGGGGTTCTTCACCACGCCTTTGAGCTCGCCGTTTTCGATCAGTTGGCCCCATTCGCAGCCGAACTGGAATTTGTTGCGCGCGTCATCGATGGACCAGGAACGGTTGGTCGACATCAGGATGCCGTGCTCGATACCGCCGATCAGTTGCGTCAGGCTCTGGTCGCCGGCCTCGATATTGAGGTTGGCCATGCGGTCGATCGGCGGGCGGTTCCAGCCGCTGGCCCGGCTGTTGGCCACACCGCCCAGCCCCGCGCGAAATTGCGACAACGCGCCGCCCAACGGCTTGAGCAGCAGCCCTTCGCGGATCAGGAACTGCTTGCTGGCTCGGGTGCCGTCGTCGTCGTGGCTGTAACTGGCGAGCTGTTCGGGAATGTCCGGGTCGAACGTCACATTGAGCAGCTTGGAGCCATACTGCAGGTGGCCGAAATCGCTGGCCTTCACGAAGCTGGTGCCGGCGTAGTTACGCTCGTCGCCGAGGATGCGGTCCAGCTCCAGCGGGTGGCCGATGGACTCGTGGATCTGCAGGATCATCTGGTCGGGCATCAGCAGCAGGTCACGCGGTCCCTGGGGCGTGTTCGGTGCGAGCAGCAGTTGCAGGGCCTCGTCGGCCACCCGTGGCGCGGCGCCGATCAGGCCGAAGCGGCTGATCACGTCGAACCCGCCCTGCTGGCCGAAGTTGCTGCCGCCGAGGGTGCGGGTCTGGCTGTCGTTGCCATCGAAGGCGGTGACGTTGACGCCGGGGAACACAAAACGCTGGGCCTGGCGCAATTGGGCGCCGGCACTGTTGAGGTAGATCTGTTCGACCGTGGTCTGGCCGAGGCTCACGTCCCAGCTCACCAGGCGCTCATCCCTGGGCACCGCAGCCGACTCATCGCCCAGCAGTTGGTAGCAGTCGCTCAGGGACGGGAAGGGCTGGTCGAGGTGGGGGGACAGGTAATCGGCCACATCACTGGACACCGCTTGCTCGCGCAGGTCGAGCAGGGCGTGGGGCTTGATTCGCCGGGCCTGTTGTTCGGCGCGTTCGAGGGCGGCTTGCAGGCCGGCCAGGGAAATATCGTTGGTCGCAGCATAAGCTTCCACGCCGTTGACACGCACGGTGAGCATGGCGCCTTCGTCGTGGCTCAGGTGCGGCGGTTCGGCGACGTTCTTGCGTACCGACAGGTAACGGCCGGATTCGCGCACGTAGCGCAGGGAGAAGAATGGGGCAGTGGTGCGCAGGGCACTGAAGTGTTTCTTGAGCGTGGCGTGGTGTTCGAACATGGGGCCTTCCTTGTGGGCGGCTCAGCGCGGGGCAGGCCAACAGAGTAGGCCCGGGCTGGGGAGCTATCAAGGAGGGATGTGGTGTTTGTTGGGGCCTCATCGGGGGCAAGCCCCCTCCCACATTTGACTGTATTTACACCTTTAAACGTGTGAGCGCAGTCAGTGTGGGAGGGGGCTTGCCCCCGATAGCGGTGTATCAGTTATTGCGCATCGGGCCCACTTCACGCAACGGCTTGCCACGCACCGGCGCATCACCGGCCACGTAGTAGTCGGCGGTGCTGCGCGGCAGTGGCTTGCGCCCGCGGATCTTGTCGGCGATCTTTTCGGCGATCATGATCGTTGGCGCGTTCAGGTTGCCGGTGGTGATGATCGGCATGATCGACGCATCGACCACACGCAGACCCTGCATGCCATGCACACGGCCTTCGCCATCCACCACTGCCATCTCGTCGGTGCCCATCTTGCACGAGCAGGACGGGTGGAACGCGGTTTCGGCGTGCTCGCGGATGAACTTGTCGAGCTGTTCATCGGTTTGCACGTCGATACCTGGGCTGATTTCGCGGCCACGGTACGGGTCCAGCGCCGGCTGTTGCATGATTTCACGGGTCAGGCGGATGCCGTCACGAAATTCCTGCCAGTCCTGCTCGGTGGCCATGTAGTTGAAGAGGATGCTCGGGTAGTCCCTTGGGTTCTTCGACTTCAACTGGATGCGGCCACGGCTCGGCGAACGCATGGAGCCCATGTGGGCCTGGAAACCATGCTCTTTCACGCCGTTGCTGCCGTTGTAGTTAATCGCTACCGGCAGGAAGTGGTACTGAATGTTCGGCCATTCGAATTCTTCACGGGTACGGATGAAACCGCCCGCTTCGAACTGGTTGCTGGCGCCGATCCCGGTGCCGTTGAACAGCCACTCGGCGCCAATCGCCGGCTGGTTGTACCAGAGCAGCGAAGGGTACAGCGACACCGGCTGGGTGCAGGCGTACTGCAGGTACAGCTCAAGGTGGTCCTGCAGGTTTTCACCCACGCCTGGCAGGTCGTGGACCACCGGGATATCGAGGCTTTCCAGCAGTTTGGCCGGGCCGACGCCGGAGCGTTGCAGCAGCTGCGGCGAAGCGATTGCACCGCTGCACACCAGCACTTCCTTGCGTGCACGGGCTTCGACGCGCTCTTCGGCGGCGCCGATCAGGTAACGCACGCCGACCGCACGCTTGCCTTCGAACAACACTTTGTCGGTGAGGGCGTGGGTGACGATGGTCAGGGTCGAACGCTTCTTGGCGGTGTCCAGGTAACCGCGCGCGGTGCTGGCGCGACGGCCGTTGGGCGTGACGGTACGGTCCATCGGGCCGAAGCCTTCCTGTTGGTAGCCGTTCAAGTCTTCGGTACGCGGGTAACCGGCCTGCACGCCGGCTTCAACCATGGCGTGGAACAGCGGGTTGTTGCCTGCCTTGGGCGTGGTCACGCTGACCGGGCCATCGCCGCCGTGCCAATCGTTGGGGCCGATGTCACGGGTTTCGGCCTTGCGGAAGTACGGCAGGCAGTCCAGGTAAGTCCAATCTTCAAGGCCTGGCAGCTTCGACCAGTTGTCGTAGTCCATGGCGTTGCCGCGGATGTAGCACATGCCGTTGATCAGCGAAGAACCACCCAGGCCCTTGCCGCGACCGCATTCCATCCGGCGCCCGTCCATGTGTGGCTCAGGGTCGGTTTCGTAGGCCCAGTTGTAGCGACGGCCTTGCAGCGGGAACGCCAGGGCGGCCGGCATCTGGGTACGGAAGTCGAGGCGGTAGTCCGGGCCACCGGCTTCCAGCAACAGGACGGTGACGCCTTCGTCTTCGGTCAGACGGGTCGCTAAGGTGTTGCCCGCAGAACCTGCGCCAACAATGATGTAGTCGTATTCTTGAGTCATTTGTACTCCGGGGGAGCTGCAAGCTCCTAGCTTCAAGCTGCAAGAAAGAGCAGCGAGCGGTGCATCTGGGAGATGCGGCAAACCAAACTGCTTTTACTTGCAGCTTGAAGCTTGCCGCTCGAGGCTCATCAGAACACTGATGCGTAATCGCCCAGCTCGACCTGTACCGATTTGATGCGGGTGAAGTTGTTCAGCGAGCTGATGCCGTTTTCACGGCCCACACCGGATTGCTTGTAGCCACCGACCGGCATCTTGGCGTCGGATTCGCCCCAGGCGTTGATCCAGCAGATACCCGCTTCCAGCTGATGAATCACGCGGTGGGCGCGGTTCAGGTCCTTGGTGACCAGGCCGGCAGCCAGACCGAAGTCGGTGTCGTTGGCGCGGCGGATCACTTCTTCTTCGGTTTCATAGGTGAGGATGCTCATCACCGGGCCGAAGATTTCTTCACGCACGATCACCATGTCATCGGTGCAGTCGGTGAACACGGTGGGTGCCACGAAAGCGCCTTTGGCGAAGTCGCCGTCGGTCAGGCGGTCGCCGCCGCACAGCAGGCGCGCGCCTTGCTCTTTACCTTTGGCGATGTAGCCCAGCACGCTTTCCATGTGGGCGAAGCTGACCAGCGGGCCGAAGTTGGTGTTTTCGTCTTCCGGGTTGCCGATGCGGATGCGGGCAACGCGCTCCACGATCTTGGCTTCGAATGCCGCCTGCAGATGCTTGGGCACGAACACGCGGGTGCCGTTGGTGCAGACCTGGCCGGAGCTGTAGAAGTTGGCCATCATCGCGGTGTCGGCGGCGCGGTCGAGGTCGGCGTCGTCGAAGATGATCAGCGGGGATTTGCCGCCCAGTTCCATGGTCACGTCTTTGAGCGACGAGCTCGAAGCACTGGCCATGACTTTCTTGCCGGTGTCGGTGCCGCCGGTGAAGGAGACTTTCTCGATGCGTGGGTGCTCGGTCAGCCAGGTGCCGACTTCACGGCCGCTGCCGGTCAGCACGTTGAACACGCCAGCCGGAACGCCGGCTTCGGTGTAGATCTCCGCCAGTTTCAGGGTGGTCAGCGAGGTGACTTCGCTTGGCTTGAAGATCATCGCGTTACCGGCGGCCAGGGCCGGTGCGGATTTCCACAGGGCGATCTGGATCGGGTAGTTCCACGCGCCGATACCGGCCACCACGCCCAGCGGCTCGCGGCGGGTGTAGACGAAGGAAGTGTCGCGCAGCGGAATCTGCTCGCCTTCGATGGCGGGCACCAGGCCTGCGTAGTATTCCAGCACGTCGGCGCCAGTGACGATGTCGACGTATTTGGTTTCGGAGAAGGCTTTGCCGGTGTCCAGGGTTTCCAGGGCGGCCAGCTCATCGTTGCGCTCGCGCAGGATGTCGACGGCACGGCGCAGGATGCGCGAACGCTCCATGGCGGTCATCGCAGCCCAGATCTTCTGGCCTTTCTCGGCGCTGACAACGGCACGCTCGACGTCTTCTTTCGTAGCGCGTTGCACTTGGGCGAGAACTTCACCGTTAGCCGGGTTGATGGCTTCGAAGGTGGCATCGCTGCCAGCGTCGCTGTAGCCGCCGTCAATGTAGAGTTTTTGCAGTTCGAAACGGGCCATAAAGTCCTCGCAAGTGCATAAGTGGTTGGCGTTAACCGCCGCTGCGTGAGACGCAGCGACAGCAGTTCAGGGGGTTGAGCGGTTATGTGTGCTCTAACTCACCTGCTTGGCCAATTGGAAATCCATGTATTCGTAAGCGATCCGTTGCGCCTGCTCCGTGTCGAAAGCGTCTCCCGACAGGGCACCGCGCAACCACAAACCGTCGATCAGGGCTGCCAGGCCTCTGGCTGCTTTGCGTGCGTGCGGCAGCGGCAGCACTCGGCGGAACTGGCAGCACAGGTTGGAATACAGACGTTGATCGTTGATCCGCTGCAACCTGTGCAATGACGGGTGGTGCATGCTGGTGGCCCAGAAGGCCAGCCAGGTTTTCATTGCCGGGCCGTTGACCTGGCTGGCGTCGAAGTTGCCTTCGATGATCACCCGAAGATGCGCCCGTGGGCTGTCATCGTTCAGGGCACGTCGGCGTTCCTGGACGTTCGCGATCAGCGCGTTCATCAGGTAACGCATGGTCGCTGCGATCAGGCCGTTCTTGTCCTGAAAGTAGTGACTGATGATGCCGTTCGAGACACCCGCCAGACGGGCGATCAGCGCAATGCTGGCATCCCCCATCCCGACCTGATCGATGGCCGTCAATGTGGCTTCGATCAATTGCTGGCGGCGTATGGGTTGCATACCGACCTTGGGCATGTAGCACCTCTCCTTTGGCCTGCCGACAGGCGATCCACGTCCGTCGGCTTGAGGGCCAGTCTATTTTGTTTTGATTGAACGTTCAATCAACAAAGAATAAGATCTGCGACAAATGGTCGCTGCCTACAGATGTTTCCTACCTGAGAGCCGCGACCTTCGACACCTGCAAAAACCCTTGAAACCGGCTGTATCAGGGCCTGCCCGACGCTTGGGCGGGTTCAAGAATTTTCGGGGTGTCTTTATAACACCCGTCCGTCGACTGCCGAAAAATCGATGTCCCGGGATAACCGTTGCCTTGTGTTTCTCTCTCGCACTGCCCGGAGCATCTGCGCCATGAGTTCTGCCTCTCTTATAAAGACCCCGCCGGAAAAGGTGCGGGTCAACGGTTGGGTGTTCTACACCTCCACCGCGCTGATTCTGTTGTTGACCGCCATCCTGATCATCGCCCCGCAGGAGGCCGGGCGCATGCTCGGCGTCGCCCAGGCCTGGCTGTCGAAAAGCTTCGGCTGGTATTACATGGTGGTGATCGCCGCCTACCTGGTGTTTGTGGTCGGCCTGGCATTTTCGTCCTACGGCAAGCTGAAACTGGGCAGCAAGGACGACACCCCGGACTTCAGCTACGGCGCCTGGGCCGGCATGCTGTTCTCGTCGGGCATCGGCATCTCGCTGCTGTACTTCGGCGCCTCCGAGCCCCTGGACCACTACTTCAACCCGCCCGAAGGCGCGGCCGCCAGCAACAGCGCGGCACGTCAGGCGCTGCAGCTGACCTTCCTGCACTGGGGCCTGCATGGTTGGGCGATCTATGCGCTGGTCGGCCTGGCCGTGGCGTACTTCGCGTATCGCCATAACCAGCCGCTGGCCTTGCGGTCGGCGCTGTACCCGCTGGTGGGCGAGCGTTGGGTCAAGGGCGCGGCCGGCCATGCGGTGGACGGTTTCGGCATGTTCGTGACCCTGCTCGGCCTGGTGACCAACCTGGGGATTGGTTCGATGCAGGTGTCGTCCGGGTTGGAAAACCTGTTCGGCATGGAGCACAGCAATACCAACCTGTTGATCGTGATCATCGTGATGAGCACGGTGGCGACCATCGCTGCGGTGTCGGGTGTGGAGAACGGCATCCGCCGCCTGTCCAACCTCAACATTGTGTTGTTCAGCGGTTTGCTGATCTTCGTGCTGCTGTTCGGCCCCACCCTGCACCTGCTTAACGGCCTGGTGCAGAACACCGGCGACTACCTCAACGGCATCATCCTGAAAACCTTCGATCTGTATGTGTACGAAGGCGACGCCGACAAGACCGAGCGCTGGATGGGCCTGTGGACCCTGTTCTACTGGGCCTGGTGGATTTCCTGGGCGCCATTCGTGGGCATGTTCATCGCGCGCATTTCCCGTGGCCGCACCGTGCGTGAGCTGGTCGCCGGCGTGCTGCTGATCCCGCTGGGCTTCACCCTGGCGTGGTTGTCGATCTTCGGTAACTCGGCGCTGGACCTGGTGCTCAACCATGGTGCGGTGGAGTTGGGCAAGACCGCGCTGGAACAGCCGTCCATGGCCATCTACCAGCTGCTGGAGCATTACCCGGCGTCGAAAATCGTCATCGGTGTGTCGATCTTTGTGGGCTTCGTGCTGTTCCTGACGCCAGCGGATTCCGGCGCGGTGATGATGGCCAACTTGTCGTGCAAAGGCGGCAATGTGGACGAAGATGCGCCGCACTGGCTGCGGATCTTCTGGTCGGCGGTGATCACCCTCGTGACCATCGGCCTGCTGTTCGCCGGCAACTTCGAAGCCATGCAAACCATGGTGGTGCTGGCGGGGCTGCCGTTCTCGGTGGTGCTGATCTTCTTCATGTTCGGTTTGCACAAGGCCATGCGCCAGGATGTGGCCATCGAACAAGAGCAGGCGCAGTTGGCTGAACGTGGGCGTCGCGGGTTCAGCGAGCGTTTGACCGCGCTGGACCTGCAACCGAGCCAGGCCACCGTGCAACGCTTTATGGACAAGCACGTAACGCCGGCACTGGAAGAAGCCGCGGCAGCGCTGCGCGAGCAGGGGTTGGAGGTACAGACCTTGCTGGGCAAATCCAAGCGTTGCATTGGCGTGCGGATCGAGATGGAAGAGGGTAACCCGTTCGTCTACGAAGTCAGCCTGGACGCCTATTCTTCGGCGCCTGATGACGTGCCCGAAGAAGAACGTACCCGCTATTACCGCGCCGAGGTGTACCTGCACAACGGGCCTCAGGAATATGACCTGATGGGCTTCACCCAGGAGCAGATCACCCGCGATGTGCTCGATCAGTTTGAAAGCCATCGGCAGCTCCTTGGCCGGGTTTACAGCTGAATTCAGGTAGTGCTCTGAATCTGGGAGGGGGCTTGCCCCCGATAGTGGTGTGTCAGTCTTAGATGTGCTGACTGACACACTGCTATCGGGGGCAAGCCCCCTCCCACATTGGTTTTGTGGTGTGTGTTAGGCCGGTTTTGTTCAGCAAGGCATGGTAGTGGTCTGCCGGGTCTATGGCTGAAGACAGATGATGCTCTAAAAGTGGGAGGGGGCTTGCCCCCGATGGCGGTGTGTCAGTCTCAGATGTGCTCGCTGACACACTGCTATCGGGGGCAAGCCCCCTCCCACATTGGTTTTGTGGTGTGTGTTAGGCCGGTTTTGTTCAGCAAGGTATGGTAGTGGTCTGGCGGGTCTATAGCTGAAGCCTGGCGGTGCTCTGAATGTGGGAGGGGGCAAGCCCCCTCCCACATTGGTTTTGTGGTGTTTGTCAGCCCAGGTTCTTGCCCAGCAGGGCATGGTAGAGCTCGCTGTCGCCCAGTATGCCCACCACCTTGTTGTTGTCGTGCAGCACCAGCTTGTTCCCGGTCTGGTAGCGAATCTGCAGCGCATCGCGCATGCCGATATTGGAGTCCACCAGCGTCGGCACTCGGCCCAGGCCTTCCACCGCTTGCCCTGGCGCCCAGTTCTGCAGGTTCATGGCTACGCCATTCTGGCGTGCGCCCTGGATGGTGTTGCCTTCGGCCAGGTCCAGCCAGGAGTCGCCGCCCGGGTCCAGGCATACCGAACCGTTCACACGTTTGCAGTTATCCAGCGTGCGCATCAGGCTGCGGCCGCACAGCACGTTCAGCGGGTTGGTGTGGGCGACGAAGGTGCGCACATAGTCGTCCGCCGGGTTCAGCACGATCTCTTCCGGCACGCTGTACTGGATGATCTTGCCGTCTTTCATGATCGCGATGCGGCTGCCGAGCTTGAGGGCTTCGTCGAGGTCATGGCTGACGAACACGATGGTCTTGCTCAGCTTGCGTTGCAGTTCCAGCAATTCATCCTGCAGGCCCTGGCGAATCAGCGGGTCGAGGGCGGAGAAGGGTTCGTCCATCAGCAGGATGTCGGCGTCCATCGCCAATGCACGGGCCAGGCCCACGCGTTGTTGCATGCCACCGGACAGCTCGTCGGGCTTCTTGTTGCGCCATTGGCTCAGGCCCACCAGTTCGAGTTTTTCATCGACCAGCGTGCGTCGCTCCTTCTCCGGGCGGCCCTGCATTTCCAGGCCGAAGCTGATGTTTTCGCGCACCGTCAGCCAGGGCATCAGGGCGAATTTCTGGAACACCATGGCGATGCGCTTGGTGCGCATCATCTTCAGCTCGGCGGGGGTGCAGGACGCGATGTCGATCTGGCGCCCTTCATGTTCCACGAACAGCTGCCCACGGCTGACGGTGTTGAGGCCGTTGATGCAGCGCAGCAGGCTGGATTTGCCGGAGCCCGACAGGCCCATCAGCACGCAGATCTCGCCTTTCTCGATGTCCAGGCTGGCTTTTTCAACGCCGACAATCTGCCCGGTCTTCTTCAGGATTTCGTTACGGCTCATGCCCTGGTCCAGCAGCTTGAGCGCTTCGCGTGGGTCTTTGGAGAAGATCACGTCGACATTGTCGAACCGGATAATGCTCATGCATCACCCCCTACTTTAGCGTCAGGTTGTTTGCAGATACGGTCGAGCATGATGGCCAGCAACACGATCGCAAGGCCCGCTTCAAAGCCCAGGGCGATGTCGGCGGTGTTCAGTGCGTTGACCACCGGCTTGCCGAGGCCATCGGCGCCCACCAGCGCCGCGATCACCACCATCGACAGCGACAGCATGATGCATTGAGTGATACCGGCGGCAATGCTCGGCATGGCGTGGGGCAGTTCAATGCGCGAGAGCAACTGGCGGCGCGAGCAGCCGAAGGCCTTGCCGGCGTCCATCAACTCTTGCGGTACATCGCGGATACCCAGGTAGGTCAGGCGGATCGGCGCGGCAATCGCGAACACCACCGTTGAAATCAGGCCGGGCACCACACCCAGCCCGAAGAGGGTCAGGGTAGGGATGAGGTAGACGAAGGTCGGCACGGTCTGCATCAGATCGAGTACCGGCCGCATCATGGTGTAGAACATCGGCTTGTGCGCGGCAACAATGCCCAGCGGCACGCCGATGACCACGCAGACCAGGGTGGCGAACAGCACCTGCGCGAGGGTTTCCATGGTTTCCTGCCAGTACCCCAGGTTGAGGATCAGCAGGAAGGAGGCGATGACAAAGACAGTCAGTCCCCACTTGCGTTGGATAAAGTGAGCCAGCAGCGCAATCAGACCGATCAATGCCAGTGGATTGAACCAGGTCAGCGCAAACGTCACGCCGTGGATCATCGTTTCCAGTGTCGATGCGATCGCGTCGAAATAGTTGGCGCCATGTTGGGTCAACCAGTCGACGAAGGCAGCGATGTACTGGCCTAGTGGGATTTTCTGTTCAGTCAGCATGGTAGTGAATGTCCACATGCGAAGAGGGAAACATCCCGGGGCAGCGCACCGCCCCGGGGTCAGCGGGTGCTATTTGGCGAGGTAGGCTTTAACGGCATCGAGACCTGGTTGGCCATCAACGGTGGTGACACCGGCGAGCCAGGTGTCGAGCACTTGCGGGTTCTTCTGCAGCCAGGCCTTGGCGGCAGCATCGGGCTTCATTTTGTCGTCCAGGACGTTGCCCATCAGGGTGCTTTCCATGTTCAGCGTGAACACCAGGTTTTTCAGCAACTGGCCCACATTGCTGCATTCCTGGGTGTAGCCCTTGCGGGTGTTGGTGTAGATGGTGGCCTGGCCGTAGTTGGGGCCGAACGAATCATCACCCCCGGTCAGGTATTTCATCTTGAAACGGGTGTTCATCGGGTGCGGTTCCCAGCCGAGGAACACGATGGCCTGCCCGCGCTTGGTGGCGCGTTCGACCTGGGAAAGCATGCCGGCTTCGCTGGACTCGACCACTTTGAAACCGGCGGCCTTGAGGCCGAAGGCATCTTTGTCGATCAGCGTCTGGATGGTGCGGTTGCCGTCGTTACCCGGCTCGATGCCGTAGATCTTGCCGCCCAGCTCATCCTTGAATTTGGCGATGTCGGCAAAGTCTTTCAGGCCCTTTTCATACAGCGCTTCGGGCACCGCCAGGGTGTACTTGGCGTTCTCCAGGTTGGCGCGTACGGTTTCCACGGTGCCGGCATCGCGGTACTGCTTGATGTCGTTTTCCATGGTCGGCATCCAGTTGCCGAGGAAAATGTCCATGTTCTTGCCGTCAGCCAGCGACTTGTAGGTCACGGGCACCGAAATCATTGTGGTGCGCGGCTTGTAGCCCAGGCCCTTGAGGATTTCGCTGGTGGTCGCGGTCGTGACGGTGATGTCGGTCCAGCCGACATCGGAGAAGTTGACGGTCTTGCACTGTTCCGGTTCTGCGGCGTGCGCCATGACGGGCAGACTCAGCATGGCGGCCAACAACAACGAGGGTGAACCTTTCATCGGGGTAGACTCCTGTGTTTTTTCTGGCGGCATTCGCCGCGCTTTATAAGTGCTGCTATTGGAGCGTGCGTTGGACAGCTCTGGCACGGTGCCTTGCAAACGAGTCGAGACTGATCATGTACCAGTGAAAATCTGACGCCTACAGGGGGCGTCGTATCCAGTACAGGGAGGGTCGCATCCAGTGTCGGTGACGTCGCTTACAGGTTTTTACCACGGCCAAACGGCTGTTTTCACTCATCTGCACCGTTAAAAACGGCCAAAACAGGCGAACGCACGTGAGCGACGCTGTTGAGCATGGTTGCGTCGGTGTGAGACGCCGTGACGGCGGGTAAAAGCTGGATGATGCCGCCATCTGGGCGATCTGAGCGTAGCACCTCGTTCAAGCCTGGCCGCGCTTATCGAGGAGTTTCACGTTAATGGCTATCAGCGTTTTCGACCTGTTCAAGATTGGCATCGGACCCTCCAGTTCTCACACCGTGGGGCCCATGCGCGCCGCTGCGTTGTTCCTCCAGGCCTTGCGCGAACGTGACCTGCTCGAACAGGTGCGACGTGTCGAAGTGCAACTCTACGGCTCCTTGTCGGCCACCGGCATCGGCCATGGCAGCGACACCGCCACCATCATGGGCCTGATGGGCGAGTGGCCGGACGCCATCGACCCGTCGCAGATCGGTGTGCGCATCCACACACTGCGTGAAACCGACACCTTGCTGCTCGACGGTCGCTTGCCGGTGCCGTTCGTATGGTCACGGGACATGCGCCTGCTCGATGAAAACCTGCCATTCCACCCCAATGCCATGACCCTGGTGGTGTTCGACGATAACGGCGAGTTGCACCGCGACACCTACTACTCGGTGGGTGGCGGTTTTGTGGTGGATGAAGCCCAGGCCCAGAGCGGCGTGGCGGACATGGATCGCACCGAGCTGCCGTATGATTTTTCCAGTGCCGTGGAGCTGTTGCAGCTGTGCAAGACCCACAACCTGCGCGTCGCCGAACTGATGCTGGCCAATGAGAAGGTGTGGCGCTGCGAAGAAGAAATCCGCAGCGGCCTAATGAAGCTCTGGCGCGCCATGCAAGCCTGCGTGGAGGAAGGCCTCAAGCATGAAGGCATCCTGCCTGGCGGCTTGAACGTGCGCCGTCGCGCCGCCAGGTTGCACCGCAGTTTGCAGGAGTTGAACAAACCCAATGTGATCGGCTCGACCTTAAGTGCCATGGAGTGGGTAAACCTGTTCGCCCTGGCGGTCAACGAAGAAAACGCCGCCGGCGGGCGCATGGTGACGGCGCCCACCAATGGCGCAGCGGGGATCATTCCGGCCGTGCTGCATTACTTCATGAAATTCAGTGAAGAGGTGACGGAGGCCAACGTGGTCGACTACCTGCTCGGCGCGGCGGCGGTGGGGATTCTGTGCAAGAAGAACGCCTCGATCTCCGGTGCCGAAGTCGGGTGCCAGGGCGAAGTCGGTTCGGCCTGCGCCATGGCCGCAGCGGGCCTGGCCGAGATTCTCGGCGCCACGCCGGAGCAGTTGTGCAACGCCGCGGAAATCGGCCTGGAACATAACCTGGGCCTGACCTGCGACCCGGTGGGCGGGCTGGTGCAAGTGCCGTGTATCGAGCGCAATGCGATTGCGGCGGTCAAGGCGATCAATGCCGCGCAGATGGCCTTGCGTGGCGACGGCCAGCACTTTATCTCCCTGGACCGGGTGATCCGCACCATGCGCGATACCGGCGCGGATATGCACGACAAGTACAAAGAGACATCGCGCGGCGGGTTGGCGGTGAGTGCGGTTGAGTGCTGAAACCGAGTCGCCTGCATCGGGGGCAAGCCCCCTCCCACATTTTGATCTGTGAACACCTTTCAATTGTGGGAGGGCCCAGCCCTGATAGCTTCAGCCCAATTTTGAACTGTGAACATCTCCCCAACGGTGGGAGGGGGCTTGCCCTGATAGCTTCAGTTCAACTTTGAACTGTGAACACCTCTCCACTGTGGGGAGGGGGCTTGCCCTGATAGCTTCAGTTCAATTTTGAACTGTGAACACATTCAACTGTGGGAGGGGGCTTGCCCCCGATAGCGCCAGTACAGCCAGCACTGCTCATAAAGTGAACACCGCAACCAAAAGCGCCACCTTTTAGCGCGTCGCAAACAGATAAGTAGGCTGCAAACGAATGACGCCTGGCTACCTGCCATCTGTGCTTGCGGTGACAGACTTCTCGGATGCCCTCAAAGCGCCTTCCCACAAGTGCTACCGATTTGCTCACAGGCCCTGTGGGAGACAATTCCTACATCCTTTTCGCTCATATCCCACACTTCCCGGGCGGGCTTATATAGACGCGTCAAAACGTCGTTTTTAGGAGTTATTGGACGGCCATTCAATTTTAGGCATGGCATTTGCTCTATCAATTCAAAGCCTCTCTCCCTCGCAGGAGACGAGTGCAATAACAAGAGCCTCGCCTGAGGCCATCACCCGCTTTGTGTGAGGAGATACTGCGATGACGTCGTTCAACTCAGGGGCCCAACCCCAGAACCGTGCGCCTCAATCCATCGGCTTTTTGCTGCTGGACAATTTCACGCTGATTTCCCTGGCCTCGGCCGTGGAACCCCTGCGCATGGCCAACCAATTGTCCGGCCGCGAGCTGTATCGCTGGACAACCCTGAGCGTCGACGGCAACCAGGTGTGGGCCAGCGACGGCCTGCAGATCACCCCTGATGCGGCCATGCACAAGGCGCCGGCCCTGGACACGGTGATCGTGTGCGGTGGCGTGGGCATCCAGCGTACCGTCACCCGCGAACATGTGTCATGGCTGCAAAGCCAGGCGCGCCAATCGCGCCGTCTCGGTGCGGTCTGCACCGGCAGTTGGGCCCTGGCCTGCGCGGGCTTGCTTGATGGTTTCGATTGCAGCGTGCACTGGGAATGCCTGGCGTCGATGCAGGAAGCTTTCCCCCGCGTGGCCATGAGCACACGCCTGTTCACCCTCGACCGCAACCGCTTTACCAGCTCCGGCGGCACCGCGCCGTTGGACATGATGCTGCACCTGATCAGCCGCGACCACGGCCGTGAACTGTCGGCAGCCATCTCCGAAATGTTTGTGTACGAACGCATCCGCAACGAACAAGACCACCAGCGCGTGCCGCTCAAGCACATGCTTGGCACCAACCAGCCGAAGCTGCAGGAAATCGTTGCGCTGATGGAAGCCAACCTGGAAGAGCCCATCGACCTCGACGAATTGGCCGTCTACGTTGCCGTGTCGCGGCGCCAGCTGGAGCGGCTGTTCCAGAAATACCTGCACTGTTCGCCGTCGCGCTACTACCTCAAGTTGCGCCTGATTCGCGCACGGCAACTGCTCAAGCAGACGCCGATGTCGATCATCGAAGTGGCGTCGGTGTGCGGGTTTGTGTCGACGCCGCATTTCTCCAAGTGCTACCGCGAATACTTCGGCATTCCGCCGCGCGATGAGCGCGTGGGTTCCAACACCACCCAGCAGGTGGCGATGATGCCGATTCCGCAGGCACTGACCTTGTCACCCCTGGCGGGGCCGATGTCGGCGTTGAGTCAGGCCAGGAACGAGTCCACATTTGCCAGTGTAAGGCTTTAGATCGCGTCGTCGGCATCGGGGGCAAGCCCCCTCCCACAGGGGAATGCATTCCACATGTGGGAGGGGGCTTGCCCCCGATAGCGCTCTGTCAGGCGCCAGAGCTCTGCCTGAAGTGCATCAACGCCGGCAACAACTGCTTATCGATCGCCTGGCGCACCGCCGGCAAAATCGTCGCGCTGCCGCCGTACATCTGTTCAACCATGCCCTTGAGCGCCCTGGCGCGTGCCTCGCTCAAACCGCGTACTGCGCACTCGCACGCCTGCTCGGCACTGGCACCGCTGGACACTTCAAAACCCAGTGAGCGCAGCTGGCCCAGCAGGTCATCCTGGTCAATCAAATCCGCATGCATCATGGCGTCTATCCTGGTGAGAAGAGCGGGGGTCGACCTCGATTCTGGTAGCCGCCCCAGCGGTCGGCAAGGGCCGAATGCGTGAATGCCTCGGATGGCTATGAGGGTGTCGTTTTCGGGCCATGCACACCCGGCGCTTACCGGCACACTGAACCCAGGCACACGGCTTGACGGTTTGGTCACCCTCGGGACGCACGGCTCACACAAGGCACCTCTGCCCCGATCCTGTCACGGCTGGATCGGGGCTTTTTTTATGGGCAAACCGATGACACGGCCGAGCAGCACGGGGGGCGGCAGCTCGGCCTGTTGCGCACGGATGGCCGTCAGTCTTTCCAGCGTGATTTCAGTGAACGGCGTTGCATGGGGGCCGGCCAGGTCGACATGCAGCAGCATCTGTTCGTTGCCCGCCAGCGCCTCGTCACCGCCCACCAGGTGCAGGCTGTGATAGAGGTGCAGGCGCTTGGCGTCATGGGCGATCAGCTGGGTATGCACTTGCACCTCGGCCCCCAGCTTCACTTCGTGCAGGTAGTTCAAGTGCAGCTCCAGGGTGAACAGCGAGTGGCCGCTGGCTTCGCGGTTGTCGCTGTCCAGGCCCAGTATGTCCATCAGCGCGTCGGTGGCGTAGCTGAAGATCAGCAGGTAGAACGCGTCGCGCAGGTGGCCGTTGTAGTCCACCCAGTCCGGTTGGATTTTGGTGGTGTAGGTTTTCAATGCAGGCATGGATGTCTACTCGGTCAAAAATGTGGGAGGGAGCAAGCCCCCTCCCACCTTTAATTATTCGGCGAAGCTCATGCCGTGCTTGGCCTTGGTGGTCTTCACTGCCTCCAGCACCGCCAGCAGGCAATCATCACGATAGCGCTCCAGCGCCGCAATGCTGTGGTTGCCGAGTTGATCGCTTGTGCCGTCGACCACATCGTCAATCAGTTTGTCGGTCAGTTCCGGTGCCGGCAGGTAGGTCCAGGGCAACTGCAATGCCGGGCCGAACTGCGCCATGAAGTGGCGCATGCCCGCATCGCCACCCGCGAGGGTGTAGGTGAGGAAGGTGCCCATGAACGACCAGCGCAGGCCCGCGCCGAAGCGAATGGCATCGTCGATTTCGCCGGTGGTCGCCACGCCATCGTTGACCAGGTGCAACGCCTCGCGCCACAGGGCTTCGAGCAGGCGATCGGCGATAAAACCGGGGACTTCCTTGCGCACATGCAACGGGCGCATGCCCAGTGATTCGTAGACCTTGATCGCCGCCTGGATCGCCTCAGGCGCGGTGTGCTTGCCGCCGACCACTTCCACCAGGGGCAGCAGGTAAACCGGGTTGAACGGGTGGCCGACGACGCAACGCTCGGGGTGGGTCGAGCCCTCATAGAACTCACTTGGCAACAGGCCCGAGGTGCTCGAGCCGATCAATGCATTCGGCTTGGCCGCCGCGCTGATCTTGCTGTGTAAATCCAGTTTGAGTTCCAGGCGTTCGGGCGCGCTTTCCTGAATGAAGTCGGCGTCTTTCACGCATTCTTCGATGGTGGCCACAAAGCGCAGGCGGTCCTGGGATGCGCCGGTTGCCAGCCCTTGTTTCTCCAGGGCGCCCCAGGCGTTGGCCACACGTTTGCGCAGTGCGGCTTCGGCACCGGGCGCCGGGTCCCAGGCGACCACATCCAGGCCGTGGGCGAGGGCGCGGGACACCCAACCGCTGCCGATCACGCCACTGCCCAGAGCGGCGAAGGTTTTGATCTCAGTGATAAAGCTCATGACGACATTCCTGAATAATGTGATGAACCTATGTGGGAGGGGGCAAGCCCCCTCCCACATTTTTGATCCGGTTTCAGCGGGGAGTTAGCCGCGTTTTTTGAGGCCCATCTTGATTCGGCCCTCGGCCGGGGTCATGACCCTTCCCCCCAGGCGGCTGAGGATTTCACTGGCGCGCTCCACCAGTTGGCCATTGGTGGCGAGCACGCCTTTGTCCAGCCACAGGTTGTCTTCCAGGCCGACCCGCACGTTGCCGCCCAGCAGCACGGCTTGCGCGGCCATCGGCATCTGCATGCGGCCGATACCGAAGCCGGCCCACACCGCGTCGGCGGGCAGGTTGTCGACCATGGCTTTCATGGTGGTGGTGTCGGCCGGTGCGCCCCACGGGATGCCCAGGCACAGTTGAAACAGCGGGTTGTCGAGCAGGCCTTCCTTGATCATCTGCTTGGCGAACCACAGGTGGCCGGTGTCGAAAATCTCCAGCTCGGCCTTCACGCCCAGTTCCTGGATCCGCTTGGCACCGGCGCGCAATTGCGCGGGGGTGGACACGTAAATGGTGTCGCCATCGCCGAAGTTCAGGGTGCCGCAATCGAGGGTGCAGATTTCCGGCAGCAGTTCTTCGACGTGGGCCAGCCGCGTCAGCGGACCGACCAGGTCGGTGTTGGGACCAAACGCCATCGGGTCCTCGCCCGCGCCGATCTCCAGGTCGCCGCCCATGCCGGCGGTGAGGTTGACGATGATGTCGATGTCGGCCTCGCGGATGCGCTCCATCACTTCGCGGTACAGCGCCACGTCGCGGCTGAACTTGCCGGTGTGCGGGTCACGCACATGGCAGTGCACCACCGTTGCACCGGCCTTGGCGGCTTCCACGGCGGCGGCCGCGATCTGCTTGGGGGTGACCGGCACGTGCGGGCTTCTGGCGGTCGTGTCGCCAGCACCGGTGAGTGCGCAGGTGATGATGACGTCGTGGTTCATGGGGCGGGTTCCTTACAGGCGTGGGGGTGCCTTCGCGACCGGGACGAGCGCGAATGGGGGTTCAAATCAGGTTATTGCTTGCTTAGTTGAAGGTTGGCCGCCGCCGGCTTGCCGTCGAAGGTGGTGACGCCTTCCAGCCAGCGCGCCAGGTCTTGCGGATGGTCCTTGAGCCACTGCCTGGCGGACTCAAGGGCATCCTTGTGGTCGAGCAACGGCTGCATCATTCGGCTCTCGTCGGCGGCGGTGAAGGTCAGGTTGGTCAGCAGCTTGTGTACGTTGGGGCACTGCTCGGCGTAGGTCGGCGAGGTGACGGTCCATACCGTTGCGCGGCCTTCATTCGGGCCCAGGGCGTCGTCGCTGCCGCTGAGGTAAGTCATCGCCACGTTCACGTTCATCGGGTGCGGCGCCCAGCCGAAGAACACCACGGCTTCCTTGCGGCGCACGGCCCGGTCGACGGCGGCGAGCATGCCGGCTTCGCTGGATTCGACCAGCTGGAACTTGCCCAGGCCGAACTGGTTCTTGGCGATCATCGCCTTGATCTGGGTATTGGCGCCCGAACCCGGCTCGATGCCGTAGATCTTGCCGCCGAGCTCTTTTTCGAACCGGGCGATATCGGCAAAGCTTTTCAGGCCCTTGTCCGCCAGGTAAGTCGGCACGGCGAGGGTGGCGCGGGCGTCTTCCAGGCTCGGTTTGTCGAGCACCTTGACTTGCTTGGCGTCGACGAACGGGGTGATGGTCTGGGTCATCAGCGGGTTCCAGTAGCCCAGGAACAGGTCCAGGCGCTGGTCGCGGATGCCGGCAAAGATGATCTGCTGGGAGGCGCTGGTCTGTTTGGTCTTGTAGCCGAGGCCGTCGAGCAACACTTGGGTCATGGCACTGGTGGCGATCACGTCGGTCCAGTTCACCACGCCCAGGCGCACGTTCTGGCATGAAGCGGCATCCGCTGCCATGACGGGGGTGCTCAAAATAGCGCTGACGCTGAGTGCAAGCACGCTGCGGCTGATCAGTCGGTTCATGGTGAATCCCTCGGCAGGTCGTTATTGTGGGCCGGTGTCTTTGTGCACCGTGGCATCACGTTACGCAGCTTGGGGGCCGGTAAAGCGCACGACGGCGACCAGCTTTTGCACTGCAGCGACCTGCCCCTTGAATCCGCCCATGAACGGGAGTATCACAGTGCCACGCTGCCCGCCCGACGAGAGCGCCACCATGTCCCAGGATTTCTATTTTTTACTGATGCCGGGGTTCTCGGCCATCGGCTTTATTTCCGCACTGGAGCCGCTGCGGGTGGCCAATCGCTTTCGTGGCGAGCTGTACCGCTGGCACGTCTTGAGCGCCGATGGCGGGGCAGTATTGGCGAGCAATGGGATGTCGGTGAATGCCGACGCCGCACTGGAGCCGCTGAACAAAGGCGCGACCCTGCTGGTGGTGGCTGGCTTCGAGCCTCTGCAGTTCGCCACGCCCGCGCTGGAACACTGGCTGCGGCGCCTCGACCACGAGGGCGTCACCCTGGGCGCCATCGACACCGGCGCCTGCGTGCTGGCCGAAGCGGGCCTGCTCGACGGCCATCGCCTGACCCTGCACTGGGAAGCCATCGATGCGTTCAAGGAGTCGTATCCGCACCTGACGGTCACCCAGGAGCTGTTCGAGATCGACCGCCGGCGCATTACCTGCGCGGGCGGCACTGCATCCATCGACCTGATGCTCGACCTGATCGCCCAGGCCCATGGCCCGGACCTGGCGGTACAGGTCTCCGAACAGTTCGTGCTGGGCCGCATCCGCCCGCGCAAAGATCACCAGCGCATGCAGATCGCCACGCGCTACGGCATCAGCAACAAGAAGCTGGTGCAGGTGATCGGCGAGATGGAGCAGCACACCGAGCCGCCCCTGAGCACCCTGGCCCTGGCCGAAGCGATCAAGGTCACACGGCGCCAGCTGGAGCGCCTGTTCCGCCTGCACCTGAACGACACACCGAGCAACTTCTACCTGGGACTGCGCCTTGAAAAAGCCCGGCAATTGCTGCGCCAGAGCGATATGAGCGTGCTGGAAGTGAGTATTGCGTGCGGGTTTGAGTCGCCGTCGTATTTCACCCGCAGCTATCGCGCAAGGTTCGCCAAGTGCCCCAGGGAGGACCGACGACGAGAGGTGGTTTGAGTGTTTTTCAGCCACAGTTTCAACGCACACGGATCGAATGTGGGAGGGGGTTGCCCCCGATGACGGGCAGTCATTTGATACAGCTTTTTCTGACCCACCGCTATCGGGGGCAAGCCCCCTCCCACAGTGGATTAGAGATCGTTCCCACGCTGCAGCGTGGGAATGCAGCCCGTGACGCTCTGCGTCACCTGTGCAGCAGATGGCGGGACGCGGAGCGTCCCTGGAGGCATTCCCACGCGGAGCGTGGGAACGATCGTGACCCAACGCTATCGGGGGAGCCTCCCACATTGGATTTTCGGTGTGGCTTATTTTTTCAGCAGGGCCGAACACGCCGTCTTGAAGGCTTCATGCTGATATTTGTTCAGCGTCGCCGGCAGTTCGAAGTTGTGTTTTTTGTTCTGCGCATTGATGGTTTGCGGCGACAGCAGCGTCACCTCGACCCCCTCCAGCAACTGAAACACCCCTTCGATCTTGAATGTGGTCGGGCCGCCGGCGAATTCGCCTTTCTTGCTGCGCTTCTTGATCGCGATATGGGTGATGGCGTTTGCCTGCACAAACGCCTTCACCTGGACGGCGAAGGCTTTGACGTTGGCGGCTTCGTCGTCGTCTTCGAGGGCGATTTTCTTGGTGGCCAGGGCGACGTGGGTCAGTGCCTGGTTGTCCAGGGAAGCGACGGCGATGATGGCTTCGCTGCCTTTGATTTCGATGCCGCAGAAAGTCATGAAAAGCCCTGATTCAGAAGAAAGTCGCAGGATTGTCGCTTATTCCTGCCCAATCGACTCCAAAAACTCCGACCGCTCATCGCTCATCCGCGCCAGGCAATCATTCTGCGCAATGGCATAGGCCTTGGTGCCGGTCACCGCCGGGAAGGTGTCTACCGCACAATCGGCGTCACGCAGTTTTTCCCACTTCTGCTGGGCATCCTTCAGACGGGCGGTAATGTCCGCCAGCTTGGTCTTGTCGCTGCCATAGGTTGAACCCATGCGTTCGAGCAACCCCTGGTAGTTATCCTTGAGCAATTGCTCGGCGGTGGTTTTGTTGTAGGTGGCGCATTCCAGGGTTTGCTGGTCGTTCTCGATGCCGTCGCACGGCGTGTTGTCGGTGTCTTCGGCCGCGTGGACGCCGGTTGCGATGAGTGCCAAAGCCAGGAAAATCGATTTCATTGCGCCGTCTCATATCAGGTGATGCCGAATTCTGGCTCAAGCGTCAGACAAAGAACAGCCGCCAGTCAGGCATGTCCACACAGGCTTTGTCGCAGATTGACGCTTTCGGCAATTCCCCTGTCGTTTTTGCACCCGGCTCCGTCGGCCCCTGGGCATATGCTGGCCCCAAAGCGCCGGCAGACGATTCGGCGCATGAATCGCCAATAAGGGGACGCCTGATGAGCCCAGCCGAGTTGCACGCCGACAGCATCGTTATCGACGGTCTGATTATCGCCAAGTGGAACCGCGACCTGTTCGAAGACATGCGCAAAGGTGGCCTGACGGCCGCCAACTGCACGGTGTCGGTGTGGGAAGGCTTCCAGGCCACGATCAATAACATCGTTGCCAGCCAGACCCTGATCCGCGAAAACAGCGACCTGGTGATCCCGGTGAAAACCACCGCCGATATCCGCAAGGCCAAGGAGCAGGGCAAGACCGGCATCATCTTCGGCTTCCAGAATGCCCACGCGTTTGAAGACCAGTTGGGCTATGTCGAGATCTTCAAGCAGCTCGGCGTCGGTGTGGTGCAGATGTGCTACAACACCCAGAACCTGGTAGGCACCGGCTGCTATGAGCGTGACGGCGGGCTGTCGGGCTTCGGCCGCGAGGTCGTCGCCGAGATGAACCGCGTCGGCATCATGTGCGACCTGTCCCACGTCGGTTCCAAGACCAGCGAAGAAGTCATCCTCGAATCAAAAAAACCGGTGTGCTATTCCCACTGCCTGCCCTCGGGCCTCAAAGAGCACCCGCGCAACAAGTCCGATGAAGAGCTTAAGTTTATTGCCGACCACGGCGGCTTTGTCGGCGTGACCATGTTTGCGCCGTTCCTGGCCAAGGGCATCGACTCGACCATCGACGACTACGCCGAAGCCATCGAATACACCATGAACATCGTCGGCGAAGACGCCATCGGCATCGGCACCGACTTCACCCAGGGCCATGGCCAGGATTTCTTCGAAATGCTGACCCATGACAAAGGCTACGCCCGCCGCCTGACCAGCTTCGGCAAGATCATCAACCCGCTGGGCATCCGCACCGTGGGCGAGTTTCCCAACCTCACCGAGACCCTGCTCAAGCGCGGCCACCCTGAGCGTGTGGTGCGCAAGATCATGGGCGAGAACTGGGTCAACGTCTTGAAGGACGTCTGGGGCGAATAAGCCAGACACCCATCGGCAACACCACAACGAATTTTTCTGGAGTTAAGTTTCCATGGCCAAGATCGCCCCGCAATTGCCAATCGAAGTCGACAGCGAAACCGGTGTCTGGACCTCCGACGCCCTGCCCATGCTGTACGTGCCCCGTCATTTTTTCGTCAACAACCACATGGGCATCGAAGAAGTGCTGGGCGCCGAGGCCTACGCCGAGATTCTCTACAAGGCCGGCTACAAGTCCGCCTGGCACTGGTGTGAAAAAGAAGCCGAATGCCATGGCCTGGAAGGCGTCGCAGTGTTCGAGCACTACATGAAACGCTTGTCGCAACGCGGCTGGGGCCTGTTCAAGATCCAGGACATCGACCTCGACAAGGGCACCGCCAGCGTCACGCTGGAACATTCGGCCTTTGTCTACGTGTACGGCAAGGTCGGGCGCAAGGTGGATTACATGTTCACCGGCTGGTTTGCCGGCGCGATGGACCAGATCCTTCAAGCGCGTGGCAGCCAGATTCGCACTGTGGCCGAACAAGTCTACGGAGGCTCCGAAGAGGGCCACGACGATGGCCTGTTCACCGTCAAACCGTTGTAAGCCGAGGACCGTGCCATGGCTTTCGAAGCAATGTTTGCGCCGATCCAGATCGGCAAACTGACCATCCGCAACCGCGTGCTCAGTACCGCCCATGCCGAGGTGTATGCCACCGACGGCGGCATGACCACCGACCGCTATGTGAAGTACTACGAAGAGAAAGCCAAGGGCGGCATCGGCCTGGCCATCTGCGGCGGCTCCTCGGTGGTGGCCATCGACAGCCCCCAGGAATGGTGGAGTTCGGTGAACCTGTCCACCGACCGCATCATCCCGCACTTCCAGAACCTGGCCGACGCCATGCACAAGCATGGCGCCAAGATCATGATCCAGATTACCCACATGGGCCGTCGCTCGCGTTGGGACGGCTTCAACTGGCCGACCCTGATGTCGCCGTCCGGCGTACGTGAGCCGGTGCATCGCGCCACCTGCAAGACCATCGAGCCGGAAGAAATCTGGCGCGTGATCGGCAACTACGCCCAGGCCGCGCGCCGTGCCAAGGCCGGTGGCCTGGATGGCGTCGAGCTGTCCGCCGTGCACCAGCACATGATCGACCAGTTCTGGAGCCCGCGGGTCAACAAGCGTACCGATGAATGGGGCGGCACTTTCGAAGGCCGCATGAAGTTCGGCCTGGAAGTGCTCAAGGCGGTGCGCGCCGAAGTGGGCGACGACTTCTGCGTGGGCATGCGCCTGTGCGGCGACGAGTTCCACCCGGACGGCCTGTCCCACGAGGACATGAAGCAGATCGCCAAGTATTACGACGACACCGGCATGCTCGACTTCATCGGCGTGGTGGGCTCGGGTTGCGATACGCACAACACCCTGGCCAACGTGATCCCGAACATGAGTTATCCACCGGAGCCATTCCTGCACCTGGCGGCCGGTATCAAGGAAGTGGTGAAAGTCCCGGTGCTGCACGCGCAGAACATCAAGGACCCGAACCAGGCCACGCGCATTCTGGAAGGCGGCTATGTGGACATGGTCGGCATGACCCGTGCGCACATCGCCGACCCGCACCTGATCGCCAAGATCAAGATGGGCCAGATCGACCAGATCAAACAGTGCGTCGGCGCCAACTACTGCATCGATCGCCAGTACCAGGGCCTGGATGTGCTGTGCATCCAGAACGCCGCGACCTCCCGTGAATACATGGGTGTGCCGCACATTATCGAAAAATCCACCGGGCCCAGGCGTAAAGTGGTGGTCGTGGGGGCGGGCCCGGCCGGTATGGAGGCCGCACGCGTCGCCGCCGAACGTGGCCACGATGTGACCCTATTCGAAAAGAAAGAATTTATCGGTGGGCAGATCACCACGGCGTCCAAAGCGCCGCAGCGCGACCAGATCGCCGGTATCACCCGCTGGTTCCAGCTGGAGCTGGCGCGCTTGAAAGTCGACCTGCGCCTGGGTGTGGCGGCAGACGCCGACACCATCCTCGACCTGCGCCCGGACGTGGTGGTGCTGGCGGTCGGCGGGCATCCGTTCATCGAACAGAACGAACACTGGGGCGCTGCCGAAGGCCTGGTGGTGAGCAGTTGGGACGTGCTCGACGGCAAGGTTGCGCCGGGCAAGAACGTGCTGGTGTACGACACCATTTGCGAATTCACCGGCATGTCGGTGGCGGACTTCCTGGCCGACAAAGGCAGCCAGGTGGAAATCGTCACCGATGACATCAAGCCGGGCGTGGCCATCGGTGGTACGTCGTTCCCGACCTACTACCGCAGCATGTACCCCAAGGAAGTGATCATGACCGGCGACATGATGCTGGAAAAGGTCTACCGCGAGGGCGACAAGCTGGTGGCGGTGCTGGAGAACGAATACACCGGGGCCAAGGAAGAGCGCGTGGTGGACCAGGTGGTGGTGGAGAACGGCGTGCGTCCGGACGAGGCGATCTATTACGGGCTCAAGGAAGGTTCGCGCAACAAGGGCCAGATTGACGTCGAAGCCCTGTTTGCGATCAAGCCGCAGCCGTGCCTGAGCGAAGCGGGCGAGGGGTACTTGCTGTTCCGCATCGGTGACTGTGTGGCCCAGCGCAATACCCACGCTGCGATCTATGACGCCCTGCGCCTTTGCAAGGATTTCTAAGCCGACTGGGTTCAAATGTGGGAGGGGGCTTGCCCCCGATGGCGGAGTGTCAGTTGATACAGCTGTAGCTGACCCACCGCTATCGGGGGCAAGCCCCCTCCCACATTAGTTTTGTGTGGTCTGTGGGAGCTTCACCATGTTGAACACCTTGCTGCCTATTCTGTTGTTTGCCGCCCTGGGCCTTGCCGTCCTCGGTGCCCTGCGCCGGGCGAACATGTGGCGCCGTGGCCGCGCCGCCAAAGTCGACCTGCTCGGCGGCCTGTTGGCAATGCCCAAGCGCTACATGGTCGACTTGCACCACGTGGTCGCCCGCGACAAATACATCGCCAATACCCACGTGGCCACGGCCCTGGGCTTTGTGCTGTCGGCGCTGCTGGCGGTGCTGGTGCACGGTTTCGGCCTGCACAACCGCATCCTCGGCTACGCCTTGTTGCTGGCTTCGGTGCTGATGTTTGTCGGTGCCATCTTCATGTTCCTGCGTCGGCGCAACCCACCTTCGCGCCTGTCCAAGGGGCCGTGGATGCGCCTGCCGAAAAGCCTGATGGCGTTCTCGGTCAGTTTTTTCCTGGTGACGCTGCCGGTGGCGGGGATCCTGCCCGCTGATTTTGGTGGCTGGCTGCTGGCCGCGTTGCTCGGCGTGGGCGTGCTGTGGGGCGTGTCCGAAATGTTCTTCGGCATGACCTGGGGCGGGCCGATGAAACACGCTTTCGCCGGTGCGCTGCACCTGGCCTGGCACCGCCGTGCCGAACGCTTCGGCGGCGGCCGCTCCACCGGCTTGAAGCCGCTGGACCTCAGCGATAAAACCGCGCCGTTGGGCGTGGAAAAACCCAAGGACTTCACCTGGAACCAACTGCTTGGTTTCGACGCGTGCGTGCAGTGCGGCAAGTGCGAAGCCGCGTGCCCGGCGTTCGCCGCGGGCCAGCCGCTGAACCCGAAAAAGCTGATCCAGGACATGGTGGTCGGCCTGGCCGGCGGCACCGATGCAAAATTCGCCGGGAGCCCGTATCCAGGCAAGCCAATTGGCGAACACGGCGGCAACCCGCACCAGCCGATCGTCAATGGCTTGGTGGACGCGGAGACCCTGTGGTCATGCACCACCTGCCGCGCCTGCGTGGAAGAGTGCCCGATGATGATCGAGCACGTTGACGCCATCGTCGACATGCGTCGCCACCTCACCCTGGAAAAAGGCGCTACGCCGAACAAGGGCGCCGAAGTTCTGGAAAACCTGATCGCCACCGACAACCCTGGCGGCTTCGCACCCGGCGGCCGGTTGAATTGGGCGGCGGATCTGAACCTGCCGCTGCTCAGCGAAAAAGGCAGTGCCGACGTACTGTTCTGGGTCGGCGACGGTGCCTTCGACATGCGCAACCAACGCACCCTGCGCGCGTTCGTCAAAGTGCTCAAGGCGGCCGGCGTCGACTTCGCCGTGCTGGGCCTGGAAGAGCGCGACAGCGGAGACGTGGCACGCCGCCTGGGCGATGAAGCGACCTTTCAGTTGCTGGCTTCGCGCAATATCCAGACCCTGGCCAAGTACAGCTTCAAGCGCATCGTCACCTGTGACCCGCACAGTTTCCATGTACTGAAAAACGAATACGGTGCCTTCAACGGCAACTACCTCGTGCAGCACCACAGCACCTTCATGGCCGAGCTGATCGGCGAGGGCGCTCTGAACCTGGGCCAGCACAAAGGCACCAGCGTGACTTATCACGACCCGTGCTACCTGGGCCGCTACAACGGCGAGTACGAGGCGCCGCGCCAAGTGCTGCGGGCGCTGGGCATCGAGGTCAAGGAAATGCAACGTTCGGGTTTCCGTTCGCGCTGCTGCGGCGGCGGCGGCGGTGCGCCGATCACCGACATTCCCGGCAAGCAACGTATCCCGGACATGCGCATGGAAGACATCCGCGAAACCGGCGCCGAACTGGTGGCTGTGGGCTGCCCGCAGTGCACGGCGATGCTCGAAGGCGTGGTCGAACCGCGCCCCTTGATCAAAGACATTGCCGAATTGGTGGCCGACGCCTTGCTCGAAGACGCGGCACCGGCCAAAGCGCCCAACACGCGTGAACCTGCGGAGGTGCATTGATGAGCGACATTATCCGCCGCGATCCCCGCGCCGAATGGATCGCCCGTAACCGCCTGCATCCGCTGCACGCGGCCATGCAGCCGGCGCAACACAGCTGGATGGGGCCGAACGGCGTCATTCGCAAAAACCTGCACGGTGTGGGATTTATCGGCCCCAACGGTATCAAGCGCATCGACCGCAGTGGCGCCCAGCAGGGCGGCGCGGCCAAGCGTGCCGCCGCAGTGGAAGTGCAGTTGCCGTTGCATCAGATCACAGCGCCGGCGTTCTACATCAACGTGGTGCCGGACATGGTCGGCGGCCGCCTGAGCAGCCACGACCGCGACGTGCTCGGCCTCGCTCGCCAACTGGCCGGCAGTGACGGCGCCGTGCTGGCGGTGGTGTTTGGCGAACACAAGGAAAGCGCGTTTGCGACAGCCGGCGTTGATCGCCTGCTGGTGCTGGAGGGGCATGAGTTCGAAGGTTATTCACCGGAGCAACGCGTGCAAGGTTTGCGCGCTGTGGATAACCAGTTCAACCCACGCCATTGGTTGCTGCCTGACAGCCGCAGCGGTGGCGGCGAACTGGGCCGACGCTTCGCCGCCAGTCTCAAGGAACGTCCCGCCACGCGGGTGTGGCAGATCAAGGGTGAGGAGTGCATCGGCCGCGCCGGTGCGGGCCAGCAAGACTTGGCGCGACCGCTGCCACGCTTGATTCTCGCCGCCGTGGAGTGTGCGGAGCCCGTCAGCGAAACCCGTCACGAAGCGCTGCCCGTGGAGTTATCCACAACCCTGGCGCGCAGCCTGCCGCGTATCGAAGACCTCGGCGCGGTGGCGGTGGACCCGGCAGCGATTCCCATGGCCGAAGCGGAATTCATCTTCTCCGGCGGTAACGGCGTGAAGGACTGGGCCCTGTTTCACCAGGCCGCCGCAGCCCTGGGCGCCACCGAAGGCGCTTCGCGGGTGGCGGTGGACGATGGCTTTATGGCGCGTGACCGTCAGGTCGGCGCCAGCGGCACCTGGGTCACGGCGCGGGTGTACGTGGCCGTGGGCATTTCCGGGGCGATCCAGCACCTGCAAGGCATCGGTGCCTGCGACAAGGTGGTGGCGATCAACCTCGACCCGGGTTGCGACATGATCAAGCGTGCCGACCTGTCGGTGATCGGCGAAAGCGCCGCGATTCTGCAAGCCTTGATCGCAGCAGTCGAGGCCCACCGCAACGGCGCCAAGCGCGATGCAGCTTAGGGGTATGACCATGACAAGCAATGTAATCAGCCTGGTATCCGTTGGCGCCCACCCCACTTCCGGGCGCCCGCGCCGCGCCGAACAGGACGCCCGCGCCGTCGAACTGGGCCTGCAGATGGCTGGGGACAAGTTGCAGGTGCTGCACGCGGGCGACATCCACGAACCCACCTTACGCAGCTACCTGGGCATGGGCTTGCCGCAATTGCACGTGCTGGAACAGCCGGCAGGCGCCGATGCGTTGCCGGCGTTGAGTGAATATCTGCGCGACGCCGGTGCCCAGGTGGTGCTTACCGGCAGCCAGGCGGAAACCGGCGAAGGTTCGGGGATGTTGCCGTTCCTGTTGGCCGAGCAGCTGGGCTGGCCACTGATTGTGGGGCTGGCTCACGTCGAGTCCATCGACGCCGGTGTGGCCCATGTACTGCAGGCGCTGCCACGCGGCCAGCGACGGCGCCTGAAGGTCCGCCTGCCGTTCCTGGCGACGGTGGATAACGCCGCGCCCAAGCCTCGGCAGAGCGCCTATGGGCCGGCGCAGCGTGGCGAGCTTGCCGCTCACGAAGTCGAGATCGAACAGGATGAGTTATTCACAGGGGCGCTGCTGCAACCGGCCAAGCCCCGGCCCAAGCGCCTGAAGGTGATCAAGGCCAAGAGCGGCGCCGACCGCATGAAAGCCGCTACAGCCAAGGCCAGTGGCGGCGGCGGGCAGGTGCTCAAGGGCCTGAGCCCGGAGGCGGGCGCTGAGGCCATTCTCAAGCTGCTGATAGAAGAAGGTGTCGTACGCTGAACCCTTGTGGGAGGGGGCTTGCTCGCGATGGCGGAGTGTCAGTTGATAGCGCTGTAACTGACCCACCGCTATCGGGGGCGAGCCCCCTCCCACATTGGACCTGTGCTTTACCCACAATCGCTGTTGAACCGCCTGTGGATAACCTGTTCGCGGTTGGCTAGACGCCCTGTATATCGGGCCCCGTAAGCCTCTGTACGAAAAACAACCAGCCTAACTCGCGGTTTTTCCTCGGTTTTTCCCCGTACTGAGGTCCAGACTTGCCCCCAAAGTCTGTTGGCGCTTCTGTGGATAAGATGTTCGCTGTCGGCTGAAAGCCTTATAAACAAAGGCTTTCCTCGGTCTGATCAAAATCTGATCAATCATCCTTTTCTCGGCCCTGAAAAGGGCTGGACGCCCCGATATATGCAGGTTTGCCGTGGTTTTCCACAGTGTGGGTAAAGTTGCCCCCAAAGTCTGTTGGTGCTTCTGTGGATAAGGTGTTCGCGTAGTGCTACAGGCCAAGTAATCCGTGGGTTGCGGTTGTTTGATCAAAAAACGACCAGGGACCTGTTAAACCCATTGGTTTGAATAAGTCACGGATTTTCCTGGTTTAATTTTGAAGGGGGCCGGTACTTGCCCACAATTGCTGTGGGTGTCTTTGTGGATAAGTTGTTGGGTAAAGGCTGGAGGGCCGGCTTTTAGCGGTCCGCGTGAGAGTTGATCAAATATTGTTCAGCGCCTGGTACAAGTGTGGGAGGGGGCTTGCTCCCGATAGCGGAGTATCAGCCAATGCATGTGCAAGCTGATCCATCCCTATCGGGAGCAAGCCCCCTCCCACATTTCGATCTACGGCGTGTCAGTTATTCGTGTGCGGCCACGCCCTTAAGGTAGGGCGCTGGCGCGGCGCCGAGGTTGTTCAGCATGCGCTCGCTGTACCAGTCCACAAAGTTCACCACACCGAACTCATAGGTCTTGGAGTACGGGCCTGGCTGGTAAGCGGTGGAGTTGATGCCGCGCTGGTTTTCTTCGGCCAGGCGACGGTCCTGGTCGTTGGTGGCGTCCCACACCTGGCGCATGCGGTCGACGTCGTAGTCCACGCCTTCCACGGCATCCTTGTGCACGATCCACTTGGTGGTGACCATGGTCTCCTGGGCGCTGATCGGCCACACGGTGAACACGATGATGTGGTCGCCCATGCAGTGGTTCCACGAATGGGGCAGGTGCAGGATACGCATCGAACCAAGGTCGGGGTTCTTGATGCGACCCATCAACTTGGCGCAACCCTGTTTGCCATCGAGGGTCATCGACACGGTGCCCTTGAGCAACGGCATGCGCACGATGCGGTTACGCAAACCGAAGCTGGCGTGTGCGTAAGGGATCTTCTCGGCGTCCCAGGCGGCGGCGGACGCGGCGACGTGGTCCTTGAACGCCTGGTCGGCGCGCGGGTCGGTGACGTCGTCCCATTCCAGCAGGGTTTTGAGCAGTTCCGGGTGCGACGCGTTGCAGTGGTAGCACTCGCGGTTGTTTTCCAGTACCAGCTTCCAGTTGGCTTTTTCAAACAAGGTGGTCTGAATCGCCACCTTGGTGTTCTCCATGTCGTAGGGTTCCATGTAATGGTTCAGGGTCGACAGGAAGTCATCGATGGCCGGTGGATTTTCGGCCAGGCTGATGAAGATGTAGCCACCGGCGGTCTTCACGTTCACGGGCTTGAGGCCGTACTGCTTCATGTCGAAGTCGGCGCCCATCTCGGTGCCGGCGAACAGCAGGCGACCGTCCAGCTCGTAGGTCCATTGGTGGTAGTGGCAGACCAGCTTGGCCACCTTGCCTTTGTCGCTGGTGCACAAGCGCGAGCCACGGTGGCGGCACACGTTGTGAAACGCATGCACCACGCCGTCGGCGCCACGGATCACGATGATCGGGTTCTTGCCCACTTGCAGGGTCAGGTAGTTGCCCTTGGTGGGGATTTCGCAGGTCATGCCGGCGATCAACCACTCTTTCTGGAAGATTTCCTGCATGTCGATATCGAACAGCCGCTCATCAGAGTAAAACGGCTGCGGCAGCGAAAAGGTGCGCTCGCGCTCTTGCAGCATCTGCGCGGTGGCCTTGCGTGCGGGTTCCAGCGGATCGCCCAAGCTCAAGGTTGCGGTGACGTCCATCGTGTATGTCCTCAGGGCCATTCTGTGTGGCCGGCGAATAGTGGCTACGGTTGGTGCTGTGCAAGGCGTAAAGAAAGCGTCTTCGTTGGGAGCGAGTGTGGGCCCGGCGTTGGGTCGAACCTTATCCATGGGCGACATGGCCCAATCTGATCCCGACGCGCAACCCCCTGTGGTTGGGGGCTGGTCGCGGTAAGTATGTGAATGTCGCAGATAGGTAAATGGCGGATTCTCGCGTTACGCAGAATCGCCACCATAAGGCCGAGCCTCGGCGGTGGAGAACAGTATGTCCAACAGCTTCCTGAACCCGGTAACCACCCAGACCTGGGCCAATGGTCGGCACATCGTCCGTTGCGTCAAAGTCATCCAGGAAACCTGGGACGTGCGCACCTTCTGTTTCATGGCCGACCAACCGATCCTGTTCTTCTTCAAACCCGGGCAGTTCGTCACCCTTGAGCTGGAGATCGAAGGCCAGCCGATCATGCGTTCCTACACCATCTCCAGTTCGCCGTCGGTGCCGTATAGCTTCTCGGTGACCATCAAGCGCGTGCCGGGCGGGCGTGTTTCCAACTGGCTGCATGACACGCTGCATGAAGGCCAGGAACTGGCGGTGCACGGGCCGGTGGGGCTGTTCAACGCCATCGACTTCCCAAGCCCCAAAGTGCTGTACCTGAGCGGTGGCGTGGGGATCACGCCAGTGATGTCCATGGCGCGCTGGTTCTACGACACCAACGCCAATGTCGACATGACGTTCGTTCACAGCGCCCGCTCGCCCAAAGACATCATCTACCACCGCGAGCTGGAGCACATGGCGTCGCGGATCGACAACTTCAGCCTGCACCTGATCTGCGAAAAACATGGCCTGGGCGAACCCTGGGCCGGCTATCGCGGCTACCTGCACCACAAGATGCTGGAACTGATGGTGCCGGACTTCCTTGAGCGCGAAGTGTTCTGCTGCGGCCCCACGCCCTACATGAGCGCGGTCAAGCGCCTGCTGGAAGCCGCCGGCTTCGATATGGCGCGTTATCACGAAGAATCCTTCGGCGCGACACCGCCGGAAGCGCGGGCCGACGCGGTGGAGCAAGCCGAACAAGCCGCCGACGCCCCCGAGGTCGATCTGGCGGACCTGCACCAGGTGGAATTCATTGCCTCGGGCAAGAGCATCCGTGTGGCACCGGGCGAAACCGTGCATGCGGCAGCGGCCAAGCTGGGGCTGCTGATCCCCAAGGCATGCGGCATGGGCATCTGCGGCACATGCAAAGTGATGAAGCTCGGCGGGGAAGTCGAGATGGAACACAACGGCGGGATCACCGAAGAGGACGAAGCCGAGGGTTACATCCTGTCGTGCTGCAGCGTGCCCAAGGGCGACGTGCGCATCGAGTTCTGACCCGCGCGCGGGTGACGCGGAGCGTCGCGGGAGGCATTCCCACGCGGAGCGTGGGAACGATCGGGATCACTGAACACTGATTGTTCCCACGCTCCGCGTGGTAACACCTCCTGGGACGCTCCGCGTCCCGCGTCTCATCAGAGCCAGGGCTGGATGTCGATCAACCCCTCCATCCCTGCATAGTTGCGAGCGCTGGAATACCGCCAGTGTTCTGCCCGGTCCACATAGCCTCGTTTCACGGGGTTGTGATGGATGTAGTCAAGCTTCTGCCGCATGACTGCCTCGCTGTAGACCAGTTCTGCATGGGAGCCTTCCTGCCACAGCTGATAAACACGATCTGCCTTGTGTGCCCGTTTGCTGAAACGCAGGCGCTGCAATACGCGCTCCGCACCTGTGTTCTGCAGGTCGTCGATGATGGTGCGGGCGGTGAAGGATTTGAATTGGCTGACGCATTTTCCCAAGTCGGGTGCCTGGGCAACGTAGTGCAAGTGATTTTCCAGTACGACGTAGCCAAACAGTTGTAAAGCGTGATTGCTTTGCTGATATCGCCAGCAATCCAAAAGACGGTCCACCAGGTAACTGCGGGTGAAGAGCGGCAGCCACTCCATGACGGTACAGGTTAGAAAGTGCGGTTTTTCGGGTTCGGTGATGACGTAGCGGCTTCTGCCCACGTGCTCATCCTTGAGTTGGGTGGGACGCGGAGCGTCCAGGGGAGGCATTCCCACGCGGAGCGTGGGAACGATCAGTGTGGAGGATTACTGGGCGTAGATGTGTACGACGAAATGCTGGCCTGATGCTGTCAGTTCATAGACTTTGTCGTAGATCCGCAACGTCCTGGATGGCTCGCGGATGGTGTCGCCGACTTTGGCGTGTTTCCTGAACTCATCCCAGTCGATAACGGTGGTGGTGACGGTGTCATCGCCCTGCAGGGTGCTGAAATTGTTTTGATATTCCATGATTAAGCTCTCCATTGGATAGGTATTTCCCGCCGAACATTCGGCAGGTCATAAACCCGAAAGGGGGCAGGCATCGCTGCGTTTTCCTTCCGGGTTCCAAGAGGCTAGACAATGAAATCGCAGCGCGCTGCTGTCAGAAATATCAAAAAACAGACTCGGCAAACGGCCAGCACGGGCTGGTCTGATTTCTACTTTAGGCGTTCATCACTTCCCTGATATCCGCCGCCAATTCCCTTACACGCTCTTCCTCGGTATCCCACGCACACATGAAACGCGCGCCGCCTTTGCCGATGAAGGTGTAGAAGCGCCAGCCCTTAGCCGTCAGTGCTGCGATAGCCGGTTCCGACAGTTGCAGGAACACGCCATTGGCCTGCACCGGGAACATCAATTCCACGCCGGGAATGTCCGCCACCAGGCTGCTGAGCAATTGCGCGCAGCGGTTGGCGTGGCGGGCATGCTTGAGCCAGGCGTCGTTTTCCAGCAGGCCTACCCACGGCGCAGAGAGGAAGCGCATCTTGGACGCCAGCTGGCCAGCCTGTTTGCAGCGGTAGTCGAAGTCTTCGGCGAGCTTGTGGTTGAAGAACAGGATCGCTTCACCCACGGCCATGCCGTTCTTGGTGCCGCCAAAGCACAGCACGTCCACGCCGGCTTTCCAGGTCAGGTCGGCTGGCGAGCAGCCGAGGAACGCGCAGGCGTTGGAGAAGCGTGCGCCGTCCATGTGCAGGTTCAGGCCCAGTTCCTTGCAGGTGGCGCTGATGGCGCGGATTTCTTCCGGGGTATAGACGCTGCCGACCTCGGTGGCCTGGGTGAGGGTGACCACGCGCGGTTTCGGGTAGTGGATATCCTGGCGCTTGAGTGCAATTTCGCGGATCGATTCGGGGGTCAGCTTGCCGTTTTCGGTGCGCGCGGTGAGCAGCTTTGAGCCGTTGGAGAAAAATTCCGGCGCGCCGCATTCGTCGGTCTCGACGTGGGCGGTTTCCGAGCAAATCACGCTATGGTAGCTCTGGCACAGCGAGGACAGCGCCAGGGAGTTGGCCGCGGTACCGTTGAAGGCAAAGAACACTTCGCAGTCGGTTTCGAACAGGTTGCGGAAACCGTCGGCGGCGCGATGGGTCCACTCATCATCGCCGTAGGCGCGTTGATGGCCCTGGTTGGCTTGTTCCATGGCGGCCCAGGCTTCCGGGCAGATGCCGGAATAGTTGTCGCTGGCGAATTGTTGGCTCTTGTCAGTCATGGCCCATTCCTGTGGTCGATGTTGGTGCGCACTTTAACCAAGATTGGGAGGGGGGCGCACGCACTGTAAATGCAAAGTCGATGGGGAATTATGCACGCTACTCACACCCTGCCTGTCGGACGTGTCCGAGATGGCGCTTTGGACCTACTCAAGTGGCTGGCGCTGCTGAGCATGGTGCTGGACCACCTGCGCTATGTGGGGTTGAGTCTGGATGGTCTGTATGTGCCGGGGCGCCTGGCGTTCCCGTGGTTTTGCCTGGCGATCGCGGCCAATCTGCACCGGGTCCGGAATGTGGCGGTGATCGGGCAGTGGCGCTACCTGGGCTGGCTGCTGCTGTTCAGCGTGATCAGCGAAGTGCCTTACCGGATGTTCATCGAGGATGCCGATACGTTGAACGTGTTGCCGACCTTGGCGCTGGGATTGCTGGTTGCGCGAGGATGGCAGCAGAAAGCGCTTTTTGATCGAGGATTGGCGCTGATTGCCCTTACGATAGGCGCTGTATTTTCCTCGCACCTGATGTTCGGTTTTTTCGGTGTATTGCTGCCGATGGCGATGCTGCTGGTATTCAGCCGACCCTGGTATTTCAGCGTTTTGCCGGGTTTGGTCTGCGTGGGTGCCAATCAATGGCAGGTTTTGCTCAGCAGCGGCACGCCGGTCGCGTTAATGGGATTGGCCGCATGCCTGATTGCGCCATTGGCGGGATTGGTCTTATTACGACATCCCACAAGCGCCTCACCACCCGCGATGCGCCGCTGGGCCTATGGCCTCTATCCCTTGCATTTCCTCCTGCTGCTACTCATCCGTCAGATCATCGCCTAACCCTTGTGGGAGGGGGCTTGCCCCCGATTGCGGTCTATCAGTTTGTCTATCAGTGGCTGGCACTCCGCTATCGGGGGCGAGCCCCCTCCCACACAAGCCCCCTCCCACATTTAGTTCTGTGTTGTTGCTGCTATGTCGTAAACGCGCCTTTGCGTGGCGTCCGCAGGCATTTGACCTGCCCGCGCCAGCCCTACCATCGCATCAAAGGGCCCTGCACGGGCCTCAACAATACGAAAGGCTGGGAGAGACGCGATGTTCAGCAAACAAGACCAGATCCAGGGATATGACGACGCACTGCTGGCGGCGATGAATGCCGAGGAGCAGCGCCAGGAAGATCATATCGAGCTGATCGCGTCGGAGAACTACACCAGCAAGCGCGTCATGGAAGCTCAAGGCAGCGGCCTGACCAACAAATACGCCGAAGGCTACCCGGGCAAGCGCTACTACGGTGGCTGCGAGCACGTGGACAAGGTCGAGGCCCTGGCCATCGAGCGCGCCAAGCAGCTGTTCGGCGCCGATTACGCCAACGTGCAGCCGCACTCCGGCTCATCGGCCAACAGCGCGGTGTACCTGGCGCTGATCAACGCCGGCGACACCATTCTGGGCATGAGCCTGGCCCACGGCGGCCACCTGACCCACGGCGCCAAAGTGTCGTCCTCGGGCAAGCTGTACAACGCGGTGCAATACGGCATCAACACCGACACCGGCCTGATCGACTACGACGAAGTCGAGCGCCTGGCGGTGGAGCACAAGCCGAAGATGGTGGTGGCCGGTTTCTCTGCCTACTCCAAGACTCTGGATTTCCCACGCTTCCGTCAGATCGCCGACAAGGTGGGCGCGCTGCTGTTCGTCGACATGGCCCACGTCGCCGGCCTGGTGGCTGCCGGTCTGTACCCGAACCCGCTGCCCTACGCGGACGTCGTCACCACCACCACCCACAAGACCCTGCGCGGTCCACGCGGTGGCCTGATCCTGGCCAAGGCCAACGAAGCCATCGAAAAGAAACTCAACGCCGCCGTATTCCCCGGCGCCCAGGGCGGCCCGCTGATGCATGTGATCGCCGGTAAGGCGGTGTGCTTCAAGGAAGCGCTGGAGCCGGGCTTCAAGGTTTATCAGCAGCAGGTGATCGACAACGCCCAGGCCATGGCCGAGGTGTTCATCAAGCGTGGCTACGATGTGGTCTCCGGTGGCACCGACAACCACCTGTTCCTGGTCAGCCTGATCCGTCAGGGCCTGACCGGCAAAGAGGCGGACGCCGCCCTGGGGCGCGCCCACATCACCGTCAACAAGAACGCTGTACCCAATGACCCGCAGTCGCCGTTCGTGACCTCGGGCCTGCGCATCGGCACCCCGGCGGTGACCACGCGTGGCTTCAAAGTGCCGCAATGCATCGAGCTGGCCGGCTGGATCTGCGACATCCTCGACAACCTCGGCGACGCCGATGTCGAGGCCAACGTGGCCAAGCACGTGTCTGCCCTGTGCGCTGATTTCCCGGTTTATCGCTGAGCGCGGTTTTGGAGTAATGACTATGCAACGCTACTCAGGCTTCGGCCTCTTCAAGCACTCCCTCAGCCATCACGAAAACTGGCAGAAGATGTGGCGCACCCCGACCCCGAAAAAGGTCTACGACGTGGTGATCGTCGGCGGCGGCGGGCATGGTCTGGCGACCGCCTACTACCTGGCCAAGGAGCACGGCATCACCAACGTGGCCGTGGTCGAGAAAGGCTGGTTGGGCGGCGGTAACACGGCGCGCAACACCACCATCGTGCGTTCCAACTACCTGTGGGACGAATCGGCGCACCTGTACGAACACGCGATGAAACTCTGGGAAGGCCTGTCCCAGGACCTGAACTACAACGTGATGTTCTCCCAGCGCGGCGTGTACAACCTGTGCCACACCCTGCAGGACATCCGCGACTCCGAGCGCCGCGTCAGCGCCAACCGCCTTAACGGCGTGGATGGCGAGTTGCTCAACGCCAAGCAGGTGGCCGACGAAATTCCCTACCTGGACTGCTCGAAAAACACCCGCTATCCGGTACTCGGCGCCACCGTGCAACGTCGCGGCGGCGTGGCCCGTCACGATGCCGTGGCCTGGGGCTTTGCCCGCGCGGCTGATGCGCTCGGCGTGGACTTGATCCAGCAGACCGAGGTGATCGGCTTTCGCAAGGAAAACGGCGTGTGCATCGGCGTGGAAACCAACAAGGGCTTTATCGGCGCCAAGCGCGTCGGCGTGGTGACGGCCGGTAACTCCGGGCACATGGCTTCGCTGGCGGGCTTTCGCCTGCCGATCGAATCCCACCCGCTGCAAGCGTTGGTGTCGGAGCCGATCAAGCCGATTATCGACAGCGTGATCATGTCCAACGCCGTGCACGGCTACATCAGCCAATCCGACAAGGGCGACCTGGTGATCGGCGCCGGTATCGACGGCTACAACGGCTACGGCCAGCGCGGCTCGTACCCGGTGATCGAGCACACCATCCAGGCCATCGTCGAGATGTTCCCGGTGTTGTCCCGCGTGCGCATGAACCGCCAGTGGGGCGGCATCGTCGACACCACCCCCGACGCCTGCCCGATCATCTCCAAGACCCCGGTGCCGAACATGTTCTTCAACTGCGGTTGGGGCACCGGTGGCTTCAAGGCCACACCGGGCTCAGGCAACGTGTTCGCCGCGAGCCTGGCCAAGGGTGAAATGCACCCGCTGGCCGCGCCTTTTTCCATCGACCGTTTCCACAACGGTGCGCTGATCGACGAACACGGCGCTGCGGCCGTCGCCCACTAACAGGAGAAATTCCCTATGTTGCATATCTTCTGTCCTCACTGTGGCGAACTGCGCTCCGAAGAGGAATTCCACGCCTCCGGCCAAGCGCACATTCCGCGCCCGCTGGACCCGAATGCCTGCACCGATGAAGAGTGGGGCGACTACATGTTCTTTCGCGACAACCCCCGTGGCCTGCACCACGAACTGTGGATTCACGCCGCCGGTTGCCGCCAGTATTTCAACGCCACCCGCGACACCGTCACCTACGAAATTCTTGAAACCTACAAGATCGGTGAGAAGCCTCAGTTCACCGCCAAGGCCTCTGGAGAGAAGGTATGAGCCAGATCAATCGCCTGTCCAACGGTGGCCGCATCGACCGTAACAAAGTGCTGACCTTCAGCTTCAACGGCCAGAGCTACAAAGGTTTTGAAGGCGACACCCTGGCCGCCGCGTTGCTGGCCAACGGCGTCGACATCATCGGCCGCAGCTTCAAGTATTCGCGCCCTCGCGGCATCTTTGCCGCCGGTGCTGAAGAACCCAACGCAGTGCTGCAGATCGGCGCCACCGAAGCCACCCAGATCCCCAACGTGCGCGCCACGCAACAAGCGCTGTACCAGGGTTTGGTCGCCACCAGCACCAACGGCTGGCCGAGCGTGAACAATGACATGATGGGCATTCTCGGCAAGGTCGGCGGCAAGCTGATGCCGCCGGGTTTCTACTACAAAACCTTCATGTACCCGCAGTCGTTCTGGATGACCTACGAGAAGTACATCCGCAAGGCGGCTGGCCTTGGCCGTTCACCCACCGAGAACGACCCGGACACCTACGACAACTTCAACCGTCACTGCGATGTGCTGGTGGTCGGCGCAGGCCCGGCTGGCCTCGCCGCTGCACTGGCGGCTGCCCGCAGCGGCGCCCGTGTGATCATCGCCGATGAGCAGGAAGAATTCGGCGGTTCGCTGCTCGATTCGCGCGAAAGCCTCGACGGCAAGCCGGCCACCGAATGGGTCGCCAGCGTGATTGCCGAGTTGAAAGCCCTGCCGGACGTGGTGCTGCTGCCCCGCGCTACCGTCAACGGTTACCACGACCACAACTTCCTGACCATTCACGAGCGCCTCACCGATCACCTCGGCGACCGTGCGCCCATCGGCGTGGTGCGTCAGCGTATCCACCGTGTGCGCGCCAAGCGCGTGGTGCTGGCCACCGGCGCGTGCGAGCGTCCGCTGGTGTACGGCAACAACGACGTGCCGGGCAACATGCTCGCCGGTGCGGTATCCACTTACGTGCGCCGCTACGGCGTGGCACCGGGTAAAAAGCTGGTGCTGTCGACCAACAACGACCACGCCTACCGCGTGGCCCTGGACTGGTTCGACGCCGGCCTGCAAGTGATCGCCGTGGCCGATGCGCGCCACAACCCACGCGGCGCGCTGGTGGAAGAAGCCCGCGCCAAAGGCATTCGCATCCTCACCGGCAGCGCCGTGATCGAGGCCCGTGGCAGCAAGCACGTGACCGCTGCACGGGTTGCGGCCATCGACGTGAAAGCGCACAAAGTCACCAGTCCCGGCGAGTGGCTCGATTGCGACCTGGTCGCCAGCTCCGGCGGCTACAGCCCGGTGGTGCACTTGGCCTCGCACCTGGGCGGCAAGCCGACCTGGCGTGAAGACATCCTCGGTTTCGTGCCGGGCGAAGCGCCGCAGAAACGCGTGTGCGTGGGCGGCATCAACGGCGTCTATGGCCTGGGTGATTCCCTGGCCGATGGCTTCGAGGGCGGCGTGCGCGCGGCCAGCGAAGCCGGTTTCGCCCCGGTTGAAGGCGTGTTGCCTAAAGCCCTGAGCCGTCTGGAAGAGCCGACCCTGGCGCTGTTCCAGGTGCCTCACGAGAAAGCCACCGCACGGGCGCCGAAGCAATTTGTCGACCTGCAGAACGACGTCACCGCCGCCGCCATCGAACTGGCGACCCGCGAAGGTTTTGAGTCGGTGGAGCACGTCAAGCGCTACACCGCGCTGGGCTTCGGTACCGATCAGGGCAAGCTGGGTAACGTCAACGGCCTGGCCATTGCCGCCCGTTCGCTGAACGTGACCATCCCGCAGATGGGCACCACCATGTTCCGTCCCAACTACACGCCGGTTACCTTCGGCGCGGTAGCGGGCCGTCACTGCGGGCACATCTTCGAACCGGTGCGCTACACCGCATTGCAAGCCTGGCACGTGAAGAACGGCGCCGAATTCGAAGACGTCGGCCAGTGGAAACGCCCATGGTATTTCCCGCGCAACGGTGAAGACCTGCACGCTGCGGTAAAACGCGAATGCCTGGCGGTGCGCGACAGCGTCGGCCTGCTGGATGCGTCCACCCTCGGCAAGATCGATATCCAGGGCCCGGATGCACGTGAGTTCCTCAACCGCATCTACAGCAACGCCTGGACCAAGCTCGACGTGGGCAAGGCGCGCTACGGCCTGATGTGCAAGGAAGACGGCATGGTCTTCGACGACGGCGTCACCGCCTGTCTGGCCGACAACCACTTCCTGATGACCACCACCACCGGCGGCGCGGCACGTGTGCTGCAGTGGCTGGAGATCTACCAGCAGACCGAATGGCCGGACCTGAAGGTGTACTTCACCTCGGTCACCGACCACTGGGCGACCATGACGTTGTCTGGCCCCAACAGCCGCAAGCTGCTGAGCGAAGTCACCGACATCGACCTGGACAAGGACGGCTTCCCCTTCATGACCTGGAAGGAAGGTCTGGTAGGCGGTGTACCGGCGCGGGTGTTCCGGATCTCGTTTACCGGCGAGCTGTCGTATGAAGTCAACGTGCAGGCCGACTACGCCATGGGCGTGCTGGAAAAGATCGTCGAGGCCGGCAAGCAATACAACCTGACCCCGTACGGCACCGAAACCATGCACGTACTGCGTGCCGAGAAGGGCTTCATCATCGTCGGCCAGGACACCGACGGCTCGATGACCCCGGACGACGTGAACATGGGCTGGTGCGTAGGCCGCACCAAACCGTTCTCGTGGATCGGCTGGCGCGGGATGAACCGTGAAGACTGCGTGCGTGAAGAGCGCAAGCAACTGGTGGGCCTCAAGCCGATCGATCCGACGGTATGGCTGCCGGAAGGCGCGCAGTTGGTGTTCGATCCCAAGCAAACCATCCCGATGAAGATGGTCGGCCACGTCACCTCCAGCTATGCGCACAACTCCCTTGGCTATTCGTTTGCCATGGGCGTGGTGAAGGGCGGCTTGAAGCGCATCGGCGAGCGGGTGTTTTCGCCGCAGGCCGATGGCAGCGTGATCGAGGCGGAGATTGTGTCTTCGGTGTTCTTTGACCCGAAAGGTGAACGCCAGAACATCTGATAGAACGAGTCGCCTGCATCGGGGGCAAGTCGAATCGTCGCACCGCCCCTCCCACATTTAAAATGCATTCCCCTGTGGGAGGGGGCTTGCCCCCGATGAGGCCGTCAGCCTCACAACAGAATTCAGACAGGTGCTTTATGACAGCAGCCAACGTGTACCATCAACGCCCCACCACCGGCGCCAAGGCCGAGTCGTCGCTGCACCATGCCGACCTCGCCAGCCTGGTCGGCAAGGGCCGCAAGAACGCCGGCGTAACCGTGCGTGAAAAGAAGCTCCTCGGCCACCTGACTATTCGGGGTGATGGCCACGATGCCGCGTTCGCCGCCGGCGTGCACAAGGCCCTGGGCATCGAACTGCCCGGCGCCCTGAGCGTGATCGTCAAAGGTGAAACCAGCCTGCAATGGCTCGGCCCGGACGAGTGGCTGTTGATCGTGCCAGGCGGCGAAGAGTTCGCCGCCGAACAAAACCTGCGCGCGGCGCTGGGCGACCTGCATATCCAGATCGTCAACGTCAGCGGCGGCCAGCAGATCCTCGAACTCAGCGGCCCGAACGTGCGCGATGTGCTGATGAAGTCCACCAGCTACGACGTGCACCCCAACAACTTCCCGGTGGGCAAGGCAGTGGGCACGGTGTTTGCCAAGTCGCAGTTGGTGATCCGCCACACCGCAGAAGACACCTGGGAACTGCTGATCCGTCGCAGCTTCTCGGATTACTGGTGGTTGTGGTTGCAGGACGCCTCGGCCGAGTTTGGTCTGAGCGTTCAAGCCTGATCGTTCCCACGCTCGGCGTGGGAACGCATCCCGGGACGCTCCGCGTCCCAAGAGCGGACGCAGAGCGTCCATGGCGGCATGCCCACGCAGAGCGTGGGAATGATCAAGGAGTCACCCGTAATGAGCCGCGCACCCGACACATGGATTTTGACCGCCGACTGCCCCAGCGTGCTCGGCACGGTGGACGCGGTCACCCGCTACCTGTTCGAGCAGGGTTGCTACGTCACCGAGCACCACTCGTTCGATGACCGTCTCTCGGGCCGGTTTTTCATCCGCGTGGAATTCCGTCAGCCGGACGGCTTTGACGAACAAGCCTTTCGCGACGGCCTGGCCACGCGTGGCGAAGCCTTTGGCATGATCTTCGAGCTGACGGCGCCGAACTACCGGCCCAAAGTGGTGATCATGGTGTCCAAGGCCGATCACTGCCTGAATGACTTGCTGTATCGCCAGCGCATCGGCCAGCTGTCGATGGACGTGGTCGCGGTGGTGTCCAACCACCCCGATTTGAAACCCCTGGCCGACTGGCACCAGATTCCCTACTACCATTTCCCGCTGGACCCCAACGACAAACCGTCCCAGGAACGCCAGGTGTGGCAAGTGGTGGAAGACACCGGCGCCGAACTGGTGATTCTTGCGCGCTATATGCAGGTGCTGTCGCCGGAGCTGTGCCGCAAGCTGGACGGCAAGGCGATCAACATTCATCACTCGTTGCTGCCGGGGTTCAAGGGCGCCAAGCCGTATCACCAGGCGTACAACAAAGGCGTGAAGCTGGTTGGCGCCACGGCGCATTACATCAACAACGATCTGGATGAAGGGCCGATCATCGCCCAGGGTGTTGAGGTGGTGGACCACAGCCATTACCCCGAGGACCTGATTGCCAAGGGGCGCGATATCGAAGGGCTGACATTGGCGCGGGCGGTGGGGTATCACATTGAACGGCGGGTGTTCTTGAATGCCAATCGGACAGTGGTGCTCTGACTGACGCCATCGGGGGCAAGCCCCCTCCCACCTTTGATTTGTGAATGCAGTCAAATGTGGGAGGGGGCTTGCCCCCGATGAGGCCCTTACAAGCAACACAAGCAACAGCATCTGTAACCCGAGCACTCAACGCGCTGCCCACCCAAGCGGCAACGCAGTTCCATAACAACAACAGCGAGGTGAAAGCATGTCTGGTAATCGTGGTGTCGTGTATCTCGGCAACGGCAAGGTCGAAGTACAGAAAATCGACTATCCCAAAATGCAGGACCCGCGCGGCAGGAAGATCGAGCACGGCGTCATCCTGCGCGTGGTCTCCACCAACATCTGCGGCTCCGATCAACACATGGTGCGCGGCCGCACCACCGCCCAGACCGGCCTGGTACTGGGGCATGAAATCACCGGCGAAGTGATCGAGAAGGGCAGTGACGTCGAGAACCTGAAAATCGGCGACCTGGTTTCCGTTCCCTTCAACGTGGCCTGCGGCCGCTGCCGTTCGTGCAAGGAACAGCACACCGGCGTGTGCCTGACCGTCAACCCGGCCCGCGCCGGTGGCGCCTACGGCTACGTCGACATGGGCGACTGGACCGGCGGCCAGGCTGAATACGTGCTGGTGCCGTACGCCGACTTCAACCTGCTCAAACTGCCGGACCGCGACAAGGCCATGGAGAAAATCCGCGACCTGACCTGCCTCTCCGACATCCTGCCCACTGGCTACCACGGCGCCGTCACGGCCGGCGTTGGCCCGGGCAGCACGGTGTACATCGCCGGCGCCGGCCCGGTCGGTCTGGCGGCGGCCGCCTCCGCACGCTTGCTTGGTGCTGCGGTGGTGATCATCGGCGACGTCAACTCGATCCGCCTGGCCCACGCCAAGGCCCAGGGTTTCGAGATCGTCGACCTGTCCACCGACACCCCACTGCACGAACAAATCGCCGCATTGCTCGGCGAGCCGGAAGTGGATTGTGCGGTCGACTGCGTGGGCTTCGAAGCACGCGGCCACGGCCACGACGGCGTCAAGGCCGAAGCCCCTGCCACCGTGCTCAACTCACTGATGGGCGTGGTGCGCGTAGCCGGCAAGATCGGTATCCCAGGCCTGTACGTCACCGAAGATCCAGGTGCGGTCGATGCTGCTGCGAAAATGGGCAGCCTGAGCATTCGCTTCGGCCTGGGCTGGGCCAAATCCCATAGCTTCCACACCGGGCAAACCCCAGTGATGAAGTACAACCGCCAACTGATGCAGGCCATCATGTGGGACCGTATCAACATTGCCGAGATTGTCGGCGTGCAAGTCATCAGCCTGGATGACGCGCCACGTGGGTATGGCGAGTTCGATGCGGGTGTACCGAAGAAGTTTGTGATTGATCCGCACAAGTTGTTCAGCGCGGCGTAAAGCATCAGGCAAATGAAAAGGGCGACCCGTAGGTCGCCCTTTCTGCATCTGCGACGAACAAGTCGCCCAGGCCCTGAGTATCAACTGCGGGACGCGGAGCGTCCCAGGAGGCATTCCCACGCGGAGCGTGGGAACGATCAACACGCATCGGAATGATCAACACATATCAAATGTGGGAGGGGGCTTGCCCCCGATGGCGGTGGTTCAGTCGGTGCCGCTGTGACTGACTTACCGCTATCGGGAGCAAGCCCCCTCCCACAAGGGATTTATGGTGTTTGGGAGATCAGCGAGTGGCCAGTGCACCCTGGTAGACGGTCGGGCCTGTCGGTTGCTTGCTGATGGAGCCGCCTTTGGTCTCTGAACTCACCATCAATTCCACCGGCTCGCTGATGCTTTCCTGTTGGCGCGGATTGAGGCCAATGATGCCTTTGCCGTCTTCCGGCAGCAGGCCCAGGGACACTGGCGTGCCATCTTTGGGGATTGCCCACAGCTCCAGGCTCTGGTCCGGCGCGGGTGCCGTGGCGGCAATCGGCTGCACTTCCAGGTAATCCTTGTGCGCCATGATTTGCGCGGCGGGCTGCTGGGTCGTCGTCACCAGTGTTGCCGCGGATTTGACGGTGTCCTGGGTGTACAGCGCGCCACCGATACCGGCAACCACCACGACACAGGCGCCGATGAACAGGCGAGGGCGGCTCCAGAATGCAGGCTTGTGCTCAATCATTTGGGGTTGGATCGCAGTCATCAGTTTCTTCCTGACAAATTTTGTAGTCAGTTCATGGACCCTGTTGAGCGCGATGGGTTCCGGAAGCCAATGTTTGACAGGCCCAGGAAAGGCGACTCCTAGAGTCGCCTTTTTACCGATTATTTGAATCTAGACAGCCTGAGGTAAGGGTCGGCGACCTCCCCCTTTTTTATCAGGCGCTTGCCGCCGTAGTCGCAAAATACTTTGCCCTGCCGTTCGCTGATGGTTTGTGCGTGCAATTCGTACTCAGGCGCAAGGTAGTCGTCTTTGGTTGCGGCGGTTTGTCCGGACCATGTCTTGCCGTCGGTGGTGGCGGAGTATTGGTAACCCTCGCCATACGGTGGCGGCAGGTCGGGGTCTGTGTAGGGGGTGGACTGAATGTTCCGGGTGGCGGGGCATTGGCCTATGTTGGCGGGCGGGCGTTGTTGCGGGTTGTTGAGCGCACTGAAGGCGGCATAAAAGTTGGGTATCAATCCGATCATGATCGTTACAGCTCCTGTGTTGAAAGCCTGTTAGAGGCTGTCTTGGGTGAGCTTTGACGAGGGTTCGGTTCCGAGGATGTGTATACCGCGAGCAAGTGAAAAGGCGACTGACGGTTGCGCTTTTTCAATGATCGTTCCCGCGTGGGAACGATCAGCGACGATCAGCGGGAAGCCAGGGCGCCCTGGTACAGCACCGGCCCAGTCGGTTGCCCGGTCGGCGAGCCACCTTGCGGCTCCAGGCTGACGGCGAGGGTCAGCGGTGCGTTCAGCAATGCCTGCTGCGCCTTGCTCAACTGAATTCGGCCTTTACCCGAGGTCGGCACCAATCCCAGGGAGACCGGTTTGCCGCCTGGTGCAATGGCCCACAATTCCAGGGCTCGTGTCGGCTCCACCGCTGCCAGTGAAAGCGGCTCCACTTGCAGATGATCACCAAAGGCCTTGATCTGCAATGCCGGTTGCTGGTTGGCTGCGACCAGCGTGGCGTTGTACTCGGTGTCGATATTCCGTTGATAAAGCACGCCCACCAACACCGCGACGACCACTGCGCACGCGGCCGCCAACAATCGAAAGTTCATCCAGAACGGTTTTTTCTCCGGTACATGCAGCACCTGCGGTTCGATGCGGGCCTTGATGCCTTCCCAGATATGTTTCGGCACCGGCCGCTCCGGCACGCTGCCGGTCAGGCTGGCGAGCGCCTCTTGCCAATGGCCGAGTTCGACGCGCAGGGCGGCGTCTTCCAATAACAGCGCGTCGAAACGTCGACGGGCGGTGGCAGGCATCAGCCCGATTGCATAGTCGGCGGCGAGGGCGCGGCGCAGGGCGGTGGTCTGGTAGTTCATGATTCAAGGCACCTGCGCAGGCGTTCCATGCCACGACGGATCCAGGACTTGACCGAACCCAGCGGCGCGGCCAACTGGTCGGCCAGCTCCGAGCAGGACAGGCCCTGGAAGTAAGCCACGCTGATCGATTGGCGCTGCATGCCGTCGAGCGTGTCCAGGCAGCGCTTCAAGGCGTGGGCTTCGCGTTCGCTGGCGAGTAGGTCGTGGGCGCTGGGGCTCTCGTCGAGCAGGGCGTCCTGCTGTCCGTCGGCCAGGGGCTGTTCGCGGTGTTTGCGCAACTGGTCGATGGCCAGGTTGCGCGTAATGTTGACCATCCAGGTCATCGGCGAGGCCAGGTGCGGTTCGTAGCGCGAAGCGTTGTACCAGATGCGCACGAAGGCTTCCTGCAAGACTTCTTCGGCCAGGTCAGAACGCCCCATGAACCGGTAGGCCACGCCGTGCAGGCGCGGTGAAACGCCGCGATAGAGGGTTTCGAATGCTTGGCGGTTGCCCAGGGCGCATTGGGCCAGTAATGGCCGCAACGGGTCAGTGTCGTGGGTGGAAATAGGCTTTCTCCAAGCCCCCGAGCGAGGGCGGCGGGACGGCGCACGGTAGGCAGAGGGTAGTCCAGCTTGGGCATTCATTCCATCCAGCTCCGGGGCGCAGGTGTTGGATATACGCGGGGGCAGGACATTTGGATGCAGTGTTTTATGAACTCACGTGCGGGTGGGAACATCCTTCCAGACCGTCAGTCAAACGCCTGCTTTTTAGCTCCTACTTTCAGAGGTTGTCTTGATGAAGATTTCACGCGGTTTTGCCCTGTCCTGCCTGTTGACCGTGGCCTCGGCTCCGGTATTCGCCGCAGGTTTCAGCCTTGGCGATGCAGCCAATGCCATCTCCGGCATGCAGGGTGGCAACAACAAAGCCGCCGCCGCCGCGCCGACATCGCAGACCGCCGGCCTGCTGACGGCCCTGACCTCTCAACTCAATATCACCCCCGAGCAAGCCGTCGGCGGCACGGGCGCGATGCTGGGCCTGGCGAAGAACCAGCTGGGCGGCAATGACTATTCGCAATTGGCCAAGAGCGTGCCTGGGCTGGACAAGTTGTCCGGCGACAACGCGCTGGGCAGCCTTGGTGCCTTGAGCGGCATGCTCGGCCAGACCGGCGGCAGCAAGACCAGCGGCCTGGACGGCCTGCTGGGTAACGTGAAAGACACCAACGACTTGAACACCGCGTTCAGCGCCCTGGGCATGGACGACAGCATGGTCGGCAAGTTTGCCCCGGTGATCCTGCAATACCTGGGCGGCCAGGGTGCCAGCGATTCGGTACTGGGCAAGCTGGCCCAGGCCTGGGGCACCGGCAGCTAAGACTGCTGCGCGCGCAGCTGTTCGATGCGCGCGTCTTTTTCCCTCCAGAGCTGGTTGACCCAGTTCTGGACGGTCTGGCGAAACGCCGGGTCGTTTTCGTAATCCCCCTGCCACAACGCCGGATCCAGTTCACGGGTGCGGATGTCCACGATCACCTTCGGCACCGCGCCGCTGATCAAATCCCAGAAACCTGGAATCTTTTGCTGTGGGTACACCACGGTCACGTCGAGGATGGCGTCCAGCTGCTCGCCCATCGCCGCCAGCACGAATGCCACGCCACCGGCCTTGGGTTTGAGCAGCCGGTTGAACGGTGAGTCCTGCTGTTTGCGTTTGGCCTCGCTGAACCGCGTGCCTTCAAGGTAATTGACCACCGTCACCGGTTGGCGCTTGAACAGCTCGCAGGCCTCCTTGGTGATCTTCAGGTCTTGCCCGGCCAGCTCCGGGTGTTTGGCCAGGAACGCCTTGGTGTAGCGCTTCATGAACGGGTAATCCAGCGCCCACCAGGCCAGGCCGAGGAAGGGCACCCAGATCAGCTCTTTTTTCAGGAAGAATTTGAAGAACGGTGTGCGCCGGTTCAGCGCCTGGATCAGGGCCGGAATATCCACCCAGGATTGGTGATTGCTGATGACCAGGTACGAGGTGTCGCCGCGCAGGGCCTCACCGCCACGGATATCCCACTGGGTGGGAATGCACGCCGCGAAGATCAGCTTGTCGATCTCGGCCCAGGTCTCGGCGATCCACATCACCGCCCATGACGCATAGTCACGCGAGCGGCCCGGCGCCACCAGCTTGAGCAGGGCGAACACCATCAACGGGCCGATCAGGATCAGTGTGTTGAGTAACAGCAGCAGGGTGACCAAACAGCCGGTGAGCAGGCGGCGCATAAGCAACTCTTGGAATTCTGTGGGCGGGCAATGATAAGCAAGGTGAGTCTAGAGGCCAAATCGCAAATTGCCGCACGAATGTTTCACAATGGCCCGGTTATGCTCGGTCGTCCAACTAAGTGCTGTGCGTGCGGTCTAGAATCCGTCCACTTCTTTCGAGGAAATCCGTTGTGAAATTGCTCCTTGCCGCGTTCGCCCTTATGGCCGCCGTGCCTGTGTTGGCTGCCGAACCGACCCTCTACGGTCGCTACGAATACATTCAGTTGCCGGAAATCGGCCAGACCTTCAAGGCCAAGATGGACACCGGCGCGCTGACCGCCTCGCTGTCGGCCCGCGACATCGAAACCTTCACCCGTGATGGCGATGACTGGGTGCGCTTCCGTCTCGGCGGCAAGGACGCCGACAACAAGGTCTACGAGCACAAGGTCTCGCGCATCAGCAAGATCAAGAGCCGCGCCGACGAAGATGACGACAAGGACGAAGCCAGCGTGGCCAAGCGCCCGGTGATCGACCTGGAGATGTGCCTGGGTGACGTCAAGCGTACCGTCGAGGTCAACCTCACCGACCGCAGCAGTTTCAACTACCCGCTGCTGATCGGCGCCAAGGCCTTGCGTGAATTCGGTGCAGCGGTAAACCCGGCGCGTCGCTACACTGCCGACAAACCGGACTGCTGACGGACCCCCATGCCGCATATCCTGATTGTCGAAGACGAAGCGGCAATAGCCGACACGCTGATTTTTGCCCTGCAAGGCGAAGGCTTTACCACCACCTGGCTGAGCCTCGGCCAGGCGGCGCTGGAGCATCAGCGCCAGAGCCCGGCCGACCTGATCATCCTCGACATCGGCCTGCCCGACATCAGTGGTTTTGAAACCTGCAAGCAACTGCGCCGGTTCAGCGAAGTGCCGGTGATGTTCCTCAGCGCGCGCGATGGCGAGATCGACCGGGTGGTAGGGCTGGAAATCGGTGCCGACGATTATGTGGTCAAGCCCTTCAGCCCGCGCGAAGTGGCGGCCAGGGTGCGGGCGATCCTCAAACGTGTCGGCCCGAATGTGGCGCCTGCGGTGTTTCAGGTCGACCTGGAACGCATGCAGATCCTGTATCGCAGCCAGCCACTGAGCCTGACGCGTCATGAGTTTCGCCTGCTGCAAAGCCTGCTGGACCAACCCGAGCGAGTGTTCAGCCGCGAGCAACTGCTGGACGCTGTGGGGGTACCGGCCGACGCCGGCTACGAGCGCAATATCGACACCCATATCAAAAGCCTGCGCAGCAAACTGCGCAGCGTGGCCGCCGATGCCGAACCGATCCAGACGCATCGCGGCCTGGGTTACAGCTACAGCCCGAGCCATAGCTGATGCGCCTGGGGCTGCGGATCTTCCTGGTGTACGCGCTGTTCATCGGCCTGACCGGCTATTTCGTGCTCAACACGGTAATGAAGGAAATCCGCCCGGGCGTGCGCCAGTCCACCGAAGAAACCTTGGTGGACACCGCCAACCTGCTCGCCGAAATCCTGCGCGATGATGTGAAGAACGGCACCCTCGGCCAGAGCCGCTGGCCCGAGCTGCTCAAGGCTTACGGCAATCGTCAGCCGGGGGCGGTCATCTGGGGCCTGCCGAAGAACCAGGTCAACCATCGCATCTATGTCACCGACGCCAAGGGCAGGGTACTGCTCGACTCCACGGGCGACGCGGTGGGCCAGGACTATTCCAAGTGGAACGACGTGTACCTGACCCTGCGCGGCGAGTACGGCGCGCGATCCTCGCGCAGCGAGCCGGATAACCCCAACTCATCGGTGATGCACGTGGGCGCGCCGATTCGCGACGACGGCCGCATTATCGGCGTGGTCACCGTGGCCAAGCCCAACAGCTCGTTGCAGCCCTACGTCGACCGCACCGAGCGACGCCTGCTGTGGTACGGCGCCGGGTTGGTGATTCTGGGCCTGCTGCTGGGCGCACTGTTGTCGTGGTGGCTGAGCGTCGCTCTCAAGCGCTTGACCGCCTACGCCCAGGCCGTCAGCGAAGGGCGCAGGGCCGAGTTGCCCCATTACCGGGGCGGCGAGCTCAAGCAACTGTCCACCGCCGTCGAGCACATGCGCACGCAGTTGGAGGGCAAAGCCTATGTCGAACATTACGTGCACACCCTGACCCACGAACTGAAAAGCCCGCTGGCAGCCATTCGCGGTGCGGCGGAGTTGCTGCAGGGCGATATGACCCGCGAACAGCAGCAGCGCTTCGTGGGCAATATCGACAGCGAAAGCGCGCGCCTGCAGCAACTGATCGAGCGGCTGTTGAACCTGGCGCAGGTGGAGCAGCGCCAGGGGCTGGAAGAACAAACGAGTATGACGCTGGCGGGCTTGGTCGACGAAGTGTTGATGGCGCAGTGCGCACGGATCGAAGGCGCCGGCCTGCGCGTCGAACAATGCATTGGCGCCGAGGTGAAGGTGTTTGGCGAGCCGTTCCTGCTGCGCCAGGCCCTGGGCAACCTGTTGGACAACGCGCTGGATTTCACCCCGCCCGGCGGCGCGCTGCGGTTCAGCGCGCAGGTGCAGCACAACGACGTGCAAGTGAGCCTGTTCAACCAGGCCGCGCCGATCCCGGATTACGCCTTGCCGCGCCTGAGCGAGCGGTTCTATTCCCTGCCACGCCCGGCCAGCGGACGCAAAAGCACGGGCCTGGGCCTCAATTTTGTCGAGGAAGTGATGAAGCTGCACGGCGGCCTGCTGCAGATCGGCAACGTGCCTGGCGGCGTGCAGGTGGTGCTGCATCTCCACACAGTCTCCACACTGCCCACATAAAGCCCCCACACAGGCTGCCCAGACTCTCCTCATCAAAACAGGGAGAGCCCCATGAACCGCAGCCTGCTTTTCAAACTTGGCGCGATTGCGCTACTGATCCTGCTGTTGCTGATTCCGTTGCTGATGATCAACGGCATCATCAGCGACCGCCAACAACTGCGCGACGGCGTATTGATGGACATCGCCCGCAGCTCGAGCTTTGCCCAACGCCTCACCGGGCCGGTGATGGTGGTGCCTTATCGCAAGACGGTGCGCGAGTGGAAGCTCAATGAAAAACTCAACAAACGCTACGAAGAAACCCGTGAGGAGCGTGGCCGCTTGTATTTCCTGCCGGAGCATTTCGCGCTCGACGGCCAGGTGCAGACCGAACTGCGCGCACGGGGCATCTACCAGGCGCGGTTGTTCCATGCCGACAACCGCATCAGCGGGCGCTTCCAGTTGCCTGCCCAACTGGGCATCACGGAGAACTTCGCCGACTACCGTTTTGAGCCGGCATTTCTGGCGGTGGGCATCAGCGATATACGCGGCATCGAAAATGCGCTGAAGCTGGAGCTGGGCGAGCAGCGCCTGGAATTTTCGCCGGGCTCCCAAGTGGACTGGCTGGGGGAAGGGGTGCATGTGATGCTGCCCGATCAGGACAGCAAGAAACCCGTCGCCCTGGACTTCGCCTTCGACCTGCGTCTGCAGGGCACCGAACAACTGCAGGTGGTGCCAGTGGGCAAGACCAGCCAGGTATCACTGGCCTCCAACTGGCCGCACCCCAGCTTTATCGGCAACTTCCTGCCGGCGCAGCGCGACGTCACCGACAAGGGTTTTACCGCTCACTGGCAGACCTCGTTTTTCTCCACCAACCTGGAACAGGCCCTGCAAACCTGCCTGGACCGCCAAGGCTGTGATGACTTCAACAACCGCAGCTTCGGCGTGAACTTCATCGACCCGGTGGACCAGTACCTCAAAAGCGACCGCGCGATCAAATACGCGCTGCTGTTCATCGCCCTGACCTTTGCCGGCTTCTTCCTGTTCGAAGTGCTCAAGAACCTGGCGGTGCACCCCATCCAGTATGCGTTGGTGGGCGTTGCGCTGGCGTTTTTCTACCTGTTGCTGTTGTCGCTATCCGAGCATCTGGGCTTTGCCATGGCTTACCTGATATCGGCCAGTGCCTGCGTCGTGTTGATCGGTTTCTACGTGTGCCATGTGCTGCGCAGCGTGGCCCATGGCCTGGGATTTTCGGTGGGATTGGCGGCGTTGTATGGCTTGTTGTACGGGCTGCTGAGTGCCGAGGATTATGCGTTGCTGATGGGCTCGTTGCTGCTGTTCGGCCTGCTGGGCACGGTGATGGTGCTGACGCGCAAACTGGACTGGTATGGCGTGGGCAAGCGCAAGGCAGTGGAGCCGTTGCAGTTCGACCTGGAGGCGGTGCAATGATTGGCTTGCGCGAGGATCAGCAGATGAAGGTAAGGCTGGTCAACTTCCTCAACCACACCGCGGCTCAATGTGGGAGGGGGCTTGCCCCCGATAGCGGTGGTTCAGAGAAAGATGAGCTCAATGACACACCGCAATCGGGGGCAAGCCCCCTCCCACATTGGGTGTGCGTGAACATCAGGCGGGGGGCTGGGTCTGCAGCATCGAAGGCCGCTGGCTGATCTCGGCGTACCAGTCGGCAAGCTTGGGGTTATCCGTGCGCCATTGCAGGTCGGGGTGGCGGAAGTCGAGGTAGCCCAGGGCACAGGCCACGCTGATCGCGGCGATGTCGAAGTGGCTGGCCAGTTCGGCGATGGCCTCGGCCTCCAGCTCAGCCAGTGCGCGACGTATCTTGTTGCGCTGCTCGTCCAGCCACTGGTCCCAGTGTTTCTCCACCGGGCGCATCGCGGTCTCGTAGCGCACCAGCACGGCGGCATCCATGATCCCGTCGGCCATCGAGGCCAGGGTCAGGCGGCGCCAGCGCGCCGAGCCGTCGCGGGGGATCAGCGGGTTGCCGACGTGCTGGTGGTCGAGGTAGTCGAGGATCACTCGGCTGTCATGCAGCACCGAGTCGTCGGCCAGGCGCAGGGCCGGGATCTTGCCGACCGGGTTGCCTTGCACCACATGCGCGTCCGGGTTGACCGGGGTGGGCATGCAGGCGTGCAGGGCGACACGGTCCTGTTGACCGGTCTCGATCAGCAGCACGCGGACTTTGCGCACGAACGGCGAAGCGGGGTTGTGGAACAAGGTCATGCTGGGCGCAGACATGGGCATTCCTCAAGATGGGGTGTGGCTAGACTAGAGGCTTGTGCCGTGGCTGGCGAGGGGGATTTTTGCAGGCTTTGATGGCCTCATCGGGGGCAAGCCCCCTCCCACAGTTGAACTGTGAACGCCGTTAAATGTGGGAGGGGGCTTGCCCCCGATAGCGCCCTCAGCCACGCCGCTGGAACAACGCCCATGCACCAATGCCAGCAGGAACGCCTAACCCCACCCAACTCAACGCATCCCACCACCCATCCCCCAGCAACGCCGCAAACAACCCGGCGGCGCTGAGCAGGCCGATCCCCAGCGGAATGCCAAACACCTTCCAGAAACTCGACTGCCTGGGCTTCATGCCTTGCCCGCCTTGCGCCGCACGATCCACAGGTAGATCCCGCTGACCAGCACGATGATGGTCAGCACATCCAGCGCCGCCCAGAGGATCTTCATCGGCATGCCGCCGTAGTCACCAAAGTGCAGCGGCTGGGACATGCCCATGGCGTCCATGTACCAGGGCCGTTCGGCGATGGCGGTCACGGCCAGGGTGCGGGCGTCTATCAATACCGGCGTGAGCAGGTGGGAGGTGAGGTGGGTGCTGCCCTTCATGAACACGGCGTAATGATGTTCGCTGGAGAAGCGCGTGCCGGGGAAGGCAATGAAGTCTGGCTCCATGCCCGGCGCGGCCTGGGCGGCAATGCTCAGCAGCTCGGTTGCCGGCGCGCGCTGGGTCAGCGGCGGGGCGTTTTTATAGGGTTCGATCATGGCGCTCAAGGCGTCCTGGCGCCAGGCGGCGATGATCAGGTCGGCACAGGCGCTGATCACTCCGGTCACGCCCACCACCAATGCCCAGGTCAGGGTGACCACGCCGATCAGGTTGTGCAGGTCGAGCCAGCGCAGGCGCGTGGATTTGTCCTGGCGGACGGTGGCGAATTTCAAGCGGCGCATGAACGGCAGGTACAGCACCGTGCCCGAGACAATCGCCAGCACGAACAACAGGCCCATGAACGCGAGCAACAGCTTGCCGGGCAGCCCGGCGAACATGTCCACGTGCAGGCGCAGCAGGAACAGGGTCAGCCCGCCATTGGCCGACGGCATCTCCACCGTTTCACCGGTGCGGGCATCGAGCATGAAGGTATGCGACGAATTCGGCTCGGTGCCGGCCGTGGCGGCCATGATCGCGATCACGCCATTCTTGTCTTCCTCGTCCCAGGCCAGGTACTGCATGGCCTCGCCCGGGCGATGGGCCTGGGCCTTGGCCACCAGTTGCTCCAGGTTGAGCTGCGGCGTATCGGCGGGCATCTGCTTGAGCTCGGGTTCGTTGCCCAGCAGATGGTCGATCTCGTGATGAAACACCAACGGCAAGCCGGTGAGGGCGAGCATCAGCAGGAATACGGTGCAGATCAGGCTGGTCCAGGTGTGGATGAAGGACCAGCGGCGGATGGTTTTGCTTTTCATTTTTCTAGCCTTCAGACACACCAAAGCCGCCCTTTCAGGACGGCCTGGTTGTTAACTCAGCCGATCACCACTGGTAGGTGGCGCTGGCGACGACGCTGCGTTGGTCGCCGAAGTAGCAGTAGGAACCATCACAGGTGGAAATGTAGTCCTTGTTGAACAGGTTGGTCGCGTTCACCTTCACCGATGCGCCCTTGAGGCTGTTGTCCAGGCGGCCGAGGTCATAGTGCACGGCGCCGTCGAAGACGGTGTAGGCGTCGGCTTTGCCCGACCAGGTGTTGGCCTGGTCGCCATAGGTATTGCCGGTGTAGCGGGCGCCAAAGCCGATGCCGAAGCCATCGAGTGCCCCGCTGTGCCAGGTGTAGTCAGTCCACAGCGAGGCTTGCTGGTTTGGCATCAGTTGCAGGCGGTTGCCTTTGAAGTCGCCCTTTTGCACTTCGGATTTGGCCAGGGTATACGCCGCGATTACCTTGAGGTTTTCGGTCACGTCAGAGATGGCTTCCAGCTCCAGGCCTTTTACCTTTACTTCGCCGGTCTGGTCGGTGAGTGACACGCCACCGGACTGAAAGCTGGTGACCAGCACGTTTTTCTGGGTGAGGTCATACACCGCCGCACTCAGCAGCGTGTTCGAGCCCGGCGGCTGGTACTTGACCCCCAACTCCCACTGCTTACCCTCGGTAGGCTTATACGACTCTGTCGGGGAGACGCTGGCATTGCTCGCCGGTTGGAATGATTCGGCGTAGGAGATATAGGGTACGAAGCCCGAGTCGAACACATAGCTCAGCGCCGCGTTGCCACTGAAGTTCTTGCTACGGTCGGTGTTGGTCGCGTCATTCTTGTTGAAGTACGTGGTGCCTTGGTGCACCCAGTCTTCACGACCGCCCAGGGTCAGGCGCCAGTTGTCGAGGGCCATCTGGTCCTGGACGTACAGCCCCGTCTGCACGGTTTTCTGGTTGTAGTCATAGAACGCCGTGGAGCGCGGTGGTCGCACGACCGGCTGGGTATTGATCGGGTTGAAGATGTTGACTGTTCCGGCGAGGCCAAAAATGGACAGGTATGAGGTATCGGTGCGCTGGTGATCCAGGCCCAGCAGTAATGTGTGGGTGATATCGCCGGTAGAGAAGTCCGCCTGGAAATTGTTATCCACCGCGAACTGGCTGATGTCCTCGTTCACGTTGGTCGATGAGCGGCTGATATTGCCGGCAGCGTCCGCTGGCGAGTAGGCGAACGAGCCCACGGTCAATTGCTGGAAAGCCAGTTCCGACTTGGTGTAGCGCAAGTTCTGCTTGAACTGCCAGGTGTCATTGAAACGGTGTTCGAAGGCATAACCCAGCGCGTAGTAGGTTCGGTCGTAGAACTCGTAATCCGGATCGCCCAGGTTTTTATGATGGGAAATGTCACCCAATGGCGATTTGATCTTGGTGCCCTGAATCGGCAGGAACTGGCTGGTAGCGCCGGTATCGTCGCGAGTGAACTGCGACAGGAACGTCAGCTTGGTATCTGTATCGATATTCCAGGTCAGGCTCGGCGCGATGTTGTAGCGCTTGTTGTCGATATGATCGACCTGCGTACCGGCATCGCGCACCACGCCGCTGAGGCCATAGAGAAACTGGCCTTCGTCATCGATCTTGCCGGTGCTGGCGAAGTTGATCTGGCGGTAGTTGTCACTGCCGTATTGCACCTGAATGGCGCTGCTCGATTCCGCGCTGGGACGGCGGCTGACCATGTCCAGCAAGCCGCCAGGCGGGGTCTGGCCGTAGACCGACGAGGCCGGGCCGCGCAGCAGGGCGAGGCGGTCCAGGTTCCAGGTTTCGGCTTTCGGGTTGGCGTACACGCCACGTGGCAGCGGCAGGCCGTCGAGGAACTGGGTGGGTTCGAACCCACGCACACGCATCCAGTCGTAGCGAGTGTCACTGCCGTAGCTGGCGGACACAATCCCCGGCATGTATTTGACGGCGTCGTCGAGGTTCTGCACGTTGCGATCCTGCATTTGCTCGCGAGTCGCCACGGAGATGGAGCGCGGCGCTTCGACCAGGGCCGTGTCGGTCTTGGTGCCGGCAGCGGTGCGTTTGGCCAGATAACCTTCTGCCGGCCCCCAAGCACTCTCATAACTACCCTGACCAATAATGCTGGTCTCCGGCAACGCCACAACCCCCTCCGGCACCGCCACCAGCGTGAACGTCCCCGCGCTGCTCTGCTCCAACTGCAACCCCGTCCCACGCAATGCCTCACGCAGCGCACCTTGCGCATCGAACTGGCCCTTGACCGGTGCCGAGGTTTTACCCGAGGCGAGCGCCGGGTTGAGGGTCAGGGCGAGGCCGGCCTGGCTGGCGATCTGGTTCAGGGTGCTGGCCAGTGGCGCGGGCGCCAGGTTGTAGGCGCGCACGCTGGACGCCTGCTCGGCGGCGATCAGTGTGGGGCTGACCAGCGGTGCGCCGAGGGCAATCGCCACGGCTAACAGGCTGGGGCGCAACAGAGTGTCTAGCGTGCGGGACATGGGCGGCTCCTGAATGGAAATATTTCTCAATTGCCTAGGTGCCGGACGAGAATCGAAAAGTGATAGGGCGGGGTGTAAATATTTTTTTTGGTGTTCTTCAGGGCCTCATCGGGGGCAAGCCCCCTCCCACAGTTGAACTGTGAACGCTGTTAAATGTGGGAGGGGGCTTGCCCCCGATAGCGATCGCCCAGGCACCTCAAACCCTAAGGCTTACCCTTGACCGTCACCCACCACGGCGTGTGCTGCTCGATCTGCACCGGCAGTGTCGGCAGCAACGCGTTGAGCGCCAGGGTGGTGTCGTGCAGCGGGAAGCTGCCGGTGATGCGCAGATCGGCCACGTTGCTGTCCACACTCAGATAGCCGCTGCGATAACGGCCGAGCTCAGCCACCACATCGCCCAGGCGGGCGTTGTCGACGACCAGCATGCCGCGGGTCCAGGCGTCGCTGGCCGCAGGCACGGCGAGCACCGGGCCCAGGCCGTCGCTGCGCATCAGCACCTGCTGGCCCTGCTTGAAAACCTGTTCCTGATGCAGCGCCTGGGGCTGAGCAGCCACGGCCGATTGCAGCACGCTCAGGCGCGTGGCGTCGTCTTCGCGCCTGACGATAAACCGCGTACCCAGCGCCCGCAGGTTGCCGTCGCGGGTCTGTACCGAGAACGGCCGCGCATCGTTGTGGCCGGTTTCGACGAGGATTTCGCCTTCCTGCAACACAATCAACCGACGCTTGTCGTCGAAGCGCACGTCGATGGCGCTGTGGGTGTTGAGGTTGATCCGGGTGCCGTCCGCCAGCTCGATTGTGCGCTGCTCGCCGGTGGCGGTGCGCTGGTCGGCCAGCCAATAGTGGATCGGCACATAGCGCTCACCGGCAAACAAGGCCAGGCCGCACACCAGCGCGATACTCGCCAGGCCACGGCCGAGCTTGCGTACACGCTGGCGAACGCTGTTGCGCGACTGCAGCAATGCTGCCCGCGCAGGGCCAGAGGCGACACTGAAACGCTGATCGAGCATGCCCAACTGGCGCCAGGCGCGGGCGTGTTCTTCATCGCTGGCCAGCCACTTGGCGAACTCTTCCTGTGCCACCAGGCTGCGGTCGCCGGCGTCGAGGGACAGCTGCCAGGCAATCGCGGCGTCCAGCACGCGGGCCGACACCGGTTTGGAACTGATCGCGGTCACGACGGCTCGCCATACAGCGCGATGTAGCACTGACGTATGCCCTGAGCCAGGTATTGGCGCACGCGCGGCACCGACACACCCAGGCGCTGGGCGATTTCTGCATGGCCCAGGCCGTCGAGGCGGTTATAGAGGAACGCGGCGCGGGCTTTGCTCGACAGGGTGCCGAGCAGGCGGTCGATGGCCTTGAGGTCTTCAATGATCAGTTGCTGTTCTTCGGGCGAGGGGTGTTCGCTTTCCGGGATCAGCATCAATTCGGTGAGGTAGGCCTGTTCCAGCGCGGCGCGGCGGAAGTAGTCGAACAGCAAGCCCTTGGCGACGGCCACCAGAAAGGCACGCGGCTCGCGGGGTTCGCGCAGCCCGTCACGGCCCAGCAGGCGCATGAAAGTGTCCTGGCTCAAGTCTTCGGCGCGGCTTGGGCAGGCTACGTTGCGCCGCAGCCAGGCCAGCAGCCAGCCACGATGGTCGCGATACAACGCGCCAACAAGCTCACTGTGTGGGGTCTGGACCGACGACAAGGCATCACCGAATAAAGTTTAAACTAACGAGAATTATTCGCGATTGTGTCAGAGGCGTGATGTACGCGCAATTGGCGTCTGTCGGGCGACCGCCCCGCGATCACCGCCCGATCGTTCCCACGCTCCGCGTGGGAATGCAGCCCCGGACGCTCCGCGTCCCCTGGAAAGGCCGCGTGGGAATGCAGCCCCGGTCCCTTCGCGTCCCCTAGAACGACGGCGTGTGCCTACGCCGCCGCCATTGGCTCAAGCGCTCTTGCAGCGCCTGGGGTGTGTCGATGTGTTGCTGGCGCGCCCGGCTGAACAGGATCAGCATCAGTTCCGCCGTCGCCAGTGCATCGGCGCTGGCGTGGTGGCGTTCGCCCACCTGCAGCTTGAAATGGTTGATCCAGTCATCCAGGCCGGCCTCACGGATGTTCGCCTCGGGGCATAACAGCGGGGCGATATCGGCCACGTCCAGAAACACATGGGCCAGCCGGTAACCCAGGCTGTCCTTGAGCGCCCGGCACAGCATGTGTTGATCGAACGGTGCATGGAAGGCCAGCAACGGGCTGTCGCCGACGAACTCCATGAAATCCAGCAACGCGTCCACCGGGTCGCTGCCCGCCGCGATTGCGCTGGGGCCGAGGCCGTGGATCAACACGCTGGGGCTGAGTTTGGTGGCGGTGCGCTGCAGGGTGCGTTCGAACATCTGCGAGAAATCCACCGCGCCGTCTTCGATCACCACGGCGCCGATGGACAGCACCTGGTCACGGTTGAGGTGCAGGCCGCTGGTTTCCAGGTCGACCACCACCCAGCGCTGGCTGCGCAACGGGATATTGCCCAGCACTGCGGGCGCGCGCAGTTGGGCCAGGCGTTGCTGCTGCGCCGCGTCGAGCCTGGGTTTTTTCGCGTGCAGCCAACCGAACAGACTCACAGCTGATACCGCAAGCTCAGGCTGCTTTGCAGGCGCTGGGCCTGACGCAGGGATTCGCGCAGGATGCGACGGTCCAGGTGGTTGAGGCTGTCGGGATCGACGCGGTTGGAATACGGCAGGTTTTCCCGCGTCTGCACCTGATGCTGCTGCATGCGGGTTTGCTGGATGAAGTGATAGGCCTCTTCATAGGCGGCACCGTCCAGCGGCTCGATCACTTCCTTGGCGACCAGTTGGCGCAGCCGCTCCAGGGTATTGTTGGCGTGCACGTTGTTGGCCAGGGCGAGCAGGCGCGCCCCGTCCACAAACGGCGTGAGGCCCTGCACCTTGAGGTCCAGGGTGGCCTTTTCACCGCTTTTGCGCGTCAGCACGAACTCGCGAAAGCGCCCCACAGGCGGGCGCTGGCGCAGGGCATTCTCGGCCAGCATGCGTTGGAACAAGCGATTGTCCGCCACCTGATCGAGAATGCCTTGGCGCAACTGCTCGCAACCTTGTTCGTCGCCCCACACCACCCGCAAATCGAAATAGATGCTCGAACCCAGCAGGTTCTCCGGCGTGGCTTCGCGGATGAAAGCGGCAAACCGCCGGGACCACTCGGCCCGCGACAGGCACAGTTGCGGGTTCCCGGCCATGATATTGCCCTTGCACAGGCTGAAGCCGCACAGCGCCAGGCTCTGGTTGATCTGTTGCGCCAGGGGCAGCAGGCGCTCGCGAATCTCGGCGGCTTCAACTGCGTCGCGGGCTTCGAACAGGATGCCGTTGTCCTGGTCGGTGTACAGCGTCTGTTCACGACGGCCTTCGCTGCCAAAGCACAGCCAACTGAAGGGCACGCCGGGGTCGCCTTTTTCCGCCAGGGTCAGCTCGATTACGCGGCACACGGTGTGATCGTTCAGCAAGGTAATAATGTGGGTGATCTGGGTAGACGAAGCACCGTGGGCCAGCATGCGTTCGACCAGTTGGCCGATTTCGCCGCGGATCGCCACCAGCTGTTCCACCCTGGACGCGTTGCGGATGGTGCGCGCCAGGTGCACCAGGTCGACACGTTGCAGGGAAAACAGATCGCGCTCCGAGACCACGCCGCACAGGCGCTGGTCCTTGACCAGGCACACATGGGCGATATGTCGCTCGGTCATGGCAATCGCCGCGTCGAACGCGCTGTGGTCCGGGGTCAGGAAGAACGGCGCCTGGGTCATGTGGCGGTCAATGCCCTGGTTGAAATCACTGGTGCCATCGGCCACCACCTGGCGCAGGTCGCGCAAGGTGAAGATGCCCAGCGGCGCCTTGTGCTCATCGACAATCACAATGCTGCCGACCTGCTGCTCATGCATCAGCGTCACCGCTTCGCGCAGCGCCGTGTCGGGGCTGCAGGTGACCGGATGGCGCATGGCCAGTTCGCCCAGGCGCGTATTCAAGGAGTACTGGGTGCCGAGGGTTTCCACGGCTTTTTGCTGCACTTGCTGGTTGACCTGGTCGAGCAGGCTGCTGACACCGCGCAAGGCGAAATCACGAAACGGGCTGGAAAGGGCGAACAGCTTGATGAACGCCATCTTGTTCAGTTGCAGGCAGAAGGTGTCTTCGCAAGCTTTATGCTCGGTGCGGGTGGCGCGCTCACCGAGCAAGGCGGCGAGGGGGAAGCACTCGCCGGTGGTGATTTCGAACGTGGTATCCGTGGAGTCCGGCCGCTCGCCGACCACGCGGCCCTGCTTGACAATATAGAAATGCTCGACCGGCCCGCCCGACGGTTTGAGGATGCTGTCGCCGGGGCCGTAGAAGCGCAGTTGGCACTGTTCCACCAGAAACGCCAGGTGCGCGTTTTCCATCTGGTTGAACGGCGGGAAGCGTTGCAGGAATTGCAGGGTGCCGTGGATGTTCTGCAACACGGCGGTTTTACCCGCCTGCGTGAAAGCATCAGCTTTACTCATAACAGTGACCGCAGGTTTTTTGTCGTTATCGTGCTGCATGGTCGACTCCTGCACCGCGGGTGCCCATTGGACGTAAGTCTAGGTTGGTGAGACCTGAGCAAAACTAGGGAAAAACCTTACATGACTATCGTCCAAAACCCGTAGAACACCCACTAGGCAAACTTTCCGACGAAGTGCACATTGTTCGCCCTCCAGCAGATGTCTGACGAGTGTGCTGGGAGATTGAAGAGAATTGTTGAGAAACGTATGTCCGACCACGATATTTTGAGTGATGCCGAGCGCGAGGCGCTGAGCGCCGTGATGCTGGAGCCTGATTTACCGCCCCAACGCGTATTGATCGTGGATGACGACAAGGACGCGCGTGAACTGCTGGCGGAAATCCTGGGGCTGGACGGCATTCGCTGCATGACCGCCGACAGTGGTGAGGCGGCGTGGGACTTGTTGAAATCGAGCAGCTCCATCGGTTTGTTGATCACCGACCTGCGCATGGCACCGAGTAACGGCCTGGAGTTGATCAGCAAGGTGCGCCAGTCCACGCGTGCGGCACTGCCGATCATCATTATGTCGGGGGATGCGGAAGCACCGGATGTGATTGATGCCATGCACTTGAGCGTGGTGGATTTTCTGCTCAAGCCGATCGATAGCGCGAAGCTGGCGAAGTTGGTGAAGCGGGAGTTGGGGATGGTGCCTTAGGTCATTCCATTGGTCGGGTTTCGCGAAGAACTGTCAATTGTGACAGTAGCGAGCGTCGATGCGATGCCTGTTTACTGGTTGAGAAGGTACCGGCCGGTGGCCTGGGTTCCATCAACCGCAAACAGGAGTTCATCATGAACATTAATGGAATCGATGAGAAACAATTGGCAGAGGCTAAAGCCCTGACTGCTGGAGAAGGGGATATCAAGGTTACTGAGGATGGGCACACTCATGAATTCAAACCGACGAGTGTGTTTGGATACCTATCCTGGAGTGCACTAGACGGAGAATGGATTGGTGATGAGGCACCCGAAAGTATCCGTATCCAGTATGGAAGTGACTTAGCCGCTGGCCCTCACCAACGTGAACATCCGGATCTATACATCACCTACCGTGATCCTAACGGCCATGAGTTCTGGCAATCCAGTGTTGTGTCGGGTCGCCTTACGGTACTCGTCGACCGCCCCCCGTTCAGCCCAGATTTTCAGCATGTGGGGAGGTTGGAAGACGTAAGGTTTGAATCGGGAGGCCGTTCCGTGACGCTCAATGGTAGCTATAAGGTGACGTCCTATGACTTTAAGCCTGTTTGATGAATGAGAAAAAAAGCCCCGATCTCTCGATCAGGGCTTTCTTCATTTACAGGCCGTTCTTAGCCTTGAACTCCCGACGCCTGCGATGCAACACCGGCTCGGTATACCCATTCGGTTGCTGGGTCCCTTCAATCACCAACTCCACCGCCGCCTGGAACGCGATGTTGCTGTCGAAATCCGGCGCCAGCGGACGGTACAGCGCGTCGCCTGCGTTCTGACGGTCTACCACCGGCGCCATGCGCTTGAGGCTTTCCATCACCTGGGCCTCGTTGACGATGCCATGGCGCAACCAGTTGGCGATGTGCTGGCTGGAGATACGCAGGGTGGCGCGGTCTTCCATCAGGCCCACATCGTTGATGTCCGGCACTTTGGAGCAGCCGACGCCCTGGTCGATCCAGCGCACCACATAGCCGAGGATGCCCTGGGCGTTGTTGTCCAGTTCGTTGCGGATTTCTTCTTCGGACCAATCGGTGTTGCTGGCCAGAGGGATGGTGAGGATGTCGTCCACCGAGGCGCGTTCGCGCTTGGCCAATTCGGCCTGGCGGGCGAACACATCGACCTTGTGGTAATGCAACGCGTGAAGCGCGGCAGCCGTGGGCGAAGGTACCCAGGCGGTATTGGCGCCGGCCAGTGGGTGGGCGATTTTCTGTTCGAGCATCGCGGCCATCAGGTCGGGCATCGCCCACATGCCTTTACCGATTTGCGCACGCCCTTGCAGGCCGGTGCTCAAGCCGATGTCGACGTTCCAGTTCTCGTAGGCGCCGATCCATTTTTCCGCTTTCATGGCCGCCTTGCGCACCATCGCGCCGGCTTCCATGGAGGTGTGGATTTCATCGCCGGTGCGGTCGAGGAAGCCGGTGTTGATAAACACCACGCGCTCGCTGGCCGCCTTGATACAGGCCTTGAGGTTGACCGTGGTGCGGCGTTCCTCGTCCATGATCCCGACTTTCAGCGTATTGCGCGGCAGGTTCAGCACGTCTTCGATGCGACCGAACAGCTCGTTGGTGAACGCTGCTTCTTCGGGGCCGTGCATTTTCGGTTTGACGATGTACACCGAACCGGTGCGGCTGTTCTTGCGCGTGCTGTTGCCGTTGAGGCTGTGGATCGCCGCCAGGCTGGTGATCAGGCCGTCGAGAATGCCTTCCGGCACTTCGTTGCCGTCTTTGTCGAGAATCGCGTCGATGGTCATCAAGTGGCCAACGTTGCGCACGAACAGCAGCGAACGGCCATGCAGGGTGACGTCGTTGCCGTCCACGCCGGTGTAGACGCGGTCGGGGTTCATGGTGCGGGTGAAGGTCTTGCCGCCCTTGGCCACTTCTTCGGCCAGGTCGCCCTTCATCAGGCCGAGCCAGTTGCGGTAGATCACCACTTTGTCGTCGGCATCAACGGCGGCCACGGAGTCTTCGCAGTCCATGATGGTGGTCAGCGCGGCTTCCATCAGCACGTCTTTGACGCCGGCGGCGTCGGTCTGGCCGACCGGGGTGCTGGCGTCGATCTGGATCTCGAAGTGCAGGCCGTTGTGCTTGAGCAGGATCGCAATCGGCTCTGCGGCGGGGCCCTGGAAGCCGATCAGTTGCGTGTCGTCACGCAGGCCGCTGTTGCTGCCGCCCTTGAGGCTGACGATCAGCGTGCCGTCGACGATCTTGTAGCCGGTGGACTCAGCGTGGCTGCCCGCACTCAGCGGCGCGGCTTCGTCGAGAAACGCACGGGCGAAGGCGATGACCTTGTCGCCGCGCACTTTGTTGTAGCCCTTGCCCTTCTCAGCGCCGTTGGCTTCGCTGATGGCGTCGGTGCCATAGAGCGCGTCATACAGCGAACCCCAGCGCGCATTCGAGGCGTTGAGGGCAAAGCGCGCATTCATCACCGGCACCACCAGTTGGGGGCCGGCCATGCGTGCGATCTCGTCATCGACGTTTTGCGTCGAGGCCTGGAAGTCTGCGGCTTCTGGCAGCAGGTATCCGATATCTTGCAGGAAGGCTTTGTAGGCCACCGGGTCGTGGGCCTGGCCGGCATGGGTCTGGTGCCAGGTATCGATCCGCGCCTGGAAATCGTCGCGTTTGGCGAGTAGGGCTTTGTTCTTCGGGGCCAGGTCGTGGATGACCTTGTCGGCACCGGCCCAGAACTGGTCGGCAGTGATGCCGGTACCGGGAATGGCTTCGTTGTTCACGAAGTCGAACAGGACTTTGGCGACCTGCAGGCCACCGACTTGAACGTGTTCAGTCATTGCTTGCCTCACTCTGCGGAGCTTATGCGCTTTTTCAGATTTTCATTATGTAGTGCACGGTTGGGCATACTACATGATGACTTGCGGTTGTGAAAATTAGACTAAATACGTCGTTTAGCGACCCACTTTGGTCGTACGGTCACAGCGGAGAACCGGATGTTCTCAAAAAACTATTGGATTGTTCCAGATAAATATAAAAATGGTACACGATTTGTTTTCGAAGACTTGCGGGTCCACCTTGTAGGTTGAATTCCAGAGGGCTTCGCCATGGACCATCTTGTACTCACAATTATCGCCGCCGACAAACCCGGCCTGGTTGAACGCATCGCGCAGAACATCGCTGCCCACGGTGGCAACTGGCTGGAAAGCCGCATGGCGCATATGGCCGGGCAATTCGCCGGGATCCTGCGCGTCAGTGTGCCGCCGCAGAGCCGTCAGGCATTGGTGGGGGCGCTGGAGGATTTATCCACACACGGCATTCGTGTGCTGGTGGGTGAGGGCAGCTCCGGGCAGGCGTCGGCCTCCAAGCCGATTGTGATGACCCTGGTGGGCAATGACCGCTCGGGTATCGTGCGTGAGATTACGGCGCTGTTGAGCAAGCAGGGCGTCAACCTGGAGCGCCTGAGCACCGAGGTGCGTCCGGCCCCGATGAGCGGTGATCCGCTGTTCAGCGCCGAGGCCTTGCTGCAGGTGCCTTCGACATTGTCCCTGGAGGCCTTGCAGGCCTCCCTGGAAACCCTGGCGGACGACCTGATGGTGGAACTGCACAACGAAGAATAACCACGCACAAGGTTATGCATGGAAATCTTGCATGGGCCTGTGGATAACCTGTAGAGACCCGACGCCAGGCCACGCCGACCGGGCCTCTTCGCCAACTGAGCAAAAAACGAGCAGTTTCAAGGGCTTGTGCACAAATGGCGGGGATCAGGTTGTGGATAACCTTGGGGTGAATCGCTGCAAGCCACAAAGGCTGTGGCTTGCAGAGGGTTGTACGTTATTTGATCAGCGTTTGCGCATGCTCAGCCAGGCGTCCAGGCTGTAGATAACCAGGCCGGCCCAGATGAAGGCGAACGCGGTCAACGTACTGGGCGCCAGGTGCTCGCCGAACAGCAGCACGGCTTCCAGCAGCACCAGGGTTGGCGCCACGTACTGCAAAAAGCCCAGTGCGGTGTAGGGCAAATGCCGTGCGGCGGCGTTGAAACACACCAGCGGAACCAGCGTGACAGGCCCTGCGGCCACCAGCCACCAGGCCTCGGAGGTGCTCCAGAAGGCCATTTGTGCACTGTGCGCTGTGGGGTTGAACAACAACCACGCGATGGCGATCGGTACCAGCATCCAGGTCTCAACCACCAGCCCCGGCAGCGCCTTGACCGGCGCCTGCTTGCGGATCAAACCATAGAAGCCAAACGTCAGCGCCAACGCCAGCGACACCCACGGCAAGCTGCCGACTTGCCACACTTGTTGCGCCACACCGGCCGCCGCCAAACCCACGGCCACCCATTGCAGACGACGCAAACGTTCGCCGAGCAGCAGCATGCCCAGCAACACATTCACCAGCGGGTTGATGTAGTAACCCAGGCTCGCTTCAAGCATGCGCCCCGTGTTGACCGACCACACGTAGGTCAGCCAATTGGCGGCGATCAGCGAGCCACTGAGGGCGAGGATCGCCAGGCGCTTTGGGTTGTCGCGTAGCTCGCGAAACCAGCCCGGGTGTTTCCATACCGTCAACAGCAAACCGCCGAACAGCGCCGACCACAGCACCCGATGCACGATGATCTCGGCGGCGGGCACGCTGGCGATGGCTTTGAAATAGAGCGGGAACAGACCCCAGATGACATAGGCACTCAGGCCCAGGATGTACCCCTTGCGAGGGTTGGCGGCGTGCATTGCAGAATCCTTGCTTAGGCAGCTAACAAAGGGCGATTGTAAGGATATTTGCCAGGCAGTGGGACCTGCCTGGCAATGAGGTCTGCTTTCTGTGGGAGGGGGCTTGCCCCCGATAGCAATGTGTCAGCTAAAGACAGGCTGACAGGTAGCCCGTCATCGGGGGCAAGCCCCCTCCCACATAAAGCACAAGCGATCAGAAGAGTTTCAGCGGTTCTTCATTGAGTGCCGACAATTGCTCACGCAACGCCAGCACCTGATCGCCCCAGTAACGCTCGCTGCCAAACCAGGGGAAGCTGTGGGGGAAAGCCGGGTCGTCCCAACGTCGCGCCAGCCAGGCGCTGTAGTGCATCAGGCGCAGGGCGCGCAGGGGTTCGATCAGGGCCAGTTCACGCGGGTCGAAGTCGTGGAACTCCTGGTAGCCGTCCATCAGTTCCGACAGTTGGCCCAGGCATTCCTGACGGTCACCGGCCAGCATCATCCACAGGTCCTGCACCGCCGGGCCCATGCGGCAGTCGTCCAGGTCGACAATGTGGAACATCTCGTCGCGGCACATCATGTTGCCGGGATGGCAGTCGCCATGCATGCGGATGTTCTTGTGCGGGGTGGCCTTGTACACCTCCTCCACGCGCTTGAGCAGGTCGCGGGCCACGGACTCGTAGGCCGGCAACAGGCTCTTGGGAATGAAGTTGCCTTCGAGCAGGGTGGTCAGGGAATCGTGGCCGAAATTCTTCACACCCAGCGCTTCGCGGTGTTCGAACGGGCGGGTGGAACCGACGGCGTGCAAACGGCCCAGCAATTGTCCGAGGCGATAGAGCTGGTCGAGGTTGCCCGGCTCCGGTGCCCGGCCGCCACGGCGTGGAAACAGGGTGAAGCGGAAACCCTGGTGTTCGAACAGGCTTTCGCCGTTGTGGATCAGCGGCGCGACTACCGGCACTTCGCATTCAGCCAGTTCGAAGGTGAAGCGGTGTTCTTCCAGGATCGCCTCGTTGGTCCAGCGCTGCGGCCGGTAGAACTTGGCGATCAGCGGTTCGGAGTCTTCGATGCCCACCTGATACACGCGGTTTTCGTAGCTGTTGAGCGCCAATATGCGGGCGTCGCTGAGAAAGCCGATGCTTTCGACGGCGTCGAGTACCAGGTCAGGGGTGAGTGTTTCAAACGGGTGGGCCATGCGAACTCCTGCGCGCAGCAGGGCGCCGCGTCCGGCCGGGTATGGTAACGCACCGGGCTTGAGATAGGTGGTGGCTGTGCCATTGTCATCGGGGGCAAGCCCCCTCCCACAGGTGGCCACGTTGTTATGACGAACACGGGACAAAAGTGGGAGGGGGCTTGCCCCCGATGGCGCGCGATCAGGCGCCGACGATGCCGCCATCATCGCGCCGAATCGCCATCACCGAAGAACGCGGCTTGCCATTGGGCAGATGCTCCGGCCAGGTCGAACCGCCGGTTTCGCCCGGATGCTGAATGCCCACGAACAGGGTTTTCTGATCCGGCGAAAAACTGATGCCGGTCACTTCACACGCCACCGGCCCGACCATGAACCGGCGAATTTCTCCCGTGGATGGGTCGGCGCAAAGCATCTGGTTATTGCCCATGCCGGCGAAGTCGCCTGCGTTGCTGTAATCGCCGTCGGTGAGAATCCACAGGCGGCCGGCCTTGTCGAAACCCAGGCCGTCCGGGCTGTTGAACATATTCTGCGGGTTGATGTTGGACGAGCCGCCCTTGGGCGAACCTGCGTGTACACCGGGGTTGCCGGCGACGACGAACAGGTCCCAGGTGAAGTCCGTGGCACCGTGGTTATCGGCGTCGGCTTTCCAGCGCAGGATCTGGCCATACACGTTCTTCTCGCGCGGGTTGGGCCCGCCCACCGGCTGGCCGTCTTCGCCACGCTTGGCGTTGTTGGTGAGGGTGCAGTAGACCTGGCCGTCGGTGGGGCTGACCACGATCCATTCCGGGCGGTCCATGCGCGTGGCTTTCACCACGCTGGCGGCCAGGCGCGCATGAATCAGCACCTCGGCCTGGCTGGCAAAGCCGCTGCTGGCATCGATACCGTTTTTGCCATGGGTGAGCTCCACCCACTGGCCTTTGCCCTTGGAATGATCGGCATCGCCATTGCCCGCGTCGAAGATCGCGACGTACAAGGTACCGTGATCAAGCAGATCCTTGTTGGCCTTCGGGTTGTTGTGGTCAATCGGATCGCGGCTGATGAACTTGTAGATGAACTCGCCGCGCTCGTCATCGCCCATGTACACCACGGCGCGGCCGTCGCGGGTTTCTGCCAGGGCGGCGTTTTCGTGCTTGAAGCGGCCCAGGGCGGTGCGCTTGACCGGGGTGGATTGGGGGTCGAACGGATCGATTTCCACGACCCAGCCGTGTCGGTTGAGTTCGTTGGGGTTCTTGGCCATGTCGAAGCGCGGATCGTGGGTGTGCCAGTGGATGTCCTTGCTGGCGGCGACCACGCCATAGCGTTTTTGCCCGGCATCGAAGGTTTGCTGCGGGTTGCTGCTGCCGAAGCAGTCGGTGAAGTTCTCTTCGCAGGTGAGGTAAGTGCCCCACGGGGTTTTGCCGTTGGCGCAGTTCTGGAAGGTGCCCAGGGCTTTCTTGCCGGTCTTGTCGGCGCTGGTTTTCAACCAGTCGTGGCCGGCGGCCGGGCCACTCAGGCGGATCGGCGTGTTGCCGTGGATGCGCCGGTTGTAGCGTGAGTCCTGGACGAACTGCCAGGTGTCGCCCTTGCGCTGTATTTCGATAACCGAAACGCCTTCACTGGCCAGCGCCTTGCGCACGTCTTCGGCCGATTGCGGCGCGCCGCCGTGGGCGTAGAGGTAGCGGTAGTTGGTGTATTCGTTGTTGATCGCCATCAGGGCGCGGCGCTCGTCGCCAGGGAACGCAAACAGGCTCATGCCGTCATTGTTGTCGCCGAACTGCTGTTCCTGGGCCGCGGCCGTGCCGTTGCCGGAGGGGTCGAAGGCGGGTGCACGTTTGCTCAAGGGCTGGCCCCAGCTGATCAGCACCGAGGCGCTGTAGCCGGGCGGCAGGGTAAGGGTGTCGCTGGTGGCGGCGGCGATGCTGGCAAACCCCAGCAAGGGGCTGGCGGATGCGGCGTTCACGGCCAGCGCGCTGCGGCTGAGCAGGTTGCCGCCCAGGAACATCGCGGCGCCGCACAGGGCACCGGCGCCGATAAAGCGGCGACGGGTGAGGCCGACCATCTGTTCGAGGTCGGTGGCTTGGTGTTCTTCTAATAGGCTCATCTCAGGCTCCCTACGGTTTTTGCAGACACCATAAGGAGCGGGCGTGACGAAATTGTTGCAGTTTGATGGCGCGTGCCGGCTACACCGGGGTGCCGAGCAGTACATTGGCCGGGGCGAACTGCACCTGGATCGGCTGGCCTGGCGCGGCGTTGAGTGCGGCAAGCGCGGCGGGCGGCGCCAAGGCACACAGCACCTGGCCGTTGGGCAGGCCGATACGCACCTCGCTGGGGCCATCCTGGGCGTCAAGAATTGTCTCGATCACACCGCTCATGCAATTGTGTCCAAGTGTTGCGGCTTGCCCGATGGCCAGCAATTCCAACCATCCGGCCTTGATCAGCGCGACCACTTCCACGCCAGTCTCCAGCTCCAGCCGTTGCGTGCTGTCATGGGTGATCTGTGCATCCAGGTACAAGCCACCCGCCAACTCCAGGCGGACCCGATCATTACGCCCATGGCGCTCAATCGCGCTGACCCGGCCGTGCAGCTGGTTGCGTGCACTGGTGCGCAACATCAGGCGGCCCAGCAGGTTGAAGTCGCTGGCCGCCTCCTGGGTGGCGAGTACTTCGGCTTGCAGCACTTGCAGGCGTTGATAGAGGCGCAGCACGCGCTCACCTTCTGCGGTCAGCCTGGCGCCGCCACCGCCTTTGCCGCCGACGCTGCGCTCCACCAGCGGTTTTTGCGCCAGGTTGTTCAGTTCATCGATGGCGTCCCAGGCGGCCTTGTAGCTCAACCCGGCGCTTTTCGCGGCGCGGGTGATGGAACCCTGCTCGGCGATATGCCCCAGCAGGGCAATGCGCTGGGGGCGGCGGATGATGTGCTGGCTGAGCGGCGAGGGCAGGGGCATGGGAACACGCTTGGCTGGAATGAACCGACGTTGCCGCCCGGCGGCGCGGGAGTCAAGTCAGGTGCCGGGTTTTGGCGTGCGGGCCAGGCAATACACATCGACCCGGCGTGCACCGGCCTTGACCAATAACCGCGCCAGGCTGTGGGCGGTGGCGCCGGTAGTCAGCACGTCGTCGACCAGCGCCAGGTGGCGCCCCTGCACTCGGGCGCCGGGTGCCAGGGCGAAGGCATCGCGCAGGTTGCGCTTGCGCGTCCTGGCGTCGAGGTCCTGTTGCGCAATGGTTTCATGGGGGCGTAACAACAGCTGTTCATCGTAGGGGATGTTCAGGTCGGCACTGAGCCAGCGCGCCAGCATCGCGGCCTGGTTATAGCCACGCTGACGCAGGCGTTTGGGTGGCATGGGTACCGGCACCAGGCATTCGGGGCGAGTGAGGTCGGTATTCTCAAAGCGATATTGCAGGAACCGCCCCAGCAGGCGTCCCAGCAGATGCCCCAACGGCCAGTTTGCCTGGTGCTTGAACCGGCTGATCAGGCTGTCGACCGGGAAGCTGTAGGTCCAGGGCGCAATCACCTGTTGATACGCAGGCGGTTGTTTCTGGCATTGGCCGCAGACCAGCCCGTCCATGGGTAAAGGCAAGGCGCAAATCTCACACTGCTCCGTCAGCCACGGCAGCTCGGTTTCGCAGGCGTTACACACGCAATCGAGGCTTTCGTGCCGCTCATCGCAGATCAAACAGGTTTGTACGCTTTTTAACCAGATGTAAACCTGGTGTTGGTGGCTTGGTTGACAGTGCATGAATCTTCCTTAAATATGCCGAGCATCCGTGTCGTGCCTGTGGGTATTGCCCTTCCCGCAGCGTTAGCCAAAGCATAATCAAGGAATCGCCCATGAGCGCCAGCACCTCTGCCACCCTGCGTCACGATTGGTCTTTGGCCGAAGTCAAAGCCCTGTTCGTGCAGCCGTTCAATGACCTGTTGTTCCAGGCGCAGACCGTGCACCGCGCGCATTTCGACGCCAACCGCGTGCAGGTATCCACCCTGCTGTCGATCAAGACCGGGGCCTGCCCGGAAGATTGCAAATATTGTCCGCAGTCCGGTCACTACAACACCGGCCTGGAAAAAGAAAAACTGATGGAAGTGCAGAAGGTTCTCGAAGAGGCTGCCCGCGCCAAGGCCATCGGCTCGACGCGTTTCTGCATGGGCGCCGCATGGAAGCATCCCTCGGCCAAAGACATGCCCTATGTGCTGGAGATGGTCAAAGGCGTGAAGGCCATGGGCCTGGAAACCTGCATGACCCTTGGCCGCCTCGATCAGGACCAGACCGCCGCGCTGGCCCAGGCCGGCCTTGATTACTACAACCACAACCTCGATACCTCGCCGGAGTTCTACGGGTCGATCATTACCACCCGTACCTACAGCGAGCGCCTGCAAACCCTGGCTTACGTGCGTGAGTCGGGGATGAAGATCTGCTCGGGCGGCATCCTTGGCATGGGCGAGTCTCTCGACGACCGCGCCAATCTGCTGATCCAGCTGGCCAACCTGCCGGAGCATCCGGAGTCGGTGCCGATCAACATGCTGGTCAAGGTGGCCGGCACGCCGCTGGAAAACGCCGAGGACATCGACCCGTTCGACTTCATCCGCATGCTGGCGGTGGCGCGCATCCTGATGCCGCAGTCCCATGTGCGCCTGTCGGCTGGCCGTGAGGCGATGAACGAGCAGATGCAGGCCCTGGCTTTTTTTGCCGGTGCCAACTCGATCTTCTACGGCGACAAGCTGCTGACCACCGCTAACCCGCAGGCAGACAAGGACATGCAACTGTTCTCGCGCCTCGGGATTCTGCCGGAGGAGCGTGAAGAGCACGCCGACGAAGTGCATCAGGCAGCGATTGAGCAGGCCCTGGTGGAGCAGAAGAGCAGCGAGCAGTTCTACAACGCCGCTGTTTGACTCAACCCCAATCCCAATGTGGGAGGGGGCTTGCTCCCGATGGGGGCGTGTCAGTCGGTGCATAAGTTGACTGACACTGCGCCATCGGGAGCAAGCCCCCTCCCACACTCACCAAGCTGAACCTGTTAAATCGAGGCCTGCATGTCTTTCGATCTCGCCGCGCGCCTCGCTGCCCGCCGTGCCGAACACCTGTACCGTCATCGTCCCTTGCTCCAGAGCCCACAAGGCCCGGACGTGGTGGTGGACGGCAAGCCGCTGCTCGCCTTTTGCAATAACGACTACCTGGGCCTAGCCAACCATCCGCAAGTGATCGAGGCCTGGCGCGCCGGTGCATCGCGCTGGGGTGTGGGTGGTGGTGCGTCGCACTTGGTAGTGGGCCATGCCACGCCGCACCATCACCTGGAAGAGGCGCTGGCCGACCTGACCGGGCGCCCACATGCCTTGCTGTTTACCACCGGTTACATGGCCAACCTCGGTGCGGTCACGGCGCTGGTGGGGCAGGGCGATACGGTGCTGGAAGACCGTCTCAACCATGCTTCGTTGCTGGATGCCGGGTTGTTGTCCGGCGCACGTTTCAACCGTTACCTGCACAACGACGCCGCCAGCCTGGCCAAGCGCCTGGAGAAAGCCACCGGTAATACGCTGGTGGTCACCGACGGCGTGTTCAGCATGGATGGCGACCTGGCCGACCTGCCGGCGCTGGCCCGTGAAACCAGGGCCAAGGGCGCCTGGTTGATGGTGGACGACGCCCATGGCTTCGGCCCGCTGGGAGCCAACGGCGGCGGGATCGTCGAGCATTTCGGCTTGAGCCAGGAGGACGTGCCGGTGCTGGTCGGCACCCTCGGTAAAGCGTTCGGCACCGCCGGGGCCTTTGTGGCGGGCAGTGAAGAGCTGATCGAAAGCCTGATCCAATTCGCCCGGCCGTACATCTACACCACCAGCCAGCCGCCGGCATTGGCCTGCGCCACCTTGAAAAGCCTGGAGCTGCTGCGCACCGAGCATTGGCGACGCGAGCACCTCAACGCTTTGATCCGCCAGTTTCGCGAGGGCGCCGAGCAGATCGGCCTGGCGCTGATGGACAGTTTCACGCCAATCCAGCCGATCCTGATTGGCGACAGCGCACGCGCCCTGCGCCTGTCGCAGATGCTGCGCGAGCGCGGGCTGATGGTGACCGCGATCCGCCCCCCACCGTGCCCGCCGGCGGCGCCCGTTTGCGTGTGACGTTGACGGCAGCCCACAGCGCGGCGCAGGTGCAGCTATTGTTAAACGCATTGGAGGCGTGTTTCCGGATGTTAAACGCTACGGAGCCCGAGCATGCGTGATCGACTGGTATTGCTGCCCGGCTGGGGCCTGGGGGTATCACCGCTGGAACCGCTGGCCGCCGCGCTGCACGGCTTGAATGAACATCTGCGCGTGCAGGTCGAACCGCTGCCGGCGCTGGATTCCAGCGAACTGGCTGAATGGCTCGACGAACTGGATGCCACGCTGCCGGACAATGTCTGGCTCGGCGGCTGGTCCCTGGGCGGCATGCTCGCGTCAGAGCTGGCGGCACGGCGTGGCGAGCGTTGCTGCGGCCTGCTCACCCTGGCAAGCAACCCGTGCTTTGTCGCCCATGCGGATTGGCCGCACGCAATGCCCCCTGAAACGTTCGACGCGTTCCTCGCCGGTTGCCACGCCGACTCCCAAGTCACCCTCAAGCGCTTTGGCCTGTTGTGCGCCAAGGGCGCCGTCGACCCACGCGGGCTCTCGCGTCTGTTGGTCAGTGGGGCGCCGAACACCTCGCCCAGCGTGCTGATGCCTGGCCTTGAGTTGCTCGCCCAATTGGACACCCGTGCTGCCTTGCAGGCGTTTCGCGGGCCACAGTTGCACCTGTTTGCCGGGCAGGACGGGTTGGTGCCGGCCGAGGCTGCCAGCGACCTGCTGGCGCTGCTGCCCGATGTGGAGATCGGCCTGATTGAACAGGCCGGTCACGCTTTTCTTCTGGAGGACCCCCACGGTGTAGCGGGGGCCATCCAGGCTTTTTTGCATGAGTGCGTTGATGACTGATCTCTCCAATCCTCCCTTGCCTGGTGCCTTGCCTGACAAACGCCAGGTGGCGGCCTCGTTTTCCCGGGCGGCGGCCAGTTACGACAGCGTGGCCGAGTTGCAGCGGGCGGTCGGACATGAACTGCTGAGTCGCTTACCGGCGGGCCTGGCGCCACAACGCTGGCTCGACCTGGGCTGTGGCACGGGTTATTTCAGTCGCGTACTGAGTGAGCGGCTGCCCGCCAGCCAAGGCACCGCGCTGGATATTGCCGAGGGTATGCTCAAGCATGCGCGGCCTTCAGGCGGGGCGCAGCACTTCGTCGCCGGCGATGCAGAACGCTTGCCGCTCAAGGCCGACAGCTTCGAGCTGATCTTCTCCAGCCTGGCGGTGCAGTGGTGTGCCAACTTCGATGCGGTCCTCAGTGAAGCGTTTCGCGTGTTGCAACCGGGCGGCGTGCTGGCGGTTGCCAGCCTGTGCGTGGGCACCCTGGATGAGCTGCGCAGCAGTTGGCGAGCGGTGGATGGGCTGGTTCACGTCAATCGTTTCCGCACCTTCGAGGCTTATCAACAGCTGTGCGCAGCCAGTGGTTTTCGGGTGGCCAGCCTGGAGCGACGTGCCCATGTGCTGCACTACCCGGATGTGCGTAGCCTGACCCATGAGCTGAAAGCCTTGGGCGCGCATAACCTCAACCCGGGGCGCCCGGGAGGGTTGACGGGCCGCGCAAGGGTTGCGGCGCTGGTGCACGCTTACGAGCAGTTCCGCCAGGCCCAGGGCCTGCCTGCGTCCTACCAAGTGGTTTACGCCCTACTGGAGAAACCGCGATGAGCGCTGCGTATTTCATCACCGGTACCGACACCGATGTGGGCAAGACCACCGTCGCCGCCGGCCTGCTGCATGCCGCCCGCCAAGCGGGCAAAAGCACGGCGGCGGGAAAACCGGTGGCCTCGGGTTGCCAGATAACGCCCAAGGGCTTGCGCAATGCCGATGCCCTGGCGCTGCTCGCCGAATGTTCATTGCCGTTGACGTACGCCGAGGTCAACCCGGTGGCGTTCGAGCCGGCGATTGCGCCGCACCTGGCCGCCCGTGAGGCAGGTGTCGCGCTGACGGTGCAATCGCTGCTCAAGCCGATGCAGCGGATCCTGGCGCAAAACGCCGACTTCACCTTGATCGAAGGCGCCGGTGGGTGGCGCGTGCCCCTGGCTGACCAGTCCAATCTGTCGGACCTGGCCATTGCCCTCAAGCTACCGGTGATTCTGGTGGTGGGCGTGCGCCTGGGGTGTATCAGCCATGCACTGCTCACGGCCGAAGCGATCGCGCGCGATGGTTTGCCGCTGGCCGGTTGGGTGGCCAATATCATCGACCCCAAGACCTCTCGTCTGGAAGAAAACCTCGCCACGTTGGCCGAACGTTTGCCAGCGCCTTGCCTGGGCCGTGTGCCGAAACTCAAGCATGCCGGGGCAACCGCTGTGGCGGCCTACCTGGAAATGGACCTGCTTGACTGATTTTGGCTATCGCAAGGCAATATGCCATTAGGGTTTTTGACGGGCCTTTTGCCAGGATGTCTGCTTCAATCCATTTTCACGATTCTCTAAAGGCAGGCTTACGCCATGGAAATCTCTGGAAGCAGCGCGTTTTATTCGGGCCTGAGCACCATTCAGGCCGGACAGAACCGTGTCGACCAGGCCGCCGGCAACATTGCCAGCGCCGCGACGAACCAGCCATCGGCCGCGCAAAGTGACCGTCTGCAAGCCAATGATCGTGCTCAGGCGTCCAATTCGGCGAGCAATATGGTCGAGATGGCCCAGGGCAAGTTTCAAGTGGAGTTGGGTGTGAAAGTCGCCAAGGCTTCGGACGAAATGCTCGGTACCTTGATCGACACCTACGCCTGATTCTCTCGCTGCATGCCATTTAAAAATGTGGGAGGGGGCTTGCCCCCGATAGCGATGGGTCAGTTAAAAATGTACTGACTGATATTCCGCTATCGGGGGCAAGCCCCCTCCCACATTGTCCCTGCTTAATCCTGATAAACCTTTGTACTCATTTCTGAGGCGACAACCCGTCGCAGGCATCGCCGTGCCTGGCGATGACCTGAGTCAAGACAAACGGCATCTGGCTGACGCTTGACAACCCCAGGTCGTAAACGTATGTTTCAAACACCTGTTTGACCGCCTCGACGCATCCATGCGGTTGTTCATCCCAGATACATCAGCAGAGGTTTATCGCTATGCCTGACTACAAGGCCCCCTTGCGTGATATTCGCTTCGTTCGTGACGAACTGCTCGGCTATGAAGCGCACTATCAGAGCCTGCCGGCTTGCCAGGACGCTACGCCGGACATGGTTGACGCCATTCTCGAAGAAGGCGCCAAGTTCTGTGAGCAAGTGCTGGCACCGCTGAACCGTGTGGGTGACATCGAAGGGTGTACCTGGAGCGAGTCAGGCGTTAAGACCCCTGCCGGTTTCAAGGAAGCCTACAAGCAGTTCGTCGAAGGCGGCTGGCCAAGCCTGGCCCACGACGTTGAGCACGGCGGCCAAGGCCTGCCGGAGTCCCTGGGCCTTGCCGTGAGTGAAATGGTTGGCGAAGCCAACTGGTCGTGGGGCATGTACCCAGGCCTGTCCCACGGTGCGATGAACACCATCTCCGAGCACGGTACGCCTGAGCAGCAAGAGGCTTACCTGACCAAACTGGTCTCGGGCGAGTGGACCGGCACCATGTGCCTGACCGAGCCGCACTGCGGCACCGACCTGGGCATGTTGCGTACCAAGGCCGAACCTCAGGCTGACGGTTCCTACAAAGTCTCCGGCACCAAAATCTTCATCTCGGCCGGTGAACACGACATGGCCGACAACATCGTCCACATCGTACTGGCCCGCCTGCCCGACGCACCGGCCGGCACCAAAGGCATCTCGCTGTTTATCGTGCCCAAGTTCCTGCCGAACGCCGATGGCTCGATCGGTGAGCGCAACGCGGTAACCTGTGGCTCCCTCGAACACAAGATGGGCATCCACGGCAACGCTACCTGCGTGATGAACTTCGACGCGGCCACCGGTTACTTGATCGGCCCGGCGAACAAAGGCCTGAACTGCATGTTCACCTTCATGAACACCGCTCGCCTGGGTACTGCGCTGCAAGGCCTGGCCCACGCCGAGATCGGTTTCCAGGGTGGTCTGAAATATGCTCGTGACCGTCTGCAGATGCGCTCCCTGACTGGCCCGAAAGCGCCGGACAAAGCCGCTGACCCGATCATCGTGCACCCTGACGTGCGCCGCATGCTGCTGACCATGAAAGCCTTCGCCGAAGGCAACCGTGCGATGGTGTACTTCACCGCCAAGCAAGTGGACATCGTCAAGTACGGTACCGACGATGAAGCCAAGAAACAGGCCGATGGCCTGCTGGCCTTCATGACCCCGATCGCCAAGGCGTTCATGACCGAAGTCGGCTTTGAAGCAGCCAACCACGGCGTGCAGATCTACGGTGGCCACGGTTTCATCGCCGAATGGGGCATGGAGCAGAACGTTCGCGACAGCCGTATTTCGATGCTGTACGAAGGCACCACCGGTATCCAGGCGCTCGACCTGCTGGGCCGTAAAGTGCTGATGACTCAAGGCGAAGCGCTCAAGGGCTTCACCAAGATCGTCCACAAGTTCTGCCAGGCCAACGAAGGCAATGACGCGGTCAAGGAGTTCGTTGCACCGCTGGCGGCGCTGAACAAAGAGTGGGGCGAGTTGACCATGAAGGTCGGCATGGCCGCGATGAAAGACCGTGAAGAAGTCGGTGCCGCCTCGGTGGATTACCTGATGTACTCCGGTTATGCGTGCCTGGCTTACTTCTGGGCCGACATGGCGCGCCTGGCGGCTGAGAAACTGGCTGCCGGCACGAGCGAAGAGGCGTTCTACACCGCCAAGCTGCAGACCGCGCGCTTCTACTTCCAGCGCATCCTGCCGCGTACCCGCACCCACGTCGCAACCATGCTGTCGGGCGCCAGCAACCTGATGGACATGAAAGAAGAGGACTTCGGCCTGGCTTACTAAGCCGCACCGAAATCATCTAAAACCGCCACCCCTCAAGGGTGGCGGTTTTTTTTTGCAGGTCTGGCGCCACTGGCCCGAGATTGGCAATGCGGTCCATGTGGGAGGGGGCTTGCCCCCGATAGCTGTGCATCAGTCAGCTTCTCTGTAGCTGACTAACCGCTATCGGGAGCAAGCCCCCTCCCACATTCTGGCTGTGTCGATTATTAAAATGCGCTCTGGCGCTAAGGGATTGATGAGCGGTGCCGTTACAGTGGTGGCAAAGTGATACAGGTCGGACGGGTTGTGGTTAACTGGTCGCGAAGAGGCACTATGCCACTATCTTTTTTGCGGGTCGGAGCTTTACCCTTGTCACGCGCGTCCGCTGTACGGTTCAGTCATTTTCTGCCCTCGCTGCTGCTGTTACTGGCCGGGCTTTCGGCTGCCTATCTCAAGGACCTCAACGTCTTCTTCACCTCGCTGTTCAACGTGCTGCCGACCCTGGTGCTGTTGCTCGGCGGTGCTTACTGCGCGGTGTATCGACGCCAGCGTGAGCTGTTCCTGATGATCACGGTGTATGTCGCGTATTTCCTGCTGGACACCCAGACCGACTTCTATCGCGACAATGGCCGCGTACGTGAAGACGCCGCCGTGGTGTTCCACCTGGTCTGCCTGCTGCTGCCCTTGCTGTTCAGCGTCTATGCGCTGTGGCAGGAAAAGACCCACCTGTTCCGTGATTTTGTCGCACGCTGCGCAGTGCTGCTGGCCATCGGCAGCGTGGCACTGGCGCTGGAGCAAAGTTATCCCCAGGGCGTGCTGAACTGGTTAGCCGAGATTCGCTGGCCGGCGTTGCATGGCGCCTGGATGAGCCTGATCCAGCTTTCATACCCGATGTTTCTGATCGGCTTCCTCACCCTGGCCGCCCAGTACTGGTATCAGCCGCGCCCGCTGCACGCCGCGCAGTTGGTGGGGCTGCTGGGGATGTTCTGGATGCTGCCGCAAACCTTCATCCTGCCGTTCACCCTCAACATCATGTGCAGCCAGGTCATGCTGATGATCGCTGCCGGCGTGGCGCACGAAGCCTATCAAATGGCGTTTCGCGATGAGCTGACCGGCTTGCCGGGGCGTCGCGCCCTTAACGAGCGCATGCAGCGGCTGGGGCGCAACTACGTGTTGGCGATGGGCGATGTGGACCATTTCAAGCGTTTCAACGATACCCATGGCCATGACGTGGGCGACCAGGTGCTGCGCCTGGTGGCGAGCAAACTGTCCAAGGTCAGCGGCGGCGGGCGCGCCTACCGTTACGGCGGTGAAGAGTTTGCCGTGGTGTTCGCCGGCAAGACTCTGGATGAATGCATGCCGCACCTGGAGGAGATCCGCGAGATCATCGCCAACTATGCGATCAAGTTGCGCAACCCGGACCGCCCCAATGACGACCATCAAGGCCGCCAGCGTCGAGCCGGCAGCGGCGCGTCCAGTGTGTCGGTGACCGTCAGCATCGGCGTGGCCGAGCGCCAGGCCGAGCAGCGTAGCCCCGAAGAGGTGCTCAAGTCCGCCGACCAGGCGCTGTACGCCGCCAAGGGCGCCGGGCGCAACTGCGTGATCGCCGCCGGGCAGAACCGTCGCGGTGCCGTACGCATGCAAAGTGCTGCCGGTTGAGTAATGGTGCCGTATTCAGCAGCGCTACAGTGATTGTCCAGGGCGCGGGCCGGCAGTAGGTTGAGACCATCTGCTGCCGGAGACATCGCCATGCCTGACTACAAAGCTCCCCTGCGCGACATGCGCTTTCTGATCGACAACGTCTTCGATTTCCATGGCCACTACTCGGCCCTGGGTGCGACGGACGCCAGCCCCGACATGGTCAGTGCCATTCTCGAAGAGGGCGCCAAGTTCTGCGAAAACGTGCTCGCCCCGCTCAACCGCAGTGGCGATGAAGAGGGCTGCCATTTCGACAACGGGGTAGTGACCACGCCCAAGGGCTTCAAGGAAGCCTTTGCTCAGTACGTGGAAGGCGGCTGGCACGGCGTGGCGGCGGACCCGGCCTACGGCGGCCAGGGCTTGCCGCAGTCCCTGGGGCTGGTGCTGAGCGAGATGATCGGTTCAAGCAATACATCCTGGGGCATGTACCCAGGCCTGACCCACGGCGCAATGTCGGCGATCCACGCCCACGGCACCGAAGAACAGAAAGCCACTTACCTGCACAAACTCACCGCTGGCGAATGGACCGGCACCATGTGCCTGACCGAGGCCCACTGCGGCACCGACCTGGGGTTGATCAAGACCCGCGCCGTGCCCCAGGCGGATGGCAGCTATGCAGTCACCGGCAGCAAGATCTTCATCTCGGCCGGCGAGCACGATATGAGTGCAAACATCATCCACCTGGTGCTGGCCAAACTGCCGGATGCGCCGGCGGGCACCAAAGGCATCTCGTTGTTCATCGTGCCCAAGTTTCACGCCGACTCCGGCGAGCGCAACGCGGTGCACTGCGGTTCCATCGAACACAAGATGGGCATCAAGGCCTCGGCCACCTGCGTGCTGAACTTCGACGGCGCCAGGGGCTTTTTGATTGGCGAGGCGAACAAAGGCCTCAACTGCATGTTCACCATGATGAACCATGCGCGCCTGGGCACGGGGATGCAGGGGTTGTGCAATGGCGAGGCCAGCTTCCAGGGCGCGGTCAACTACGCCAACGACCGCCTGCAGATGCGCTCGTTGACCGGCGCCAAGGCCCCGGAGAAAGCCGCCGACCCGATCATCGTGCACGCCGATGTACGCCGCATGCTGTTGACCATGAAAGCCTTCAACGAAGGCAATCGCGCGCTGACCTACTTCACCGCCCAGTTGCTCGACACTGCGCACCTGAGCGCCGATGCCGGCCAGCGCCAGGAGGCGGAAGACCTGCTGGCCTTCCTCACGCCGATCTGCAAAGCCTTTATGACCGAAACCGGGCTGGAGGTGACCAACCACGGTATGCAGGTGTTCGGTGGCCATGGCTATATTCGCGAGTGGGGCATGGAGCAGTTGGCCCGTGATGCGCGGATTGCGCCCATTTATGAGGGCACCAACGGTATCCAGGCCCTCGACCTGCTGGGGCGCAAGGTGCTCGGCAGCCAGGGCAAGCTGCTGCGCGGCTTTACCAAAATTGTGCATAAGTTTTGCGCTGCCAATGCCGAACACGCGCAACTCAAGGCCCATGTAGAGCAGCTCAACCAGTTGAACCAGCAATGGGGTGAGCTGACGCTGAAGGTCGGCACCGCGGCGATGAAAAATCCCGACGAAGTGGGTGCCGCAGCCATGGATTACCTGATGTACAGCGGTTACATCATCCTCGCCTACCTGTGGCTGCGCATGGCGATCGCGGCGCAAGCGCATGACGACGCAGGGTTTGCCCAGGCCAAACTGGCCACGTGCGACTTCTACTTCAAACGCCTATTGCCGCGCACCGCGACGCACCGGGCGGCGGTGGAGGCGGGCAGCGAATGCCTGATGAGCTTGCCGGCGCAGGCGTTTGCGTTGTAGGGTAGGCTTTCGTGACTTATAAATACTTAATAGTCACGAAAGGACTCTATGTGTCTGAAAAGTTGTTCGGGTACACTCGGAGCCTGTAAAACCGATCCTATCGAATCACTTTTCACGTTCTCACGAGGTTTGCCATGGCTGATTACAAAGCGCCGTTGCGTGATATGCGCTTCGTCCTCAACGAAGTGTTTGAAGTCGCCACGACTTGGGCCCAATTGCCTGCGCTGGCAGACACGGTTGACGCCGAAACCGTTGAAGCGATCCTCGAAGAGGCCGGCAAGGTCACGGCCAAATCCATCGCGCCATTAAGCCGTGGCGGCGATGAGCAGGGCTGCCGCTGGGCGGACAATGCCGTCAGCACGCCGGAAGGGTTCCCCCAGGCCTATGCGACCTATGCCGAAGGTGGCTGGGTGGGTGTCGGTGGCGACCCGGTGTACGGCGGCATGGGTATGCCCAAGGCGGTGTCGGCGCAGGTCGAAGAGATGATCAACTCGTCCAGCCTGGCGTTCGGCCTGTACCCGATGTTGACCTCGGGTGCGTGCGTGTCGATCAACACCCACGCCAGTGAGGAACTCAAGGCCGCCTATCTGCCGAAGATGTATTCAGGCGAATGGGCCGGTTCCATGTGCCTGACCGAAGCCCATGCCGGCACCGATCTGGGCATGATTCGCACCAAGGCCGAGCCACAGGCGGACGGTTCATACAAAGTCAGCGGCACCAAGATTTTCATTACCGGCGGCGAACACGACCTGACTGAAAACATCATCCACCTGGTGCTGGCCAAACTGCCGGATGCACCGGCGGGCCCCAAAGGCATCTCGCTGTTCCTGGTGCCGAAGTTCATGGTCAACGCCGACGGCAGCCTCGGCGCACGCAACCCGGTGACCTGCGGCTCCATCGAACACAAGATGGGCATCCAGGCCTCCGCGACCTGCGTGATGAACTTCGACGAAGCCGTGGGCTATCTGGTGGGCGAGCCTAACCGTGGCTTGGCGGCGATGTTTACCATGATGAACTACGAACGCCTGGGCGTTGGTATCCAGGGTCTGGCATCCGGCGAGCGTTCCTATCAGAACGCAATCGAATACGCCCGCGACCGCCTGCAGAGCCGCTCCCCATTGGGCGCTCAAGCCAAGGACAAAGCCGCTGACCCCATCATCGTGCACCCGGACGTGCGCCGCATGCTGCTGACTATGAAGGCGGCGAACGAAGGTGGCCGAGCGTTTTCCACCTACGTGGCGACGCAGTTGGACATCGCCAAGTTCAGCGAAGACGCGGCTGCCCGCGAGCGCGCCGATAACCTGGTGGCGCTGCTGACGCCGGTCGCCAAGGCATTCCTCACGGACCTGGGCCTGGAAACCACGGTACTCGGTCAGCAGGTGTTTGGTGGCCACGGCTACATTCGCGAGTGGGGCCAGGAGCAATTGGTGCGCGATGTGCGCATCACCCAGATCTACGAAGGCACCAATGGCATCCAGGCGCTGGACCTGATGGGGCGCAAGATCGTCGGCAGCGGCGGCGCGTTCTACACCTTGTTCGCCGACGAGATCCGCCAGTTCATCGCCAGTGCAGGCTCGGAACTGGGCGAATTCACCCGTCCGCTCGCCGCAGCGGTGGACAACCTGGATGAATTGACCGCCTGGGTGCTGGACCGTGCCAAGACCAACCCGAATGAAATCGGTGCGGCCTCGGTGGAGTACCTGCAGGCGTTCGGTTACATGGCGTATGCCTACATGTGGGCGCGCATGGCCAAGGCCGCGTGGGGCAAAGAGGCTGAAGATGATTTCTATGCCAGCAAACTGGGCACCGCGCGCTTCTACTTTGCACGCTTGTTGCCGCGTATTCATTCGTTGAGCGCGTCGGTAAAAGCCGGTAGCGAGTCGCTGTTTTTGATGGATGAGGCACTGTTCTAAGGGCGTGGCGCGCGTGTAAGCATTCTCTTACACGACGTGCTGCTAATCGTCCTCTATCGCCACATTGGATCCACGGATAATCTACTTCACATGGACGTCGCGCAGGAAGCGCAAAAGCAACAACACGGACACGTAGGATTCTGCCAGGACGGCGGAGTGAAATGGATGTCAGGGAAACAGTCTGCAAAGCCCCGCTTCGGCGGGGTTTTCTTTTGCCCGCGAAAAAGTCAGGCGCCTGCCTGCGGGGCATTCATGACGTCTTCGAGCAACGTGCGCAGCAACGCCACCGTCGCTTGCTGACGCTGCACGTCACGGCATACCAGACCCACTTTCAACGGCACCCTGGGCTCGCTCAAGGGTTTCCACAGCAGCGACTGGCTGTTGTGCTCGTCCTGGGAGCGCCCCGGCAACACCGTGGCCAACTGGGTGTGGGGCAGGCTGTCGAGGATTCCCACCATGGTGTTGAGCTCCGCCTGCACCTGCGGACGCCGCCCCAGGTTGGCCAGTTGGGCCTGCCAGATCTGCCGCACCTGAAACTCCTCGCCCAGCAGCAACATCGGCAACTCGGCTGCCTGTTTCAGCGAGACCTTCTTGAATTCCCGCAACGGGTGTTGCTCTGGGATGACCACCTTCAACTCATCTTCATACAACAGCACGCCATGCAGACCCGGCTGGCGCGGTGGCAGGTAGCTGATCCCGATGTCCAGCGAACCGTTGAGCAGGCGCCGCTCGATTTCAATTCCGGTCAATTCGTAGATCTGCACCACCAAGTGGGGTTGGGCCTTGCGCACCCGCTCCAGCATCTGCGGCACCAGGCTGGTGTGCACGGTTTGCAGCACACCGATGGCCAGCGTGCGCATCGCCTGGCCCTTGAAATTGCGCAAGGCCTCCACGGCTTGTTGCATGCCGTCGATCAGGGGCAAGGCATGGTTGTATAAGGTGTGGGCGGCCAGCGTGGGGAGCAGGCGCTTGCTGCTGCGCTCGAACAGGCTCACGTCCAGGTTCTGCTCCAGTTGGCGAACCTGCTGCGACAGGGCCGGCTGCGAGATTGACAGACGCTCCGCGGCACGGCCTACGTGGCCTTCTTCATACACCGCGACGAAATAACGCAGTTGCTTGAAATCCATAAGTTTTGCTTATCGAAAAAGCTGGAAAATCGAAATGGCCGTTGGCCTCCCAGACGCCTAGTCTAGCGCCTATTGGCAGGGCTTACAGGGCCGGATCGGGCAATGACTAACGTTTTGGGTAATGGCGTTTACATAGGCAAGGCAAAAAACCTCAGCACACTTCCAGCACCCGGTGCCGACCAAGGTCCGGTTGCTATCGGGGGTGAACCGTGAACCTGTTCCGGCGTCATGCGCCGAGTCTTGATGACCTTGTGCTTGATGCTCCGCGTCATGATTTTTCCAGCGAAAGCCTGATGCCCACTGTGGCACGTCCCGCTCAGGTGTTCGTGCAGGGCCATGGCTCCTGGCTTTCGGACAGTGACGACCGTGCCTACCTGGATTTCAGCCAGGGCGGCGGCGCCAATAGCCTCGGCCACAGTCCACACGTGGTGCGCGACGCCATTGCCGAACAGATGCAGACCGTGATCAACCCTGGAATGGGCTTGCACAATCGCGCTCAGCTCGACCTGGTTGATCGCCTGTGCCATCACACCGGCAGCGACCAGGCCTACCTGCTCAACAGCGGGGCGGAGGCCTGTGAAGCCGCCATCCGACTGGCGCGCAAATGGGGCCAGCTGCATCGCGGCGGTGCCCATCACATCATTACGGTAAGCAACGGCTGTCATGGCCGTAGTCTGGCAACGTTGCCGGCTTCGGCCGTTGCCTGCGAGAACCGTTTTGAACCGCAATTGCCGGGGTTCAGTCAGGTGCCATTCAACGACCTGCCGGCGCTGCACGCCACCGTGGACGCACACACCGTTGCCATCATGCTGGAGCCGATCCAGAGCGCCGCGGGTGTGATCCCCGTGACCGAACACTACCTCAAAGGCGTTGAACGCCTGTGCCGTGAGCTGGGGATCCTGCTGATTCTTGACGAAGTACAAACCGGGATTGGCCGGTGCGGCAGCTTGCTCGCCGAACAGCAATACGGCGTACGCGCCGACATCGTTACCCTCGGCAAAGGCCTGGGCGGTGGCGTGCCCCTGGCGGCGTTGCTGGCGCGCGGCACAGCCTGTTGCTTCGAAGCGGGCGAGCTGGACGGTACGCATCACGGCAATGCGCTGATGGCGTCGGCGGGTAGTGCGGTGCTCGATGCCGTGCTGGCAACTGGCTTTCTGGAACAGGTACGAGAATCCGGCCTGTACCTGGCAGAAGGCCTCGCCCGCCTGGCTTACCGTTACGAACACGGGCAACTGCGCGGAAATGGACTGATATGGGGCCTGACCCTATCGGACGATTCCGCGAGTGCCGTGGTAAAGGCCGCGCTGCACGAAGGCTTGATCATCAACGCTGCGCAGCCTGATTGCCTGCGCTTCACCCCCGCTCTGAACGTCAGCAAAAACCACATCGACGAAATGCTCCTGCGCCTCGCCCGCGCCTTCTCTCGGGTGCGTACCGCCCAACTGCAATGCCGCAAGGGCATCGCGGTCTGATCCGAATTTTCTGAACCGTCTCGCGGAATACGCGGCGCCTCCGGCCTGATTCTTTTGGCTGGGGGCGTTTTTTTGTGTGGGTAATTTTTGGACTGAAAAGGTTGCTTGTGCGTCATTGGAAACGACGGCTTTTTAGCTGGCCTCGGCAAGGATTGTCGATGGGGGCACTCAGTGCTCATCTTCTAATCTATACCACTGAGTGGTATGTTTATCGGAACGGATCTCCATGAAGCTCAGGTTGTTCAAAACCCGGAATTTTGCGAAGGCGGCCAGCAAGGCTTGGATAAGCGATTCGGAGCTAAAAGAAGCATTCAGCGATTTGCTCAATGGGCAGGCGGACAATTTGGGAGGCGGCGTATGGAAGAAGCGGCTGAACCAAAATCGTCATCGATCCATTGTCTTGGCTAAAGGCAGGCACTACTGGGTGTTTCAATACCTGTTTGCCAAGCAGAGCCAGAGCAATATCAGTCAGAGTGAACTGGAAGGGTTTCGGTCGCTGGCGAAGATCTACGAAGATTTAAACGATGCACAGATTCAGCAATTGCTGGATTTAACAGAGCTTGTGGAGATAGGTCATGACCAGAAACTATAAAAGTGAGGCGTTTGAGTCCATTCACCAATCTGCCGAAGCGCTTCATACAATTGGCGCCATCAGCAAAACCACGCTTCGTGAGTTCGACGAAGCGTGTCTGGCAGCGGTTCCTGCTCGAATGCTAGCCGAGCAGATCAAATACCTCCGTGAAAGCAGCCACGTCAGCCAACCTGTGTTCGCTCGCTACCTGAACACGAGCGCCTCGACTGTAAAACAGTGGGAATCCGGCGAAAAACAGCCCAGCGGCATGGCGCTTAAGTTATTGAGCCTTGTGCAAAAACATGGCCTGCAGATTCTGGCCTGAGATGGCCCAATGCCAGAAACCACTGAACCCTAGCGAAGCGCCAATGTCGATTAGCTACACGGCTCACACGAGCCGATTTTCTGGAGCTGACCCATGGACATCATTCGTATCATCATCGCCATTCTGCTGCCGCCACTGGGTGTGTTCCTGCAAGTAGGCTTCGGCGGCGCGTTCTGGCTGAACATTCTGCTGACCCTGTGCGGTTATTTCCCCGGCATCATCCACGCCGTGTACATCATCGCCAAGCGCTGAGGGCGTCAGCCTTTTGCGATGAGGCGTGAATTGCGTTCATTGCGAAACGCCAGCTGTTCAATGGTCTGGGTGGCATGTTCGGCTTCTTCCCGCGCCTTGAGGATGATGCCGTGCTGCTCGGACTTGCTGCACACCGGGTCGGCATTGCTCGCGTCTCCCGTGAGCATGAAGGCCTGGCAACGGCAGCCGCCGAAGTCCTTTTCCTTCTCGTCGCATGAACGGCACGGCTCGGGCATCCAGTCGTAGCCGCGAAAACGGTTGAAACCGAACGAGTCGTACCAGATGTGCTGCATGCTGTGGTCGCGCACATTGGGAAACTGCACCGGCATCTGTCGGGCTCCATGACAGGGCAGCGCGGTTCCGTCCGGTGTGACTGTCAGGAAAATACTGCCCCAGCCATTCATGCAGGCTTTCGGACGCTCTTCGTAGTAATCGGGCGTCACGAAAATCAACTTGCACGGGTGGCCCTCGGCTTCGAGCTTGGCGCGGTACTCGTTGGTGATGCGTTCGGCGCGTACCAATTGTTCCTTGGTCGGCAACAGCCCCACACGATTGAGTTGTGCCCAGCCGTAGAACTGGCAGGTGGCAAGCTCGACAAAGTCCGCCTCGAGCGCAATGCACAGCTCGATAATGCGGTCGATCTTGTCGATGTTATGCCGATGGGTGACGAAGTTAAGCACCATCGGGTAACCATGGGCTTTCACCGCTCGGGCCATTTCCAGCTTTTGCGCGAAGGCTTTCTTCGAGCCGGCCAGCAGGTTGTTCACCTGTTCGTCGCTGGCCTGGAAGCTGATCTGGATATGGTCCAGGCCGGCTTTTTTGAAGTCACTGATCTTCTGTTCGGTCAGGCCAATGCCCGAGGTGATCAGGTTGGTGTAGAAGCCCAGTTTGCGCGCCTCGCCGATCAGCTCGGCGAGGTCCTGGCGCACCAACGGCTCACCGCCGGAAAACCCGAGTTGCGCCGCGCCCATCTCGCGGGCTTCGCGAAATACCTTGATCCATTGCTCGGTGCTCAGTTCCTTGCCTTGTTCGGCAAAATCCAGCGGGTTGGAGCAGTACGGACACTGCAGCGGGCAGCGGTAAGTCAGCTCGGCGAGCAGCCAAAGCGGCAAGCCGATAGCGGGTTTTTCAGGCAAGGGTGATCCAGTGCTCGGCACGGGCGACCTCCATGAATTGCTCGATGTCTTCACCGAGTTGCGGCACTCCGGGGAATTGCTTGTCCAGCTCCGCGATAATGGCGGCCACGTCGCGCTCGCCGTCAATCAAGCCACCAATCAGCGCGGCGCTGTCGTTGAGCTTGATCATGCCTTCCGGGTAGAGCAGCACATGGCCTTTCTGCGCGGGCTCGTACTGGTAGCGGTAACCCGGGCGCCAGGTCGGTTTTCTGCTGCGATCAAAGCTCATAGGGTGATCCCTTTATGCCAGACCCGCTGCTCGGTCACGCTGTGATAGGGCGGGCGTTTCAGTTCGTAGGCCATGCTCATGGCGTCGAGCATGCTCCACAGGATATCCAGTTTGAATTGCAGGATTTCCAGCATGCGCTCCTGGCCTTCGCGGGTGGTGTAGTGCTGCAGGGTAATCGCCAACCCGTGCTCCACATCGCGTCGGGCCTGGCCCAGGCGGGTGCGGAAGTATTCGTAACCGGCCGGGTCGATCCACGGGTAATGCTGCGGCCAGCTGTCGAGGCGCGACTGGTGGATCTGCGGCGCGAACAGCTCGGTCAGGGAACTGCTGGCGGCTTCCTGCCAGCTGGCGCGGCGGGCGAAGTTGACGTAGGCGTCTACCGCAAAGCGCACGCCGGGCAGCACCAGTTCCTGGGAGCGCAGCTGGTCCGGGTCGAGGCCCACGGCTTGGCCCAGGCGCAGCCAGGCTTCAATGCCGCCGTCTTCGCCGGGTGCACCGTCGTGGTCGAGCAGGCGCTGGATCCACTCGCGACGAATCTCGCGGTCCGGGCAGTTGGCCAGGATCGCGGCGTCCTTGAGCGGAATGTTCACCTGATAGTAGAAGCGGTTGGCGACCCAACCCTGAATCTGCTCGCGGGTGGCGCGGCCTTCGTACATCGCCACGTGGTACGGGTGGTGGATGTGGTAGAAGGCGCCTTTGGCGCGCAAGGCGGCTTCGAATTCGGTGGTGGTCAACGGTGTGTCAGTCATTTCGCCTGCTCCTACAATTCGATGCTCATGCCGTCGTAAGCCACTTCGACGTTACGCCGCACCAGCTCGGCTCGCTCGGGAGAGTCTTCGTCGAGGATCGGGTTGGTGTTGTTGATGTGGATAAGCACTTTGCGCTGCTTTGGCAACTGTTCGAGCACTTCGAGCATGCCGCCGGGGCCGTTCTGCGCCAGGTGGCCCATCTCGCGGCCGGTGCGGGTGCCAACGCCACGGCGCTGCATTTCGTCGTCGTCCCACATCGTGCCGTCCACCAGCAGGCAGTCGCTGCCGGCCATGATGTCCAACAGCGGCGCATCGACCTTGCCCAGGCCCGGGGCATAGAACAGTTTGCCGCCGGTGCGCAGGTCTTCGACAATCAGGCCGATGTTGTCGCCGGGATGCGGGTCGAAACGATGTGGCGAGTAGGGCGGTGCGGCGCTGCGCAGCGGCAGTGGCGTGAAACGCAGGTTGGGGCAGGCCGGGATGGTGAAGCTGGCGTCCAGCTCGATACGGTTCCAGGCCAGGCCGCCGTTCCAATGGGTGAGCATGGTGAACAGCGGGAAGCCGGTGCTCAGGTCTTCGTGGACCATGTCGGTGCACCAGACCTGGTGCGGGCAGCCCTCGCGCAGGCTCAGCAGGCCGGTGGTGTGGTCGATCTGGCTGTCCATCAGGATGATTGCGCTGATGCCGGTGTCCCGCAGGGCGCGGCCGGGTTGCATCGGCGCAAAGCCCTGCAGCTGCGCGCGGATGTCCGGCGAGGCATTGCACAGCACCCAGTTCACGCCATCGTCGGAAATCGCGATGGACGACTGGGTACGCGCCTGGGCCCGCAGGCTGCCATCACGAAAGCCTGCGCAGTTCACGCAGTTGCAGTTCCACTGCGGGAAGCCGCCGCCGGCGGCGGAACCTAGAATCTGGACAAACATGGTCGCTCCATCAGCAAAGCTCAAAACAAAAACGCCCCGGGCGAACCGAGGCGTTGTATTACCCAGCGGATTAGCGGCTGGCGAAGTACATGGTGACTTCGAAACCGATGCGCAGGTCGGTGTAAGCAGGTTTGGACCAGGTCATATTCATACTCCTATCAAGGGACGGGATGTTCACTACCAAGTAGTACATATAGTCCACCTCCCATGGGAGATGTTCAGATATTGCGTGTGAATATTACGCAATTCTTTTCGAGTTAGCGCTGTCTTGAAAGAAAAAGCCTGTTGCACGGTTGGCAACGATCAACCCGCCGACTGCCAGTGCCCACCGATGCATGGGCCGTTGGCGATGCAATGCCAGCCGCCTGTGGCGTCGTTCAGTTGCTGGGCCGCGCGCTGCATATCGGCAGGCGAGCAGATTTGTATCAAGTGTTGTAATTGCTCCAGGTAGCCCGTTGCGTGGCCCGCCAAGTGGGCGTGCCACACAAGATCAGCGGCTTGGCCGATAGGCAGCGACTCGGGTGTGAATTGCTGCGCCAGGGCCTTGTTGCCCACGTCTGCGCTGCGCTCGATCAACGACGGCAGTTTCGCCAGAAAGGCCTGCACTTGCTCGACGATCTCACTCAGGGACGCGCTGGGGGATTGCACGCCGAACAGCAGGCCGGTTTGCCCATCGATCTGTCGGATGCCGCTGAACACGGCGTAGCCGATTTGTAGCTCGACGCGCAGGCGCTGGTAGAACGGTCCCTGAAGCAAATGACCGAGCAAGCGCCAGGCCGCTTCATCGGCCAGGGTGTGTGTCGGTGTCGGGCAGAACAACAGCACTGCCGCTTCACTGGACTCGGTACTTACCTCGTGCCAGAGATGCGGTTCGTTGAGCGCTTGAGGCTGGCATTGGAAATGTGCAGGCAGGCCAGGCAATCGGGCAGCGGCTGTCTTGATCGCTGCTTCACAGGTTGCCGGTAACCCTGAGCCCAGCCCTTGCCAGCGGGCGCTGGCCCATGGGGCCGACGTCGCTTGGGGCATAGGCTGGACACCGGCACAGCAAGTGGGCAATGCCTTGAGCAATTGGCGGATGGCAATCATCGGCAGTGCGGGCGTTGGTGCCACGTGTTCATCGGTCGTGCTCAAGCAGCGCGCCAGCGCCTCAAGTACGGCGGGCATGGGCTCGTGGAAACCGAGCAGTTTTACTTGCCAGTCATGGCCGATGGTTTCGGCACTCAATTCGACGCCCGCCTGGCCGGCACTTTCGCGCAACGGCTGCAGCAGGCTGTCCAGGCCAGCAGGCACGATGCAGTCAAAGCGCCAACGCAGGTACAGGGCGCCTTCATCGTTGTCATTCGCCAAGGCCTGGCTGAATGTCAGCGCCGACATGTCCCGACGGCCTCGTGAGCGGTCCTGAGCGAAGGTGCGCAAGCCACGGTGGGCGCTGGTCTGGCCGCGAATCAGGCCGGCCCGTTCTTCTTTGGCGGCTGGACGAAGGAAGGGGTTGTTCGGTGGAAGCTGCCACGCGTGTTTGGCGGGCGGCAGATGCAGTGTGTCGAGCATGGCCTTGAGGGCTGCGACGCCTTGTTCCGATAAGTCTTCTTCGTCGTTGCGTGCCAGCGCCAGGGCGCTTTGCACCTGTTGCTGGCGAGCCTTGAGCAAGGCGAACTCTTCGCGTAGCGGCGTCCAGTCGCTGTGTGCGAAAAAACTCAGCCAGTCGTGCAGCAACGCCTCGATCTCTGTCGCAGAGCCACTTTGCGCGTCGAGGGTAAAGTCGATGTCCAGCACGGCCTGCCCGGCGAAGTGATACAGCACGGAGGCGTGCAATGCCGTCGCCAGGCGTCGCGCCTTCAGTTCATCGAGCAAGCCACCCGGCGCTGAGCTGTTGAGCCAGGTACAGAGAAACGCCAGCGCTTCACGCGGCGCGTCACCGGTGATGACCTGATGCAGATGCTGGTCGGCAGCCAATTGATAGCCGCTGGAGTGCCCGGCCATCAGTGCCGGTGGTTCGGCCTGGGGATGCAGCGGGCCGCCGATCAATTGCGCGCTGAATTGCTGCGCAAGCGCTTCCAGCTCTTGCTGGGACTGTGGGCCGGCCAGGCTGAGCGTCATTTGACCGCTCTGATAAAAACGCTGGTGAAATTCGCGCAACGCCTGCTGAAACGCCTCACGTTCCACCGGCAGGCTGTCACGGTTGCCCGCATGAAAACCGCGCAGCGGATGGTCGGCGGCCAAGCCCTGCAGCAAGGCCACTTGTTGCTGCGCCTTGGCATCCTGGGACCAGGCGACGAACTCGGCGTGCAGCACTTCGCGCTCGCGCAGTTGGTCGTCAATGCTCAGGCGAGGGTGCGTAAGCATATCGGCCAATCGCACGAGCCCATCGGCGAAGGTCGAAACCGGCAGCTCAAAAAAGAACTCCGTGGTGCGCTCCCGGGTGCTGGCGTTTACCTGTCCGCCATGGCGCTGCACGTAGGCCATTAGCCCTTCGCCCGCGGGAAAGCGCTCGGTCCCCAGAAACAACAGGTGCTCAAGGAAGTGCGCCAGCCCCGGCCACGCCAATGGCGCGTCATGACTGCCCGCCGCCACGCGTAAAACAGCCGCACAGCGCTTCAAGCGCGGAGCATGACGCAGGCAAAGGTGCAGGCCATTGGCCAGAGTCAGGTGCAGGGGCTGAGGGTGAACCGGCGCAGGCATGGGCACTTCCGAAACGGGGGAAGCGCCTATGCTAGCAAACCCGGTGGATCAGGGCTTGTGCAGTGCGCCGTAAAGCTCGGGGCGGCGGTCTTGCAGGTAATGATTGGCGGCGCGGGCGTCGAGGATCGATTGCCGATCCAGCGTACCGACGATCAGCGCTTCATCCAGGCCCGCCTGGGCGATGCGCTGGCCATCGGGCGCGGCGATGCTGCTTTGGCCGCAGTAGTGAATATCGCCTTCATGCCCGCAGTAGTTGGCGTAAGCCACGAAGCATTGGTTCTCGAACGCCCGTGCCCGCACGGTGACGTCGGCGACAAAGTCGAACGGCACCATATTGGCGGTGGGCACCAGGATCAGTTCGGCACCGGCCAGGGCCAGGCGCCGGGTGTTTTCCGGGAACTCCAGGTCGTAGCAAATCAGGAAACCCAGCTTCCAGCCGTTCAATTCCACCAGCGGAAAAGCGTCTTCACCGGCGCTGAACATCGCGCGGTCCAGGTCGCCAAACAGGTGCGTCTTGCGGTAGTTGCACAGGCGTTGGCCATGGGCGTCGATCAACTGCACGGCGTTGTAGATCTGGCCGTCCTCGGCGCGCTCCGGATAACCGTACAGAATCGCCAGCCCGGCACTTTGCGCGATGCCAGCAATGCTTTGCGCCGACTCGCCATCCTGAGCCTCGGCCAAGGCGCCAGTGGCTTCGGCGCCGATGTTGTAGCCGGTCAGGAACATCTCCGGCAGCACCAGCACATCGGCACCCGATGCCTCGTGCGCCAGTTGCTGCAGACGCTTGAGGTTACCGGCGACATCCAGCGGCAGTGGGGGGCATTGGTACAGGGCAACACGCATGGCTGGCTCCTTATTCGGGCAGGGCGATTGGCCCTATCTCGTCAAACACATCGCCGGGCCCCGGGTTTTCGGGATGAGTGCTACCGCCAAAGTGGGTCATGATGCCCCATACCGCGTTCAGCGAAGTTTGTACCGCGCCCTCCACCCAGGCCGGAGTCCACGAAACGTCGTCGCCAGCGATGAAAATCCCACGCTGTTCGGCGGGCATGTCCTTCTGCATGAAGTGCGCATACATGCGCTGGTTATACCGGTAGTGGCCGGGCAACGCACCTTTGAAGGCCCCGAGGAAATGCGGGTCGGCTTCCCAGGAGATAGTGATCGGGTCGCCTATGATGCGCGCCTTGATGTCTACTTTCGGGTAGATCTTATTCAGTGCGTCAAGGGCCAGTTTGACCCGCTTGTCGATGGGCTGGGGCAGCATTTTCAACGCGTCGCTCATCCACGAGTAGGACAGGCAGATCACCCCCGGCTTGTCGTCGCCGTTGTCGAACAGGTAGGTGCCGCGCGTCAGGCGATCAGTGAGGGTCATGCTCATCAGGTCGCGGCCGGTTTCCGGGTCTTTGTCTTTCCAGAACGGGCGGTCGACCATGACAAAGGTCTTGGATGACTGCATGTAGCGCGTGCGGTCCAGGGCCATCCACATCTTTTGCGAGAACAGGGTTTCGTCGCATTCGATCTGGGTGGTCAGTAGCCAGCTTTGGCAGGTGGTCAGCACGGCGGCGTATTCGCGGGTGTCGCCGTAGTTGTCGGTGACGGCGAAGCGGCCGTCGGCGGCGTGGGCAATGCGCTTCACGCCCGCCCGTGGCGCGCCTCGGTGCAGTGAGCTCAGGCTGGTGCCGGCGGGCCAGTGGGCACAGCGCTCCGGCACGTGACGCCAGATGCCCATGGGCACCTGGGCCACGCCGCCGACGACCAGGTGCTGATGGTCGTCGCAGTTGGTCATCACCACGCGGAAGATTTCCAGCATGGAATTGGGGAAGTCCGAGTCCCAGCCGCCCGTGCCGAAACCGACCTGGCCGAACACTTCGCGGTGCAGGAACGACAATTTGGCAAAGGACTTGGAGGTGGCGACGAAGTCGTAGAAGGTGCGGTCGTCCCACAGCGGGACCAGCTTGTTCCACAGCTCCTTGAGACGCGGCACGTCGCGGTCGCGGATCGCTTGCTGAATATCGCCGTACTGCGAACCGGCTTCCAGCGCGTCGGCCCAGGCGTCAGCGACTTCCTGGAACAACACCGGCAGGTCGGAGAGCTTTTGCGCGTAGTGCGTCTGGCCTTCCAGATCAATAACGGTGCTGCCGGATGCCGGCGTCAGCGGGTTGGGAAAGGGTTTGGTTTCCAGGCCCAGCTTGTCCACGTAGTGATAGAAAGCGGTGGACGATACCGGAAAGCGCATCCCACCCAGCTCGGCGATGATGCCTTCGGCGCCTTCGAAAGCCTGGGAACGCAGGCGACCGCCCATTTTCGAGGCTTCGTAGACCACCGGCTTCAAGCCCAGCTTCATCAGCTCGTAGGCAGCCACCAGCCCGGCAATGCCTGCGCCCACGATCGCCACTTCGGCGCCGTGGTTGGCGGCAGGAATGCTACCCAGGCCAGCGGGGTGTTCGATCCAGTCATCAAAGGCAAACGGGAAATCCGGGCCGAAGATGGTGATGGGTTTTTTACCGTCGGCGGGGTGTCGATTGGTCTTGCTGATGGTGCTGGACGGAATGCTCATGGCTGACCTTACTGACGACTCGGCGGGATAGGCCCGTTGAGTATAGGAAAAGATGGCAGCCAGTTTAGGGAGCGTTGCGCTCGTTAATAAGACGCAATGTGTCGTCGGATTGCATTCGTTTCAGTCAATCTGACGAGCTCACTGGTCAGATAGGTTGTCCACGGTCCAATTTGTTACTAAGGATGATGGATGTGGTGGTTTTTTCCACACCATCGACGCTGCCGATCTGATCCAGCAACTGATCAAGTTGCTCCGGCGACTCAGTGCGCAGCCACGCCACGTAATCAAATTCGCCGCTCACCGCGCACAGCTGTTGTACCTGGGCCATTGCACTCAACCTGCGCAGTACTTCCTTGCCAGAACGCGGTTGTACGGTAATGCCCACATACGCCTGCAGGCCACCATCCGCCACGCGCTGGCCCAGGCGCACGCCATAACCGGTAATCACCTGGGTTTTCTCAAGGCGCGCCAGGCGCGAAGTGACCGTGGTGCGCGCGATACCCAATTGCCGGGCAAGCATGGCCACGCTTTCGCGAGCATTGAGCTGCAAGGCGGCGATCAGTTGGCGGTCAATGTCGTCTAGGGCGGGCAAGGGTGAAGCTCCAGTGCGAGGGTGCAGTGGGCAGGTATGTTACAGGCTTGGTCGGGCTTACAGAACCGCTGCGCCAGACACGGGCTTGTACCGTTGAGGGCGTCATTGCGCGGAGGTCGGCCTGTAGCTCGCGGGGATTTGATAGCTCGTATTTAAAGGTTAATCTGCCGACTACATCTGGCTGAGACCCACCTATGCCATTCTCTGACAACCTTATAGCCTTTACCTTCGCAGCGACCCTGCTCACGCTGACGCCTGGCCTCGATACCGCACTGATTTTGCGCACGGCCACGGTGGAAGGTAAGCGACAGGCACTGCGCGCGGCTCTGGGCATCAACGCAGGCTGCTTCCTGTGGGGCGCCGCCGTCGCTTTTGGACTCGGGGCCCTGATTGCTGTCTCAGAGCTGGCGTTCGATATCTTGAAGTATTGCGGCGCGGCTTACCTGGCCTGGCTGGGGCTAAACATGCTGCTGCGGCCTCGCACGTCGTTGTCATCTGTCGAGGGCGCTCAAAAGAAAGTGCCAAACTGGTTCTTCAAAGGCCTGATGGGTAACGTACTGAACCCCAAGATCGGCATCTTCTACGTGTCTTTTCTCCCCCAGTTCATTCCGCAAGGGCAGCCATTGATCGCCTGGACGTTTGGCTTGGTCAGCATTCATGTCGTTATCGGGTTTCTGTGGTCGATCATCCTGATTGCCGCGACCCAGCCCCTGGCAAAAGTATTGCGCAACGAGAAAGTCATCACCTGGATGGACCGCGCGACTGGCTTGATTTTCGTCCTTTTCGCGGCACGGCTTGCCTTCAGCAAACGATCAGTTTGAGGTTGCGCCCATACGTATTTTTTTTCGGGATTTCAGAAACGCGAAAGCCGCGCAATGCGCGGCTTTCTTGTGTTGGTGGGCCCACACGGACTTGAACCGTGGACCAAAGGATTATGAGTCCTCTGCTCTGACCAACTGAGCTATAGGCCCTCAGTAGGTCGCGGATTATAACGATGGTTTGTTCACTGTGCCATCCGAAAAATCCTCCAGGCTCGTGCGAAGGAAGCTTGCGGCAAATTGCTCCGGTGGCAGGGGCAGGCTGACGATGTAGCCTTGCATCTGTTCACAGCCTTCGGCGGCGAGGAAAGCTTGCTGGGCGGGGTTCTCCACGCCTTCGGCGATGATGGTGAATTGCATGCTGTGGCCGAGGGCGATGATGGCGCGCACGATGGCGGCGTCGTGGGGGTCGTCGGGCAGGCCGCGGACGAAGGATTGGTCGATCTTGAGGAAATCCAGGGGCAGGCGCTTGAGGTAGCTGAGGGAAGAATAACCGGTGCCAAAATCGTCGATCGCCAGTTGCACCCCCAGCCCTTTGAGTTGGTGCAGCACCTCCAGCGCTTCTTCGGCCTGGCTCATGATGAAGTTTTCGGTGATTTCCAGTTGCAGGCAGCCGGGTTCCAGTCGGTAATCGCGCAGCAGTTGCTCGATGCGTGACAGCAGGTTGGGGTGACGCAGTTGCGCGCCGGCGAGGTTGACGGACAGGGGGCCGAAATCACCGAAAGTGCCTCTCCAGGCGTGCATCTGTCGGCACGCCTGTTCCAGTACCCAATCGCCAATTTGCAGGATCGTGCCGTTTTCTTCAGCCAGGGCGATGAAGTGCTCGGGCGGTACGTCGCCAAAGGTTGGGTGGTGCCAGCGAATCAAGGCCTCGGCACCGATCAGCTCCTGGGTGATCAGGCTGCGTTTGGGTTGGTAATACAGGCTCAACTCGTCACGTTCGATGGCGCGGCGCAGCTCATGCTCCAGGGCCACGCGCTCATTGGCCTGCGCCGTCAGGTCGCGGGTGTAGCTCTCAACACGGTTGCGGCCATTGGCTTTTGAGCGGTACATCGCGGCGTCGGCATTTTTGACCAGGGTGGCGACATCGGTGCCGTCCTGCGGGTACAGGCTGGTGCCGATACTCGCGCTGATAAAAAATTCGTGCTCGCCGGCCTGGAAGGGCGGTGTGAAGCAGTCGAGCAGTTTATTCGCCAGGTATTGGGCGTCGCTGGCCTGTTGCAGGCCGGGCAGCAGGATGATGAATTCATCGCCGCCCAGGCGGGCGACGGTGTCGATGTCGCGCAGTTGTTCCTTGAGGCGCACGGCAATGTCTTTGAGCAGGAGGTCGCCGACCGGGTGGCCCAGGCTGTCGTTGATGTGTTTAAAGCGGTCCAGGTCCAGAAACAACACAGCGCCTTGATTACCGCTTTCCTGCTGGCCATTGAGGGCGGCCTGCAGTCGGCTTTCAAACAACGTGCGATTGGGCAGGCCGGTCAGCGGGTCGTGATGGGCTTGATAGTCGAGGCGCGCCTGGGCGAGCTTGAGGCTGGAAATATCGGCGAATACCGCCACGAAGTGGGTGACCAACTGGTCGCGATTGCGCACGGCGCTGATGGTCAGCCAGCTGGGGTACAGCTCGCCGTCCTTTCGACGGTTGGAAATTTCGCCCTGCCAGTGGCCCTGGGTCGTCAACTGATGCCACATCGCCGCATAGAAGGCGCTGTCATGCAGGCCGGAGGCGAGCAGGCGCGGGGTATGGCCCAGCGCTTCGGCCTCGCTGTAACCGGTGATCTCGCTGAAGGCGCGGTTAACGGCACTGATGTTCTGCCGAGTGTCGGTGATCAATACGCCTTCGGCGGTGCTTTCGAACACCGTGGCGGCTTGTTGCAGTTTTTCCTGCATCAGCTGACGTTCGGTGATGTCGCGGGCGATGGTCAGCATGCAGTCTTCGTCACCGATGGGCAGCGGGCGGCTTGACAGTTCGCAGAGGCGAACCTGGCCATCGACGCGGCGGATATGGCAAATGAAGTCGCGGACAAAGCCGTCGCGCTGCATCAACTCCAGCATGTGCTTGCGCTCATTGAGGTCAACCCAGATGCCGAGGTCCAGGGCCGACTGATCCAGTGACGTGGCGCTGGTGTAGCCGGTCAGTTGGCTGAAGCCTTCGTTCACTTCGATCAGCAGGCCATCGCTTTGACGGCTCAGCAACAAGCCATCGGGGGAGGCATGAAAGGCCTTGGCAAACTTCTCTTCGGAGGTCTGCAACTGCTGCTGGGTTTCCTTGAGCTGGGTGATGTCTCGCACCACGACCACCAAGGCTTCGGTGGTATCGAGTTGGAACGGCTCGGCTGAAATAAGTCCGATAAATGCCTGGCCATTGCTGCGCAGGAAGGTCATTTCCAGGTTGCGGATGCTGGTGGTCTGCACGCGTTGCAGCAAATCCGGGCCGACTCCTTGAACGCCCCAGATATTCAGCTCGGTGGCGGTTTTGCCCACCACGTCTGCGGCGCCAAGGCCTATCTGGTCTTCAAAGGCCTTGTTGACTTCAAGCAGGCATCCGTCGGACAGGCGGGCGATCACCAGGATGTCCGGGCATTGCTGGAACACCGAAGCGAACTTCTGCTCCGACAGCTGCAGCGCCTCTTCTGTACGCTTGGCTTCGCTGATGTCGATCATCAAGCCGCGCAGCACCGGTTCATGGCCGTGCTCGATCAGGCTGACGATGTCGCGTACCCACAGGCAGCGGCCATCGGCCGTAATAACGCGATAGTCGATGCTGTGATCACGGTTGGCCCGGGTTTCGCGCAGGCAATAGGTTTCGGTGCGGGTCAGGTCGGCGGGGTGAATGATGTTGCGCCAGAAGCCAGGGATCAGCCAATGGGCGCGGGGGTAGCCCAGCAATTCTTCGGCGTGGGGCGACACGTAGCTGTAGGTGAAGTCGCTGATGTCGGCTTCCCAGGCGATGGCCGACAGACTCTCCACCAGGCCGCGATAGTGGTACTCGCTGCTACGCAGTTTTTGCTCAAGGGCCACCCGGCGGGAAATTTCCGAGCTGAGCCGACGATTGATGCGAATCACGATGACCAGCACGGTACTCAGCAGCAGCACCGCAGGCAGGCCGTACAGCAACAAATCTGCCCAGAACGTGCGGTGATCGCTGAAGCTGCCGACCCAATGCTGCTGGATCGCATCGGTTTCGGCTGGGCTGAGGTCGGCGAGGACCTTGTCCAGGATACCCACCAGTATTTTCTCATCCCGGGGCACGCCCATCGCCAACTGATAGCGGTAGGGCGTTTCGCCGCTGACGTACAAACCATCGAGTTTCAGCTGGCGCAGGCTCCAGACGCTCGAAGCCAGATCGCTGACTACCGCATCCACTTCATCGGTAGCCAGGGCCTGCAACATGGAGCTGACGTTAGGCATTGCGACAAGATTGAGGTCGGGGTGATGGGTGCGCAGCAGTTCATGAGGTGCGTAGTTTTCCACCACGGCGATTTTCAGTCCGTACAGGTCCTTGAGGTTGCGCGGCTTCGCACCGCCTTCATGGGCCAATATGACGATGGGGAAGTCGAGATAGGGGCGTGTGAAGGCCAGGAAGCTCTGGCGTTCCGGGGTGGACATGATGCCGGGGAGCAGGTCGAGCTGATTGTTGCGCGCTTGTTCGAGCACCGCGGTCCAGTTTACCGGCTCGATCAGGCTGACCCTGACACCCAGGCGATCCTGGATCAGGCGCACGTAGTCAGCGGCCAGGCCCTGGTAGCGGCCATTTTCATCGCGGTATTCAAAGGGTGGCCAGGACGCATCCACCCCAAGGCGCAGCTCCTGATGGTCCGTCAGCCAGCTACGCTCATCATCAGTGAGAGTCAACGCGCCAGCCGTTGCGGTCCAGGTCAGCAGCGACAGCAGTATCACGGTCGGCAATCTGGGCATAACGGTCTCGTTATGGCACGGGGAATGTCTCGAGTGTAGACGGGCATTGCGAGGGCGGGGCGTTGCGCGGCAGTTAATCTGCGCAAAGCAATGTGCACAAAGCAAAACCCCCGGCCTGGGCCGGGGGTTTTGTTATCACTCGTCGAGGAAGGAGCGCAGATGCTCGCTTCGCGTCGGATGGCGCAACTTGCGCAGCGCCTTGGCTTCGATCTGACGGATCCGCTCGCGGGTCACGTCAAACTGCTTACCAACTTCCTCAAGGGTGTGGTCGGTATTCATGTCGATGCCGAAACGCATGCGCAGTACCTTGGCTTCACGGGCAGTGAGGCCAGAGAGTACGTCGCGAGTCGCTTCTTTAAGGCTCTCAACAGTGGCGACATCGATTGGCGACTGCATGGTCGAGTCTTCGATGAAGTCACCCAGATGGGAGTCTTCGTCATCACCAATCGGCGTTTCCATGGAGATCGGCTCTTTAGCGATCTTCAATACCTTGCGGATCTTATCCTCAGGCATTTCCATGCGCTCGCCCAGCTCTTCCGGGGTCGGTTCGCGACCCATCTCCTGCAACATCTGCCGGGAGATACGGTTGAGCTTGTTGATGGTCTCGATCATGTGCACCGGAATACGGATGGTGCGGGCCTGGTCGGCGATCGAGCGAGTGATCGCCTGACGGATCCACCAGGTGGCATAAGTCGAGAACTTGTAGCCGCGACGGTATTCGAACTTGTCCACAGCCTTCATCAAACCGATGTTGCCTTCCTGGATCAGGTCGAGGAATTGCAGGCCACGGTTGGTGTACTTCTTGGCGATGGAGATCACCAGACGCAAGTTCGCTTCAACCATCTCTTTCTTCGCGCGGCGGGCCTTGGCCTCACCGATCGACATGCGACGGTTGATGTCCTTGATCTCGGCAATCGTGAGGCCGGTTTCAGCCTCCAGTGCGCTCAGCTTCTGCTGGCAACGGATGATGTCCGGCTGCAGGCGACCGATGGCTTCGGCGTATTTCGCCTTGCCTTTGGCCAGAGCATCGCTCCAGGCTTCGTCAACTTCGTGGCCTGGGAACTGGCGCAGGAAGTCGGTACGCGGCATGCGCGCATCACGGACACAGAGCTGCATGATCGCACGCTCTTGTGCACGCAGACGCTCAAGGGCGCTACGAACGCGTTCAACCAGGCCTTCGAATTGCTTGGGTACCAGCTTGATCGGCATGAACAGCTCGGCCAGGGCCAGCAGCTCGGCAATTGCCTGCTTGTTGGCACGACCATGCTTTTTCAGAGCCTTGCGGGTGATTTCCATTTGATCGGAAACCGCACCGAAACGCTGGGCAGCGATGATCGGGTCTGGACCGCTTTCAACTTCTTCTTCGTCGTCGGAGCTGGCTTCAGCTTCGTCGTCATCGGAGTCGTCGTCGGCTTTCGGCGCTTTCGGGTCGACAGGCGGCGGCACTTCGGCGGCAGGCGGCGCAATGCCGTCGTCCGGGTCGATATAACCGCTCAGGACGTCAGACAGGCGGCCACCTTCGGTGGTGACGCGAGTGTACTCGGAGAGAATGTGGTCAACCGTGCCAGGGAAGTGCGCGATTGCGCCCATCACTTCACGGATGCCCTCTTCGATACGCTTGGCGATTTCGATTTCGCCTTCACGTGTCAGCAACTCGACGGTACCCATTTCACGCATATACATGCGCACAGGGTCAGTCGTGCGACCGATGTCGGTCTCCACCGCGGCCAACGCGGCAGCGGCTTCTTCAGCGGCTGCCTCGTCGGTATCGGCGTCGGCCAACATAAGGGCGTCCGCATCCGGAGCACTCTCGTGTACGGGGATCCCCATGTCATTAATCATGCGGATGATGTCTTCCACCTGCTCTGGATCTGAAATATCCTCAGGCAGGTGGTCGTTGACCTCTGCGTAAGTCAGATACTTCTGCTCACGACCAAGGGTGATCAACTCTTTGATACGAGACTGCTGTTGCGCTTTTCCGGACATAACACCCTATCCACTGAAGGTCTTGGCGGGCAAAAAACAAGCCGAGGATTATACCCGAGCTATGACCTCACACGCCAGCTGAGGTCGGGTTTGATGTGCAAACGTTCTGTTTTAAGAGGTCGCGCATCTGTTTTGCTATCTGAATTTGCTCTTCAGCCGACAATCCCGGCTGCCTTGCTCGTTTAATGAGCTCATCGAGGGTCTGTGTGTGCTGACCCGCGGATAACCTATTAATGGTGTCTAAAAACTGTTGTTCAAGGTTGTCGCCGTCAATTAGCCACTCCTTTTCCGCGAGTGCCTTCAACAGGCGACCCTGCTCCGTGCCATGCCAGCGGGCCATCAGCTGAATTGAGTTTAGCTTAGGATTTTTCTGCACGGCCTCGATCAAGGCGATAAGTACCTGGGCATAGGTGTTGCTCTCGTTGGCGAAATGATCGGCGCTTTCAACCTTGCCCGCCAGTTGTGGATGATGGATGAGAGTACGCAAGGCAATCAGCGTCGGCGCTTCTACGGCAACCGGCGTGCGTGGGGCGTAGGCCTCGTCTCGATCGCCGCGTTTACCGTTCTTGCTCCAGGGCTTCTTGTCCCATTTCTTGCCGCCGGCACCGGGCTTTTTCGGCGTCCACTCCTGCTGGGGCGTATAGGCCTCCTGCGGCTGATGGAAGTCGGCATAGTCCGGCATGGCATCGTAATCCATGCCTGGGTCGTAGGCGGGCGGCGCCTCCTGAGGGGCGCTATGCACCAGCTGGCTCACGGCTTCGCCGCTCAATCCGGTGATTTCCAGTAGGCGCTGGCGCATCAGGGTGCGCAAATTGGCGCCTGGGACCTTGTCGATCAACGGCGCTGCGAGGGTGGCCATATGGGCCTTGCCTTCAAGCGAGCGCGGATCGGCTTCTTCGGTCAACTGCTGGAAAAAATAGTCTGCCAGCGGCTGTGCGTGTTGATTGATGCGTGCACGGAACGCGTCGGTGCCTTCGGCGCGCACCAGGGTGTCCGGGTCTTCGCCTTCTGGCAAGAACAGGAAGCGGGCACGGCGCCCATCCTGCAGACTCGACAGGGTAGCCTCGAGTGCGCGCCAGGCGGCGTTGCGGCCGGCCTGGTCGCCGTCGAAACAGAACAGCACGCTGGGCACGACGCGAAACAGGCGCTTCAAGTGTTCTTCGCTGGTAGCGGTGCCAAGCGTCGCCACCGCATTACGCAGGCCCTGCTGGGCCAGGGCGATCACATCCATATAGCCTTCAACCACGATAATCTCGTCGAGGTTGCGGTTGTTCTTGCGCGCTTCGAACAAGCCGTAGAGTTCCTGGCCCTTATGGAACACCGGGGTTTCCGGGGAGTTCAGGTACTTGGGCTTGTCGTCTCCCAGCACTCGGCCGCCGAACGCGATGATGCGGCCGCGGCTGTCGCGGATCGGAAACATCACGCGGTCGCGGAAGCGGTCATAGCGTTTGCCGGTCTCGGCGTTTTCCACCAGCAGGCCAGCATCAATCATGGCTTTCTGCTGGAGCGTATCGCTGCTCAGATGCTTGTACAGGTTGTCCCAGCCGGGCGGCGCGAAGCCGAGGCCGAAGTCCCGGGCGATTTCACCGGTAAGGCCGCGGCCCTTGAGGTAATCGACAGCGGCTTTGCGCTGTGGATGGGTTTTAAGCGCCTGCCGGTAGAACTCGGCGGCGGCGGTCAGCAGCGGATACAGCGGCGAGTCGGTGGGTTGTCGCGGTTTGTGCGCGCGGCCACTTTCTTCGCGGGGGATTTCCATGCCGGCGGCTTTCGCCAGGTCCTCGACGGCCTGGGGGAAATCCAGGTTGTCGTGGTCCATCAGGAAGCCGAGGGCGTTGCCGCCGGCGCCGCAACCGAAGCAGTAATAGAACTGCTTGTCCGGGCTGACACTGAACGACGGGGTTTTTTCCTTATGGAACGGGCAGCAGGCGGTGTAGTTCTTGCCGGCTTTTTTCAGTTGCACGCGTGAGCTGACGACATCGACGATGTCGGTGCGGTTCAGAAGGTCGTCAATAAAGCTCTGGGGAATCAGCCCGGCCATGGCGTTCTCGTCATCACTGCGTGTAAATGAGGGCCCGTGAAATGTTCAAGCGCACGTTGGGTGCTCGATCATTATCGTCTGCATGGGGTGTCAGGGAGTGTATCTGTCGAACATTCGCTGACGTTAGTCTCTATCAGTGTTCGACGAATAAAAGTTGCCCGTGAGTCCGGTCTTGACCTGTGGGCGGTCTCGGAAGCTCATCAATGGGCACAGTCGACACAGTTGATCGTCTGCTTGAAGAATAGGGTGTGCTCGTCAGTAGCCTTGTTAGGCTCGTCAGAAGAGACGTGCACCGCTGGCAAAAGAGCCAGTCCTGACGTTTGAAGCAGTGTCTCGGTCGCGTGTGCGGCGTCGACGATGAAGCATCAAGCGATATCCGCAAATGCCAACAGCCCGGCTGAGGGCCGGGCTTGGCAGAAGCTTGCTACGAACGTCTGTGTATTAGTACAGACGAACGGCGCGGCGCTGTTCGCGCTGAACTTTCTTGGCGTGACGCTTAACAGCGGCTGCTGCCTTACGCTTACGCTCAGAAGTTGGCTTCTCATAAAATTCGCGGCTACGAACTTCAGCCAGAACACCGGCTTTTTCGCAGGAGCGCTTGAAACGACGCAGAGCTACGTCGAAGGGTTCGTTCTCTTTTACTTTGACGGCTGGCATCCAGAGCTACCTTCTTTCATTACCGGGATCAACGTTCTCGTCGCAAAAAATTCGCGGCTGAGGTCGTCGGTTTTTAAGGGTTGCGGATGTTAACCCCTCATTGGCAGGAATGCAAAGCCTCTGATCGAAAACCGCTAGTCGGGAGGGGGAGTGGCGACTATTATGCGCGCCTTCGAATTCAGCCTCTACAAGGCGCAAACCCATGCTAGTACTGGGACTTGAAACCTCCTGCGACGAAACCGGCGTCGCACTTTACGACAGTGAACGCGGGCTTTTGGCCGATGCGCTGTTCAGTCAGATCGACCTGCATCGCGCCTATGGCGGCGTGGTGCCGGAGCTTGCCAGCCGTGATCACGTCAAACGTATGCTGCCATTGATTCGCCAGGTGTTGAACGAGGCGGGTTGCGTGCCGACCGAGATCGATGCGATTGCTTATACCGCAGGCCCCGGGTTGGTCGGAGCCCTGCTGGTTGGGGCTTCCTGTGCCCAGGCGCTGGCATTTGCCTGGGGCATTCCGGCCCTCGGTGTGCACCACATGGAAGGCCATTTGCTGGCGCCGATGCTGGAAAAAACACCGCCGGCGTTCCCGTTCGTCGCTTTGTTGGTTTCGGGGGGGCATACGCAGCTGGTTCAGGTCGATGGCATCGGCCAATACACGCTGTTGGGCGAGTCCCTGGACGACGCCGCCGGCGAAGCATTCGACAAGACCGCGAAGATGATGGGGCTCAATTACCCCGGCGGTCCGGAAATCGCCCGCCTCGCCGAAAAGGGCGTGGCCGGTCGTTACACGTTCCCTCGGCCGATGTGCGATCGCCCTGGCTTGATGTTCAGCTTCAGCGGCTTGAAAACCTCCGCGTTGAATACCTGGCAGCAGAGCGTCAGCGCCGGGGACGACGGCGAGCAAGCCCGTTGCGACATCGCGCTGGCGTTCCAGCAGGCCGTGGTAGAGACTTTGACCATCAAGTGCAAGCGCGCCCTGAAACAGGCCGGCATGCAGCGGCTGGTGATTGCCGGCGGCGTCAGCGCCAACAAGGCCTTGCGCAGCTCGTTGGAGAAAATGCTTGGCGAGATGAAGGGGGAGGTGTTCTACGCGCGCCCAGAGTTCTGCACCGACAATGGCGCGATGATCGCCTACGCCGGCTGCCAGCGTCTGATGGCAGGGCAACATGAAAGCCTGGCGATCAGCGTGCAGGCGCGTTGGCCGATGGAGCAGTTGTCGCCGTTGTAAGCATTGGCACGAAGGCTATTTAAAAATGCCGTTCGCGCCCGGCAAACAGGTCGCGTAGATTGCCGCGGTGGCGCCACACGATCAGCAGGGTCAGCACGCTCATGGGCAGCAATGCCGCCGGGGCCTGCCAGGCCAGCAACGGCAGGGTGAGCGGCGTGGCGATCAGCGCAGCCAGGGAACTGGTACGGGTCAGGTAGAACGTCAGCAGCCAGGCGAGCACCGCCAGCAAGGCTGCGGGGGGGTAAATCCCCAGCAGCATGCCGGCCGCCGTGGCGACGCCTTTGCCGCCGCGAAAGCGGAAGTACAAGGGGAACAGATGGCCCAGGACGGCGCACACGCCCACCCAGGCCTGTTGTTGCAGGGTCAGGCCGGCGAGGCTGGCGATCAGTACGGGCAGCAAGCCCTTGCACAAGTCGCCCAGCAACGTCAGCACGGCAAGTTTCTTGCCGGCCAGGCGCAGCATATTGGTGGCACCGGCATTGCCTGAGCCACTCATTCGCGGATCGGGATTTCCCGTCAGGCGGCTGAGCAAGATGGCAAAGGACAGCGAGCCGAGCAGGTAGGCGAGAATCGCCAGTAACCAAAACATGCTAACTATTCCGGGCGAGGACGCCCTGATTCTAACGGGGCATTGCGCCCTTGTCGTGCTGCGGAGAAGAGTGCTTGGACAGAGTGTTTATCGAAGGCCTGGAAGTCGACACCGTGATCGGCGCCTACGACTGGGAGCGCGGAATCCGTCAATGCCTGCGCCTGGACCTGAGCTTTGCCTGGGATAACCGTCCGGCCGCTGCCGGTGACGACCTGACCCTGGCGCTGGATTACGCCAGCGTGTCCGCGCGCATCCAGGCCTTTGCCGAGCAGTCCCAGTACCAACTGGTGGAAACCTTTGCCGAGCGCCTGGCCCAAGTGCTGATGAGCGAATTCCAGATTCCCTGGCTGCACCTCAAACTGACCAAGCCAGGTGCCGTCCCGGCGGCCAAGGGCGTGGGCGTGGAGATCGAGCGCGGATGTCGCTGACTCAGGTTTACCTTGGCCTTGGCAGTAATATCGAGCGCGAGCTCAATTTATGTGCGGGGCTCGATGCGCTGGCGAGCTTTTTGACGGACATGCGCTGTTCGGCGGTATTCGAAAGCCAGCCGGTGGGCATCAAGAGCGGGCCATTCTTCAATCTGGTGGTGTCGGCCTATACCGACCTGCCATTGATGGAGCTGGACCGCCGATTGAAATTCATCGAGGCCGACAACGGCCGTTATGCGCCGGATCGTAAAGGTTTGCCGTTGGATATCGACGTGCTGCTGTACGGCGACTTGGTGGGTAATTTCGACGGCTTGATCCTGCCGCGGGCAGAAATCCTGAAAAACGCGTTCGTGTTGTGGCCGCTGTCGATGATGGCGCCGGATCGTGTGCACCCTGAAGCGGGCAAGACCATGGCGGCGCTGTGGCGTGATGCGCAGATCGATCAGGTGCTTGCGCCGGTGGCGTTTGAGTGGCGGGGCCGGCAACTCACGGCAGACGTGCTTCTGTAGGAGCCGAGCTTGCTCGCGAAGAGCGTGAACGATAACGCAGCGCTCTCAGGTTTTTCGCGAGCAAGCTCGCTCCTACAATGAACTTTGTCGCTCCTTGTAGGCTTTCAGTGCGTTAAGCCGTTCACGCTTCAGGGCTTCGCCCAACTCCGGGCCTTTGAAGCCTTTCTCCAACAGTGGCGCCACGGCCACCTCGCGCGCAGTCTTCGCCGCGCCGCGCAAATAGTCCGCCTGTGGATAACTGCGCTGTTCCAGACCCTTGCGGCCCCGCGCATCCATCTCGCAGGCGACCACAAACTCCTCGAAGCGTTGCGGCCGACGGTAAACGTCGAAGCTTTGCAGCAGCTCCAGCAACGTCGAGGCCTTCAGCTCCAGGGCTCGATGCCCGTGGGTGTGATACTGCCCCACCAGCAGCGCCAGTTCCTGGCAATCCTTTGGCACTTTGAAGCGTTCATTGACCGCCTTGATCAGCTTCAAGCCCCGGTGCTCATGGGCAATATGCTGCGGTAACTTATCCACAGGCGTCAGGCCCTTGCCCAGGTCATGCAGCAGGCAGGCCCAGCGCACGGTCAGCGGCTGCTTATGTGCGGCAGCCTGCTCCAGCACGCTTAGCGTGTGTATGCCGGTATCGATCTCGGGGTGATGGGCTTCGGGTTGCGGTACGCCGAACAGCGCATCCACTTCCGGCATCAAGGTTTTCAACGCATGGCAGTCGCGCAGCACCTGGATAAACACCTGTGGCTGGTCTTCCATCAGTGCCCGGGAAATTTCCTTCCAGCTGCGCTCCGGTGTCAGGGCTTCCAGTTCACCGGATTCGCTGAGTTGACGCATCAGCTCCAGAGTCTGCGAAGCGACAGTAAAACCGAGGTGCGCATACCGCGCGGCAAACCGCGCAACGCGCAGGACTCGCAGTGGATCTTCGGCGAACGCGGGGGAAACGTGGCGTAAAATTCGCGCTTCCAAATCCCGTTGACCGTGGTAGGGGTCGGTCAGGTTACCGTCGTCGTCTTCGGCCATGGCATTGATGGTCAAGTCGCGGCGTATCAGGTCTTCTTCCAGCGTGACGTCGGGGCTGGCGTGAAACACGAAGCCGCCGTAGCCCCGGCCACTTTTGCGCTCTGTGCGGGCGAGGGCGTATTCATCGCCGTTTTTTGGGTCCAGGAACACGGGGAAGTCAGCGCCGACCGGTTTGAAGCCTTTGGCCTGCATTTCTTCGACGGTGGCGCCGACGACGACGCGGTCGATATCGGTGACCTCGATGCCCAGCAAGCGATCACGCACGGCACCGCCGACCTTGTAGATTTTCATGAAAAAGCCTCCATTAGCGGCACAGGATAACGCCTGTGCCTTACCAATGGAGGCTTTGCTGTTTCAGAGATGTACGACGGCCAGGTCCAGGCGGCCGTAGTCGTTGTCGTTATGGTCGCTGCGCGGTGGTACATGGTGGGTTTTCATCACTTGGTCGCCCTGCAGGGTTTCCAGGTGGATATCGAAGCCCCATAGCCGGTGCAGGTGCTTGAGTACTTCCTCGGTGGATTCGCCCAGGGGTTTGCGGTCGTGCTGTTGATGACGCAAGGTCAGTGAGCGGTCACCGCGCACGTCGATGCTGTAGATCTGTACGTTGGGCTCGCGGTTGCCCAGGTTGTACTGCGCTGCCAGGGTCTCGCGAATGGTGCGATAGCCAGGCTCGTCGTGGATGGCCGGCACAACCAGATCGTCCTTGAGGTCGTCATCCAGGATGCTGAACAGCTTGAGGTCGCGAATAACCTGGGGCGACAGGTACTGCAGGATGAAGCTTTCGTCCTTGAAACTGCTCATGGCGAACTTGATGGTGGAGAGCCAGTCGCTGCCGGCGATTTCCGGGAACCAGCGACGGTCTTCCTCGGTGGGGTGCTCGCACATGCGACGAATGTCACGGTACATCGCAAAGCCCAGTGCGTAGGGGTTGATACCGTTGTAGTACGGGCTGTCGAAGCCGGGCTGGAACACCACGCTGGTGTGGGATGTGAGGAATTCCATCATGAAGCCGTCGGTGACCAGGCCTTCGTCGTACAGGTCGTTCATCAGGGTGTAGTGCCAGAACGTCGCCCAACCCTCGTTCATCACCTGAGTCTGGCGCTGTGGATAGAAATACTGCGCGATCTTGCGCACGATACGCACGATTTCCCGTTGCCAGGGTTCCAGCAACGGTGCGTGTTTCTCCAGGAAATACAGGATGTTCTCCTGAGGTTCGGCGGGGAAACGTGCGTTGTCCTTGTCATTGTTTTTGTCGGCGCGCTTTGGAATGGTGCGCCACAAATCGTTGATCTGTTTCTGCAGGTGTTCCTCACGCTCCGCCTGGCGCAGCCGTTCTTCTTCGGCCGAAATCGGATAAGGGCGTTTGTAGCGGTCGACGCCGTAGTTCATCAAGGCGTGGCAGGAGTCGAGCAGGTCCTCTACCGCGTCGATGCCGTGGCGCTCCTCGCATTGCATGATGTACTGCTTGGCGAACACCAGGTAATCGATGATCGAACTGGCGTCGGTCCAGGTGCGGAACAGGTAGTTGCCCTTGAAAAAGCTGTTATGCCCGTAGCACGCGTGCGCCACCACCAAGGCCTGCATGCAGATGGTGTTTTCTTCCATCAGGTAGGCGATGCACGGGTCGGAGTTGATCACGATCTCATAGGCCAGCCCCATCTGGCCCCGGGTGTAGGATTTCTCGGTGCTGAGGAAGTGTTTGCCGTAGGACCAATGGTGATAACCCAGCGGCATGCCGACGGAGGCGTAGGCATCCATCATCTGCTCGGCGGTGATCACTTCGATCTGATTGGGGTAGGTGTCCAGCGCATAACCGGCCGCGATACGGCTGATTTCCCGGTCGTAGGCCTGGATCAGTTCAAAGGTCCACTCGGACCCGGTGGAGATGGGTTGGCGCTTATGCTCTTTTTTGGCGGTCATGTCACTAACCTGCGCTGGAAGAGTTCACGGAAGACCGGGTAGATATCGCCGGCCGAGACCAGTTGCTGCTGGGCGAACGTGTCGGCAAAGGCTTCGCCGATGCGTTCGTATTCGAACCATAGCGCCTGGTGCTCACGGGGGGTAATTTCGACGTAGGTGTAGTACTGCACGAAAGGCATGATCTGGTTGATCAGGATGTCGCGGCAGATCGGCGAGTCATCGTTCCAGTTGTCACCGTCGGACGCCTGGGCGGCATAGATATTCCACTCGTTGGCCGGGTAACGCTCGGCCATGATTTCCTGCATCAGCTTGAGCGCGCTGGAGACGATGGTGCCGCCGGTTTCACGCGAGTAGAAGAACTCCTCTTCGTCCACTTCCCGAGCGCTGGTGTGATGACGGATGAACACCACTTCGATTTTGTCGTAGTTTCGCTTCAGGAACAGGTACAGCAGGATGAAGAAGCGCTTGGCAATGTCCTTGGTGGCCTGGGTCATGGAGCCGGATACGTCCATCAGGCAGAACATCACGGCCTTGGAGCTGGGGTTGGGCTGCTTGACCAGCAGGTTGTATTTGAGGTCGAAGGTGTCGAGAAACGGCACACGGTGAATGCGCGCGCTGAGTTTCTCGATTTCCGCCTCGATTTCCTGAATATCGCCGAAGTTGTCCGGCTCTTCGCGCTTCAATCGCGCCAACTCTTCCTTGGCCTGCTTCAATTTTGCACGGCTGCTGCCTGACAGGGCGATACGTCGAGCGTGGGCCGAGCGCAGGGTGCGGATGATGTTGATACGGGACGGATTGCCTTCGTTGCTGATACCCGCACGCACGGTTTTGAAGGTGTCGGTGCCGGTCAGGTTGCGTTTGACCAGGTTGGGCAGCTCCAGGTCCTCGAACATGAATTCGAGAAACTCCTCCTGGGTGATCTGGAATACGAACTCATCCATGCCTTCGCCGGAATTACCGGCCTTGCCCGCGCCCTTGCCGCCACCGCCCCCCTGCGGGCGCTGAATGTGTTCGCCTGTGGTGAATTCCTTGTTGCCCGGATGCACGACAGTCTGTTTGCCGCCCCGGCCGTGGTGCAGCACCGGTTCGTCGATGTCCCGTCCGGGAATGCTGATTTGTTCGCCATGCTCCATGTCGGTGATGGAGCGGCGGCTGACGGCCTCTTCAACGGCCTTTTTGATGTGGTCGCGGTAACGCCGCAGGAAACGCTGGCGGTTTACCGTGCTCTTGTTCTTGCCATTGAGGCGTCGGTCGATCACATAGCTCATGGGGGCCCCTCCGGGGAGCTTCAAGTCGTAAGCTGCAAGCGACAAGTAAAAGCGGATCGGCTTTTACTTGCAGCTTGTAGCTAAAAGCTTGCAGCTACGTCATTGCGATTTCCGGACCCGTAGGTACCATTCCGAAAGAAGGCGTACCTGTTTGTCGGTGTAGCCGCGCTCGACCATTCGTGTGACGAAGTCGTTGTGTTTTTGCTGATCCTCCTTGCTGGCCTTGGCGTTGAAGCTGATAACCGGCAGCAGATCTTCAGTGTTGGAGAACATTTTCTTCTCGATCACTACGCGCAGCTTCTCGTAGCTGAGCCAGGTTGGGTTCTTGCCGTTGTTGTTGGCGCGGGCGCGCAGCACGAAGTTGACGATTTCGTTGCGGAAATCCTTCGGATTGCTGATGCCGGCGGGTTTCTCGATCTTCTCCAGTTCCTCGTTGAGCGCCACGCGGTTGAGGATTTCGCCCGTTTCCGGATCGCGGTATTCCTGGTCCTGGATCCAGAAGTCGGCGTACAGCACGTAGCGATCGAAGATGTTCTGACCGTACTCGCTGTAGGACTCGAGGTAAGCGGTCTGGATTTCCTTGCCGATGAACTCGATATAGCGCGGCGCCAGGTATTCCTTGAGGAAGCGCAGATAGCGCTCGCGGGTTTCGGCCTGGAATTGTTCCTGTTCGATCTGCTGTTCCAGCACGTACAACAGGTGCACCGGGTTGGCGGCGATCTCGTGGGGGTCGAAGTTGAAGACCTTGGAGAGAATCTTGAATGCAAAGCGCGTCGACAGGCCGTTCATGCCTTCATCGACGCCCGCCGTGTCGCGGTATTCCTGGATCGATTTGGCCTTGGGATCGGTGTCCTTGAGGTTTTCGCCGTCGTACACCCGCATTTTCGAGTAGATATTCGAGTTCTCCGGCTCCTTGAGGCGCGACAGCACGGTGAACTGGGCGAGCATCTTCAGGGTGTCGGGTGCGCAATGAGCCTTGGCCAGGGAGCTGTTGAACAGCAGTTTGTCGTAGATCTTGATCTCGTCACTGACCCGCAGGCAGTACGGCACCTTGACGATGTAGATACGGTCGATAAAGGCTTCGTTGTTCTTGTTGTTGCGGAAGGTATGCCACTCCGATTCGTTGGAGTGCGCCAGCAGGATCCCGGTGAACGGAATCGCGCCCAGGCCTTCGGTACTGTTGTAGTTGCCTTCCTGGGTTGCGGTAAGCAGTGGGTGCAGCACCTTGATCGGCGCCTTGAACATCTCCACGAACTCCATCAGGCCCTGGTTGGCCCGGCACAGCGCGCCCGAGTAGCTGTAGGCGTCGGCGTCGTTCTGCGGGAATTCTTCCAGTTTTCGGATATCGACCTTACCCACCAGCGCCGAAATATCCTGGTTGTTCTCGTCGCCCGGCTCGGTCTTGGCGACGCCGATCTGGTTGAGGATCGAGGGGTAGAGCTTGACCACGCGGAACTGGCTGATATCTCCGCCGAACTCGGACAGGCGCTTGGTGGCCCAGGGCGACATGATGGTATTGAGGTAGCGCCGTGGGATGCCGAAGTCTTCTTCGAGGATCGCGCCATCTTCGGTGGCGTTGAACAGGCCCAGGGGCGACTCGAACACCGGCGAGCCCTTGATCGCGTAGAAGGGCACTTTTTCGATGAGTTGCTTAAGTTTTTCAGCCAGGGACGACTTGCCGCCGCCAACCGGGCCGAGCAGGTAGAGGATCTGTTTCTTTTCCTCCAGGCCTTGGGCGGCATGGCGGAAGTAGGAGACGATCTGGTCGATGCATTCTTCCATGCCATGGAAGTCTTCAAAGGCCGGATAACGGCGGATCACCTTGTTGGAGAATATCCGCGACAGACGCGAATTGTTCGAGGTGTCCACCAACTCCGGCTCGCCAATCGCCAGCAGCAGGCGCTCGGCGGCAGACGCGTAGGTGCTGCGGTCCCGTTTGCAAAGTTCAAGATACTCTTGAAGCGTGAGTTCTTCCTGTTGTGTGGACTCGAAACGTTGTTGGAAGTGGCTAAAGATACTCATGACGTCGTCACCTCGCTCGATACGTGGAGCCGACGCCGGATCAATCAGTCGATGCTGGCAGCCCTTGACGTTCGCCAATGGCTGTTTTCCCCCAGAACACCCTGAAACGCTACCGATGACCCGCGCGCCGGTGTACCGGCTCTCCCCTGATTTGGATGGCCTGCGCTTAAGGATAGTTCGGAATCGGGGAGGTCAAGGCGCGATACGTAATTAGTTTGGCTGCGCCGTTCGTCAGAAACGGCGCAAGCCCAAGCGTCACGCGGGGTAGCGGGGTGTGAAAAAAATTATTGCGAATCGCCTGAGGAAATTTCTGCAGGATAGGTCGCACGCCACAGCTCAAAGCCGCCATCCAGGCTATAGACGTCGGAGAAACCCTGGCTGACCAGATAGGCCGCGGCGCTTTGGCTCGAATTGCCGTGGTAGCACGCGACGATCAGGGGGGCGTCGAGATCGGCGGCGCGGATGAAGTCGGCGATGTTGACGTTGTCCAGATGCTGGGCGCCGCTGATATGAGCAGCGGCATAGGTTGGCTGGTCACGGATATCGACGACCACAGCACCTTGCTCGCGCAGGGCCTGGGCTTGTTCGGGGGGGATACGTTTGAATTCTGTCATGGCGGGCTCCTAGGGCTTGGCGGCGGCCGTCTGTGTAGTGGGTTCGGGGGAGTCACACTGGCAGCTGATGCGCTCGCCGGTGTCGATGTTCATCAGCGTCATGGCGCCGCCCCACACGCAACCGGTGTCGAGGGCGAACACGCCGGGTTCTTCGCACTTGCCTTCAAGGGCGGCCCAGTGGCCGAAGACAATTTTCGTGTCGCGGGTTTTGCGTTCCTTGTGGGCAAACCAGGGCTTATAGCCAGGCAGCGCGGTGTCGGCGCCTTCCTTGCTCTTGAGGTCCAGTTTGCCCTCGGCCGTGCAGAAGCGCATGCGCGTGAAGTAGTTGGTGATCACTCTCAGGCGGGCGACGCCGGTAAGGTCGTTGTCCCACTTCACCGGCTCGTTGCCATACATGCCATCGAGGTAGGCACTGTAGAGGTTGTCATCGGCCAATGCGCTTTCGACTTCGGCGGCGCATTTGAGGGCTTTTTTCACTGTCCATTGCGGTGGGATGCCGGCATGGACCAGGGCGATGTCACGGGCCTCGTCGTAATGCAGGAGCTTCTGTCGGCGCAACCATTCCAGCAACTCGGCGCAGTCCGGCGCTTCGAGGATTTCCCGCAGGGTGTCGCCTTTTTTCAGGCGCTCGATGTTACGACCGGCTGCGAGCAGGTGCAGATCATGATTGCCCAGCACACAGACCAGTGAGTCGCGCAGGTTATAGAGGTAACGCAAGGTTTCCAGAGACTGCGGGCCGCGGTTGACCAGGTCACCGACCAGCCACAGGCGATCGTTTGCCGGGTCGAAAGCCACGCGTTCGAGCAGGCACTTGAGGGGCTCCAGGCAACCTTGCAGGTCGCCGACCGCATACGTTGCCATGTCAGTGCAGCGCTCCGGGTACGGCGAGGCGGAAGGGCTTGATGATCGCGTCGAACAGTTTGCCGTCGGTCGCCTTCATTTGATACGAACCTTGCATGGTGCCGACTTTGGAAGTCATTACCGTACCGCTGCTGTAGGTGTGGCTGGCGCCGATGTCGATCAACGGTTGCTGGCCAACCACACCCGCGCCGCGCACTTCCTCGACCTGACCGTCACCATCAGTGATCACCCAATGGCGTGACAGCAGCTTGGCCGGCACCAGCCCGTTGTTTTTCACCGTGATGGTGTAGGCAAAGGCAAAGCGGTTGTGTTCAGGTTGCGATTGGTCCGCCAGGAAGCGGGTGACGACGCTGACGTCGATCTGGTAGCGAGGATCGGACATGCAAGAGGCCTTAAAAGCAAATGCGGAGGACAGCAGATGCGGGCCAGTCTAGGCCAATAGGTGGTCACTAGGCCAGATACGTGATCCAAATGTGGGAGGGGGCTTGCCCCCGATAGCGGTGGGTCAGGTAAACATTCATTTACTGAGACGCCGCCATCGGGGGCAAGCCCCCTCCCACATTTTTTTCCTGATGCCTTATTCCACTGTCGGCGCTGGCTGGATGGCAAGCTGGTCGGCCAGGCGCACGAACGCGGCCAGGTCCAGTTGCTCGGGGCGCAGGCTGCCGTCGACGCCGGCCGCTTCGATTTCGGCGTTGCTCAGCAGCGCCTTGAGGGTGTTGCGCAGGGTCTTGCGGCGTTGGTTGAAGGCTTCGCGCACGACGCGCTCCAACAGTTTGTGGTCTTTGGCCGGGTGCGGCAGCACGGCATGCGGTACCAGGCGCACGATGGCCGAGTCGACCTTCGGCGGCGGGTTGAATGCACCTGGGCCCACGTTGAACAGATGTTCCACGCGGCAATGGTACTGAACCATGATCGACAGACGGCCCCAATCACCACCACCCGGCCCGGCGGCCAAGCGCTCCACCACTTCCTTTTGCAGCATGAAGTGCATGTCGCGGATGATTCCGGCGTTGTTCAGCAGGTGGAAAATCAGCGGTGTGGAGATGTTGTACGGCAGGTTACCCACCACCCGCAGGCTGCTAGGCGCAGCATTGAGGCTGTTGAAGTCGAACTTCAGTGCGTCGCCCTGGTGCAGGTTGAAATTGGATTTGCCAGCGAACTGCTGGTTGAGGATCGGGATCAGGTCCTTGTCCAGCTCAACCACGTCCAATTGACCCCCACTGGCCAGCAGGCCTTGGGTCAAAGCGCCCTGGCCCGGGCCGATTTCCAGCAGACGGTCTTCGGGCTTGGCATGGATAGAGCGCAGGATGCGGTCGATCACGCCAGCGTCGTGCAGGAAGTTTTGCCCGAAGCGCTTGCGCGCCCGGTGTTGGTAATGCTCAGTCATATACGGGTCTCGGCCATCTGATAGGCGGTTTCCAGGGCCACGTGCAGGCTGCCGGTGTCGATCTTGCCGCTGCCTGCCAGGTCCAGGGCGGTGCCATGGTCCACGGAGGTACGGATGATCGGCAGCCCCAGCGTCACGTTGACGGCGGCGCCGAAGCCTTTGTATTTCAGCACGGGCAGTCCCTGGTCGTGGTACATCGCCAGCACTGCGTCGCAGTGCTCCAGATATTTGGGGGTAAACAGAGTGTCTGCAGGCAACGGGCCGCGCAGGTCCATGCCTTCTTGGCGCAGGCACTCTAATGTCGGTTCAATGATGTCGATTTCTTCATGGCCCAAATGCCCGCCTTCACCGGCGTGCGGGTTGAGCCCACAGACCAGGATGCGCGGTTGGGCAATGCCGAACTTGTGTTGCAGGTCGGCGTGCAGGATGCGCGTAACGCGTTCTATGCGCTCGGCGGTGATGGCGTCGGCGACAGCGCGCAGCGGGAGGTGCGTGGTGACCAGCGCGACGCGAAGGCCGCGGGTGGCCAGCATCATCACGACCTGTTCGGTGTGGGTGAGCTCGGCAAGGAACTCGGTATGGCCGGAAAAGGCGATACCGGACTCATTGATCACGCCTTTATGGACGGGCGCGGTAATCATGCCGGCGAAATCGCCGTCGATGCAGCCTTGGCCGGCGCGGGTCAGGGTCTTCAGCACGAAGGCCGCATTGGCCTTGTCCAGTTGCCCGGCGACGACCTTGGCTTGCAGCGGGGTATCCCACACATACAGGCTGCCTGCCGGAGCCGGCAGGTCGGGCCAGTTGCCCGGTGCGACGCTCAGCAGGTTGACAGCCACACCCAGCTGCGCGGCCCGCTCAAGGAGCAGGTCGCGGCTGGTAATGGCAATCAGGGGGTGTGGCTGGGGTTGCGAGGCGAGCAGCAGGCACAGGTCTGGACCAATGCCGGCCGGCTCGCCGGGTGTCACGGCGAAACGCTGGGGTTTCACTGGGCTGCCTGGTCGGTGCCTGTTTGCTCGGCGCCTGGCAGCTTGTTTTCAACGTAGGCTTCGTCACGGATCTGACGCAACCAGGTTTGCAGCTCTTCATCGTATTTGCGGTTACGCAGTACGGTCAGCGCTTGCTGTTCGCGGGCCTGGTTGGTGTTGTCCGTGGCGCGACGGCCAAGGACTTCCAGTACATGCCAGCCGTATTGGGTCTTGAACGGCTTGGACAGCACGCCTTGCGGCGTATCGGCCATTACCTGCTGGAACTCGGGCACCAGTGCTTTCGGGTCGATCCAGTTCAGGTCGCCGCCGTTGAGGGCAGAACCTGGGTCCTCCGAAAAGCTCTTGGCCAGGGTGGCGAAGTCTTCACCGCTTTCGATGCGGTCATAGATCTTCTGGGCCAGTTCCTTGGTTTGTGCCTCGGTACGGATTTCGCTTGGTTTGACCAGGATGTGACGAACATGTACTTCGTCTTTCAGCGAGGTCTCGCCGCCGCGCTTGCCCAGCAGCTTGAGGATGATGAAGCCGCCTGGCGTACGGGCCGGCTGGGTGATGTCACCCACGTTCATCGCGCTCAGCTCACGGTCGAACGGAGGGGGCAGCTGAGCGGCTTTACGCCAGCCCATGTCACCGCCGTCGAGCGCGTTGTCGCTGCCGGACTGGGCAATTGCCATCTGGGCGAAATCAGCGCCGGCCTTGAGGCGATCATAGATAGCCTGGGTTTTGGCGGCAGCAGCATTGAGCTGCTCGGCGTTGGCGCTGTCTGGCGTCGGGATCAGGATATTGGCCAGGTGCAGCTCTTCGGAAAGCTGCATCTTGCCCAGGTCCGAGGCCAGGAAGTTCTTCACTTCCTGCTCCGACACCTGAACCCGTTCGGCTACGCGACGCTGACGCACACGGCTGATGATCATTTCGCGCTTGATCTGGTCACGTGCGTCCTCGTAGGACAGGCCATCGTGGGCCAGGGCCGCGCGGAACTGATCGATGCTCATGTTGTTACGCTGAGCGATGGTGCCGACAGCCTGGTTCAGCTCTTCGTCAGAAATCCGGATACCGGAGCGTTCGCCGATCTGCAGCTGCAGGTTTTCGACGATCAGGCGTTCCAGCACCTGGGGTTCCAGGACGCTGGTGGGCGGCACACCACCGCCACGCTTGGCGATGGTTTGCTGAACTTCCTTGACCCGTTGGTCCAGTTGGCTCTGCATGATCACGTCGTTATCGACGATGGCTGCGACTTTATCCAGCTGTTGCACCGCGGCATGCGCCGAGGCGGCACCCAGGAACAGCGCGCCCAGCACGAGCGGGCGCAAGCACTCAGAAAGCTTTGTCTTCACGTTCACGATAACCTTCAATGCCTTTGTCGAGGAAGCTCTCTACCTTGGCGCCGGTCAGGCCGCCGAGTCCTTTGAGGACGATCTGGAAGAAGAGCCCGTGGTCACCCTTTTCGTTAAGCGGGGCGATCTGGCTGTATTCGTCGTTGGAAACCCAGTAACGGTTGATGACGCGCAGTTTCCAGCAGCAGTTGTCGTATTCGAAACCACCAAAGGCTTCCAGGGTACGGTTGCGGGCGTAGTCATACTGCCAGCGGGTGATCAGGTTCCACTGTGGAATGATCGGCCACATCATCGAGAAGTCGTGTTGTTGGATTTTGTAGTAATCCTTCACGTAGTTCGTATCGCCTGGTTCGCCGTAGTCGCCACCGAACTGCCATTTGCCGGTCTGCTGGTTGTAGACCACTTGATCGTTGCGATAGCGATAGCCGAGGTTGACCACCTTGTTCGGGTTATCTTCCGGCTGATAGTGGAACATCGCGCTGCCGGAGCGTGGGGCATGGCTTTCTGTGTCCCAGTTGTAGTCGGCAGTGGCGCGCCAGTCGCGGTTGAAGCGGAACTCATATTCCAGCGCGATAGGTGAGACATCGGTGCTAGCGTCGTCGCGGTCGGCTGCCAGTACGCCTGGCAGTTGAACTTCGCGGTCCTTGAAGTACAGCGCCTGGCCCACGGAAACGCGTTGGCGCTCGAAACCATTATCTTCGATCCAACGGCTGGTAACGCCTAAGGACAGTTTGTTCTCGTCACCGATCCGGTCGGAGCCGCTGAAGCGGTTGTCGCGGAACAGCGAGGAGTAGCTGAACGAGTACTCACTGGTATCGAAAACCGGAATATCGCTCTGGTCCTTGTTCGGTACGTAGAGATAGTACGCCCGCGGTTCGAGGGTCTGGTTGAAGTCTTTACCGAACAAATTGGTCTTGCGATCAAAGTAAAGCCCGCTGTCTACACTGGCGATAGGTATTGCGCGGTCCTGCGAGCTCTTAAAGGTCTGACCAGCAGCGGCCATTTGGCTCTTGCCGGTACCATCAAGATCAAGATCGTACTTGGTATAGACGTACTTCAACTTCGGCGTCACAAAGCCGTAGGACCAATTCATCGGATAAGAGACAGATGGCGCGACGTTGAGGCGGGTACCGTTCGCGCGGGTCAGACCTGTTACGTTCTCATCCAGGCGCCTTTCACCCAAAAGGCCGGTGACAGGATCAAATGGGCCGCCATCCTTGTCGAGAACTCTGCCGCTGCGCAGGTCGCGGTCAAATCTAACCGCTTCGGTCTCATAAGCGAAGTTCAGCCCTGCCGGTTGAAACGGGAGCGTGCCGTTTAATGTGATTTGCGGTAAACGATCATACGGAGTGATCTGGGAAATCGTCGCCAGTTGGTACGACTGCAAGTTCACGGCGGCCTGGTAGCTATCGCCGCGGTAGCTCACAGTACCTTGCTGGTTCAGGAAGTCCTGGCTCTGCACGCCTTCCTGATACGACTTCAAGTCTTGGAAATAGAACGGATCACTGATCTTGGTGTAATCAACCAGTGTCGTCAGGCGCGAGTCCAGCCCACCCCGATGCTGCCAATTGAGCATATAGCGAGTTTTTTCGGAGTCGGTCTGCTTCTCCCGCTCGTCGCTGTCATCATTCAGATACGCCCCACCAAACTGCCCTTCACTCGACTTGGTGAGGTAGCGGAATTCGCCCTCCATCAACAGGCCGCGCTTGGTCATGTATTGCGGGTACAACGTGGCGTCGTAGTTCGGTGCCAGGTTGAAGTAGTACGGCGTCACCAGCGTAAAGCCAGTCTCGCTGCCGGTGCTGAAGCTTGGCGGCAGGAAGCCGGACTGACGACGGTCGTCAATCGGGAAATAGATGTAAGGGGTGTACAGGATCGGGATGTTCTTGACCCGCAACGTCGCGTTGGTGGCCGTACCGAAACCGGTGGCCGGGTTCAACGTGATGTTGTTGCCCTTGAGCTGCCAGGCGTTGCTGTCTGGCTCGCAGGTGGTGTACGTACCGTCCTTGAGACGGATGATCGCGTTCTCGGCACGCTTGGCGTACAGCGCGTTACCGCGGATGCGCGACTTGTGCATCACGTATTCGGCGTTGTCGATCTGGGCGGCGCCGGTGTCGAGCTGGACCTGGGCATGGTCGCCCACGATCAGCGCGCCGTTGTCACGCAGACGCACGTTGCCGTTGAGCTCGCCACGGTTCTCCGCCTGGTACAGGCTGGCTTCCTGGGATTCGAGCTGCATGCTGCCCTGACGCATGACGACGTCACCGGCCAGTGTGGCGACCTGCTGTTCCTGCTCGTAACGAGAAGCCTTGGCACCGATGAAGGTCGGCGCATCGCTCTTGTTCGTCTTGTCGTTCATGCCAGGACGAGTCGGCTCGATGTAGGCGCCGCCGCAGTAAGGGCCGGTTTCGGCCAGCTGCGCTGCGGTCAGCTTCTCGCGAGGCACCCAGTCCAGGTGGCTGTAGTCTTTGCTGCGCGAACGCAGGCCTCGGCCCTTGGCTTCGGTGACCAGCATGGTCTTGGGCTCGGCGTCGACGCTGCCGCCAGCCTCGCCTTGCGGCGTGCTGTTGGCCGAGCTGACGGCAGAGCCGTCATGCACCGGGCGCGGTGGCAATGGGGCGGCGGCGGTCTTCGGCGCGCAATCCCAGGCACCCGAAGCAGAGACTGAGCAGTCATACTGTTCCGCGGCGACCACGAATGAGGTGGCGAAAGGTTGCATGGCCAGCAGACTGCCGGTTACCAGCAACGGAAATTTTCTACGAAACGCGGGGGATTTCAATGCCATCTTATTAGTCCGGGCTTCCTGCGTGCCATCTGCCCGCGGTGTGGGCCGCACGCCTCTCGATGGTCTGAAAAAGATGCGTGATAATAAAGCATGACCCGCTTGACGGCTAGCGCCGTCGGAGACCCTTGTAATGCCCGAGCACGATCTACGTTTACAACAGCTGGAAGTCTGGCTGGATGAGCAGTTGCCGATCCTCTTCAACGCTCAGGACTGGGGCGCCGTACCCCCGGCCACATTGACCGCGGCCAGCAGCGACGCGAGTTTCAGGCGTTACTTCCGGTGGGAGGGCGGGGCGCATACATTCGTGGTGATGGACGCCCCACCCCCCCAGGAAAACTGCAAACCTTTCGTCGATATCGCGCATTTGCTCGCGAAATCGGGCATCAATGTGCCAAAAATTTATGCAGAAGATTTGCCGCGTGGCTTTCTTTTGCTCAATGACCTGGGTCGAAAAACCTACCTGGACGTGATTGACGAGCAAAACGCCGATCAATTGTTTGCCGACGCCATCGACGCGTTGCTGGCTTTTCAGCAATTGCCGATGGATGCGCCGCTGCCCAGCTATGACGTCGCCTTGTTGCGGCGCGAACTCGAATTGTTCCCGGAATGGTACGTACGCCGTCATTTGGGTATCGAGTTGGATACTCAACAGCAGGCCCTCTGGCAACGCGCGAGCGAATTGTTGATCGACAGTGCCCTGGCCCAACCTAAGGTGCTGGTGCACCGTGACTATATGCCGCGCAACTTGATGATCAGCCAGGTCAACCCCGGCGTGCTGGATTTCCAGGATGCGGTCTACGGCCCGGTGACCTACGACATCACTTGCCTGTTCAAGGACGCCTTCCTCAGTTGGCCCCAGGCTCGCGTGCGCCAGTGGCAGCGCGGCTACTGGGAGCGCGCCGGGCAACTGGGGATTCCCGTGCAGGACGATTTTGAAGACTTCCTGCGCGCCAGCGACCTGATGGGCGTGCAGCGCCACCTCAAGGTCATCGGTATCTTCGCGCGGATTTGCCATCGCGATGGCAAGCCTCGCTACCTGGCCGATGTGCCGCGCTTCTTTGCTTATATAGAAGCGGTGCTCGCCGACCGTCCTGAGTTGAGCGACCTGGGCGAATTGCTCGCCAGCCTGCGCCAACCGGCCGAGGCCTGCGTATGAAGGCGATGATCCTGGCCGCCGGCAAGGGCGAACGCATGCGCCCGCTGACGCTGCATACGCCCAAGCCGCTGGTGCAGGCCGGCGGCAAACGGCTGATCGAATATCACCTCGAGGCGCTGGCCAAGGCTGGCTTCAGCGAGATTGTGATCAACCATGCCTGGCTCGGCGAACAGATCGAAAGCTACCTGGGCGACGGTGCCCAGTTCGGCTTGCGTATCCGCTATTCAGCCGAAGGCGAGCCGCTGGAAACCGGCGGCGGGATTTTCCAGGCATTATCTTTGCTGGGGGACGAGCCGTTCCTGGTGGTCAACGGGGATATCTGGACCGACTACGACTTCAGTCAATTGAAGCGACCGCTCCAGGGCCTGGCCCATCTGGTGATGGTCGACAACCCGGCGCATCACCCCTGCGGTGGCGACTTCTATCTGAGCGACGGGTTGCTTCATGATGCGGCGCCGGGTGCCGATAACCTGACCTTCAGTGGCATTTCTGTGCTGCACCCCCAGTTGTTTGCGGGTTGCAGTGCGGGTGCCTTCAAGCTGGCGCCGCTGTTGCGGGCGGCGATGGCCAAAGGTCTGGTAACGGGTGAACACATGAAAGGACGCTGGGTTGATGTCGGAACGCTTGAGCGTCTGGCGCAGGTCGAAACCTTGCTGACAGCGAGGCCGTAGGATGTTGTGGCCAGGGACGCTGATCGGCGCCGGAGCTGGCTTTGCGATTGCCAGTATTCCGGGGGCTTTGTTGGGTGCATTGCTGGGGCAGGCGCTGGACCGGCGCCTGCAATTGCACAGTTGGGCACAGTTGCGTGAACGCCTCGGCGGTCGCCCGGCGTTGCGCAACGATGAATTGCTGTTCGTGCTGCTGGGGCGCCTGGCCAAAAGCAATGGCCGGATTGTGGATGGGCATATCCAGCAGGCGCGCCAGGAAATGCGCGCGCTGGAGATGACCGAACCGGCCCAGCGCCGGGCCATCCTGGCGTTTAATCGAGGCAAGTCCGGCACCGACCGGGTGCGCAGTTATTTGCGCGTGCTCAAAGCGCAACCCCATGCCGCCGAGGGTGTTTTACGTGCCTGCTGGCGCATGGCTTGGGCGGACGGTCGGGCGGATGATGCCGAGCGTGACCTGATTGAGTTGTGGGGCAAATGGCTGGGCTGGACGCCGCAACAAATCCGCGCCCTGGCCTCCGATTACGCGCCAGCACGCAAGCCATTGGTCAATCGAAGTGGTGGCTATCAGGAAGCGCTGCGGCTTCTGGGGGTGACGGCGACCGCTGAGCCCTCGGCGATCAAGCGTGCCTATCGTCGCCTGCTCAGCCGCCACCACCCGGACAAGATCGCCGGCAGCGGCGCCAGCCCCGCGCAGGTGCGCGAGGCCACCGAACGAACCCGTGAATTACACAACGCCTATGCGTTGATTCGCGAACGACGGGATTTTCGCTGAGGCGACTGCCCTGGCACCGATCCAATGTGGGAGGGGGCTTGCCCCCGATAGCGGTCTGTCAGTTTAAAATGTACCGACTGGCACACCGCCATCGGGAGCAAGCCCCTCCCACAGTGGTTTTGTGGCATTGGCGGACACTGTGTTCAGCCTTTGTCGGCCTGCGGGCTCAACCACCCGCGAACTCGCCGGTATAGCTGTTCCTGCTCGGCGGCGTCGTTGCCGGGCAACGCCTTGAGTTGCACCTGCTTGTAACCGTCATTCTTGCCGCGTTTGGCCGCCTGGCTGCGGGCCAATGCGTTTTTGCCGTCCTGCGCACCGTCTTGATAGAACACATCCGCGGTGGGGACTTTCAGCGTCGGCGCCAATTGCAGCAGGTCCGGTTGGCGAGCGGCGGGTGTCTTCCCGGCCACCATCACCAGCTTCTGCACCTGGGCGGGTTGTTTCTCGTTCAGATAACGCGCCGCCCACCATGCGCCGGTGCCATGGCCGAGCAGTGCCACGCTGCGCGCGCCCTGGGTCTGGGCGAAGGCAACGGCCGCATCGATCCGATCGAAGATACGCTTGGCGTCGGTCTTGTCCTGTTCATCCGCGCCCGGTACCACCGCCGGGTCGGTGCCTTCGGCTTCCGCGCTGGCGGCCTGTTCGACGGGTTTGGCCACCGTGCTGCCGTCTTTGCTGCTGGTATCGACCGCCGCCTTGGGCGGTTCGATCACGCGTGGCGGCAAAGTGTCCACATTGACGTCCGGCAATGACAGGCTGAGGGTGCCCCAGGCCGCATCCGGCAATTTACGCCGCAACGGGCCGATGGCTTGCGGCCAGTCAGCATTTTCGCCAGCACCTGGCACGATAATCACCACGCCCTGGGGTTCGGCGCTGTTGGCGGGCTTCCACAGGGCCAGGAACGAATCGCTGCCGGCCTGGAGTTGTTGTTGCTCCTGCTGCGCCACCTGGCGTTCGAGCGCGCTGGCTTCGGCCTGGCTGCGCTCGAGCAATGGCTGGCGCTCGGCGGGTTTTTCGGCCGCTGGCGCAGGCGCGTCTTCGGCTTGAACAGAAAAGGCGCTGGTAAATAGCAGCGACAGGCACAATGCTGGCAGTGCCGAACGGTTTCGAGGTGGCATCGTTAAATCCCGGCCAGAAGTGATTCCAGCAGCCTAATGGGTTGATCAGTATTTGTCAGTGATGTGAGACGTGGATCATGGGTTTTCGCTTCCTGCTGGTTATCGGCTGCCTGTGTGTGGCCTTGATGGCGAATGCCGCGCCTGCGCCCGCCGCTCCCCAGGCGCAACTGAATGCGCAGCAGCGCGAGTGGCTGGCGCTGCACCCGCAGTTGCGGGTGGGCGTGGTGCTGCAGGCGCCTTATGCTCAATATGACCGCCGGCTGCAGCGATTGTCCGGGGCCAATGTCGAGTTGATGCAGTGGCTGGCCAAGGCGTTGGGCATCGAACTGACCTGGCGTAATTTTCCTGATCAGGAACAGCTTGAAGCCGCCGTGCGTGAAGGCGAGGTGGATATGGCTCCCGGTCTGCAGCAAACCCCGGCTGGCTTGCGCCTGTGGTTGTTCAGCGACCCGTATATGCGTGTGCCTCAGCGTATCGTCGGCGTTCGCGAAGGCGGCGGCGCCGTGGAGCTGGAAAAACTCGACGCACAATCGCGCATCGCGGTGCGCATGCCCAGTGCGGTGGCCGACTACCTGCGCAGTACGTATCCCAAACTCAACCTGCAAGGCGTGCCCATGGAGCGCCAGGCCCTGCAGTTACTGGTGAGCCAGCAGGCACGCTATGCGGTGGTGGATGAGGCGCAACTGAGCCGGTTGTCGGGCGAGGCGGAGTTCGCCGAGCTGGCGGTGGTCGGCGATATCGGCCTGCCGCAGCTGTTGCGGGTGGCCACGCGGCGCGAATGGCCGGAACTGGCGAGCATCCTGCAAAGTGCCCTGCGGGCGATACCCGCGCGTGACCTCGACCAGTTGCACAGCCGCTGGCTGCAACCCAAATACCCGCGCTTGTCGGAATCAATGAGCGTGTGGAAAAACCTCAGCCTGCTGCTGGGGCTGATGCTGTGTGCCAGCCTGGCGGGGTTGTTCTGGCAGCGTCGCCAGCAGCGCAGCCTGGAACACGACCTGCTGGCGGCGCGGGAAGAGAGCGCCGCACGCGCCGCCGGCGCCGAAGCCTTGCGGTTGACGCAGTTTTCCATCGATCAAAGTACGGTCGGCATCCTGTGGGTGAACTGGGACAGTCATGTGCGTTATGCCAACCGCGCCGCCGAAGGCATGCTCGGCTATGGCCCTGGCGCGTTGATCGAGCGGCCGCTGATCGACTTCGACCCGGCCCTGAGCATGGACCGCTGGCTCAACTTGTGGAAACGCGCGCGTGCCAGTGAAGAGGGCGCGCAGACTTTCGCCACCGATTGCCTGCGCGCCGACGGCAGTATCCTGCCCGCCGATGTGTCCTTGAGCTTTCTGCGCTTTGCCGAGGCCGAGTACCTGGTGGTCTACCTGACTGATGTCACCGAGCGCCGCCGTTATGTGGCCGCCTTGCTGCAGAGCGAGACCCAGTTGCGCGAATTGTCGGCCCACCTGGAAACGGTGCGCGAAGAAGAAAAGGCGCGTATCGCCCGCGAAGTGCACGACGAACTCGGCCAGATGCTCACCGTACTCAAACTGGAAACGTCCATGTGCGAACTGGCCTATGCGCAACTCGACCCAGGCCTGAACGAACGCTTGAACAGCATGAAGCGCCTGATCGCCCAGCTCTTCCAGCTGGTGCGGGATGTCGCCACCGCGCTGCGCCCGCCGATCCTCGATGCCGGCATCGCCTCGGCCATTGAATGGCAGGCCCGTCGCTTCGAGGCGCGCACGCAGATTCCTTGCCTGGTCAAGGTCCCGGAACACTCGCCGGTGCTCAGCGATGCCAAGGCCATCGGCCTGTTCCGCATCCTGCAGGAGGCGCTGACCAATGTGATGCGCCATGCCCAGGCGCACACTGTTGAGCTGACGCTGGAGGTGGACGGCCCGGACCTGCGCCTGACCATCAGCGATGACGGCATCGGTTTCGTGCAGGCGCAAGGGCGACCGGTATCCTTTGGCCTGGTCGGCATGCGTGAGCGGGTACTGATCATGGGCGGGCAGTTATCCCTGGTCAGTGAGTTGGGGGAGGGCACCACCCTGAGCGTTTCGGTGCCGTTGAATGCATAACAATAAAAGGAAAACCCCGTGATCCGCGTACTGGTAGCCGAAGACCACACCATTGTCCGAGAAGGCATCAAGCAATTGATCGGCCTAGCCAAAGACCTGCAGGTAGTGGGTGAGGCGGGCAATGGCGAGCAGTTGCTGGAGACGTTGCGCCATGTGCCCTGCGAAGTGGTGCTGCTGGATATCTCCATGCCCGGCGTGAATGGCCTGGAAGCCATCGCGCGCATTCGTGCGCTGAATAATCCGCCGGCCATCCTGGTGCTGTCCATGCACGATGAAGCGCAAATGGCCGCCCGAGCCCTGAAGGTTGGCGCCGCCGGTTATGCCACCAAGGACAGCGACCCGGCACTGCTGCTGATGGCGATTCGCAAGGTGGCAGCGGGCGGGCGCTATATCGACCCGGACCTGGCCGACCGCATGGTCTTCGAAGTCGGCCTGACGGACTCGCGGCCGTTGCATTCACTGCTGTCGGAACGCGAGTTCTCGGTGTTCGAACGTCTGGCCCAGGGTGCTAACGTCAATGACATCGCCCTGCAACTGGCCCTGAGCAGCAAAACCATCAGCACCCACAAGGCGCGCTTGATGCAAAAGCTCAATATCACCTCCCTGGCCGAGCTGGTGAAGTACGCCATGGAACACAAGCTGCTGTAGCGGCGTATCCATCAGCGACACCTCAAAAACGACGCCGAGCCTGTTCTTGCCGCTTGCAGCTCGCCGCTTGCAGCTGCACTGTCCCATGCCCGCCATCCGTGTAGGGCGATCCCTACCCCGAACCTTCCATCCAGCTGATGCGATTCTCTCTCAGCCCCCGATTTCCGGGGGCTCGCGGCTGGACTACGCTTGTGTCACAGCAGTCCAAAATACAAAGGTGCGGGTATGAGCGAGGCGGATTCAAATGATGTGCTGGTCAGCTTTCGTGGCGTGCAGAAAAGCTACGATGGCGAGAACCTGATCGTCAAAGACCTCAACCTGGAGATTCGCAAGGGCGAGTTCCTCACCCTGCTCGGGCCGTCCGGTTCGGGCAAGACCACCAGCCTGATGATGCTGGCCGGCTTTGAAACGCCCACCGCCGGTGAAATCCAGCTGGCCGGGCGCTCGATCAACAACGTGCCGCCGCACAAGCGTGATATCGGCATGGTGTTCCAGAACTACGCCTTGTTTCCGCATATGACCGTGGCCGAAAACCTGGCATTCCCCTTGTCTGTGCGCGGCTTGAGCAAGACCGACATCAGTGAGCGGGTCAAGCGCGTACTGAGCATGGTTCAGCTCGACGCCTTCGCCCAGCGCTACCCGGCGCAATTGTCCGGGGGCCAGCAACAGCGGGTGGCATTGGCCCGGGCGCTGGTGTTCGAGCCGCAACTGGTGCTGATGGACGAACCCCTCGGCGCCCTCGACAAGCAACTGCGCGAACACATGCAGATGGAAATCAAGCACCTGCACCAGCGGCTCGGCGTCACCGTGGTGTATGTGACCCACGACCAGGGCGAAGCCTTGACCATGTCCGACCGCGTGGCGGTGTTCCACCAGGGCGAAATCCAGCAGATCGCTGCGCCGCGCACCCTGTACGAAGAACCGAAAAACACCTTCGTGGCCAACTTCATCGGCGAAAACAACCGCCTCAATGGCCGCCTGTACAGCCACACCGGCGAGCGCTGTGTGGTGGAGCTGGCGCGGGGCGAGAAGGTCGAGGCGCTGGCGGTGAACGTCGGCCAGGTCGGCGGCCCGGTCACTTTGTCGGTGCGTCCGGAACGCGTCAGCCTCAACGGCGCGAGTGACAGCTGCATCAACCGCTTTTCCGGGCGAGTGGCGGAGTTCATCTACCTGGGCGACCACGTGCGCGTGCGCCTGGAAGTCTGCGGCAAGAGCGATTTTTTCGTGAAACAACCGATCGCCGAGCTGGACCCGGCCCTGGCGGTCGGCGACGTAGTACCGATTGGCTGGCAAGTCGAGCACGTTCGCGCACTCGACCCACTTCTAGAGGCGAATTGATCGCCCCCTGGCTTCACCAACCCTGCACGTGGAGAGCACAACAATGTTGAGATCCCTTAAGTTTTCGGCCCTGGCTATCGGCTTGATGGGCGCGGCACAGGCCATGGCAGGCCCGGACCTGACCGTCGTCTCCTTTGGCGGCGCGAACAAGGCGGCCCAGGTCAAGGCCTTCTATGCACCGTGGGAAAGCGCGGGCAACGGCAAGATCATCGCGGGTGAATACAACGGTGAGATGGCCAAGGTCAAAGCCATGGTCGACACCAAGAGCGTGTCCTGGGACCTGGTGGAGGTGGAGTCGCCTGAACTCTCCCGTGGCTGCGACGAAGACATGTTCGAGCCTCTGGACCCGAAACTGTTCGGCAACACCGCCGACTACGTCAAAGGCGCGATCCAGCCGTGCGGTGTAGGCTTCTTCGTATGGTCGACAGTATTGGCCTATAACGCCGACAAGCTGGCCTCCGCACCCACCAGTTGGGCGGATTTCTGGGACACCAAGAAATTCCCCGGCAAGCGTGGCCTGCGCAAAGGCGCCAAGTACACCCTGGAATTCGCCTTGATGGCCGACGGCGTAGCGCCCAAGGACGTCTACACGGTGCTGGCCGGCAAAGACGGTCAGGACCGTGCGTTCAAGAAGCTTGATGAACTCAAGGCCTCGATCCAGTGGTGGGAAGCCGGTGCACAACCGCCGCAGTACCTCGCTTCGGGCGACGTGGTGATGAGCTCTGCCTATAACGGCCGCATCGCCGCCGTGCAGAAGGAAAGCAACCTCAAAGTGGTGTGGAACGGCGGCATCTACGACTTCGATGCCTGGGCCATTCCAAAGGGCCTGGCCAAGGATCGCGCCGAAGCGGCGAAGAAATTCATCGCCTTCTCGGTGCAGCCGCAGCAGCAGAAGACCTACTCCGAAAACATCGCCTACGGCCCGGCCAACACCCAGGCCGTCCCGTTGCTGGCCAAAGACGTGCTCAAGGACATGCCGACCACCCCGGAAAACATCGCCAACCAGGTGCAGATCGATGTGAGCTTCTGGGCCGATAACGGCGAGCAACTTGAGCAGCGCTTCAATTCCTGGGCAGCTAAATAACCCATGTGGGAGGGGGCTTGCCCCCGATGACGGTCTGTCAGCTGACACATGTACTGGCTGAACCACCGCTATCGGGGGCAAGCCCCCTCCCACAGGGATGTCTTGTGTGTGAAGGATTGCGTTCATTTTCCAAGATTCGGAGTTCAGCCATGGCCCTCGCCATTCCCACCCTCAAGCAGCGTCTGGCCCGTGCCGAGCGGCTCAACCGCTGGAAGGCCCAGGCCTTGATTGCGCCATTGGTGCTGTTTTTGCTGCTGGTGTTCCTGGTGCCAATCATCGCGCTGCTCTACAAGAGCGTCGGTAACCCGGAGGTGGTGGGCGGCTTGCCGCGTACGGTGGTGGCGGTGACCGCCTGGGATGGCCGTGGCCTGCCCGGCGAGGCGGTGTACCAGGCGCTCACTGAAGACTTGGGCGAAGCGCGCAAAAACCAGACGTTGGGCGATCTGTCCAAACGCTTGAACATGGAACTGGCCGGTTATCGCAGCCTGCTGACCAAAACCGCGCGGACGCTGCCGTTTACCGAGGCGCCGGCTTCTTATAAAGCTGCGCTGGAAAGCCTCGACGAGCGTTGGGGCGACCCGGCGTACTGGCAGGCGATCCGGCGCAATACCAGCAACCTGACGCCTTACTACCTGCTGGCGGCCGTCGATCACCGTATCGACGACCTCGGCGAAATCGCGCCGGCGACGCCTGACCAGGCGATCTACCTAGATATCTTCGCCCGCACCTTCTGGATGGGCCTGGTGATCACCGTCATTTGCCTGCTGCTGGCCTATCCCCTGGCTTACCTGCTGGCCAACCTGCCGGCGCGCCAAAGCAACCTGCTAATGATCCTGGTACTGCTGCCATTCTGGACGTCGATTCTGGTGCGGGTGGCGGCGTGGATTGTATTGCTGCAATCCGGTGGCCTGATCAATAGCGCCCTGATGGGCATGGGCCTGATCGACGCGCCGCTGGAGTTGGTGTTCAACCGTACCGGCGTGTACATCTCCATGGTGCATATCCTGCTGCCGTTCATGATTCTGCCGATCTACAGCGTGATGAAAGGCATCTCGCCGACGTACATGCGTGCGGCGATTTCCCTGGGCTGTCACCCGTTCGCCAGCTTCTGGCGCGTGTACTTCCCGCAAACCTACGCCGGTGTCGGCGCCGGTTGCCTGTTGGTGTTCATCCTGGCGATTGGTTACTACATCACCCCGGCCTTGCTGGGCAGCCCGAACGACCAGATGGTCAGCTACTTCGTGGCCTTCTATACCAACACCAGCATCAACTGGGGCATGGCCACGGCGTTGGGCGGCTTGCTGCTGCTGGCGACGGTGCTGCTGTACCTGATCTACAACCGGCTGGTGGGCGCCAGCCGCCTGCGCCTGAGCTGAGGAGACTTGCGATGCTGAGCCCTTATATGTCCCCGGTGGAGCGGCTGTGGTTTTACAGCCTGCGGATTCTGTGTGGCCTGATCCTGCTGTTCCTGATTCTGCCCGTGCTGGTGATCATCCCGCTGTCGTTCAACAGCGGCAGTTTCCTGGTGTACCCGTTGCAGGGCTTTTCGCTGCAGTGGTATCAGGACTTCTTCGCGTCGGCCGAATGGATGCGCGCGCTGAAGAACAGCATCATCGTCGCCCCAGCGGCCACGCTGCTGGCCATGGTGTTCGGAACGCTGGCGGCGATTGGCCTGACCCGTGGCAGCTTCCCCGGCAAGGCCTTGGTAATGGCCCTGGTGATTTCGCCGATGGTGGTGCCGGTGGTGATCATCGGCGTGGCCAGCTACTTGTTCTTTGCCCCGCTGGGCCTGGGTAACAGCTTCTTCTCGCTGATCGTGGTGCATGCGGTGCTGGGTGTGCCGTTTGTGATCATCACCGTGTCGGCGACCTTGCAGGGTTTCAATCACAACCTGGTGCGGGCGGCGGCCAGCCTGGGCGCATCACCGTTGACCGCGTTTCGCCGAGTGACCTTGCCGCTGATCGCGCCGGGGGTGATTTCCGGCGCGCTGTTTGCTTTCGCCACTTCGTTCGATGAAGTGGTGGTGACGCTGTTCCTGGCCGGGCCGGAGCAAGCCACGTTGCCCAGGCAGATGTTCAGCGGCATCCGCGAAAACCTCAGCCCGACGATCGCGGCGGCGGCGACCTTGCTGATCGGGTTCTCGGTGGTGCTGTTACTGACCCTGGAATGGCTGCGTGGGCGCAGCGAAAAGCTACGCACTGCCCAAATCTGAAGCCTGTTGAAGATCAACATGTGGGAGGGGGCTTGCCCCCGATAGCGGTGTGTCAGTCTCAGATGTGCTGACTGACACACTGCTATCGGGGGCAAGCCCCCTCCCACAGGGTTCTGTGACCATTCAGTGGCTGAATGGCAGACAACCTGGTTTGGTCAGCTATTCTTGTGCCAGCCCAACACCGATAAGAGGCCGCGCACATGAGTACTTCCTCATTCAAGATCGCCCACAAACTGCTGACCGGCGCTGGCGCCATTGAGCAACTTGGCGCCGAGTTGACGCGCCTGGATGTGGACAACCCGCTGATCGTCACCGATGCCGTGCTGGTCAAGTCCGGCACGGTCGCACTGGCGCTTGAGCACCTGGGCGGGCGGGCGTACGAAATCTTCGACCGTGTACTGCCCGACCCGGAAATCGCCATTGTTGAAGATTGCATGCAAGCCTACCGCGAGGGCGGGCATGACGGCCTGATCGGCTTGGGCGGCGGCAGCGCCATCGACATCGCCAAGAGCGTGGCCGCTTACGCCGGTTACCACGGCGCGCTGGCGGACTTGTTCGGTGTCGACCAGGTGCCGCGCAAGGGCCCGCCGCTGATTGCAATCCCCACCACCGCCGGCACCGGCTCGGAGGTGACCAATGTGGCCATTCTTTCCGACAAGGCTGCACAGCTGAAAAAAGGCATCGTCAGCGACTACCTGCTGCCGGATGTCGCGCTGATCAGCCCGCAAATGACCCTGACCTGCCCACGCAGCGTCACCGCCGCCAGTGGCGTCGACGCGCTGGTGCATGCCATTGAGTCCTACCTGTCGCTGAACGCCTCGCCGATCACCGATGCCTTGGCGATTGGCGCGATCAAGCTGATTGCTGGCGCATTGCCCAAGGCTTACGCCAACCCGGTCAACCTGCAGGCCCGTGACGATATGGCCACCGCCAGCCTGATGGCCGGCATGGCCTTCGGGAACGCCGGTGTCGGCGCGGTGCATGCGCTGGCCTACCCGCTGGGCGGCCGTTTCAACATTGCCCACGGCGTGAGCAACGCATTGTTGCTGCCCTATGTGATGCACTGGAACAAGCTGGCCTGTGTCGAGCGTATGCGCGACATTGCCCAGGCCATGGGCGTGAATGTCAGCGCGCTGAGCGTCAATGAAGCCGCCGACCAGGCCGTCGAGGCGATGGCGCGCCTGTGCGCCGCGGTCGAGATTCCTTCGGGCCTGCGCAGTTTCGGCGTGCCTGAGGCGGCTATCCCGGCGATGGCGGCCGAGGCTGCGGGTATCGAGCGCCTGATGCGCAACAACCCGCGCCAGCTCAGCGCGGCCGATATCGAGAAAATCTACCGCGCTGCGTACTAGCCGTTGAGTGAGGTCACGGTGCGCAGGGCAAAGCATGAGGTATACAATGCGCGCCATCGTGATTTAGCTCAAAAAAGGTGCGTCATGCAGCCCTTCGTCATTGCTCCATCGATTCTCTCCGCCGACTTCGCCCGCCTGGGCGAAGAAGTGGACAAGGTATTGGCCGCCGGTGCCGACTTCGTGCACTTCGACGTCATGGACAACCACTACGTGCCCAACCTGACCATCGGCCCGATGGTGTGCGCGGCGCTGCGCAAGTACGGGATCACCGCGCCCATCGACGCACACCTGATGGTCAGCCCGGTGGACCGCATCGTCGGCGACTTCATCGACGCCGGCGCGACGTACATCACCTTCCACCCTGAAGCCACGCTGCACGTCGACCGTACCCTGCAGTTGATCCGCGAGGGCGGCTGCAAGGCGGGCCTGGTGTTCAACCCGGCGACGCCCTTGAGCGTGCTGGAGTACGTGATGGACAAGGTCGACATGGTCTTGCTGATGAGCGTCAACCCAGGCTTTGGCGGGCAGAAGTTCATTCCCGGTACCCTGAACAAGCTGCGCGAAGCGCGGGCGCTGATCGATGCGTCGGGCCGCGATATCCGCCTGGAGATCGACGGCGGGGTCAACGTGAACAATATCCGTGAAATCGCGGCGGCTGGCGCCGACACTTTCGTGGCCGGCTCGGCGATCTTCAACGCCCCGGATTACCAGGAAGTGATCGCCAAGATGCATGCCGAACTGGCGCTGGCGCGTCCATGAGCGGCTTTGAGCAGTTGTTCCCCGGCAAATTGCCACGGCTGGTGATGTTCGATCTGGACGGTACCTTGATCGACTCGGTACCCGACCTGGCGGCGGCGGTGGACCAGATGCTGCTCAAACTGGGGCGCAAGCCTGCGGGGATCGAGGCGGTGCGCGAATGGGTCGGCAACGGCGCGCCGATGTTGGTGCGGCGGGCGTTGGCCGGCAACATCGACGCCACCGGCGTGGATGAAGTGGAAGCCGAACGCGCCCTGGAGTTGTTCAACGCCGCCTATGAAAGCAGCCACGAACTGACGGTGGTGTATCCCGGCGTGCGTGACACCCTCAAGTGGTTGAGCAAGCAGGGCGTGGAAATGGCCTTGATCACCAACAAGCCGGAGCGCTTCGTCGCGCCGCTGTTGGACCAGATGAAGATCGGCCGGTATTTTCGCTGGATCATCGGCGGCGATACCCTGCCGCAGAAGAAGCCCGACCCGGCGGCACTGTTCTTCGTGATGAAAATGGCGAATATTCCGGCGTCCCAATCGTTGTTCGTCGGCGATTCACGCAGCGATGTGCTGGCGGCAAAAGCTGCTGGGGTGCAGTGCGTGGCCTTGAGCTACGGCTACAACCACGGCCGTCCGATTGCAGAAGAATCGCCGGCGCTGGTCATCGACGACCTGCGCCTGTTAATCCCCGGTTGCCTGGGCGCGGGCGCTGAGATAACGTTGCCCGACATCGACCCGTCCCCTTCTGGAAATGCCATCGTGGTGGTCACTCGCAAACTCTGGATGAAAGTCATCAAGGCCCTGGCCCGCTGGCGTTGGCGCGCCTGACTGATCCTCGCCGCTCGGCGGCACGTTTGCCTACCTGACCGATTGACCCTCACACCACGAGGCACCTGATGATCCGCGAAGAATTCCTGCGTTTGGCCGCTGCCGGCTACAACCGTATCCCCATGGCCCGTGAAACCCTGGCCGACTTCGACACACCGCTGTCGATCTACCTGAAACTGGCCGACGAGCCGAACACCTATCTGCTGGAGTCGGTACAGGGCGGCGAGAAGTGGGGCCGTTATTCGATCATCGGCCTGCCGTGCCGCACAGTATTGCGGGTGCACGACCATCATGTGAGCGTCACCCTTGACGGTATCGAGATCGAAAGCCATGACGTAGAAGACCCGCTGGCCTTCGTCGAAGCCTTCAAGGCGCGCTACAACGTGCCGACCATCCCCGGCCTGCCGCGTTTCAACGGTGGTCTGGTGGGGTATTTCGGTTATGACTGCGTGCGCTACGTGGAGCAGCGATTGGGCAAATGCCCGAATCCGGACCCGCTGGGCGTGCCGGACATTCTGCTGATGGTCTCCGACGCGGTGGTGGTGTTCGACAACCTGGCCGGCAAGATGCATGCAATTGTACTGGCCGACCCTTCCCAGGCGGACGCCTTCGAGCAGGGCCAGGCCAGCCTCGAAGCGCTGCTGGAAAAGCTACGCCAGCCGATCACGCCGCGCCGTGGCCTGGACCTCAGCCGTCCACCCGCCGCCGACCCGGTGTTTCGCTCCAGCTTTACCCAGGCGGACTATGAGCGGGCGGTCGATACCATCAAGGAATACATCCTGGCGGGCGACTGCATGCAGGTCGTGCCGTCGCAACGGATGTCCATCGACTTCAAGGCGGCGCCGATTGATCTGTACCGCGCGCTGCGCTGCTTCAACCCGACGCCGTATATGTACTTCTTCAATTTCGGTGACTTCCACGTGGTGGGCAGTTCGCCGGAAGTGCTGGTGCGTGTCGAAGACAACCTGATCACCGTGCGCCCGATCGCCGGTACGCGCCCGCGTGGCGCCACCGAAGAAGCGGACCTGGCGCTGGAAGAAGACCTGTTGAGCGACGACAAGGAAATCGCCGAGCACCTGATGCTGATCGACCTGGGGCGTAACGACACGGGGCGTGTCTCGGAAATCGGTTCGGTGAAGTTGACCGAAAAGATGGTCATCGAGCGGTATTCCAACGTGATGCACATCGTGTCCAACGTCACCGGTGAGCTGAAGGCTGGTTTGACCGCGATGGACGCGCTGCGCGCCATTCTGCCGGCCGGTACCTTGTCGGGTGCGCCGAAGATTCGCGCGATGGAAATCATCGACGAGCTGGAGCCGGTCAAGCGTGGCGTCTACGGTGGGGCGGTGGGGTATTTCGCCTGGAACGGCAACATGGACACCGCAATTGCCATCCGTACAGCGGTGATCAAGGACGGCGAGCTGCATGTGCAGGCCGGCGGCGGAATTGTGGCTGACTCGGTACCGGCCCTTGAATGGGAAGAAACCTTGAACAAGCGCCGGGCGATGTTCCGTGCGGTGGCGTTGGCTGAGCAAACGCCGCAAAGCTGAAGTCAGATGTAGATCAAAATGTGGGAGGGGGCTTGCCCCCGATAGCGGTGGGTCAGTTTGAGATGCTGAGACTGACACATTGCTATCGGGGGCAAGCCCCCTCCCACATGGGTTTTGTGTGGGTTGTAAGGTTCCGTTAGAAATCCAGGCTTACACCAACACTGACCCCTTGCTGGGTCAGATTGTCATCCTTCCTCACGTTGTACGCCGCCCTTAGCGCCAGTTCCTGCGTCAGTTTGTGACTCACCCCAAGGCTCAATCGGTCCGAATTGCTGCGCGGCGTGTACCCGTCCAGCTTGAAGTCGAGCCCTGGCACGCTGTTGAGCGAGAGCTTGACCTTCTGGGTGTCGTTCTCGAACTCATGCTCATGGGCCACTTCACCGAACACCTGGGTTTGTGGGGTGATGCGGTAGCTGCCTTGCAAGCCCACGCCCAGGCGCTTGGAGTCGCGCTGCTGGTCATCGAAGGTCAGGGCGGTGGAGCGGTTGTCTTTTTCCGAGTAGCCGTTCACTTCGACCCGCGCGTAATCGGCGCTGATGAACGGCGACAGGTGCCAGTCGCTGCCCGGCGCGGCGATGTCGTAGCCCACGCGACCACTCAAGGCCCAGAGCCAGCCATCGGTGTCACCTTTTTCCGAACCCTCGCTGACGCCCAGGGCGAATTTGCGCTTGAGGTTGTCAAAGTCCAGCTTGCCGCCGGTCAAGGCGGCATCGGCCCACCAGTGATTCTGCTGGTATTGGGCGAACGCCGTACCCATGTAGCTGTTGAGCTTGTAGTCCGAATCGCTGGCGCCGGCTTCCAGTGTCTGGCGGTACAGGCCCGCAGCAACACCCACGCGCCAGGCCTCGTTGAGCCGGTAGCTGCCACCGATGTTGAGGTTGTAGCCACTGCCATCACCGCTGGCCGAGCTGTTCTGGTCATCGAAATCCAGGCGCTGGCCGCCTGCCGCCACGATCGCTCGCCATTGGCCGACGGCTTGCCAGTTGCCGCTGTCTGCCTGCCATTGGTTGCGCAACTCATCCTGGTGGGCGCGCAACGTGCCTTGGGCCATTTCCGGCAGCAGGGTGATTTCCCACGGGGCGGCGAGCAGCGAATAGGCGTAGTCGGCGATCAACCGCTGGCCAGCTTCGGTGGGGTGAACGGTGTCGTTGTAAATCAGTTTGGTAGGATCTGGATTGGTACCGCCGACGCCATACACGGGGTTTCTGCACGCGGCAGCGCTGAAGCACGTCTGGTTCAGGTTCTGGTTAGTGGCAAAGCCGAAGCGCCCGGGGTCGGCGAAGGCTTCATTGAGCAGCAGCGGAATGTTCAGCGGGATGATCTGTGCATCGATCTGCGACAGGCGCTGCACCAGGGTTTGATTGAACACATTGCTCAACGCCGTGGTGGGGCCCTGGAGCGGGGTGCCATTGACGGCGGGCGTGAGGCCCAGGTTTGGCAGCATCCACACCATCACATAGCGGGCGCCTGCCTGTTGCAGGGCCTGGGCGCTGTCAGCCAGGCGGCCGGCAGCGGCAGCCGAGCTCGGCGCGTCGAGCACCAGGCCATCGAGAAAGTCGTTGCCGCCACCCGAGAGGAAATACAGCGCCGTGGGGTCGGCCCGCCCGCCCGTCGCTGCCAGATAGCCGGGGCGGGTACGCAGCACGTCGCCGGTATCGGCGTTGGTGACGGTCGAGTTTCCGGTGATGGAGTCAAGGACCTGCGCGGTGGTGTACCCACCCACCGCCCAGTTGCTGCCGTCAGCCTGACCTTGCGCCGCGCGCGCCGGCGAGGTGGATGCATTCAGGTCGCCAGGAGCGACACCCAGTTTGTTGCCCAGCAAAGTCGAGGAAATCAGCGAAGTGCTTTCGCCACTGCCGTCGAAATACCGTGGGCCGGTGCGGTTGGTAAAGCGATAGGTCGAGCCGGGTGCGCCGGGGTCGGCGAATGTTCCTGCATCAGCCAGGCTGTCACCGAATACGATCATGGTCGAATAGGGCGAGGGGGCTGCAAGGGCCTGAGAGCAGGCCAGTGCCAACAAGCAACCGGCGAGAGGGGTGAAATACGAAGTCTTGAGCATGAGTCCGTCCATGATTTTGTTTTTGTCTGCACAAGAGACTGTAGCGCTGCCTAAACTGTTCTGAAAGTTTTGACGCCAATTATCAGTCAGGCAGTTTTCCCCGTATTTGCGGCGCCATATTGCACCGCTGGCGAGGCTACGTTACTGTGCCTGAACGTATGAATGAGACCCTCCCCGTGTTGATCATCAGCAAACTCTTGATGCGAGTAGTCAAGGCACACGCCCGTTGGCGTTGGCGCGCCTGACATTTTTCTCTGCCGGCCTGGCCGGACCTGTACCGATTTGCCTTCTGCACCCTTGTCTGACGCCCCTTGCCGGCTTACCCCGGCAACCGGAACGTGCGTCTGACAGCGGGCCACACGCCTGGAAGGCGGTCATTCGAAATCAGTGAATTCAAGAGGTTTGACCCCACATGTTGCTGATGATTGATAACTACGATTCCTTTACCTACAACGTTGTGCAGTACCTGGGCGAGTTGGGTGCCGAGGTCAAGGTCGTGCGCAACGACGAACTGACCGTTGCGCAGATCGCCGCGCTGAACCCGGAACGCATCGTGGTTTCGCCTGGCCCGTGCACGCCGACCGAAGCGGGTATCTCGCTGGAAGCCATTCAGTATTTTGCCGGCAAGCTGCCGATTCTGGGCGTATGCCTGGGCCATCAGTCCATTGGCCAGGCATTTGGCGGTGACGTGGTGCGTGCGCGCCAGGTGATGCACGGCAAGACCAGCCCGGTGTTCCATAAGGACTTGGGTGTGTTCCACGGCTTGAACCTGCCTGTGACCGTGACCCGTTATCACTCGTTGGTGGTCAAGCGCGACACCCTGCCCGAGTGCCTGGAACTGACGGCCTGGACCCAGCTGGAGGACGGCTCGGTCGACGAGATCATGGGCCTGCGCCACAAAACACTGAATGTCGAAGGGGTGCAGTTTCACCCTGAATCGATCCTGACCGAGCAGGGCTACGAGCTGTTCGCCAACTTTCTCAAGCAGAGCGGCGGCACGCGCTAAGGACTTTCCATGGATATCAAGACTGCCCTGGGTCGTATCGTCGGCCACCTGGATTTGAGCACCGCTGAAATGAGCGATGTGATGCGCGAGATCATGACCGGTCAATGCTCCGACGCGCAGATCGGCGCCTTTATGATGGCCATGCGCATGAAGAGCGAAAGCATCGACGAAATCGTCGGCGCCGTGTCGGTGATGCGCGAGCTGGCGGACAAGGTCGAACTCAAGACTCTCGCCGGCGTGGTTGACGTGGTCGGCACCGGCGGAGACGGTGCGAACATCTTCAACGTGTCGACGGCGTCCTCGTTTGTGGTTGCGGCGGCGGGTTGCACCGTGGCCAAGCACGGCAACCGCGCGGTTTCGGGCAAAAGCGGCAGCGCCGACCTGCTGGAAGCTGCCGGCATCTACCTGAACCTGACGCCGGTACAGGTGGCACGCTGCATTGACAGCGTCGGCATTGGCTTCATGTTTGCCCAGTCCCACCACGGTGCGATGAAGCACGCAGCCGGCCCGCGCAAGGACCTCGGCCTGCGTACCCTGTTCAATATGCTCGGCCCGCTTACGAATCCGGCCGGTGTGAAGCATCAGGTCGTCGGCGTATTCAGCCAAGCGCTCTGCCGACCGTTGGCCGAAGTGCTGCAGCGCTTGGGCAGCAAGCACGTGCTGGTGGTACATTCCAAAGATGGCTTGGACGAATTCAGCCTGGCGGCACCGACCTTCGTGGCGGAGTTGAAGAATGACCAGGTCACAGAGTACTGGGTCGAGCCTGAGGACCTGGGCATGAAGAGCCAGAGTCTGCACGGCCTGGCAGTGGAAAGTCCGGCGGCCTCGCTGGAATTGATCCGCGATGCGTTGGGCCGGCGCAAGACCGAGAACGGTCAGAAAGCTGCGGAAATGATTGTGCTGAATGCTGGCGCGGCACTTTATGCAGCCGACCACGCCTATAGTCTTAAAGAAGGTGTCGCCTTGGCCCACGATGCGCTGCACACCGGTCTGGCTCGCGAGAAACTCGAAGAACTCGGAGCATTCACCGCCGTATTCAAGATGGAGAATGAAGCATGAGTGTTCCGACCGTTCTGGAGAAAATCCTGGCGCGCAAGGCCGAAGAGGTCGCCGAGCGCCGCGCCCGCGTGAGCCTGGCCGAGCTGGAAGCCCAAGCAAAAGCGGCCGATGCCCCGCGAGGATTTGCCAAGGCCTTGCTCGATCAGGCCAGGAAGAAGCAGCCGGCGGTGATCGCCGAGATCAAGAAAGCCTCCCCGAGCAAAGGCGTGATCCGCGAACACTTCGTGCCGCAGGAAATCGCCGTCAGCTATGAGAAGGGTGGGGCGACATGCCTGTCCGTACTGACCGATATCGATTACTTCCAGGGTTGCGACCTGTTCCTGCAGCAGGCACGCGCCGCGTGCAAGTTGCCGGTTATTCGCAAGGACTTCATGGTCGATCCCTACCAGATCGTCGAAGCCCGCGCCCTGGGCGCCGATTGCGTGCTGCTGATCGTTTCGGCGCTGGATGACGTGAAGATGGCCGAACTGGCAGCCGTGGCCAAGAGTGTCGGCCTGGATGTATTGGTCGAAGTGCATGACGGCGACGAGCTGGAACGCGCGCTGAAAACCCTCGATACACCGCTGGTAGGCGTCAACAACCGTAACCTGCACACCTTCGACGTCAGCCTGGAAACCACCCTCGACCTGCTGCCGCGCATTCCCCGTGACCGCCTGGTGATCACCGAGAGTGGCATCGTCAACCGTGCCGATGTGGAACTGATGGAAATCAGCGAAGTGTATTCGTTCCTGGTCGGCGAGACGTTCATGCGCGCCGAGAACCCAGGGGCAGAACTGCAGCGTCTGTTCTTCCCGGAGCGGGGTGTGGCGGTCAGCGGTTCGACTCTCGACTGAACTGATTTGAAATGTGATCAAAATGTGGGAGGGGGCAAGCCCTAATGCCACTCAGTTAAGGCTTTTTGTAGGAGCGAGCTTGCTCGCGAAGAACTCACAGGCACCGCGTTTATTCAGGCAGCACGCGTTATCGTTGACGTTTTTCGCGAGCAAGCTCGCTCCTACAGACGGTGGTGTACGCTTAACTGACTGGCATTAAGGCAAGCCCCCTCCCACATTTGGGTTTGTGTTTGTTCAGATAGGTAGGTGACCAGTGATTCAGCCCATGTCGTTGACCGTCGAAGCAGGCCTTGCCGCCGAGCAGGACTTGCTGGCCGCCGTCTGCGCGGGCGAGCGGGAATTCGGGCTGTTGTTCTGGCAGCCCAACGATCAAGCCCTGGTCATGCCGCGCCGTTTGAGCCGATTGCCGGCCTTTGAAGCGGCCAGCCAGGTTTCGGCAGAGGCCGGCTGGCCGGTGTTGTTGCGCGAAACCGGCGGCGAGCCGGTGCCGCAGTCCGCCGCCACGGTCAATATCGCCCTGGTCTACGCGCCGCCGCGCAGTGAGGGTGATCAAGGTCGTATCGAAACCGGCTATCAGCGCTTGTGCCAGCCTATCTGCGACTTGCTGATTGAATTGGGCGGCGAGGCATCTGTGGGTGAAATCGACGGTGCGTTCTGCGACGGTCGTTACAACGTCAATCTTAACGGCCGCAAAATGGTCGGCACGGCCCAGCGCTGGCGGCAGAGCGGTGGTCGCCCGGTAGGGTTGGTGCACGGTGCTTTATTGCTGGATAACGATCGTGATCAGTTGATTGCGGCAGTCAATCGTTTCAATCAAGCCTGTGGCCTGGAACAGCGCGTGCGCGCCGAGAGCCATATCGCGCTGCACGAAGTCTTTGCCGTGCCGGACGCGATCGGCCGGCTCGACACCCTGTACCGTCAGATGTTGGCAGGCTTCCTGCCAGGCTAACGGGTGCCGAACACCACCATCGTCTTGCCTTTGACGTGCACCAGGTTGCGCTCTTCCAGATCCTTGAGCACGCGACCGACCATTTCCCGCGAACAGCCCACGATGCGCCCGATTTCCTGGCGCGTGACCTTGATCTGCATCCCATCGGGGTGAGTCATGGCGTCGGGCTGCTTGCACAGCTCCAGCAGGCAGCGAGCAACACGCCCGGTCACATCGAAGAACGCCAGGTCGCCGACCTTGCGCGTGGTATCGCGCAGGCGCTGGGCGATCTGCCCGCTCAAGGCGTACAGGATGTCCGGATCATGTTGGGCCAGTTCGCGAAATTTCGTGTAGCTGATCTCTGCCACTTCGCATTCGACCTTGGTGCGCACCCAGGCGCTGCGCTGTTGCTCCTTGCCGGCCTGTTCGAACAACCCCAGTTCGCCAAAAAAATCCCCGGTGTTGAGGTAGGCGATGATCATTTCGCGACCGTCTTCGTCCTCGATCAGGATGGTGACCGAGCCCTTGATGATGAAGAACAGTGTTTCGGAGCGCTCGCCCGCGCAGATGATGTTGTGCTTGGCCGGATGACGCCGGCGCTGGCAATGCATCAGCAGCTTGTCGAGATTCTTGATCTTGGGTGTGGGAGTAAGAGCAACCATGGTTGTATCCCGAAAAACTGCATGATGTGGTTGGATTTGTTTTTATCAGCGATGCCGGCATTGAGGCACGCTGTACGAACGATGGCAATGCGCCATTGATTTGGCGCCAGCTTACCAGACACATTCTGACTCGATTAGCGTATTTCACCGGCAAACGCTGTTATTGATCGTTTTCATGCGGGGCGCTGCTGCTACTGGGCCTTATGCTAAGCTGGCGACCCTTTTTTAGCAGTGGAGTCTGGGCGATGAAGGCACGCATCCAATGGGCGGGCGAAGCCATGTTCCTCGGTGAATCGGGCAGTGGCCATGTAGTGGTCATGGACGGCCCGCCGGAAGCCGGTGGCCGTAACCTGGGTGTACGCCCGATGGAAATGCTGCTGCTGGGTGTCGGCGGTTGCAGCAATTTCGACGTGGTCAGTATCCTGAAAAAGTCCCGCCAGGCTGTGGAAAGCTGCGAAGCCTTTCTGGAGGCCGAGCGTGCGACTGAAGACCCCAAGGTATTTACCAAGATCCATATGCATTTCGTGGTCAAGGGTCGGGCGCTGAAGGAAGCGCAGGTCAAGCGGGCCATCGAGCTGTCGGCGCAGAAGTATTGCTCGGCGTCGATCATGCTGGGCGCGGCTGGTGTGGCCATTACCCATGATTACGAGATCATCGAGCTCGGTTGATCGTTCCCACGCTCTGCGTGGGAATCCATCTCGTGACGCGCCGCGTCACCCTTGCGCAGGTGCCGGATTTTGTGCTGAAAGCGGGACGCGGAGCGTGGGAATGATCTTCATGCTTCAGATGCGGTAAGTCGTCTTGGTCATGACCTTGGCCAGCATGCTCATGCCGAATCTTACCGGCGCAGGAAAACGGAAGCCGCCGGCATCCAGTGCGCTTTCAGCGTGGTGTTCTTCGTCACTGCGCATCTGCTCAAGAATGGCCCGGGACTTTTCGTCCTCGGCCGGCAGCTGTTCAAGGTGTTCGTCCAGGTGCTTGCAGACCTGGCGCTCGGTCGCTGCGACAAATCCAAGGCTGACCTTGTCGCTGATCAGGCCGGCAGCGGCGCCAATACCGAACGACAAACCATAAAACAGCGGGTTCAGTACGCTGGGATGACTGCCCAGCTGGCGAATGCGTTGTTCGCACCAGGCCAGGTGGTCAATCTCTTCCTCGGCCGCATGCTCCATCGCCGCGCGTACCTGCGGTAACTTGGCGGTCAGGGCCTGGCCCTGGTACAACGCCTGGGCGCAGACTTCACCGGTATGGTTGATGCGCATCAGGCCGGCGACATGGCGGGTCTCGGTCTCGCTCATTTGTGCGTCTGGCTGCACGATGGCGGGTGACGGACGGTACGGTTGGCCACTGAACGGCAGCAGCGTACGCATGGCCGTATCGGCTTGCAGTAACAGACGGTCAATCGGCGAGTAGTGACGTTGGGTAGTCATGCTGACCTCCGGGAAGAATCTCGGCGGCCAGTTTACCGCAAGAGAGGACGGCGCGTTTGCGCTGAGTCAATTTGCCCCGGTGCACTCAGCCCGGCGGCCAGTTCATCTGGCGCTGACCCAGCACATGCATGTGAATGTGGTAAACGGTCTGCCCGCCGTCTTCGTTGCAGTTCATCACCACGCGGAAGCCTTTTTCGCAGCCTTGCTCCACTGCCAGGCGCTGGGCCGTGAACAGAATATGCCCGGCCAGGGCTTTGTCGTCTTCGGTCAGGTCATTGAGGGTGCGAATGGGTTTTTTCGGGATAACCAGAAAATGCACCGGCGCCTGCGGGGCGATATCGTGGAAAGCGAGTACCTGGTCATCTTCATAGATGATGTTCGCGGGTATTTCCCGGTTGATGATCTTGGTGAACAGAGTATCCACAGCTGTTTCTCCATTGTGAAAGTGAGGGTGAGTGTACTCAGGCGTTCAACGCGGGCAATAGGCCTTGTTGATGGCGCCGGCAATTTTGCGGGTCAGCCAGCGCGGACTCAGGCGTGGGCTGAAGGTCAGCCAGCGGTTGCGGCGCCCGGGAATGATGATCGCCTTGTTCTTTTCCAGCGCACGCACCGTGTAGAGCGCGACTTCTTCGGGGCTCATCAACTGTTGGCTGCGGTCGAGTTTCGCCGTGTCCATCTGCGCGGTGCCGAAGAAGGCAGTCCGCGTAGGGCCGGGGCACAGCACCGAGACTTTGATACCGCACGTCTTCAATTCTTCGCGCAAGCCTTCGGAGAAGTGCAATACATAGGCTTTGCTCGCGTAGTAGCTGCTCATCCACGGGCCTGGCTGGAAGGCCGCCACCGAGGCCACGTTGAGGATCTGCCCGCCGCCGTTCAGCGCCATGGCATTGCCCAGCGCATGGCACATGCGAGTGAGGGCGAGGATGTTGACTTCGATCAGGTCCTGCTCGGTCATCCAGTCCTGGGCCAGGAACGGCCCACTGGTGCCGATGCCGGCGCAGTTGACCAGCAGGTCGATCTGCCGCTCACCTTCTTCGAGTTCCAGCAAAAAGCCTGACAACCGCAGCGGCTCGCCAAGATCACAGGCACGAAACAGCACCTCGACGCCGAAACGCTGAGTCAATTCGATCGCAATGCTTTCCAACTGATCACGCTGGCGGGCCACCAGAATCAAGCTGCGGCCACGTCGAGCCAGAGCTTCGGCCAAAGCCAGGCCGATACCGCTGGAGGCACCGGTGATCAGAGCGTAACGGGTCATGCCTTTCTCCATCGCAACGCCGCCGGGCCTGTGACAGAGGCGTCACAGGCGGCGGGCGTTTCTTCACTGTTCCGGAGAGTCTACAGGTTCGGCCGCATCGTCAGCACTTTGCGCGGGGTCTTCATCAACGATGACACTTTGGTCGCTATCTTCATCGGTGGTGATGGAGCTGCTTTCATAGCCGCTGTCCATGTTGGCTTCGAGCTGGTCCAGGTAGCCGTTCATGCCCAGGGTTACCACGATGATGAGGATCAACGGGATAAACGCCAGCCACAACGACGCGAGGATTTTAACGGCGGTGGAGTTGCGCGGAGGCGGGGCACCGTATTGGTTGGCACCGGTGTTACCCGGCAATACCAGCAGCAGAAGAGGAAAAACGCTGTTTACCAGTGGAACCAGGTTCAGCAGGTACAGCCAGCCAGACCAGCCCAGGTCATGCAGGCGCTGCACACCGATTTGCACGCTTACCACGGCCGCTGCAATAAACAGCGCGAAACCCAGCAGGGAGCCGAGAATGATCGCGATCGTTGGCGAGGCCGTGGCCACCGCGAACCCCACGGTACTGATGATGCCCGCAGCTACAAGCATCGCGACTGTCAGTGCCAGTGTCCAGGCGAGATAGCGCAGGCGGCCGATACGCCCGTGGATGGTGAAGATCTTGAGCGTGGAGTGCTCCGGCAAGTCCTCACCGACGGCGGCGCGTGGCGGCGCATAAGGCGATGCGGGGGCGCGCGAGAAGTCCGAGGCAGACGAGCCGGTTTCATGGGTTTCGGCAAGGCTGAACGCCACCGGTTGTTCGGCTTCGATACGTGCCTCGATACCGGCGTTCTGCAGGGCGGTGAGATAGGTTTCGGCGTCCGGGCGGGACAGGTCGCGCTTGAGCGCGACCGGGCGGCCGGTGAAAAGTTTTTCGATCGCGTCGACATCGCTCTTGAACAGCTCGGCGAGGTTCAGTTTGGCAGTGGTGCTTTCGACACCCGGGCGCAAGGCTCCATCAAACACAATCTTGAAACGGCTGTCGCTCATGCGGGCATCCTTGTCACTAATCAGGGAGGGGGTATACAGGCCTTCCAATCAGAAGGCCTGGCATTCGGGTCAACGTGGCCAGCGCAATTGCGCCGCGGTTTCGCGCGCCTTGCGGTATTCCGCATCCAGGCGCGCAACGAGTTCATCCACGCCGGGCAAATCATGGATCTCACCGACGCCTTGGCCGGCAGACCATACAGTCTTCCATGCTTTGGCCTCATCACTCAACGGTTTGAGCTTGGAGCCGAAATTGACCTCACCTTTTCCTTGAAGGGCAGCAAGATCAAATCCGGCATTTTCCAGGCTCTGACGCATAAAGCTTGCAGGTACGCCGGAAACAGCCGGAGTGTGCACGATGTCGGCGGCGCGCGATGTGAGCAGCATCTCTTTATACGCATCCGGTGCTTGGCTTTCGGTGGTACCGATAAAGCGCGTACCGAAATACGCCAGGTCCGCGCCAAGCAGTTGGGCGGCGAGAATTTCCCGGCCGTGGTTGAGACAGCCGGCCAGCAGCAAGGTTTTGTCGAAGAACTGGCGTATCTCGGCAACCAGCGCGAAGGGGCTCCAGGTGCCCGCGTGACCACCCGCGCCGGCGGCGACTGCAATCAAGCCATCGACGCCCGCTTCAGCGGCTTTTTCCGCATGGCGACGCGTGGTGACGTCATGAAATACCAGACCCCCATAGCTGTGCACGGCATCGACCAGTTCCTTCACCGCGCCGAGGCTGGTGATGACGATGGGCACTTTGTGTTCCACGCAGATCGCCAGGTCCGCTTCCAGCCGTGGGTTGCTGTTGTGCACGATCAGGTTCACGGCATAGGGCGCGGGGTTATCCAGCAGCGCCAGGCCCGCTTCGATTTCCTCCAGCCAGGCCTTGAAGCCGCTGCTTTCCCGTTGGTTGAGCGCCGGGAAACTGCCGACGACTCCGTTACGGCAGCAGGCCAACACCAGTTGCGGGTTGGAAATCAGAAACATCGGCGCAGCCACCACCGGCAGGCGCAGACGTTGTTCAAGCAGGGCAGGCAGCGACATTGGAGGTTCCCCGAGTAAGTGACGTTAAAACGGTTTGACCACGACCAAAATTACGATAGCCAGCAATATCAGAACGGGCACTTCATTGAACCAGCGATAAAAGACATGGCTGCGCGTGTTTTCGCCACGGGCGAAGCGTTTCACCTGGGCTCCGCACATGTGGTGGTAACCGATCAGCAGAACGACCAGGGTGAGCTTGGCGTGGATCCACGCGCCCGACTGGAAGATGCCGGGGTTGAGCGCCAGCATCCAGATGCCGAAGACCAGCGTGGCAACCATCGCCGGGCCCATGATGCCGCGGTACAGCTTGCGCTCCATGACGCTGAAACGCTCCTTGCTGACGGTGTCTTCGCTCTGTGCGTGATAAACGAACAGGCGTGGCAGGTAGAACAGCCCGGCAAACCAGCAGACGATGCTGACGATATGAAAGGCTTTGACCCATAGATAAAGCATTTTTAGTTATTCCCAGGTTCACGGTAGCCAAGATAGTAGTAGTTCATGCGCCCATACGTCACGTTGGCGGTTGTCGCAGGACGATGCGGCCCCTATTATCGACGGCTTTCCAGTGGGTTCGTTGAGGGCAGGTTTATGGTCAAGGTCGGTATCGTCGGCGGCACGGGTTACACCGGTGTCGAATTGCTGCGTCTGTTGGCCCAGCATCCGCAGGCTGAGGTGGTGGTCATCACTTCACGCTCCGAGGCTGGCCTGGCCGTGGCCGATATGTACCCGAATCTGCGAGGCCACTACGACGGCCTGGCGTTCAGTGTGCCTGACATCAACACCTTGGGCGCCTGTGATGTGGTGTTCTTCGCCACGCCGCACGGGGTTGCGCACGCGTTGGCCGGTGAGCTGCTGGCGGCGGGCACCAAGGTTATCGATCTGTCCGCGGACTTCCGCCTGCAGGATGCCGATGAGTGGGCCAAGTGGTACGGCCAGCCGCACGGCGCGCCGGAGTTGCTGGGGGAGGCTGTGTACGGCTTGCCGGAAGTCAACCGTGAGCAGATCAAGCAGGCGCGCCTGATTGCTGTGCCGGGTTGCTACCCGACTGCGACCCAGTTGGGTTTTCTGCCGCTGCTGGAAGCCGGCTTGGCGGATGCCTCGCGTTTGATCGCGGACTGCAAGTCGGGCGTCAGCGGCGCCGGTCGCGGTGCTGCGGTGGGCTCGCTGTACTCCGAGACATCGGAGAGCATGAAGGCTTATGCGGTCAAAGGGCATCGCCACCTGCCTGAAATTCGTCAGGGGCTGCGCCGTGCTGCGGGTAAGGACGTGGGTCTGACCTTCGTACCGCACCTGACGCCGATGATCCGTGGGATTCATTCCACGTTGTACGCGACCGTTGTCGACCGCTCGGTAGACCTGCAGGCATTGTTCGAAAAGCGTTACGCCAACGAGCCGTTCGTCGACGTGATGCCAGCAGGCAGCCATCCGGAAACCCGCAGCGTGCGCGGTGCCAACGTATGCCGGATTGCGGTGCATCGTCCGCAGGATGGCGACCTGGTGGTGGTGCTGTCGGTGATTGATAACCTGGTCAAGGGCGCATCGGGCCAGGCGGTGCAGAACATGAACATCCTGTTCGGTCTGGATGAGAAGTTGGGCCTGTCCCACGCGGGTATGTTGCCTTAAGGGCAGCGGCAAGCTTCAAGTTATCAGCGCCAAGCTTGACGCTAATAGCTTGAAGCTTGCCACTGTTCCCCATAATAGTTGACCGCTTTTCTAGGAGAAGCGGATAATACCGGCCATTACGCATATGGCGGCGCTACGCCGGGAGATTATCAGCATGAGCGTTGAATCCTTCACCCCCACGGCTTTGCAATTTACCCACGGTGCTGCGCACAAGGTGAAGAGCCTGGTCGATGAAGAGGGTAATGATCGCTTGAAGCTGCGCGTATTCGTTACGGGCGGTGGTTGTTCAGGGTTTCAGTACGGTTTTACCTTCGATGAAGATGTGGCCGATGACGACACCATCGTTGAGCGCGAGGGCGTGAGCCTGGTTGTGGATCCGATGAGCTTCCAGTACTTGGCTGGCGCTGAGGTGGATTATCAGGAAGGGCTTGAGGGGTCGCGTTTCGTGATCAAGAACCCTAACGCCACGACGACCTGTGGTTGCGGGTCTTCGTTCTCGATCTGATCGAAAGCCTGGTCAGTACGTAAACAAAAACGCCGCTTGGCTTTGATAGGCCAAGCGGCGTTTTGCTGTCTGGGATCAGGCGGGGTAGATCGCGCCCAGCACGCGCAGCCCGCGAGCACCTGTGACGCTGGGGCGGTTCGCGGCGATGCCTTCCAGGCAGCAATGGGCCAGCCAGGCGAAGGCCATCGCTTCCACCCAGTCCGGGTCTACGCCATAAACCGCAGTACTGTTAACCCGTGTGGACGGTAGCAGCGCGGCCAATCGCTTCATCAGCGTACCGTTATGGGCGCCACCGCCGCAGATCAACAGGGTTTCGGTCTGGGGTTGAGCGCTTTGCAACGATTCGACGATGGTCAGGCAGGTCAGCTCCAGCAATGTGGCTTGCACATCCTGAGGGAGAAACACGGGCAGCGCGCCGAGGTGTTGCTGCAGCCAGCGCAGATTGAAAACTTCCCGTCCGGTGCTCTTCGGGCCTTTGGTCGCGAAAAAAGGATCGCTGAGCAGCGCGTTGAGTAACTGCGGCTGAACCTTGCCAGTGGCCGCCCATTGTCCGTCACGATCAAAGTGCTCGCCGCGTTGGTCGTGAATCCACGCGTCCAGCAACACATTGCCTGGGCCGCAGTCGAAACCCGAGACAGGTTTGCCGGTTTCTATCAGGCTCAAGTTGCTGAACCCCCCGACATTCAACACGGCGCGGTGGCCGGTGGTTTCACCGAACAGCGCTTCATGGAAGGCGGGAACCAAGGGGGCGCCCTGACCGCCTGCGGCGACGTCGCGGCTGCGGAAATCGCTGACCACGGTGATGCCGGTCAGCTCGGTGAGCAGCGCCGGGTTACCGATCTGCACCGTAAAGCCCCGTGCAGGTTCATGGCGGATGGTCTGCCCATGGCTGCCAATCGCGCGGATGTTCTCGGGCTTGAGGTTTTGCTGTTCCAGCAAGGCATGGATGCCCTGAGTGGCGAGTGTCACCCACGACTGCTGGGCGATTGCCGAACGGGCGATTTCATCCGGGCCGCTGGCGCACAGGCTCAGCAGCTCGGCGCGCAGGGCGGCAGGCATCGGGATGTAGTGAGTGGCGATCAGGCTGATCGCCGCATTCTGCTCGATGAGGGCGATATCCAGGCCATCAAGGCTGGTCCCGGACATCACACCGATATAGCGCGGCATGCCTTAACGCTTCGCCGAAGCCAGCAGAGTGGTACGTTCCTGATCCATGCGGGCCATCAGCGGTTGGCTTTGTTGCATGAAGCGCGCGCGCTCTGCCTTGGCGATCGGGTCGGCCATTGGCAGTTTCTGGCCCAGAGGATCAACGTGTACACCGTTGACTTGGAATTCATAGTGCAAGTGCGGCCCGGTGGAGAGGCCAGTCGTACCGATATAACCGATCACTTGACCCTGTTTCACGTTACCACCGGTTTTCACGCCCTTGGCGAATCCTTGCATATGGCCATAAAGCGTGCGGTAGGTGTTGCCGTGCTGGATGATCACCGTATTGCCATAACCGCCGCGACGCCCGGCCAACAGGACCTTGCCGTCGCCCGCTGCTTTGATCGGCGTGCCACGCGGTGCGGCATAGTCGACACCTTTGTGGGCGCGAATTTTGTTCAGAATTGGATGCTTGCGACCCATGGAGAAACGCGAGCTAATACGAGCGAAGTCCACTGGCGTACGGATGAACGCCTTGCGCATGCTGTTGCCATCCGCCGTGTAGTAGCTGGTGTTGCCCTGTTTGTTGGTGTAACGCACTGCGGTATAGGTCTTGCCGCGGTTGGTGAAACGCGCGGAGAGAATGTTGCCTGTGCCAACGACTTTGCCATTGGCGACTTTCTGTTCGTAGATCACATCGAATTCGTCACCCTGGCGAATGTCCTGGGCGAAGTCGATGTCGTAGCCAAAGACGCTGGCCATGTCCATGGTCATGCTGTGGGACAGGCCTGCACGGGCGGCGGACTGCGACAGTGAGCTATTGATCACGCCATGTACGTAGGCGGAGCGCATGACCGGCTTGGTGGTGATGCGATTGAAGGCAAAACCCTTGGCGCCCTTGCTCAGGCTGATGCTTTCCAGGTCGTTGACATTGGTGTGCAGGTTGTTGAGTTGGCCGTCGGGCGTCAGTTCGAATTCAAGCTTCTGACCATGCTTGAGCTGGGTGAATTGCTTGGCTTGCTTGTCGCTCGCCAGAACGTCATTGACGGTGGCAGCGGGCAATCCGACCTTTTCGAACAGCGTTGAAAGGGTGTCGCCTTTACCCACGATGACTTCGCGATGCTGAGGGCTTTTGCTCGCGACTGCTGCGGGCTTTTCCTGGGCGGCTTCCTGAGTCTCTTCTGGAGTGTTTTCGATCTGGGCGAACGGAGACTCGGTCGGGGTATTTGTGGCTTCTTGCGCGTCGGAAGCGTCTTGATCTTGTGTCAGTTGCGCAACAGGGCTTTCGAGGTCCAGGCTTAGGGATGTTCGTTTGGCTTCTACGTCACTGGAAGGGAATACCAGGAGTGCCAGGCTGAGTAGAGCGGCGATACCACTTGCGGCGAGCAGGTGGGTCTTCGGGTAAAGCGGCGGCGCTTTAGACGGTTCAGTGGTCATAAGTATTTTGACTTTGAAGATGAAATGGAAAAGATGAATGACATGATGAAGATGAAATAACTGTATAAAATATAACCAAATCATCTGTGGCGCAAGCTCGCGAACGCTGTGCTTGCGCAATGGTGTCCGTGCGCAGGGCAAAACTTGTAATTAGTCCCTGATCTTGTATGGTTGGTTCCCTTTTGAATCTGAGCCTTGCGGGTCTGTTATGAAGTCGGTTGAAGAGCAGCTAGCGCTGATAAAACGTGGTGCGGAAGAACTGTTGGTCGAGGCTGAGCTGGTCGAAAAGCTCAAGCGTGGCCAGCCCCTGCGTATTAAGGCTGGCTTCGACCCAACCGCGCCGGATCTGCACCTTGGCCATACCGTGCTTATTAATAAGCTGCGTCAGTTCCAGGAGCTGGGTCACCAGGTCATCTTCCTTATCGGTGACTTCACCGGGATGATCGGCGATCCGAGCGGCAAGAGCGCAACCCGTCCGCCGCTGACCCGCGAACAGGTTCTCGACAACGCCGAGACCTACAAGACCCAGGTATTCAAAATCCTCGATCCGGCCAAGACCGAGGTGGCATTCAACTCCACCTGGATGGACCAGATGGGTCCGGCGGATTTCATTCGCCTGACATCGCAATACACCGTCGCGCGCATGCTTGAGCGTGATGACTTCGACAAGCGCTACTCCACCAACCAGCCGATCGCGATCCATGAGTTTCTTTACCCGCTGGTCCAGGGGTATGACTCGGTGGCTTTGCGTGCGGACGTTGAGCTCGGTGGCACGGATCAGAAGTTCAACCTGCTGATGGGACGTGAGCTGCAGCGTGCATATGGTCAGGAGGCTCAGTGCATTTTGACCATGCCGTTGCTGGAGGGGTTGGATGGCGTCAAGAAGATGTCCAAATCCCTGGGTAACTATGTCGGTATTCAGGAGGCACCGGGCGTGATGTACGGCAAGCTGGTGTCCATTCCGGATTCGTTGATGTGGCGTTACTTCGAATTGCTCAGCTTTCGCTCGATGGATGAGATCAATGCGTTGCGTGCCGATGTCGAGGCGGGTGCCAATCCGCGTGATGTGAAGATCAAGCTGGCCGAAGAGATCGTGGCGCGCTTTCATGGTGAAGAGGCTGCGGCCAATGCTCACCGTGCGGCGGGTAATCGGATGAAGGATGGCGAGTTGCCGGACGACCTGCCGGAAATCGAGCTGACTGCGGCTGAAGCAATGCCGATCGCTGCCGTCCTTAATAAGGCGGGCCTGGTGAAGAACTCAGCGGTTGCGCGTGATCTTCTGGGTTCGGGCGGTGTGCGTATAGATGGTGAGGTGGTTGATCGCTCCTTTATATACGAGCTGGGCGCGACTCACGTTTGTCAGGCTGGGAAGAAGGCATTTGCGCGTATTGCGCTCAAATCCGAATAAGTCGTTAATTAGCGCTTGACGGCGAATTATATCGCTCTATAATTCGCCCCACTTCCGGCGCAGTCGAAACGGAAAACTCCTTGGTAAACAATGAGTTAAGTAGGTTTCGGCAGCAGGTTGCTTCAGTTCATCGAAGCCAAAAGGAAGTTGAAAAAGAGGTGTTGACAGCAGCGTGTAACGCTGTAGAATTCGCCTCCCGCTTACGAGAGATCGCAAGCGCAAGTGGTTGAAGTTGTTGAAGAATTCTTCGAAAACTTCTGAAAATAACCACTTGACAGCAAATGAGGCTGCTGTAGAATGCGCGCCTCGGTTGAGACGAAAGATCTTAACCAACCGCTCTTTAACAACTGAATCAAGCAATTCGTGTGGGTGCTTGTGGAGTCAGACTGATAGTCAACAAGATTATCAGCATCACAAGTTACTCCGCGAGAAATCAAAGATGTAACCAACGATTGCTGAGCCAAGTTTAGGGTTTCTTAAAAACCCAAAGATGTTTGAACTGAAGAGTTTGATCATGGCTCAGATTGAACGCTGGCGGCAGGCCTAACACATGCAAGTCGAGCGGTAGAGAGAAGCTTGCTTCTCTTGAGAGCGGCGGACGGGTGAGTAATGCCTAGGAATCTGCCTGGTAGTGGGGGATAACGTTCGGAAACGGACGCTAATACCGCATACGTCCTACGGGAGAAAGCAGGGGACCTTCGGGCCTTGCGCTATCAGATGAGCCTAGGTCGGATTAGCTAGTTGGTGGGGTAATGGCTCACCAAGGCGACGATCCGTAACTGGTCTGAGAGGATGATCAGTCACACTGGAACTGAGACACGGTCCAGACTCCTACGGGAGGCAGCAGTGGGGAATATTGGACAATGGGCGAAAGCCTGATCCAGCCATGCCGCGTGTGTGAAGAAGGTCTTCGGATTGTAAAGCACTTTAAGTTGGGAGGAAGGGCAGTTACCTAATACGTGATTGTTTTGACGTTACCGACAGAATAAGCACCGGCTAACTCTGTGCCAGCAGCCGCGGTAATACAGAGGGTGCAAGCGTTAATCGGAATTACTGGGCGTAAAGCGCGCGTAGGTGGTTTGTTAAGTTGGATGTGAAATCCCCGGGCTCAACCTGGGAACTGCATTCAAAACTGACTGACTAGAGTGTGGTAGAGGGTGGTGGAATTTCCTGTGTAGCGGTGAAATGCGTAGATATAGGAAGGAACACCAGTGGCGAAGGCGACCACCTGGACCAACACTGACACTGAGGTGCGAAAGCGTGGGGAGCAAACAGGATTAGATACCCTGGTAGTCCACGCCGTAAACGATGTCAACTAGCCGTTGGGAGCCTTGAGCTCTTAGTGGCGCAGCTAACGCATTAAGTTGACCGCCTGGGGAGTACGGCCGCAAGGTTAAAACTCAAATGAATTGACGGGGGCCCGCACAAGCGGTGGAGCATGTGGTTTAATTCGAAGCAACGCGAAGAACCTTACCAGGCCTTGACATCCAATGAACTTTCCAGAGATGGATTGGTGCCTTCGGGAACATTGAGACAGGTGCTGCATGGCTGTCGTCAGCTCGTGTCGTGAGATGTTGGGTTAAGTCCCGTAACGAGCGCAACCCTTGTCCTTAGTTACCAGCACGTTATGGTGGGCACTCTAAGGAGACTGCCGGTGACAAACCGGAGGAAGGTGGGGATGACGTCAAGTCATCATGGCCCTTACGGCCTGGGCTACACACGTGCTACAATGGTCGGTACAGAGGGTTGCCAAGCCGCGAGGTGGAGCTAATCCCACAAAACCGATCGTAGTCCGGATCGCAGTCTGCAACTCGACTGCGTGAAGTCGGAATCGCTAGTAATCGCGAATCAGAATGTCGCGGTGAATACGTTCCCGGGCCTTGTACACACCGCCCGTCACACCATGGGAGTGGGTTGCACCAGAAGTAGCTAGTCTAACCTTCGGGAGGACGGTTACCACGGTGTGATTCATGACTGGGGTGAAGTCGTAACAAGGTAGCCGTAGGGGAACCTGCGGCTGGATCACCTCCTTAATCGACGACATCAGCTGCTCCATAAGTTCCCACACGAATTGCTTGATTCATTGAAGAAGACGAAAGAAGCAGCCCGAAATTGGGTCTGTAGCTCAGTTGGTTAGAGCGCACCCCTGATAAGGGTGAGGTCGGCAGTTCGAATCTGCCCAGACCCACCAATTTTGTGTGGGAAACGCCTGTAGAAATACGGGGCCATAGCTCAGCTGGGAGAGCGCCTGCCTTGCACGCAGGAGGTCAACGGTTCGATCCCGTTTGGCTCCACCACTACTGCTTCTGTCGGTATAAAGCTTAGAAATGAGCATTCCATCGCTGTGATGGTGAATGTTGATTTCTAGTCTTTGACTAGTTCGTTCTTTAAAAATTTGGGTATGTGATAGAAAGATAGACTGAACGTTACTTTCACTGGTAACGGATCAGGCTAAGGTAAAATTTGTGAGTTCTCTTAATCGAGAAATTCGAATTTTCGGCGAATGTTGTCTTCACAGTATAACCAGATTGCTTGGGGTTATATGGTCAAGTGAAGAAGCGCATACGGTGGATGCCTTGGCAGTCAGAGGCGATGAAAGACGTGGTAGCCTGCGAAAAGCTTCGGGGAGTCGGCAAACAGACTTTGATCCGGAGATGTCTGAATGGGGGAACCCAGCCATCATAAGATGGTTACCTTACACTGAATACATAGGTGTATGGAGCGAACCAGGGGAACTGAAACATCTAAGTACCCTGAGGAAAAGAAATCAACCGAGATTCCCTTAGTAGTGGCGAGCGAACGGGGACTAGCCCTTAAGTGGCTTTGAGATTAGCGGAACGCTCTGGAAAGTGCGGCCATAGTGGGTGATAGCCCTGTACGCGAAAATCTCTTAGTCATGAAATCGAGTAGGACGGAGCACGAGAAACTTTGTCTGAATATGGGGGGACCATCCTCCAAGGCTAAATACTACTGACTGACCGATAGTGAACTAGTACCGTGAGGGAAAGGCGAAAAGAACCCCGGAGAGGGGAGTGAAATAGATCCTGAAACCGTATGCGTACAAGCAGTGGGAGCCCACTTTGTTGGGTGACTGCGTACCTTTTGTATAATGGGTCAGCGACTTATTTTCAGTGGCGAGCTTAACCGAATAGGGGAGGCGTAGCGAAAGCGAGTCTTAATAGGGCGTCTAGTCGCTGGGAATAGACCCGAAACCGGGCGATCTATCCATGGGCAGGTTGAAGGTTGGGTAACACTAACTGGAGGACCGAACCGACTACCGTTGAAAAGTTAGCGGATGACCTGTGGATCGGAGTGAAAGGCTAATCAAGCTCGGAGATAGCTGGTTCTCCTCGAAAGCTATTTAGGTAGCGCCTCATGTATCACTGTAGGGGGTAGAGCACTGTTTCGGCTAGGGGGTCATCCCGACTTACCAAACCGATGCAAACTCCGAATACCTACAAGTGCCGAGCATGGGAGACACACGGCGGGTGCTAACGTCCGTCGTGAAAAGGGAAACAACCCAGACCGTCAGCTAAGGTCCCAAAGTTATGGTTAAGTGGGAAACGATGTGGGAAGGCTTAGACAGCTAGGAGGTTGGCTTAGAAGCAGCCACCCTTTAAAGAAAGCGTAATAGCTCACTAGTCGAGTCGGCCTGCGCGGAAGATGTAACGGGGCTCAAACCATACACCGAAGCTACGGGTATCACGTAAGTGATGCGGTAGAGGAGCGTTCTGTAAGCCTGTGAAGGTGAGTTGAGAAGCTTGCTGGAGGTATCAGAAGTGCGAATGCTGACATGAGTAACGACAATGGGTGTGAAAAACACCCACGCCGAAAGACCAAGGTTTCCTGCGCAACGTTAATCGACGCAGGGTTAGTCGGTCCCTAAGGCGAGGCTGAAAAGCGTAGTCGATGGAAAACAGGTTAATATTCCTGTACTTCTGGTTATTGCGATGGAGGGACGGAGAAGGCTAGGCCAGCTTGGCGTTGGTTGTCCAAGTTTAAGGTGGTAGGCTGGAATCTTAGGTAAATCCGGGATTCTAAGGCCGAGAGCTGATGACGAGTCATCTTTTAGATGACGAAGTGGTTGATGCCATGCTTCCAAGAAAAGCTTCTAAGCTTCAGGTAACCAGGAACCGTACCCCAAACCGACACAGGTGGTTGGGTAGAGAATACCAAGGCGCTTGAGAGAACTCGGGTGAAGGAACTAGGCAAAATGGCACCGTAACTTCGGGAGAAGGTGCGCCGGTGAGGGTGAAGGACTTGCTCCGTAAGCTCATGCCGGTCGAAGATACCAGGCCGCTGCGACTGTTTATTAAAAACACAGCACTCTGCAAACACGAAAGTGGACGTATAGGGTGTGACGCCTGCCCGGTGCCGGAAGGTTAATTGATGGGGTTAGCTAACGCGAAGCTCTTGATCGAAGCCCCGGTAAACGGCGGCCGTAACTATAACGGTCCTAAGGTAGCGAAATTCCTTGTCGGGTAAGTTCCGACCTGCACGAATGGCGTAACGATGGCGGCGCTGTCTCCACCCGAGACTCAGTGAAATTGAAATCGCTGTGAAGATGCAGTGTATCCGCGGCTAGACGGAAAGACCCCGTGAACCTTTACTATAGCTTTGCACTGGACTTTGAATTTGCTTGTGTAGGATAGGTGGGAGGCTTTGAAGCGTGGACGCCAGTCTGCGTGGAGCCATCCTTGAAATACCACCCTGGCAACTTTGAGGTTCTAACTCAGGTCCGTTATCCGGATCGAGGACAGTGTATGGTGGGTAGTTTGACTGGGGCGGTCTCCTCCTAAAGAGTAACGGAGGAGTACGAAGGTGCGCTCAGACCGGTCGGAAATCGGTCGTAGAGTATAAAGGCAAAAGCGCGCTTGACTGCGAGACAGACACGTCGAGCAGGTACGAAAGTAGGTCTTAGTGATCCGGTGGTTCTGTATGGAAGGGCCATCGCTCAACGGATAAAAGGTACTCCGGGGATAACAGGCTGATACCGCCCAAGAGTTCATATCGACGGCGGTGTTTGGCACCTCGATGTCGGCTCATCACATCCTGGGGCTGAAGCCGGTCCCAAGGGTATGGCTGTTCGCCATTTAAAGTGGTACGCGAGCTGGGTTTAGAACGTCGTGAGACAGTTCGGTCCCTATCTGCCGTGGACGTTTGAGATTTGAGAGGGGCTGCTCCTAGTACGAGAGGACCGGAGTGGACGAACCTCTGGTGTTCCGGTTGTCACGCCAGTGGCATTGCCGGGTAGCTATGTTCGGAATAGATAACCGCTGAAAGCATCTAAGCGGGAAACTAGCCTCAAGATGAGATCTCACTGGAACCCTGAGTTCCCTGAAGGGCCGTCGAAGACTACGACGTTGATAGGTTGGGTGTGTAAGCGCTGTGAGGCGTTGAGCTAACCAATACTAATTGCCCGTGAGGCTTGACCATATAACACCCAAGCAATTTGCGACTCGAAAGAGACCAGATTGCGGTGTGTGAAGACGAGATGAACCGAAAGTTCGACGCTTGCAAACACCAAATTCTATTACATACCCAATTTGCTGAAGCGAGGCCGTCTGGCAACGACTCAGTACCCGAATTTCTTGACGACCATAGAGCATTGGAACCACCTGATCCCATCCCGAACTCAGTAGTGAAACGATGCATCGCCGATGGTAGTGTGGGGTTTCCCCATGTGAGAGTAGGTCATCGTCAAGATTAAATTCCAGAACCCCTGTTTGCTTACGCAGACAGGGTTTTTGTTTTGGGCGGTCGAAAATGCCAAGAGCACTCATAGTCGCCTGAAGGTGCGCGGCCTTTCTATGCAATGCCTCCTCGCATGGCTATCATGCGTGCCTCATTGTGAGGCGATACCTGCATGCTTACGCTGTTAGAACTTCTGAAAGATGGCCGATTCCATTCCGGGGAGGCGCTCGGCGCGTCGCTGCGCGTTAGCCGCAGCGCTGTGTGGAAGCAGCTTCAGCTTCTTGAGGCTGAATTGAATCTACCTATTCATAAGGTGCGTGGTAAGGGGTACCGGTTAGCATCGCCGCTGGTATTTCTGAATGCGCAAGATATCTCGCGAAGTGCGCCTTCATTGCAGTGGCCTGTTTATATCTATGATTCGATTGACTCCACCAACGCAGAGGCGTTGCGCCTGGTCGGTATTGCGCAGGCGGCACCCTTCCTGGTGTTGGCTGAGCAACAAGTCGCCGGGCGGGGCAGGCGTGGTCGAAAGTGGGTCAGCCCATTCGCCCAAAATATCTATTACAGCCTCGTGTTGCGTATTGAAGATGGCCTACGGCAATTGGAGGGGCTGAGCCTTGTTGTTGGCTTGGCGGTCATCCAGGCTTTGCGAGAGTCGGGTGTGCAGGACGCGGTTTTGAAATGGCCAAATGACGTATTGGTCGGGCAGAAGAAAATTGCCGGGATCTTGTTAGAGCTGGTGGGTGATCCAGCAGATATCTGTCACGTGGTTATCGGCATCGGCGTCAACGTGAATATGCAGAAAGCTGACGAGGTTGACCAGCAATGGACGTCGGTGCAGCTTGAGACGGGTGCTGCCGCTGACCGTAACGCCTTAGTAGCTCAGGTCGGCTTGCAGCTCCAGCGCTACCTGGATCGGCACAAGGCGTCCGGCTTTGCTGCTCTTCAGGAGGAGTGGGAGCGAAATCATGCGTGGCAAGGGAGGGCGGTATCACTGATCGCAGGCGTGAATTGTGTTGATGGCGTGGTGCTCGGTGTTGACCGCCAAGGTGCCTTGCGCTTGAGCGTTGACGGTGTTGAAAAAGCATACAGCGGTGGTGAGCTAAGCCTGAGGTTGCGTGATGATTCTTGAGCTTGACTGTGGGAATAGCTTCATCAAATGGCGAGTGTTGGATGTCGATAGGGGCGGCGCTTACGCCGAGGGCGTTGTCGGTTCGAATGTCGCATTGATTGACAGCTTGAATGCCGTGCCGGGAATGTTGCTGACGCGCTGCCGGTTGGTCAGTGTTCGCGCCCTGGACGAAACAGATAAGCTGGTAGAAGCATTGGTCGAGGCTTTTGGTGTCACTGTTTCGTGTGCGACGTCAGCCGTGGAGATGGCGGGCGTTCGCAATGGCTATGACGATTACGAACGGCTTGGCCTTGACCGTTGGTTGGCTATCCTTGGCGGCCATAAGCTAGCGCCAGGCGCATGTCTGGTACTGGATTTCGGTACTGCAGCGACTGCAGATTTCATCGGTGCCGATGGGGAGCATTTGGGGGGCTTCATTTGCCCTGGCCTGCCTCTTATGCGTAACCAGCTGCGCACTCATACCCGCAAGATACGTTATGACGATGCTGCTGCTGAGCGTGCCCTTGAGTGTCTTTCGCCTGGGCGTACGACTGCCGAGGCGGTCGAGCGTGGCTGCACATTGATGCTGAGGGGGTTTGTGCTGACCCAAGTCGAGCTTGCCAGGAGTTATTGGGGGGATGACTTCACAGTGTTCTTGACAGGTGGAGATGCTGATCTGGTGTTCGATGCTGTGCCGCAGGCGCGGCTTGTTCCGGATCTGGTATTCATTGGTCTGGCAATGGCGTGTCCCTTGCCCTGAGGTGCTTATGCGTTGGTTGTTTCTGCTTCTACTGATCCTCAACGTTTTCTATTACATATGGCATCAGCAAGAGGCGCCGTTGCGCGCCAAGGACGTCACTCCTCTGAGCCTCTATCGCGGCTCACAGCAGGATATAAGGTTGCTGAGTGAGTCTTCCGAGGCGGTGTCTCGAAGGGATCGTCCGAAAGCGTCCGAGGCACAAAATACCTGCTTGTACATTGGTGGATTTACCGATCAGCGACAGGCGCGCGCGCTCGAGCAGCGCCTCACCAGCCTGGATATAAAGGTCAAGGTTCAATTGCTGAGCACGCCGGAGGCTGCCGGTTACTGGCTTCGAGTGGCCCCTGAAAGCAGGCGCCTGGCGGATGATCTGCCCTTTGAAAACCTTGCTAAGGAATTCAATGAGTTAAAACATAAAATAATGCTGTGCGAAGGCATTGCAACTCTCGAATAGTTTGCATAGAATGGCGCCCGCTTCGCAGTGAAGACCTTTAAGGGTTTCGGTGGGAAGCGACGTCAACGCAGCTAACCTCATAATTTAAATGAGAAAATGCTTGACAGAAGGTCGGCGTGATGTAAAATGCCGGCTCGCTTAGGAGGGGTTCCCGAGCGGCCAAAGGGATCAGACTGTAAATCTGACGTCTACGACTTCGAAGGTTCGAATCCTTCCCCCTCCACCATTTTAGCGTGAGCTGCAAGCTCCGCGGGTATAGTTTAGTGGTAGAACCTCAGCCTTCCAAGCTGATGATGCGGGTTCGATTCCCGCTACCCGCTCCAAGTTTGCAGGTTGTGCAAGGTGTTTTGCTCTTGTAGCTCAGTTGGTAGAGCACACCCTTGGTAAGGGTGAGGTCAGCGGTTCAAATCCGCTCAAGAGCTCCATATGACAAGGCAGATATGAAAATATCTGCCTTTGTTTTAACAGCTGCCTCGGCTTGTGTCATGTTGTTTCTGGTGGTGTTTGCCGGATGATTTCAAGTCTGTTGGGGTTGGTTGTTGTAAAGTCTTTTTCAGGCCTGCATAATGGTCGGCCTGATTTTGTTTTAGGTCAGTAGCTCAATTGGCAGAGCGACGGTCTCCAAAACCGTAGGTTGGGGGTTCGATTCCCTCCTGACCTGCCAGATTCACGTGGTGTGTCTGGCTTTCTTTTCACAGGATCTTCATAGATGACTCCTAAGGCTGAAGCTCAAAGCTCTCGTTTCGATCTGTTCAAGTGGCTCGCTGTAGTCGCCTTGGTGGTCGTAGGCGTTGTTGGCAATCAGTACTATTCTGCTTCGCCGATCCTGTACCGCGTTCTCGCTTTGCTTGCTCTTGCTGCTGTAGCTGCCTTTGTAGGCCTGCAGACTGCTAAAGGCAAGTCCTTCGCGGTCCTGGTAAAGGAAGCTCGCACCGAAATTCGTAAAGTCGTTTGGCCGACTCGCCAAGAAACCACGCAGACCACATTGATTGTTGTGGCTGTTGTTCTGGTTATGGCGTTGCTGTTGTGGGGGCTTGATTCCCTGCTCGGCTGGCTTGTTTCCTTGATTGTTGGCTAAGGGTGTCCCGTGGCTAAGCGTTGGTACGTTGTGCATGCTTACTCGGGTTACGAGAAGCATGTTATGCGCTCTTTGCTAGAGCGCGTAAAGCTGGCAGGCATGGAAGATGGCTTCGGCGAAATTCTGGTTCCCACTGAAGAAGTGGTTGAAATGCGGAATGGTCAGAAGCGCAAGAGTGAACGCAAGTTCTTCCCTGGCTACGTGCTGGTACAGATGGACATGAACGAAGGTACTTGGCACTTGGTCAAGGACACTCCTCGCGTCATGGGCTTCATTGGCGGTACCGCTGATAAGCCTGCACCGATCACCGATAAAGAGGCGGAAGCAATTCTGCGTCGTGTTGCTGATGGTAGCGACAAGCCTAAGCCGAAGACGTTGTTCGAGCCGGGCGAGGTTGTTCGTGTCACAGATGGTCCGTTCGCTGATTTCAACGGCACCGTCGAAGAAGTTAACTACGAAAAGAGCCGGATCCAAGTGGCAGTGCTCATTTTCGGTCGCTCTACTCCGGTAGAGTTGGAGTTCAGCCAGGTCGAAAAGGTCTAGCTGAGCAAGCATCCCAACCCCGCAGCTTAGGCTGTGGGGTTTTGTCGTCACTGGGATAAACGCGCAAGTAACCGGGGAGCCTTTCGAGGCGCTTGAACCCGTAATTGGAGTGCCTCATGGCCAAGAAGATTACCGCTTACATCAAGCTGCAAGTGAAGGCCGCTCAGGCCAACCCTAGCCCACCCGTCGGTCCAGCTCTGGGTCAGCACGGCGTGAACATCATGGAATTCTGCAAGGCCTTCAACGCCCGTACTCAGGGTCTTGAGCCAGGTCTGCCGACTCCAGTGATCATCACTGTATACAGCGACCGTAGCTTCACTTTCGAAACCAAGTCGACCCCGGCTTCGGTTCTTCTGAAGAAAGCTGCTGGTCTGACTAGCGGTTCCGCTCGTCCGAACACCGTTAAGGTTGGCACCGTGACTCGTGCTCAGCTGGAAGAAATCGCGAAAACCAAAAACGCGGATCTGACTGCAGCTGATATGGATGCAGCCGTGCGTACCATCGCCGGTTCTGCTCGTAGCATGGGCCTTAACGTGGAGGGTGTGTAATGGCTAAGCTGACCAAGCGCCAAAAGGCTATCGCCGGCAAAATCGAAGCAGGCAAGTCCTACAGCTTTGTAGATGCTGCTGCCCTGCTGACCGAGCTGTCGACTGTCAAGTTCAGCGAGTCCGTTGACGTTGCTGTGAACCTGGGTGTTGACCCGCGTAAATCCGACCAGGTCGTTCGTAGCGCTACTGTGCTGCCACACGGTACTGGCAAGACTGTACGTGTTGCTGTCTTCACCCAAGGCCCAGCAGCTGAAGCTGCTCTGGCCGCCGGCGCCGATCGCGTTGGCATGGACGACCTGGCTGCCGAAATGAAAGGCGGCGACCTGAACTATGACGTCGTTATTGCTTCCCCGGATGCAATGCGCGTTGTAGGTCAACTGGGTCAGATCCTGGGTCCACGCGGCCTGATGCCTAACCCTAAAGTCGGCACCGTAACGCCAGACGTAGCTACCGCGGTTAAAAACGCCAAGGCTGGTCAGGTTCGTTATCGCACCGACAAAAACGGCATCATTCACACCTCCGTTGGCAAAGTCGGCTTTGATGCCGTCAAGCTGAAGGAAAACGTTGAAGCCCTGATCGCTGATCTGAAGCGTATCAAGCCTGCTTCTTCGAAAGGTATCTACGTTAAGCGCGTCACCCTGAGCACCACTATGGGCCCAGGTCTGGTCATCGACCAAGGCTCGCTGGACGTATAAGACACAGGTTGGCGCAAGTGATTGCGCCAATTGAAAGATTGGGGTCCCTGCCTGGCGGGGGCTATCCAAGACCGTAGGCGACGCAAGTCTTAAACCAACAAGCCTACGCAGATGGTGCTCCCGGTTCCTTACCGAATCAGACACCAAAACGACATCAGGCCTAGGCCGGATGAAACGGTAACAAGCAGGAGTTAAACCCGTGGCAATTAATCTCGAAGACAAGAAGGCCATCGTCGCTGAAGTCAACGAGGCTGCCAAAGCTGCTCTGTCCGCTGTCGTGGCTGATGCCCGTGGTGTGACAGTAGGCGCTATGACCGGACTCCGTAAAGAGGCTCGTGAAGCTGGCGTTTACGTACGTGTTGTACGTAACACCTTGCTCAAGCGCGCTGTTGCTGACACTGAATACAGTGTTCTCAACGACGTGTTCACTGGCCCGACTCTGATCGCGTTCTCCAAGGACCATCCAGGCGCTGCTGCCCGTTTGTTCAAGGAATTCGCCAAGAGTCAGGATAAGTTCGAGATCAAGGCAGCTGCGTTCGAGGGCAAGTTCCTCGCAGCTAACCAAATCGACGTACTGGCAACACTGCCGACCCGCGACGAAGCCATTTCGCAGCTGATGAGCGTGATTCAAGGCGCTACCAGCAAGCTGGCTCGTACTCTGGCTGCAGTTCGCGAGCAAAAAGAAGCTGCCGCAGCCTAAGGCTGAGCAACCTCTCTCGCGTATTTTTGTTTATTTCGATGGCCGCGTAGGCCGTCCCCCAATTCAGGAAATACAGCAATGTCTATCTCCCAAGACGATATCCTCAACGCCGTAGCTGAAATGTCGGTTCTGCAGGTTGTTGAGCTGATCAAAGCTTTCGAAGAAAAATTCGGCGTTTCTGCTGCCGCTGCTTCCGCTGGCCCAGCTGCTGCTGCTGCCGTTGTTGAAGAGCAAACCGAATTCAACGTCATGCTGCTGGAAGCTGGCGAGAAGAAAGTTAACGTGATTAAGGCAGTACGTGAACTGACCGGTCTGGGCTTGAAAGAAGCCAAGGCTGTAGTTGACGGCGCTCCTGCTATGGTTCTGGAAGCAGTGACCAAAGATGCTGGCGACAAAGCCAAAGCAACTCTGGAAGAAGCAGGCGCTAAAGTCGAGCTGAAGTAAGCATCGACCTTGCGTCTCCAGCCCAAGCGTTAAGCTGAAGGCTGATGGCTGGTGGCTCTTGCCACCGGCCTTTTTCCGTTCTTGGCTGCCGACTCGGTCGCCGCCATTAACGTGCTGTAGCCACCCGAAGCGGTGGTGCAAACCATGGGGTTTGCAAGATTTTCTGGCTGCTCCCGTCGGAGGGGCCAAACAAGCAGGTGACCAAGCTGGGGAACGCTGATGGCTTACTCATATACTGAGAAAAAACGTATCCGCAAGGACTTTAGCAAGTTGCCGGACGTCATGGATGTCCCGTACCTTCTGGCTATCCAGCTGGATTCGTATCGTGAATTCTTGCAGGCGGGAGCGACCAAAGATCAGTTCCGCGACGTGGGCCTGCATGCGGCCTTCAAATCCGTTTTCCCGATCATCAGCTACTCCGGCAATGCTGCGCTGGAGTACGTCGGTTATCGCCTGGGCGAACCGGCATTTGATGTCAAAGAATGCGTGTTGCGTGGCGTTACGTACGCCGTACCTTTGCGGGTAAAAGTCCGTCTGATCATTTTCGACAAAGAATCGTCGAACAAAGCGATCAAGGACATCAAAGAGCAAGAAGTCTACATGGGCGAAATCCCATTGATGACTGAGAACGGTACCTTCGTAATCAACGGTACCGAGCGTGTAATCGTTTCCCAGCTGCACCGTTCCCCGGGCGTGTTCTTCGATCACGACCGCGGCAAGACGCACAGCTCCGGCAAACTGCTGTACTCCGCGCGAATCATTCCGTACCGCGGTTCGTGGTTGGACTTCGAGTTCGACCCGAAAGACTGCGTGTTCGTGCGTATCGACCGTCGTCGCAAGCTGCCGGCCTCGGTACTGCTGCGCGCGCTCGGCTATACCACTGAGCAAGTGCTGGACGCCTTCTACACCACCAACGTATTTAGCCTGAAGGATGAAACCCTCAAGCTGGAGCTGATTGCTTCGCGTCTGCGTGGTGAAATTGCTGTTCTGGACATCCAGGATGAAAAGGGCAAGGTCATTGTTGAAGCTGGTCGCCGTATTACAGCGCGCCACATCAACCAGATCGAAAAAGCCGGTCTTAAAGAGTTGGAAGTGCCGCTGGACTACGTCCTGGGCCGCACTACCGCCAAGGTCATCGTTCACCCGGCCACAGGCGAAATCCTGGCTGAGTGCAACACCGAGCTGAACACCGAGATCCTGGCCAAGATCGCCAAGGCCCAGGTTGTTCGCATCGAGACCCTGTACACCAACGATATCGACTGCGGTCCGTTCATTTCCGACACGCTGAAGATCGACTCCACCAGCAACCAATTGGAAGCGCTGGTCGAGATCTATCGCATGATGCGTCCTGGCGAGCCTCCAACCAAAGACGCTGCCGAAACCCTGTTCAACAACCTGTTCTTCAGCCCTGAGCGTTATGACCTGTCTGCGGTCGGCCGGATGAAGTTCAACCGTCGTATCGGTCGTACCGAAATCGAAGGTTCGGGCGTGTTGTGCAAGGAAGATATCGTCGCGGTACTGAAGACCCTGGTCGACATCCGTAACGGTAAAGGCATTGTCGACGACATCGACCACCTGGGTAACCGTCGTGTTCGCTGCGTAGGCGAAATGGCCGAGAACCAGTTCCGCGTTGGCCTGGTACGTGTTGAGCGTGCGGTCAAAGAGCGTCTGTCGATGGCTGAAAGCGAAGGCCTGATGCCGCAAGACCTGATCAACGCCAAGCCAGTGGCTGCGGCGGTGAAAGAGTTCTTCGGTTCCAGCCAGCTTTCCCAGTTCATGGACCAGAACAACCCGCTCTCCGAGATCACCCACAAGCGCCGTGTTTCCGCACTGGGCCCGGGCGGTCTGACGCGTGAGCGTGCTGGCTTTGAAGTTCGTGACGTACACCCGACGCACTACGGTCGTGTTTGCCCGATCGAAACGCCGGAAGGTCCGAACATTGGTCTGATCAACTCCCTGGCCGCCTATGCGCGCACCAACCAGTACGGCTTCCTCGAAAGCCCGTACCGCGTGGTGAAAGACGCCCTGGTCACCGACGAGATCGTCTTCCTGTCCGCCATCGAAGAAGCTGATCATGTGATCGCTCAGGCCTCGGCCACGATGAACGACAAGAAAGTCCTGATCGACGAGCTGGTAGCTGTTCGTCACTTGAACGAGTTCACCGTCAAGGCGCCGGAAGACGTCACCCTGATGGACGTATCGCCCAAGCAGGTAGTTTCGGTCGCAGCGTCGCTGATCCCGTTCCTGGAGCACGATGACGCCAACCGTGCGTTGATGGGTTCCAACATGCAGCGTCAGGCTGTACCGACCCTGCGCGCCGACAAGCCGCTGGTAGGTACCGGCATGGAGCGTAACGTAGCCCGTGACTCCGGCGTTTGCGTCGTGGCTCGTCGTGGCGGCGTGATCGATTCCGTTGATGCCAGCCGTATCGTGGTTCGTGTTGCCGATGACGAAGTTGAAACTGGCGAAGCTGGTGTCGACATCTACAACCTGACCAAATACACCCGCTCGAACCAGAACACCTGCATCAACCAGCGTCCGCTGGTGAGCAAGGGTGATCGCGTTCAGCGTAGCGACATCATGGCCGACGGCCCATCCACCGACATGGGTGAGCTGGCTCTGGGCCAGAACATGCGCATCGCGTTCATGGCATGGAACGGCTTCAACTTCGAAGACTCCATCTGCCTGTCCGAGCGTGTTGTTCAGGAAGATCGCTTCACCACGATCCACATTCAGGAACTGACCTGTGTGGCACGTGACACCAAGCTTGGGCCAGAGGAAATCACTGCAGACATCCCGAACGTGGGTGAAGCTGCACTGAACAAGCTGGACGAAGCCGGTATCGTTTATGTAGGTGCTGAAGTTGGCGCTGGCGACATCCTGGTGGGTAAGGTCACTCCGAAAGGCGAGACCCAACTGACTCCGGAAGAGAAGCTGCTGCGTGCCATCTTCGGTGAAAAAGCCAGCGACGTTAAAGACACTTCCTTGCGCGTACCTACCGGTACCAAGGGCACTGTCATCGACGTACAGGTCTTCACTCGTGACGGCGTTGAGCGTGATGCTCGTGCACTGTCCATCGAGAAGACTCAACTCGACGAGATCCGCAAGGACCTGAACGAAGAGTTCCGTATCGTTGAAGGCGCGACCTTCGAACGTCTGCGTTCCGCTCTGGTAGGCCATAAGGCTGAAGGCGGCGCAGGTCTGAAGAAAGGTCAGGACATCACCGACGAAATCCTCGACGGTCTTGAGCACGGCCAGTGGTTCAAACTGCGCATGGCTGAAGACGCTCTGAACGAGCAGCTCGAGAAGGCTCAGGCCTATATCGTTGACCGCCGCCGTCTGCTGGACGACAAGTTCGAAGACAAGAAGCGCAAACTGCAGCAGGGCGATGACCTGGCTCCAGGCGTGCTGAAAATCGTCAAGGTTTACCTGGCAATCCGTCGTCGCATCCAACCGGGCGACAAGATGGCCGGTCGTCACGGTAACAAGGGTGTGGTCTCCGTGATCATGCCGGTTGAAGACATGCCGCACGATGCCAATGGCACCCCGGTCGACGTCGTCCTCAACCCGTTGGGCGTACCTTCGCGTATGAACGTTGGTCAGATCCTCGAAACCCACCTGGGCCTCGCGGCCAAAGGTCTGGGCGAGAAGATCAACCGTATGATCGAAGAGCAACGCAAGGTCGCTGACCTTCGTAAGTTCCTGCACGAGATCTACAACGAGATCGGCGGTCGCAACGAAGAGCTGGACACCTTCTCCGACCAGGAAATCCTGGATCTGGCGAAGAACCTGCGCGGCGGCGTTCCAATGGCTACCCCGGTGTTCGACGGTGCCAAGGAAAGCGAAATCAAGGCCATGCTGAAACTGGCAGACCTGCCGGAAAGCGGCCAGATGCAGCTGTTCGACGGCCGTACCGGCAACAAGTTCGAGCGCCCGGTTACTGTTGGCTACATGTACATGCTGAAGCTGAACCACTTGGTAGACGACAAGATGCACGCTCGTTCTACCGGTTCGTACAGCCTGGTTACCCAGCAGCCGCTGGGTGGTAAGGCTCAGTTCGGTGGTCAGCGTTTCGGGGAGATGGAGGTCTGGGCACTGGAAGCATACGGTGCTGCATACACTCTGCAAGAAATGCTCACAGTGAAGTCGGACGATGTGAACGGTCGTACCAAGATGTACAAAAACATCGTGGACGGCGATCACCGTATGGAGCCGGGCATGCCCGAGTCCTTCAACGTGTTGATCAAAGAAATTCGTTCCCTCGGCATCGATATCGATCTGGAAACCGAATAACACGTGACGCGAATCGAGAGCGGGGCAGCTTAGCCCGCTCTCTGCTCCGCCAGGAGGAAAGGCCTTGAAAGACCTACTGAATTTGCTGAAAAACCAGGGTCAAGTCGAAGAGTTCGACGCCATCCGTATTGGACTGGCATCGCCTGAGATGATCCGTTCGTGGTCGTTCGGTGAAGTTAAAAAGCCGGAAACCATCAACTACCGTACGTTCAAACCTGAGCGTGACGGCCTGTTCTGCGCCAAGATCTTTGGCCCGGTTAAGGATTACGAGTGCCTGTGCGGTAAGTACAAGCGCTTGAAGCACCGTGGTGTGATCTGCGAGAAGTGTGGCGTTGAAGTCGCACTGGCCAAGGTTCGTCGTGAGCGCATGGCGCACATCGAACTGGCTTCGCCGGTTGCTCACATCTGGTTCCTGAAGTCGCTGCCGTCCCGTATCGGCTTGCTGATGGACATGACCCTGCGTGATATCGAACGCGTTCTCTACTTCGAGAGCTATGTCGTTATCGATCCAGGCATGACCACCCTTGAAAAAGGTCAGTTGCTCAACGACGAGCAGTACTTCGAAGCGCTGGAAGAGTTCGGTGACGACTTCGATGCCCGCATGGGTGCCGAAGCTGTCCGTGAGCTGCTGCACGCTATCGACCTGGAGCACGAGATTGGCCGCCTGCGCGAAGAAATTCCGCAAACCAACTCCGAAACCAAGATCAAGAAGCTGTCCAAGCGTCTGAAGTTGATGGAAGCCTTCCAGGGTTCCGGCAACCTGCCAGAGTGGATGGTGCTGACCGTTCTGCCGGTTCTGCCGCCAGACCTGCGTCCGCTGGTACCGTTGGACGGTGGTCGTTTCGCGACGTCCGACCTCAACGACCTGTACCGCCGCGTGATCAACCGTAACAACCGCTTGAAGCGCCTGCTTGATCTGTCCGCTCCGGACATCATCGTGCGCAACGAAAAGCGTATGTTGCAGGAAGCTGTCGATGCTCTGCTCGACAACGGTCGTCGTGGTCGCGCTATTACCGGTTCGAACAAGCGTCCTCTGAAATCCTTGGCTGACATGATCAAGGGTAAGCAAGGTCGTTTCCGTCAGAACTTGCTCGGTAAGCGTGTTGACTACTCCGGTCGTTCGGTAATTACCGTAGGCCCGACCCTGCGTTTGCACCAGTGCGGTCTGCCTAAGAAGATGGCACTCGAGCTGTTCAAACCGTTCATCTTCGGCAAGCTGGAAATGCGCGGTCTCGCGACCACCATCAAAGCGGCCAAGAAAATGGTCGAGCGCGAACTGCCAGAGGTTTGGGACGTTCTCGCCGAAGTGATTCGCGAACACCCGGTTCTCCTCAACCGTGCACCGACCCTTCACCGTCTGGGTATCCAGGCGTTTGAACCGGTACTGATCGAAGGTAAGGCTATCCAGCTGCACCCTCTGGTCTGTGCTGCGTACAACGCCGACTTCGACGGCGACCAAATGGCCGTGCACGTACCGCTGACACTGGAAGCCCAGTTGGAAGCGCGTGCGTTGATGATGTCGACCAACAACATTCTGTCGCCAGCCAACGGTGAGCCAATCATCGTTCCGTCGCAGGACGTTGTATTGGGTCTGTACTACATGACCCGTGAAGCGATCAACGCTAAAGGCGAAGGTCGTGTGTTCGCTGACCTGCAGGAAGTTGACCGTGTGTTCCGTGCCGGTGAAGCCGCACTGCACGCGAAGGTCAAAGTGCGGATCAACGAAACCGTCAACGACCGCGACGGCGGCAGCGTGAGCAACACCCGTATTGTCGACACCACTGTCGGCCGTGCACTGTTGTATCAAGTTGTGCCAAAAGGCCTTTCGTACGACGTCGTCAACCTGCCGATGAAGAAAAAAGCGATCTCCAAGCTGATCAACCAGTGCTACCGCGTGGTTGGTTTGAAAGAGACCGTGATCTTCGCTGACCAGCTGATGTACACAGGTTTTGCTTATTCGACCATTTCCGGCGTTTCCATCGGTGTTAACGACTTCGTTATCCCGGATGAAAAAGCCCGCATCATCAGTGCCGCCACTGACGAAGTGAAAGAGATCGAGAGCCAGTACGCCTCCGGCCTGGTAACCCAGGGCGAGAAGTACAACAAAGTAATCGACCTTTGGTCCAAGGCGAACGACGAAGTTTCCAAGGCGATGATGGCCAACCTCTCGAAAGAGAAAGTCATCGACCGTCACGGCGACGAAGTTGACCAAGAGTCTTTCAACTCGATGTACATGATGGCCGACTCGGGCGCACGGGGTTCTGCTGCGCAGATCCGTCAGCTCGCCGGTATGCGTGGCCTGATGGCCAAGCCGGACGGTTCCATCATCGAAACGCCGATTACCGCGAACTTTCGTGAAGGTTTGAGCGTACTTCAGTACTTCATCTCCACTCACGGTGCTCGTAAGGGTCTGGCGGATACCGCGTTGAAAACCGCTAACTCCGGTTACCTGACACGTCGTCTGGTAGACGTTGCCCAGGATCTGGTTGTAACCGAGATCGATTGCGGCACCGAGCATGGCCTGCTGATGACTCCGCACATTGAAGGCGGTGACGTTGTAGAGCCACTGGGTGAGCGCGTATTGGGTCGTGTTATTGCCCGTGACGTATTCAAGCCGGGTACCGAGGAAGTTATCGTTCCTGCCGGCACTCTGGTAGACGAGAAGTGGGTCGAGTTCATCGAGCTCAACAGCATCGACGAAGTGATCGTTCGCTCGCCGATCAGCTGCGAAACCCGCTACGGCATCTGCGCCAAGTGCTACGGTCGTGATTTGGCTCGTGGTCACCAGGTAAACATCGGTGAAGCGGTCGGCGTTATCGCTGCCCAGTCCATCGGTGAGCCGGGTACCCAGCTGACCATGCGTACGTTCCACATTGGTGGTGCGGCAAGCCGGACCTCCGCAGCCGACAGCGTTCAGGTCAAAAATGGCGGTACTGTCCGTCTGCACAACCTCAAGCACGTTGAGCGAGTGGATGGCCACCTGGTTGCCGTGTCCCGTTCCGGTGAGCTGGCAATCGCTGACGATTACGGTCGTGAGCGTGAGCGTTACAAGCTGCCGTACGGTGCTGTGATCTCGGTGAAGGAAGGTGACAAGGTCGACGCTGGCGCAATCGTGGCCAAGTGGGATCCGCACACTCACCCAATCGTTACCGAAATGAAAGGTACCGTGACCTACGTGGGCATGGAAGAAGGCATCACGATCAAGCGTCAGACTGACGAATTGACCGGTATGACCAACATTGAAGTACTCGACGCGAAAGATCGTCCAGCTGCCGGTAAAGACATCCGTCCTGCCGTGAAGATGGTCGACGACAACGGCAAGGATCTGTTGCTGCCAGGCACTGACGTAATCGCTCAGTACTTCCTGCCAGCCAACGCCCTGGTCGGCGTAGCGGACGGTGCGAAGATCGCGATCGGTGATGTTATCGCGCGTATCCCGCAGGAAACTTCGAAAACTCGAGACATTACCGGTGGTCTGCCGCGGGTTGCCGACTTGTTCGAAGCTCGTCGTCCGAAAGAAGCGTCGATTCTGGCTGAAGTCAGCGGAACCATCGCGTTCGGTAAAGAGACCAAGGGTAAGCGCCGTCTGGTCATCACCCCGAACGACGGTACCGATCCGTACGAAGAGCTGATTCCGAAGTGGCGTCACCTGAACGTCTTCGAAGGCGAACAGGTAAATCGCGGCGAAGTTATCTCCGACGGCCCGAGCGATCCACACGACATCCTGCGTCTGCTGGGTGTAAGTGCGCTGGCCAAGTACATCGTGAACGAGATCCAGGACGTTTACCGTCTGCAAGGCGTGAAGATCAACGATAAGCACATCGAGACCATCCTGCGTCAGATGCTGCGTAAAGTTGAAATCGCTGAATCCGGCGATTCCAGTTTCATCAAGGGCGACCAGATGGAACTGACTCACGTACTGGTGGAAAACGAGCGCCTGGCGAACGACGAGAAATTCGTTTCCAAGTTCACTCGTGTGCTGCTGGGTATCACCAAGGCGTCGTTGTCCACTGAGTCGTTCATCTCGGCGGCCTCCTTCCAGGAGACCACTCGAGTACTGACCGAAGCAGCGGTAACCGGCAAGCGCGATTATCTGCGCGGCCTGAAAGAAAACGTGGTCGTGGGTCGTTTGATCCCGGCTGGTACCGGTTTGGCTTACCACAGCGAGCGTAAGCGCCGCCGTGATGCTGACAAGCCGTTGCGCGTGAGCGCCAGTGAAGTGGAAGCTGCACTGACCGAAGCGCTGAACTCAAGCGGTAACTGAGTTCTGCGATAAATAAGTCCGGGCCCTGGCAACCCCATTCGTCGGATCGAGGCATTTATGCCCCGGTTCGACGGGAGGGGAGGTCGGGGCCTTGCCTTGACTGGGGACAAGATCCTCTTTAGACTCTTGTACCCCTAAATTTGGCGGGAATTCGTTCCTGCCATTTTGCTTTTCTTGCAAGACAATAGCGTCGCAAGACAACAGTGGAGCTAGTAGATGGCAACTATCAACCAGCTGGTACGTCAGCCGCGTAAGCGTATCGTCGAGAAATCCGACGTGCCTGCGCTGCAGAACTGCCCGCAACGTCGTGGCGTATGCACCCGTGTGTATACCACCACGCCGAAAAAACCTAACTCGGCACTGCGTAAAGTATGCCGTGTGCGTCTGACCAACGGTTTCGAGGTTTCCTCGTACATCGGCGGTGAAGGCCACAACCTGCAAGAGCACAGCGTGGTACTGATCCGCGGCGGTCGTGTAAAAGACTTGCCAGGTGTTCGTTACCACACCGTACGTGGCTCCTTGGATACTTCCGGCGTTAAAGGTCGTAACCAGGGTCGTTCGAAGTACGGTACCAAGAAGCCTAAGTAGTAGCGGCTTTTTGTAAACCTGAATCATCTTATTTTCTGAGTCGATAAGAGTAAGGTCGGAGGCGTCCCGAAAGGGCACCGATTCCGAGCGAACCTGAAGACCGTTTGAGGGCTTATCCATGCCAAGAAGACGCGTAGCAGCCAAGCGCGAAGTGCTTGACGATCCAAAATACGGAAGCCAAATTCTGGCCAAGTTCATGAACCACGTGATGGAAAGCGGCAAGAAAGCCGTTGCCGAGCGTATCGTTTATGGCGCGCTGGAAAAGGTTAAAGAACGCAAGAACAGCGACCCCCTGGAAATCTTCGAGAAAGCTCTCGACGCCATCGCTCCGCTGGTCGAAGTGAAGTCGCGCCGTGTAGGCGGTGCTACTTACCAGGTTCCGGTTGAAGTTCGCCCGTCCCGTCGTAACGCTCTGGCAATGCGCTGGTTGGTAGACTTCGCCCGTAAGCGCGGCGAGAAGTCTATGGCCCTGCGTTTGGCCGGCGAACTGTTGGACGCTGCTGAAGGTAAAGGTGCTGCTGTTAAGAAGCGTGAAGACGTGCACCGTATGGCTGAAGCCAACAAAGCTTTCTCGCACTACCGCTTCTAATTTTAGCTTCACTAATTTTGCGAGGGCTTTATGGCTCGTACTACTCCGATTAGCCGCTACCGTAATATCGGTATCGTCGCTCACGTGGATGCTGGTAAAACCACCACCACCGAGCGCGTACTGTTTTACACCGGCAAAAGTCACAAAATGGGCGAGGTGCATGACGGCGCCGCGACCACAGACTGGATGGTTCAGGAGCAGGAGCGTGGTATTACCATTACTTCTGCTGCTATTACCGCCTTCTGGAAAGGTTCCGAGAAGCAGTACAAGGACGAGCACCGCTTCAACGTAATCGATACCCCGGGCCACGTAGACTTCACCATTGAAGTTGAGCGTTCCCTGCGTGTACTCGACGGCGCTGTCGTTGTGTTCTGTGGTACCTCGGGTGTTGAGCCTCAGTCGGAAACCGTATGGCGTCAAGCCAACAAGTACGGCGTTCCACGTCTTGTTTACGTAAACAAGATGGACCGTGCTGGCGCCAACTTCCTGCGCGTGATCGGTCAGATCAAGCAGCGTCTGGGTCACACTCCGGTGCCTATCCAGTTGGCTATCGGTTCCGAAGACAACTTCCAGGGTCAGATCGATCTGATCAACATGGAAGCGGTCTACTGGAACGATTCCGATAAAGGTATGGTTCCTGTTCGTAAGCCTATCCCTGAAGAGCTTCAGGAGCTGGCTGACGAGTGGCGCAACAACATGGTTGAGGCTGCTGCCGAAGCCAGCGAAGAGCTGATGAACAAGTACCTCGAGGGTGAAGAACTCACCAACGTGGAGATCAAGGCCGCTCTGCGTCAGCGTACTATCGCTGGTGAAATCGTCCTGGCTGTTTGCGGTTCTTCTTTCAAGAACAAGGGTGTTCCCCTGGTTCTCGACGCCGTTATCGACTACTTGCCTGCTCCAACCGACATTCCTGCTATCAAGGGTACCAACCCTGATAACGAGGAAGAAGAGATGGAGCGTCACGCCGATGACAGCGAGCCGTTCTCGGCTCTGGCGTTCAAGATTGCTACCGACCCATTCGTGGGTACCTTGACATTCGTCCGCGTTTACTCGGGCGTGTTGGCCTCCGGCGACGGCGTGATCAACTCGGTCAAGGGCAAGAAAGAGCGCGTGGGTCGTATGGTGCAAATGCACGCAAACGCCCGTGAAGAGATCAAGGAAGTGCGCGCTGGTGACATCGCGGCCCTGATCGGCATGAAGGACGTCACCACTGGTGAGACTTTGTGCGACGCTGCCAAGCCAATCATCCTGGTTCGCATGGACTTCCCGGAGCCGGTTATTTCGGTTGCCGTAGAGCCAAAGACCAAGGATGACCAGGAAAAAATGGGTATCGCTCTGGGCAAGCTTGCTCAGGAAGATCCATCTTTCCGCGTCAAGACTGATGAAGAGACTGGTCAAACGATCATCTCCGGCATGGGCGAGTTGCACCTGGACATCCTGGTTGACCGGATGCGCCGTGAGTTCAACGTCGAAGCCAACATCGGTAAGCCTCAGGTTTCCTATCGTGAGCGCATCACGAAGAACTGTGAAATCGAAGGCAAGTTCGTTCGTCAATCCGGCGGTCGTGGTCAGTTCGGTCACTGCTGGATCCGTTTTGCTCCTGCTGACGAAGGTCAGGAAGGTCTGCAATTCGTGAACGAAGTAGTAGGTGGTGTTGTTCCTAAGGAATACATCCCTGCTATCCAGAAGGGTATCGAAGAGCAGATGAAGAACGGTGTTGTTGCCGGCTATCCGCTGATCGGCCTGAAAGCAACCGTTTTTGACGGTTCTTACCACGACGTCGACTCCAACGAGATGGCGTTTAAGGTGGCTGCTTCCATGGCAACCAAGCAACTGGCCCAGAAGGGCGGTGGTGAGTTGCTTGAGCCAATCATGGCGGTAGAAGTTGTTACACCTGAAGACTATATGGGTGATGTCATGGGCGACCTTAACCGTCGTCGCGGCATGATCTTGGGTATGGAAGACACGGTTTCCGGCAAAGTGATTCGCGCCGAGGTTCCGTTGGGCGAGATGTTCGGTTATGCGACCGACGTTCGTTCCATGTCTCAGGGTCGCGCAAGCTACTCTATGGAATTCAAAAAATACAACACAGCTCCGGCGCACATCGCTGAAACTGTATCCAAAAAACAAGGCTGATTCAGTCCTTTAGGCAAGGAGTTAATTGTCGTGGCTAAAGAAAAATTTGATCGTTCCCTACCGCACGTCAACGTTGGCACCATCGGTCACGTTGACCACGGTAAAACCACTCTGACCGCAGCTCTGACTCGCGTCTGCTCCGAAGTTTTCGGTTCTGCAGTCGTTGATTTCGATAAAATCGACAGCGCTCCAGAAGAAAAAGCTCGTGGTATCACCATCAACACCGCGCACGTAGAGTACAACTCTTCGATTCGTCACTACGCTCACGTTGACTGCCCAGGTCACGCTGACTATGTGAAGAACATGATCACCGGTGCTGCCCAGATGGACGGCGCGATCCTGGTTTGCTCGGCCGCTGATGGTCCGATGCCACAAACCCGTGAGCACATCCTGCTGTCCCGTCAGGTAGGCGTTCCGTACATCGTGGTTTTCCTGAACAAGGCTGACCTGGTAGACGACGCTGAGCTGCTGGAACTGGTTGAGATGGAAGTGCGCGATCTGCTGAGCACTTACGACTTCCCAGGCGACGACACTCCGATCATCATCGGTTCTGCTCGTATGGCTCTGGAAGGCAAAGACGACAACGAAATGGGTACCACCGCTGTTAAGCGTCTGGTAGAAACTCTGGACAGCTACATCCCAGAGCCAGTTCGTCTGACCGACAAGCCGTTCCTGATGCCAATCGAAGACGTATTCTCGATCTCCGGTCGTGGTACTGTTGTTACCGGTCGTATCGAGCGCGGTATCGTTCGCGTTCAAGATCCGCTGGAAATCGTTGGTCTGCGTGACACCACCACCACCACCTGCACCGGTGTTGAAATGTTCCGCAAGCTGCTCGACGAAGGTCGTGCTGGCGAGAACTGCGGCGTTCTGCTGCGTGGTACCAAGCGTGACGACGTTGAGCGTGGCCAGGTTCTGGTTAAGCCAGGTTCGGTTAAGCCGCACACCAAGTTCACCGCAGAAGTTTACGTTCTGAGCAAGGAAGAAGGCGGTCGTCACACTCCGTTCTTCAAGGGCTACCGTCCTCAGTTCTACTTCCGTACTACTGACGTGACTGGTAACTGCCAGCTGCCAGAAGGCGTTGAAATGGTAATGCCAGGCGATAACATCCAAATGGAAGTTACCCTGATCAAAACCATCGCAATGGAAGACGGTCTGCGCTTCGCAATTCGTGAAGGCGGCCGTACCGTTGGTGCTGGTGTTGTAGCTAAAATCATCGAGTAATTATCTCTTCTGAGATAGCTCGGTTTTTTGAAAAGGCCTCCGCTTAGCGGGGGCCTTTTTTATTGGGTTGACACCTATCTGGGGCGTCTATAGAATTGCGCCTCCTTTTAACGGGCGTATTGCGCTCGCTGGGAATAGCAGCCGGAGTCTGAAATCCAATGCAAAATCAGCAAATCCGTATCAGGTTGAAGGCTTTTGACCATCGCCTGATCGACCAATCCACCCAGGAAATCGTGGAAACCGCGAAACGTACTGGTGCTCAAGTGCGTGGTCCAATTCCACTGCCTACCCGTAAAGAGCGGTTCACCGTTCTGGTCTCCCCGCACGTCAACAAAGACGCGCGTGACCAGTACGAGATCCGTACTCATAAGCGCGTACTGGACATCGTCCAGCCAACGGATAAAACCGTTGATGCACTTATGAAGCTCGATCTGGCGGCCGGTGTGGAAGTACAGATCAGCCTCGGCTAAGACTTGGGTCTTAGTCGTGTAACGCTCTGAAATGGGCGGCCATAGCGGGTGAAAGCCCCGTACACTCATGAGGTTTACAACATGACTATTGGTGTAGTCGGTCGTAAATGCGGTATGACCCGTATTTTCACCGAAGAAGGTGTCTCCATTCCGGTCACGGTCATTGAGATCGAACCGAATCGCGTCACCCAGTTCAAAACTGAAGAAACCGATGGCTATCGTGCAGTGCAAGTCACTGTCGGCGAGCGTCGTGCTTCGCGCGTGACTGCTGCTCAAGCAGGTCACTTCGCTAAAGCAAACGTTGCAGCTGGTCGCACCGTCATGGAGTTCCGTCTTGAAGACGGCGACTACCAGGCTGGCGATCTGATCAACGCTGAAATCTTCGCTGCTGGTCAACTGGTTGATGTAACCGGTCAGTCCAAAGGTAAAGGCTTCCAGGGTACGATCAAGCGTTGGAATTTCCGTGGTCAAGACAACACTCACGGTAACTCCGTTTCCCACCGCGTCCCGGGCTCTATTGGCCAGTGCCAGACTCCTGGTCGTGTATTCAAGGGCAAAAAAATGTCCGGTCATATGGGCGCTGAGCGCGTGACCGTGCAGTCCCTCGAAGTAGTGCGCGTCGACGCTGAACGCAATCTGTTGTTGGTCAAGGGTGCTGTTCCTGGCGCTACTGGCGGCAACCTGGTTGTACGTCCAGCGGCCAAGGCTCGCGGTTAAGGGGAAGCTGACATGCAATTAAATGTAAATGACGCTCAAGCGATCGAAGTTTCCGAACTGACATTTGGCGGCGAATTCAACGAGACGCTGGTTCACCAAGCAGTCGTGGCCTACATGGCCGGCGGCCGTCAAGGTAGCAAGCAGCAAAAGACCCGTTCCGACGTACGTGGTGGCGGTAAGCGCCCTTGGCGTCAGAAAGGTACTGGCCGTGCTCGTGCCGGTACTATCCGTAGCCCAATCTGGCGTGGCGGTGGTACCACTTTCGCAGCTCGTCCACAGGATCACTCTCAGAAGCTCAACAAGAAGATGTACCGCGCAGCTCTGCGCTCCATCCTTGCTGAACTCGTGCGTACTGATCGTCTGGTCGTGGTTCAGGACTTCGCTGTTGAAAGTCCAAAAACCAAAGATCTGCTGGGCAAACTGAACAACATGAGCCTGACCGACGTTTTGATCGTGTCTGAAGCTGTTGATCAGAACCTGTACCTGGCTGCTCGTAACCTGCCACACGTTGATGTACGTGACGTGCAAGGTTCCGATCCAGTTAGTCTGATCGCATACGACAAGGTGTTGATCACCGTGTCGGCCGTGAAGAAATTCGAGGAGCTGCTGGGATGAACCAGGAACGCGTATTTAAAGTTCTGCTTGGCCCGCACGTTTCCGAAAAGGCTACGGTTCTGGCTGACAAGAAAGGCCAGTTCGTTTTCAAGGTTGCAACTGACGCAACCAAGCTGGAAATCAAGAAGGCCGTCGAAAGCCTGTTCAGCGTGAAAGTAGAGCGTGTTACTACCCTGAATGTTCTGGGTAAGAGCAAGCGCACTGCTCGCGGTCTGGGCAAGCGTAATGACTGGAAGAAGGCAGTTATCTCCCTTCAGCCAGGCCAAGATCTCGATTTCAGCAGCAGTGCTGAGTAAGGAAGGGGTGCATCATGGCAATCGTTAAATGCAAACCGACTTCCCCTGGCCGCCGTTTTGTGGTCAAGGTGGTCAACCAGGAGCTGCATAAAGGCGCTCCTCACGCACCGCTGCTCGAGAAGAAATCGAAGTCTGGTGGTCGTAACAACAATGGTCGTATTACCACTCGTCACATCGGTGGTGGCCATAAGCAGCATTATCGTCTGGTCGATTTCCGTCGCAACGACAAAGATGGCATCGCTGCCACTGTCGAGCGTATCGAATACGATCCAAACCGTACTGCTCACATCGCTCTGCTGCTGTACGCAGATGGCGAGCGTCGCTACATCATCGCCCCTAAAGGCGTGAGCGCTGGCGACCAGCTGATCGCAGGTGCCTTGGCGCCGATCAAGCCGGGCAACGCTCTGCAACTGCGCAACATTCCAGTTGGTAGCACCGTACACGGCATCGAATTGAAGCCAGGTAAAGGCGCGCAAATCGCTCGTTCCGCTGGTGCTTCGGCTCAGCTGATCGCTCGTGAAGGTGTCTACGTGACCCTGCGTCTGCGTTCTGGTGAGATGCGTAAAGTACTGGCTGAATGCCGTGCGACCCTGGGCGAAGTCTCGAACTCCGAGCACAGCCTGCGTTCGCTGGGTAAAGCTGGTGCCAAACGCTGGCGTGGCGTTCGCCCAACCGTTCGTGGTGTTGCCATGAACCCGGTTGACCACCCACACGGTGGTGGTGAAGGTCGTACCTCTGGTGGTCGTCATCCGGTATCGCCATGGGGCTTCCCGACTAAGGGCGCGAAGACTCGTGGTAATAAGCGTACCGACAAAATGATCGTCCGTCGTCGCAAGTAAATAGAGGGATACGACAGTGCCACGTTCTCTGAAAAAAGGTCCTTTTATTGATCTTCACCTACTGAAGAAGATCGAAGTGGCGGCGGAAAAGAACGATCGCAAACCAGTTAAAACCTGGTCGCGTCGTTCGATGATCCTGCCACAAATGGTCGGTCTGACCATCGCAGTACACAACGGTCGTCAACACGTCCCAGTTCTCGTTAACGAAGACATGGTCGGCCACAAACTGGGCGAGTTTGCCGGTACCCGCACTTATCGTGGGCACGTGGCAGACAAGAAAGCCAAGCGTTAAGGGGTTAGGAAATGGAAGTAGCCGCTAAGTTGTCGGGCGCTCGAATCTCCGCCCAGAAAGCCCGCTTGGTCGCCGACCAGATCCGCGGGAAGAAGGTGGGCGAAGCGCTCAACCTGTTGGCTTTCAGCAGTAAGAAAGCCGCCGAGATCATGAAGAAAGTGCTGGAGTCGGCCGTAGCCAACGCCGAGCATAACGAAGGCGCAGACGTTGATGACCTGAAGGTCAGCACCGTTTTCGTCAACGAAGGGCGTTCGCTGAAGCGCATCATGCCACGTGCCAAAGGCCGTGCTGATCGCATCGTCAAGCGGTCTTGCCATATCACTGTCAAGGTTGCTGACAAGTAACGGAGTCGAAGAGATGGGTCAGAAAGTACATCCCATTGGCATTCGCCTGGGAATCGTCAAGGAGCACACCTCCGTCTGGTACGCAGACGGTCGGACTTATGCGGACTATTTGTTCGCTGATCTGAAGGTGCGTGAGTATCTCCAAGACAAACTAAAAAGCGCGTCCGTAAGCCGTATCGATATCCATCGTCCGGCACAAACTGCACGTATCACCATCCACACCGCTCGTCCAGGTATCGTTATCGGGAAGAAAGGTGAAGATGTTGAGAAACTGCGTCAGGACCTGACCAAGCAAATGGGTGTGCCTGTGCACATCAATATCGAAGAGATCCGTAAGCCGGAGCTCGACGGTATGCTGGTTGCGCAGAGCGTAGCTCAGCAGCTGGAGCGTCGCGTCATGTTCCGTCGCGCTATGAAGCGCGCCGTACAGAACGCCATGCGCATTGGTGCCAAAGGCATCAAAATCCAAGTGAGCGGTCGTCTCGGCGGTGCTGAAATCGCACGTACTGAATGGTATCGCGAAGGTCGTGTGCCACTGCACACCCTGCGTGCCGACATCGACTATGCCAACTACGAAGCTCACACCACTTACGGTGTGATCGGTGTAAAGGTTTGGATCTTCAAAGGCGAAGTAATTGGTGGTCGCCAAGAAGAACTGAAACCACAAGCACCAGCGCCTCGTAAAAAAGCTGCTAAGTAAGGGGTACGCCAAATGTTGCAACCTAAGCGTACGAAGTTCCGCAAGCAGATGACAGGCCACAACCGTGGTCTGGCTCAGCGCGGTAGCAAAGTCAGCTTCGGCGAGTTCGCGCTGAAGTCTGTAGCTCGTGGTCGTCTCACCGCTCGTCAGATCGAGTCAGCGCGTCGTGCTCTGACCCGTCACGTTAAACGTGGCGGCAAGATCTGGATCCGTGTATTCCCGGACAAGCCGATCTCCAAAAAACCTCTCGAGGTTCGTATGGGTAAAGGTAAGGGTAACGTGGAATACTGGGTAGCCCAGATTCAGCCAGGCAAAGTCCTGTATGAAATCGAGGGTGTAACTGAAGAGCTGGCGCGTGAGGCTTTTGCCCTGGCTGCTGCAAAGCTGCCGCTCGCCACCGCCTTTGTTAAACGGACGGTGATGTGATGAAAGCGAATGAACTTCGTGAAAAATCCGCACAGCAGCTGAACGAGCAACTGCTCGGCCTGCTGCGCGACCAGTTCAATCTGCGTATGCAGAAAGCAACTGGCCAGTTGGGGCAGTCTCATCTGCTCTCGCAAGTTAAGCGTGACATCGCTCGCGTGAAGACTGTGCTCAACCAGCAGGCAGGTAAGTGATCATGGCTGAAGCCGAAAAGACTGTCCGTACGCTGACTGGCCGTGTTGTCAGCGACAAGATGGACAAAACCATCACCGTTTTGATCGAGCGTCGCGTTAAGCACCCGATCTACGGTAAATATGTTAAGCGTTCGACTAAGCTGCACGCGCACGACGAAACCAATCAGTGCCACATCGGCGACAAAGTCACTATTCGTGAAACTCGTCCGCTGGCCAAGACCAAGTCTTGGGCATTGGTTGATGTTCTCGAACGCGCTGTGGAAGTCTAAGGACTAGGGGTCGGAGAAATTATATGATTCAGACTCAATCCATGCTCGATGTGGCCGATAACAGCGGCGCTCGCCGCGTTATGTGCATCAAGGTGCTGGGTGGCTCCCATCGTCGTTACGCTGGTATCGGTGACATCATCAAGGTTACTGTCAAGGAAGCAATTCCTCGCGGTAAAGTGAAAAAAGGCCAAGTGATGACTGCTGTTGTAGTCCGCACTCGTCACGGCGTACGTCGTGCTGATGGCTCCATTATCCGCTTTGATGGCAACGCTGCTGTTCTTCTGAACAACAAGCAAGAGCCTATCGGCACCCGTATCTTTGGGCCAGTGACCCGTGAACTTCGTACTGAGAAGTTCATGAAGATCGTCTCGCTCGCCCCAGAAGTGCTGTAAGGAGATCCGACATGCAAAAGATTCGTCGTGACGACGAGATCATCGTGATCGCCGGCAAAGACAAAGGTAAGCGCGGTAAGGTGCTTAAGGTTCTCGCTAATAACCGTCTGGTTATCGGCGGTCTGAACCTGGTCAAGCGTCATACCAAGCCTAACCCGATGTCGGGCGTGCAGGGCGGTATCGTCGAAAAAGAAGCTCCGCTGGACGCTTCTAACGTCGCCATTTTCAACGGCGAAACCAACAAGGCTGACCGCGTTGGTTTCAAAGTAGAAGATGGCAAGAAAATTCGTGTCTTCAAGTCGACCCAAAAAGCGGTTGATGCTTGAACACTGCTAGGTAGAAGACCATGGCACGACTAAAAGAGATTTACTGGAAAGAAATCGCACCGAAACTTAAGGAAGAACTTAAGCTTTCGAACGTGATGGAAGTTCCACGCGTTACCAAAATCACCCTGAACATGGGTTTGGGCGAAGCGGTCGGTGACAAAAAAGTCATCGAGCACGCTGTTGCTGACCTGGAAAAGATCACCGGTCAAAAAGTCGTTGTGACTTACGCTCGGAAATCCATCGCTGGCTTTAAAGTCCGCGAAGGCTGGCCGATCGGCGTCAAAGTGACTCTGCGCCGTGAGCGTATGTACGAATTCCTGGATCGTCTGCTGTCGATCTCCCTGCCTCGGGTTCGCGACTTCCGCGGCCTGAATGCCAAGTCCTTCGATGGTCGTGGTAACTACAGCATGGGCGTGAAAGAGCAGATCATCTTCCCGGAAATCGACTACGACAAGATCGATGCTCTCCGCGGTCTGGACATCACCCTGACCACCACTGCCAAGAACGATGATGAAGGTCGCGCCCTGTTGCGTGCTTTCAAATTCCCGTTCCGCAACTGATTGGAGTAGGACCATGGCCAAGATGAGCATGAAAAACCGCGAGCTGAAGCGTCAGCTCACGGTTGCCAAGTACGCCAAGAAGCGTGCAGCACTGAAAGCAATCATCGTTGATCTGAACGCAAGTCCAGAAGCGCGTTGGGAAGCTACAGTTGCTCTGCAGAAGCAGCCACGTGACGCAAGCGCCTCGCGCATGCGTAACCGCTGCCGCCTGACCGGTCGTCCACACGGCGTTTATCGCAAGTTCGGCCTCGGCCGTAACAAACTGCGTGAAGCGGCAATGCGTGGTGACGTACCAGGTCTGGTTAAAGCCAGCTGGTAAGCACTTTCAGCGTCAAGGCGGTTGGTATCGCAAGATACTGACCGCCGGTGACCTTGAATCTGGAACAAGCCCCTTTTGGGGCTTGTTTCATTTCCGGAGTGTGTCTAAAATACGCGGCTCGCCTGAGCCCGTGTTTTTTATGCTCGGAGATTCTCGGTGACATATGTAGCCGCAAGGCTAATTTTTTGTGTATTAGGAGCGTCTAGCCCATGAGTATGCAGGACCCGTTAGCGGACATGCTAACTCGTATCCGTAATGCCCAGATGGCTGAAAAGTCCGTCGTAAGCATGCCATCTTCCAAGTTGAAGGTAGCTGTTGCCAAAGTCCTGAAAGACGAAGGCTACATTGCGGGTTATCAGATCAGCAGCGAAATCAAGCCGTTGCTGTCCATCGAGCTGAAGTACTTCGAAGGCCGTTCGGTCATCGAGGAAGTGAAGCGCGTTAGCCGTCCAGGCCTGCGTCAGTACAAGTCCGCTGAAGATCTGCCGAAAGTTCGTGGCGGTCTGGGCGTGTCTATCGTCTCCACCAACAAAGGTGTGATGACGGATCGTGCTGCGCGCGCTGCCGGTGTCGGCGGCGAAGTTCTTTGCACTGTGTTCTAAGGGGGGATAAGCATGTCTCGCGTCGCTAAGAACCCCGTTAAGCTGCCAGCCGGTGTCGAAGTCAAATTCGCAGGCCAACAGCTTTCGGTGAAGGGTGCCAAGGGCACTCTTGAACTGAACATCCATTCGTCCGTTGAGATCGTTGAAGAAGCTGGTGAGCTGCGTTTCGCTGCTCGCAATGGCGATCAACAAACTCGCGCAATGGCCGGTACCACGCGTGCGTTGGTAAACAACATGGTCCAAGGCGTAAGCCAAGGCTTCGAGCGTAAGCTCCAGCTGGTCGGTGTTGGTTACAAAGCGCAAGCAAAAGGCACGGTTCTGAACCTTGCCCTTGGCTTCTCGCACCCAGTGGATTACGAACTGCCGGAAGGCATCACCGCTGAGACCCCTAGCCAAACCGATATCCTGATCAAGGGCATCGATAAGCAGCTGGTAGGTCAGGTGGCCGCTGAGATCCGCGACTTCCGTCCACCAGAGCCGTACAAAGGCAAAGGTGTGCGCTACGCGGACGAAGTCGTCCGTCGTAAAGAAGCCAAGAAGAAGTAGGGCATAGCAAATGACCGACAAAAAAGTTACTCGACTGCGTCGCGCTCGCAAAGCACGCCTGAAAATGCACGAACTCGAAGTCGTGCGTCTCTGCGTGTACCGCTCGTCGCAGCATATCTACGCCCAGGTCATCTCGGCCGACGGCAACAAAGTCCTGGCAAGCGCCTCGACTTTGGATAAAGAACTGCGTGATGGTGCCACTGGCAACATCGACGCGGCCACAAAGGTTGGCCAGCTGGTCGCTACACGTGCTAAGGCCGTGGGCGTCTCGCAAGTGGCTTTCGACCGCTCTGGCTTCAAGTACCACGGCCGCGTTAAAGCGCTGGCTGATGCTGCTCGTGAAGCTGGGCTGGAGTTCTAAGTTATGTCAAATAACGACCAAAAGCGCGACGAAGGCTACATTGAGAAGCTGGTTCAAGTTAACCGCGTAGCCAAAACCGTTAAGGGCGGCCGTATCTTCACTTTCACCGCGTTGACCGTGGTTGGTGATGGTAAAGGGCGTGTTGGCTTCGGCCGTGGCAAGTCACGTGAAGTGCCTGCCGCGATCCAGAAGGCAATGGAAGCTGCTCGTCGCAACATGATCCAAGTTGATCTGAACGGCACCACTCTGCAGTACGCAATGAAGTCCGCCCATGGCGCTTCGAAGGTGTACATGCAGCCTGCTTCTGAAGGTACCGGTATCATCGCTGGCGGCGCTATGCGTGCTGTCCTCGAAGTTGCTGGCGTTCAGAACGTTCTGGCCAAGTGCTACGGCTCGACTAACCCGGTAAACGTGGTTCACGCCACTTTCAAGGGTTTGAAAGCTATGCAATCTCCTGAGTCCATTGCTGCCAAGCGCGGCTTGACTGTCAAGGAGATCTTCTGATCATGGCTACCGTTAAAGTAACGCTGATCAAAAGCATGACCGGCCGCATCCCTAACCACAAATTGTGCGTTAAAGGTCTGGGTCTGCGTCGCATCGGTCACACTGTAGAAGTCCAGGATACTCCCGAGAATCGCGGGATGATCAACAAGGCTTACTACATGCTGCGTGTAGAGGGTTAATCGATGAAACTCAATGATCTGAGTCCAGCGCCGGGTTCCCGTCGCGAAAAGCATCGTCCGGGCCGTGGTATCGGTAGCGGTTTGGGTAAGACTGGTGGCCGTGGCCACAAAGGTCAAACCTCCCGCTCCGGTGGCACCATCGCTCCAGGCTTTGAAGGCGGTCAACAGCCGCTGCATCGTCGCCTGCCTAAGTTCGGTTTCGTATCCCTGAAAGCCATGGACCGCGCAGAAGTGCGTCTGTCCGAGCTGGCTAAAGTGGAAGGCGACATCGTTACTGTGCAGACCCTGAAAGATGCCAACGTGATCAACGTCAACGTACAGCGTGTGAAAATCATGCTGTCCGGTGAAGTGACTCGCGCTGTCACTATCGGCAAGGGAATCGGCGCCACCAAAGGTGCGCGTTCGGCTATCGAAGCAGCTGGCGGCAAGTTCGAGGAATAAATGGCTAAGCAAGGTGCTCTCTCAGCGCTCGGCAAAGGCGGTATGTCTGAACTTTGGGCTCGTCTGCGTTTTCTGTTCCTGGCGATTATCGTCTACCGAATAGGCGCACACATCCCGGTTCCAGGTATCAACCCGGACCGACTCGCAGACCTGTTTCGACAGAATGAGGGGACCATTCTTAGCTTGTTCAACATGTTTTCCGGCGGTGCGCTGGAGCGGATGAGCATCTTTGCGCTGGGGATCATGCCGTACATTTCGGCATCGATCATCATGCAACTGATGACCGCCGTCAGCCCGCAGCTGGAGCAGTTGAAGAAGGAAGGTGAAGCTGGCCGTCGCAAGATTAGCCAGTACACCCGCTACGGCACTGTCGTCCTCGCCCTGGTTCAAGCTATCGGCATGTCCGTTGGTCTGGCCGGGCAGGGCGTTGCGTTCACTGGTGACTTTGGCTTCCATTTCGTCGCGGTATCCACGTTTGTGGCTGGTGCGATGTTCATGATGTGGCTGGGTGAGCAGATTACTGAGCGTGGTGTTGGTAACGGTATCTCGATGTTGATTTTCGCAGGTATCGTCGCCGGTCTTCCGAGAGCAATCGGGCAGTCTTTCGAGTCTGCACGTCAGGGTGATATCAACATTTTTGCCCTGGTTGCCATCGGTTTGCTGGCAGTAGCGATTATCGGTTTTGTGGTGTTCATTGAGCGTGGTCAGCGTCGTATTGCTGTTCACTACGCCAAGCGTCAGCAGGGCCGTAAGGTTTTTGCTGCGCAGACCAGCCACTTGCCGCTGAAGGTGAATATGGCCGGTGTTATTCCGGCAATTTTCGCGAGCAGCATCTTGCTGTTTCCGGCTTCGTTGGGTACCTGGTTTGGTCAGTCTGAAAATATGGGCTGGCTGCAGGACCTCTCTCAGTCGATCGCTCCTGGTCAGCCGTTGAATATTCTGCTGTTTAGTGCAGGGATTATTTTCTTCTGCTTCTTCTATACGGCGTTGATGTTCAATCCGAAAGACGTAGCGGAAAACCTGAAGAAGTCCGGTGCCTTTATTCCGGGTATTCGTCCAGGTGAGCAGTCTGCGCGCTACATTGATGGCGTTCTGACTCGTTTGACCCTGTTCGGTGCTCTATATATGACGGCCGTGTGCCTGCTTCCCCAATTCCTGGTGGTTGCAGCAAACGTTCCGTTCTACCTTGGCGGGACCTCGTTGCTGATCGTGGTCGTGGTTGTGATGGACTTCATGTCCCAAGTACAATCGCACCTCGTTTCGCACCAGTACGAATCCCTGATGAAGAAAGCCAACCTGAAGGGTTACGGCAGCGGCATGTTGCGCTGAGTACCCCATAAGGTTCGAGGAGTTGGTGATGAAAGTTCGTGCATCGGTGAAAAAGCTGTGCCGCAACTGCAAGATTATTCGCCGCGAAGGTGTTGTTCGAGTAATTTGCAGCGCGGAACCGCGTCACAAACAGCGCCAAGGCTGAGTGTGATCCGCTTGAAGCCCGGCAGCTAGTGCGCTGCCGGGTTGATTATTTGTTATTACAGCGATATTATCTCGCGCCCTATTTCTTGGCTTACGGGGCGTAGGTAGCTGTCAATTGGAGTCCCACTGAATGGCCCGTATTGCAGGCGTTAACATTCCAGATAACAAGCACACTGTTATCTCGCTGACCTACATCTATGGTGTTGGTCGCACTACTGCGCAGAAAATTTGCGCAGATACTGGGGTAAACCCAGCCGCAAAGATCAAAGATCTGAGCGACGAGCAGATTGAGCTGTTGCGTGGCGAAGTGGCGAAGTTCACCACTGAAGGTGACCTGCGTCGCGAAATCAACATGAAAATCAAGCGTTTGATGGACCTCGGTTGCTACCGTGGTCTGCGTCATCGTCGTGGTCTTCCAGTGCGCGGTCAGCGTACCAAGACTAACGCGCGTACCCGTAAAGGTCCGCGTAAGCCGATCCGCAAGTAATCGCCCACGCGAATCGACAGGAAAATTATCATGGCAAAACCTGCTGCTCGTCCTCGTAAAAAAGTTAAAAAGACAGTGGTTGATGGCATCGCCCACATCCATGCATCTTTTAACAACACAATCGTGACCATCACCGACCGTCAAGGTAACGCGCTTTCTTGGGCTACCTCCGGTGGTTCGGGTTTCCGCGGTTCCCGCAAGTCCACCCCGTTCGCTGCTCAAGTAGCTGCTGAGCGTGCTGGTCAAGCTGCGCTGGAATACGGCCTGAAAAACCTCGACGTTAACGTCAAAGGTCCAGGTCCAGGTCGTGAGTCTGCTGTCCGTGCTTTGAACGGCTGTGGCTATAAGATCGCCAGCATCACCGACGTGACGCCAATCCCGCACAACGGGTGCCGTCCGCCGAAGAAGCGCCGCGTGTAATCCAGGAGATTGTAAAGAATGGCTCGTTACATTGGTCCAAAATGCAAACTCGCTCGTCGCGAAGGCACCGATCTCTTCTTGAAGAGCGGCGTGCGCGCGATCGAATCGAAGTGCAACATTGAAGCAGCACCTGGTATCCACGGCCAACGCCGCGGTCGCCAGTCCGACTACGGCACCCAACTGCGTGAAAAGCAGAAGGTCCGTCGTATCTACGGCGTTCTCGAGCGTCAGTTCAGCGGCTACTACAAAGAAGCTGCTGGCAAGAAAGGTGCAACCGGTGAAAACCTGCTGCAACTGCTCGAATGCCGTCTGGACAACGTTGTATACCGTATGGGCTTTGGTTCGACTCGTGCCGAATCCCGTCAGCTGGTATCGCACAAGTCGATCAGCGTTAACGGTCAGACCGTAAACGTTCCGTCCTACCAGGTTCGTGCTGGTGACGTGGTCGCAGTTCGCGAGAAAGCAAAAAACCAACTTCGCATTGTCCAAGCTCTCGATCTGTGTGCCCAACGTGGCCGCGTAGAATGGGTAGAAGTAGACACTGAGAAGAAGTCGGGCGTTTTCAAGAACGTTCCTGCTCGCAGTGATCTGTCCGCCGACATCAACGAAAGCCTGATTGTCGAGCTCTACTCCAAGTAAGGGCTAGAAAATAGGTGCATCCATGCAGATTTCGGTAAATGAGTTCCTGACACCCCGCCACATTGATGTGCAGGTTGTCAGTCCAACCCGCGCCAAAATTACTCTCGAGCCTCTCGAGCGTGGTTTTGGCCACACCCTGGGCAACGCGCTGCGCCGCATCCTGTTGTCCTCAATGCCCGGCTGTGCAGTAGTCGAGGCCGAGATTGACGGTGTGCTCCACGAGTACAGCGCCATCGAAGGTGTACAGGAAGACGTAATTGAAATCCTGTTGAACCTTAAAGGTCTGGCTATCAAGCTGCACGGCCGTGACGAAGTTACGCTGACCTTGTCGAAGAAGGGTTCGGGGGTGGTTACCGCTGCCGATATTCAGCTGGATCATGATGTCGAGATCGTTAACCCCGATCACGTAATCGCTAACCTGGCGTCTAACGGCGCCCTGAACATGAAGCTCACCGTAGCTCGTGGTCGTGGTTATGAACCGGCCGACTCGCGTCAGAGCGATGAAGACGAAAGCCGCAGCATTGGTCGCTTGCAGCTTGACTCTTCGTTCAGCCCGGTTCGCCGTATCGCATACGTGGTGGAAAACGCCCGTGTCGAGCAGCGTACTAACCTGGATAAGCTGGTTATTGATCTGGAAACCAACGGTACCCTGGATCCTGAAGAGGCTATCCGCCGCGCTGCAACCATTCTGCAACAGCAGTTGGCTGCGTTCGTCGACCTCAAAGGTGACAGCGAACCAGTGGTAATCGAGCAGGAAGACGAGATCGATCCGATCCTGCTTCGCCCGGTTGACGATCTGGAACTGACTGTACGTTCGGCTAACTGCCTTAAGGCGGAAAACATTTACTACATCGGCGACCTGATTCAGCGTACCGAAGTAGAACTGTTGAAGACTCCGAACCTGGGCAAGAAATCCTTGACTGAAATCAAGGACGTTCTGGCCTCCCGCGGTCTGTCCCTCGGCATGCGCCTCGACAACTGGCCGCCTGCAAGTCTTAAGAAGGACGACAAGGCGACTGCCTGATCGTCGTAATCACCGAACGTGAGTTTGGTAAGGAATGAACCATGCGTCATCGTAAAAGTGGTCGTCACCTGAGCCGTACCAGCTCGCACCGCAAGGCCATGTTCCAAAACATGGCGGTGTCGCTGTTCGAGCACGAGCTGATCAAAACTACACTGCCGAAAGCTAAAGAACTGCGTCGCGTTGCTGAGCCGCTGATCACTTTGGCTAAGACAGACAGCCTGGCTAACCGCCGTCTGGCTTTCGACCGTACTCGTTCGAAAGCTATCGTTGGTAAGCTCTTCAACGACCTGGGTAAGCGTTACGCTACCCGTGAGGGTGGCTACCTGCGCATCCTCAAGTGCGGCTTCCGCGCTGGCGACAACGCTCCTATGGCGTACGTCGAGTTGGTTGATCGTGCTACTGCCGGCGAAGCTGTAAGCGCCGAGTAAGACGACAGTCTGTAACGAAGAACCGGGCCTAGTGCCCGGTTTTTTGTGCGCGTAACAAAAGCGTGCTATGTATTAGTTTCCCTAAGAAGCAGTAAGCACCATAGGGAGGTGGCTTGCTTGGTAGTAATTTTCTATTGAAGATCACAATTTAATAAATTTGTGAGTGTCATGTTGTTAGTCAATACTTCCTCCAAGCCGATTAGCCGGCAGTTCCAAGTCTGACCTGAGGAAGATTGCGCATGAGCCAGAATAAAATCCTTACCACCGCCAGCGGTGCTCCCGTTGCGGATAATCAGAATTCCCGTTCCGCCGGCCCTCGTGGCCCGCTGTTGCTCGATGACTTTCACCTGATCGAGAAGCTTGCTCACTTCAACCGCGAAAATATTCCGGAGCGTCGCGTACACGCCAAAGGTTCGGGCGCTTACGGTACGTTCACCGTTACCCAAGACATCACTCAATACACAAGCGCCAAGCTGTTCGAGTCCGTGGGTAAGCAAACGCCGACTTTCCTGCGGTTCTCCACCGTAGGCGGCGAGCGCGGTTCGGCTGATACTGAGCGCGACCCACGCGGTTTCGCCCTTAAGTTCTACACCGAGGAAGGCAACTGGGACATCGTCGGCAACAACACGCCTGTGTTCTTCATCCGCGACCCGCTGAAGTTTCCGGACTTCATCCACACCCAAAAACGTTTGCCGCAAAGCAACCTGAAAAGTGCGCAGATGATGTGGGACTTCTGGTCACACTCCCCAGAGGCGCTGCACCAGGTCACCATCCTGTTTTCGGACCGTGGCATCCCGGACGGCTACCGCCACATGCACGGCTTCGGCAGTCACACCTACAGCCTGATCAACGCCAAAGGTGAGCGCCACTGGGTGAAGTGGCACTACAAGACCAAGCAAGGCATCAAGAACCTGGCACCGGCTGAAGCTGCACGCCTGGCGGGTACCGACCCGGACTATGCCCAGCGTGACTTGTTCGGTGCAATCGAGCGTGGTGATTTCCCGAAGTGGCGCGTTTGCATCCAAATCATGACCGAGGCCCAGGCGAACGCCCATTACGAGAACCCGTTTGACGTAACCAAGACCTGGTCGCAGAAGGAGTTCCCCCTGATCGAAGTGGGTGAACTGGAGCTCAACCGCAACCCTCAGAACTATTTCGCTGAAGTGGAACAGGCCGCGTTCGGCCCAAGCAACATGGTCCCAGGTGTAGGTCTGTCGCCAGACCGTATGCTGCAGGGCCGTGTCTTCGCCTACGCAGATGCTCACCGCTACCGTGTTGGCACCAATCACCAGCAATTGCCAGTGAACGCCCCACGTAGCCCAGTCAACAGCTACCAGCGTGACGGTTCCATGGCATTCGGCAGCAACGGTGGCGCAGCGCCAAACTACGAGCCGAACAGCTACGCCGATGCGCCAAAACAGGCGCCACAGTATGCGGAGCCTGCATTGGCCTTGAGCGGCGCGGCAGATCGTTACGATCATCGCGAAGACACCGACTACTACAGCCACGCCGGTGCGCTGTTCCGCTTGATGAATGACGAGCAGAAAGCGCTGCTTACCAGCAACATTGCCGGTGCCATGGGCGGTGTTTCCAGTGATGTGGTCCAGCGCCAGTTGCAGCATTTCTACAAGGCGGATCCCGCTTATGGAGAAGCAATCGCAAAGGCATTGGGTGTATCGCTTAACTGACTCTAAACGATAAGCAGAACCGCCCTCATTTGGGCGGTTTTTGCGTTATTTCAGCTGCTTTTCTCCGGAAATCTGCGTTTTTCTGCCGTTGATCCCGTGACCTTGAAGTCGTGATGGTTCAAACTACAGACTTTCAAGCAGGGAGATGTAGGGCGATGCAAGGTCACCCCGACGTAATCGATTACCTCAACACGTTGCTGACGGGCGAACTGGCAGCTCGTGACCAATATTTCATTCATTCGCGCATGTACGAAGACTGGGGCTTTACCGAGCTCTACGAACGTATCAACCACGAGATGGAAGAAGAGGCACAGCACGCTGATGCGTTGATGCGCCGTATCCTCATGCTCGAAGGCACGCCGCGCATGCGCCCCGATGATCTGGACGTGGGTACCACGGTGCCGGAAATGCTCGCTGCTGACCTTCGCCTGGAATACAAGGTTCGGGCCGCGCTCTGCAAAGGCATCGAGCTCTGCGAGCAGCACAACGACTACGTTACCCGTGAGATCCTGCGGGTGCAGTTGAATGACACCGAAGAAGATCACACCTACTGGCTGGAAAAGCAGTTGGGCCTGATCAAGCTGATTGGCCTGGAAAATTACCTGCAATCGCAGTTCTGATCCTGGCTACAAAAAAGCCCCTGCCACCGATGAGGTGACAGGGGCTTTTTATTGGCCCGATAAATCAGGCCCGGTCGCGCTCCAGCAGCGGCTTCAGATAGTAGCCTGTATGGGACTGCGGCATTTGCGAGACCTGCTCCGGCGTACCGACCGCAATGATCTGGCCGCCCTTGGAGCCGCCTTCCGGCCCAAGGTCCACCAGCCAGTCGGCGGTCTTGATCACGTCCAGGTTGTGCTCGATCACCACCACGGTATTGCCGTGATCGCGCAAGCGGTGCAGCACGTCCAGCAGTTGCTGGATGTCCGCGAAGTGCAGGCCTGTGGTCGGCTCATCAAGGATATACAGGGTCTTGCCTGTATCGCGCTTGGACAGCTCGCGCGACAGCTTCACCCGCTGCGCCTCACCACCCGACAGCGTGGTCGCAGACTGCCCCAGCTTGATGTAAGACAAACCCACGTCCATCAGCGTCTGCAGCTTGCGCGCCAAAGCTGGAACCGCGTCAAAGAACACCCGAGCTTCCTCGATGGTCATCTCAAGGGTTTCGTGGATGCTCTTACCCTTGTATTTGATTTCCAGGGTTTCGCGGTTGTAGCGTTTGCTCTTGCACACATCGCACGGCACATAGATATCCGGCAGGAAGTGCATCTCCACCTTGATCAAGCCATCGCCCTGGCATGCTTCGCAGCGACCACCCTTGACGTTGAAAGAGAACCGGCCTGGCCCGTAACCCCGTGAGCGGGATTCCGGAACCCCAGCGAACAGCTCACGAATGGGCGTGAACAGCCCGGTATAGGTCGCCGGGTTGGACCGCGGCGTGCGGCCAATCGGGCTCTGGTCGATATCGACCACCTTGTCCAGGTGTTCCAGGCCCTTGATGCTGTCGTGGGCCGCCGCTTCCAGCGTGGTGGCGCCGTTCAGGGCGGTGGCACTTAGCGGGAACAGCGTGTTGTTGATCAGCGTCGACTTGCCCGAGCCGGAAACGCCGGTCACACAGGTCAGCAGGCCAAGAGGAATCTCCAGGTCCACATTGCGCAAGTTGTTGCCACGGGCACCCTTGAGGTGCAAAGCCATCTTCTTGTTGCGCGGAGTGCGTTTGGCCGGCACTTCGATCTTTACGCGGCCGGACAGGTATTTACCGGTCAGGGAGTCCGGGTGAGCCATCACTTCGGCAGGCGTACCTTCGGCGACGATATGCCCACCGTGTACCCCGGCCCCCGGGCCGATATCAACGACGTAATCCGCCAGTCGTATAGCGTCCTCGTCGTGCTCGACCACAATCACCGTGTTGCCGATATCCCGCAGGTGTTTCAATGTACCCAGCAGACGATCGTTGTCACGTTGGTGCAAGCCGATCGACGGCTCATCGAGGATGTACAACACGCCCACCAGACCCGCGCCGATCTGGCTGGCCAGGCGAATCCGCTGGGCCTCGCCACCCGACAAGGTGTCGGCACTGCGATCCAGCGACAGGTAGTCCAGGCCCACGTTGACCAGAAACTGCAGACGCTCGCGAATTTCCTTGAGGATCTTGTCGGCAATTTCCCCACGCCGGCCGGTCAGCTTGAGCACGCCAAAGTACTCACAGGCATCGCCGATTGGCAGGTTGGTCACCGCCGGCAATGTCTTCTCGCCGACCCACACATGCCGCGCTTCGCGACGCAGGCGGGTGCCGCGGCAATCCGGGCAAGGCTGGGTACTGAGGAACTTCGCCAGTTCTTCGCGTACGCTCGCCGACTCGGTCTCGCGATAACGACGCTCAAGGTTTGGCACGATGCCTTCGAACGGGTGGGAGCGTTTAACGATATCGCCCCGGTCGTTCAAATATTTGAAGTCGACGTTCTGCGAACCACTGCCGTTGAGGATGACCTTCTGCTGGTCTGCCGGCAGTTGATTGAACGGCACCTCCAGGCTGAACTTATAGTGTGACGCCAACGAGCCCAGCATCTGGAAGTAGTAGACGTTGCGCCTGTCCCAGCCGCGTATCGCACCCTCGGCCAAGGTCAGGTCGCCGTTGACCAGGCGCTTGATGTCAAAGAACTGTTTAACGCCCAGGCCATCGCAGGTCGGGCAGGCGCCGGCCGGGTTGTTGAATGAAAACAGCTTGGGTTCCAGCTCGCTGATGGCGTGGCCGCAGATCGGGCAGGCAAAGCGCGCGGAGAAGATGATCTCTTCGCCCGGCTCATCGTCCATCGGCGCTACCAGGGCAATACCGTCTGCCAGCTTCAACGCGGTCTCGAAGGATTCCGCCAGGCGCTGCTGCAGATCGGCCCGCACCTTGAAGCGGTCAACCACCACGTCGATGGAATGCTTCTTCTGTTTGTCGAGCTTCGGCGCTTCATCCAGTTCATAAAGCTTGCCGTTGATGCGCGCACGCACGAAACCTTGCGCCCGCAGCTCTTCGAAGACCGACAGGTGCTCACCCTTGCGCTCGCGGATGACAGGCGCCAGCAGCATCAGCTTGGCGCCTTCCGGTTGGGCCAGGACCAGGTCGACCATCTGGCTGACGGTCTGGGCTTCCAGCGGAATGTCGTGGTCCGGGCAGCGGGGGATACCCACCCGTGCATACAGCAGGCGCAGGTAGTCGTAGATTTCGGTAATGGTGCCCACGGTGGAACGCGGGTTGTGGGACGTCGACTTCTGCTCGATGGAAATGGCCGGCGACAAACCTTCGATGGTGTCGACGTCGGGCTTTTCCATCATTGACAGGAACTGCCGGGCATACGCCGACAGCGATTCCACATAGCGCCGCTGGCCTTCGGCATACAGCGTGTCGAACGCCAGGGACGATTTGCCCGAGCCGGACAGGCCGGTGATGACGATCAGTTTGTCCCGGGGCAGGGTCAGGTCGATATTCTTCAGGTTGTGGGTTCTAGCCCCACGAATCAGGATCTTGTCCAAGATGGCCTCGCACGGCGGGCGTAAATAATGCCGGAGTATACGGCTAAAGACTGGATGAATATACACTGTCAAAAGGCCGCTTGCAGCCTCACATGAAAGCTGCGCGGCAAAGCGCCGCATATACCCTCTCAATCGATGGGACTGGTAGAATCGCCGCCGGTTCACACGAGGTTTTTCCATGCACGATCCCCACAGCGAACGCATGAGTAGCGGCGAGACCCGAGCGGCAAGCGGTCTGGCCCTGGTGTTCGCCTTCCGTATGCTGGGCATGTTTATGGTGTTGCCGGTGCTGGCGACCTATGGAATGGATCTCGCAGGCGCGACCCCCGCATTGATTGGCCTGGCGATTGGCGCCTATGGCCTGACCCAGGCGATCTTCCAGATTCCGTTCGGCATCATTTCCGACCGCATTGGCCGTCGCCCGGTGATCTACCTGGGGCTGATCGTGTTCGCCCTCGGCAGTGTGCTGGCGGCGCAGTCCGATTCGATCTGGGGCGTGATCGCCGGACGCATCCTGCAAGGCGCCGGGGCGATTTCCGCAGCGGTGATGGCGCTGCTGTCGGACCTCACCCGCGAACAACACCGTACCAAGGCCATGGCCATGATCGGCATGACCATCGGTCTGTCGTTTGCCGTGGCCATGGTGGTCGGCCCGCTGCTGACGCGCGCCTTCGGCCTGCACGGTTTGTTCCTTGCCACCGGCGGCATGGCGTTGTTCGGCATCGTGATCGTGGCCTTTATGGTGCCGCGCTCTACCGGCACGCTGCAGCACCGTGAATCCGGCGTCGCGCGCCAGGCGCTGTTGCCGACGCTCAAGCACCCAGACCTGCTGCGCCTGGATTTAGGTATCTTCGTGTTGCACGCAATGCTGATGTGCAGCTTCGTCGCCTTGCCCCTGGCCCTGGTGGAAAAAGCCGGGTTACCCAAGGAGCAGCACTGGTGGGTCTACCTTACCGCGCTGCTGATTTCGTTCTTCGCCATGATCCCGTTCATCATCTACGGCGAGAAGAAACGCAAAATGAAACGAGTTTTACTCGGCGCCGTCACGACATTGATGCTCACTGAACTATTCTTCTGGGAGTTCGGCGACAGCCTGCGGGCGCTGGTGATCGGTACGGTGGTGTTCTTCACCGCGTTCAACCTGCTGGAGGCGTCATTGCCTTCGCTGATCAGCAAGGTTTCACCCGCGGGCGGCAAGGGCACGGCGATGGGCGTTTATTCCACCAGCCAGTTCCTCGGTTCGGCACTGGGCGGGATCATGGGCGGCTGGATGTTCCAGCATGGCGGTTTGTCGGTTGTCTTCCTCGGATGCGCCGGGCTGGCTGCACTTTGGCTGGTCTTTGCTGTTACCATGCGCGAACCTCCGTATGTGACGAGCCTGCGCCTGCCGTTATCGCCTGAAGCGATGCGCGAGGCTGGCCTGGTCGAGCGCCTCAAGGCCGTCGCTGGAGTAACGGACGCAGTAGTGGTCGCGGAAGAAGCTGCGATCTACATCAAATTGGACACCGAATTATTGGATCGCGCGACGCTCGAGCAACTGGTCAACCCAGTGCCGACAGCGCGCCCAGCCTAGGAGAACGTTATGGCCCGTGGGGTTAACAAAGTCATATTGGTCGGTACATGCGGCCAGGATCCCGAAGTTCGCTACTTGCCCAACGGTAACGCCGTGACCAACCTGAGTCTGGCGACCAGCGAACAGTGGACCGACAAGCAGACTGGCCAGAAGGTCGAGAAAACCGAATGGCACCGCGTGTCGATGTTCGGCAAAGTGGCTGAGATCGCCGGCGAGTACCTGCGCAAAGGTTCGCAGGTGTACATCGAAGGCAAACTGCAAACCCGCGAGTGGGAAAAAGACGGCATCAAGCGTTACACCACCGAAATCGTCGTCGACATGCAAGGCACCATGCAGCTGCTGGGTGGCCGTCCACAGGGCGACCAGCAGGGCCAGGGCGGCATGTCCAACTCGGCACCGCGCCCACAGCAATCGCGTCCACAGCCAAGCCAGCAGCCTCAGCGTGAGTCGCGTCCAGCGCCACAACAGGCCGCTCCACAGCCGGCTCCGGATTTCGACAGCTTTGATGACGATATTCCGTTCTGATCCCAGCTTTTCAGAACCGTCACCCATAAAAAAGCGAAGCCATTAAGTTGGCTTCGCTTTTTTTATAAGCCTGATTTTTATGGCGTCAGACCTACGCGCCGGGGCTCAGTTTGTATGCTGCAGCAGCGGGTACAGCGAAATCACCAGCAGCGCCGCCATGCCGAAGTTGAATACGCGCAACCAGCGTCTGTCGCGCAATACGTTGCGCAACACACTGCCAAACCCTGCCCATACCCCTACGCTCGGCGCATTGATCAATGCGAACACAGTGGCGATGATCACCACGTTGGTGGTGTAGTCCTGCAAAGGTGTATAGGTGCTGATCGCACCAATCGCCATCACCCACGCCTTGGGATTGACCCACTGAAACGCCGCCGCGCCCCAGAACCCCAGCGGCTTGCCTTTGCCTTCGGTGTCTTCGGACGCCGGGCCTGAGCGGGCGATGTTCCAGGCCAGGTACAGCAAGTACGCCGCGCCCGCGTAGCGCAGGAGGGTGTAAAGCACGGGATAGGCGGTAAAAACAGCACCAAGCCCCAGCCCTACCGCCAATACCAGCACCAGGAACCCGGAACTGATGCCCAGGATATGCGGGATGGTGCGCTGGAAGCCGAAGTTGACGCCCGAGGCCAGCAGCATGGCGTTATTGGGGCCCGGGGTGACGGAGGTGACAAACGCAAACAAAGCAAACGCCAGCATCAGATCAAACGACAAGGACATGGGTATTTCCTGGAAACGGGCCTTTGCGCGTCACCTGCCACCCCCGTAGTGCGGGTACTGATGACTCTGGCCACTTGGAGTTGGAGTCAGAGCAACGAGCTGAGAAAGCCGATGGCGACCATCGCGTAGAACGCTGCGCAAATCAGCCCGAAGGACTTGCGGGTCCGGGCAAAAAACGGTTCCGCCGAATGGGCGGAGAACGCCAGCGCGTAGGTGCAGAAAATCAGGAAACCCAATAACGCACAGGCGGCCACCAGCACGAAACTGGCCCAGGCCGGCGCGTTGACGCTCAAGCCCACGGTGGTCACGGTGAACCAGGTCAAGGCCGCCTTGGGGTTGGTCAGGTGGATGCCCAGCCCCTGCAAGTAAAAGCCCAGGTTACGCGTCTGCTTTGCTCGCGCCTTGGCTACGGTCGTGGCGTTATGCGCCAGCGCGCTGCGCACGGACTTCCAGGCCAGGAAGAACAGATAACAGGCGCCGAACACCTTTAACCACACAATGATCTGGGTGTTGGACATCAGCAGCGCCGACACGCCGGCAGCGGTCATCGCGCCCCAGCACAACGACCCGGAAATAACCCCCGCCGCCAACGCCAGGCCGGGTGTGCGCCCGTAGTTCAGGGAAGTATTGGCGATGGCCAGGTTGCCCGGGCCCGGGCTGGCGGTGCCGATCACGTAGACCCCAAGGGCCGCGGCAAAACTTGAAAACTCAAACATAGGTGCACTCATACCCGTGGCGCCAGCGCGCAGTGAGCACTTCAAGCCATCAGCGGCTTGAAGTGACGTTCCAGAAAAAACTATTTGAAGCAACGATGATCCGGCTCCTGAGCGCGGATCTTTTCCATCCAGGGCTTGAGTTCCGATTGCTTGTACAGCCGCTCGCCCCAGTTCTCCGGCGAAGTCGGCAGTGGGCGCCCGGCCAGGATGTAATCGGTGAGCAGGTGGATGAACTGCTGCAGGCAATAGGCGCCCACATGCAGGCGCAGCGATGAGGCCGTCTCGGCGGGTGCGACGTTGAAGCGCGCCACATCGATGATCTGTCCGCTGTCCACCGAAGGGGCCAGGTGATGACAGGTCGAGCCGTAGGTTTCATCGTTGTAGTAGATCGCGTAATGCTGGCTGCCCAGGCCTCGATACTTGGGGGGCGCCGGGTGCAGGTTGATCGCACCTTTGCGGGCATTTTTGTAGATGCTCTGCGGGAAGATGAAATCGCCCCGGTAGGAAATAATCCAGTCACCTTCCCAATTATCCAGGTGGTAGGGATACGGATCGCCCGGGTCCCAGCAGAACACCTCAAGGTTGGAGAATACGGTCTTGGCGAATTCCACACCGTGATCACACCAGTCCATTGTGCACACCGACAGCAGGACCTTATCCTTGCATGGCTCGATTGTCTGCATCTTCACTTCTCCATTTCCAAGTAATGTGGGTGACAACGACCGTCCCCGGTAAACCCGTTCGGGCGCTAGTACGCGACAGCCCTGACCACCGCATTGAAGCGCTCGACCATTTGCCCAAGCTCTGCTTCGCTGGTAATGAATGGCGGTGCAAACAGCACATGATTGCCTTGCGTGCCCTGCACCGTGCCACTGCCGGGATAGATCAGCAGGCCTCGCTGCAGCGCCTCTTGCTTGAGGGCAGCGGCATACGCACCGCCGCCTTTGAACGGCGCCCTGGTGGCACGGCTTTCGACAAATTCGACGCCCACGAACAGTCCGCGCCCACGCACATCGCCGACAATATCCAGGTCAGCCAGGCTTTCCCTGAGCCAGGCGCGCAGTTGCTCACCGCGTTGACGAACCTGGGCGAGCAGGTCTTCTTCCACGATCACTTGCTGCACTTGCAGTGCAATGGCGCAGGCCAGCGGATGATTGACATGGGTCTGGCCGTTGCCCAGCACACCCGAGCCACCGGCCATCACCGAATGCACGCGGTCACTGATCAACAGCGCCGAGATGGGCATGTAGCCCGCCGCCAGGCCTTTGCCGACCGCAACCATGTCCGGCACGATGCCGTCGTCGGCATAGGCGAACAGTTGCCCGGTACGCCCCATGCCGGCCATCACCTCATCAAGGATCAGCAGCACATCGTGACGCTCGCACACTGCCTTGATCTTGCGAAAATAACCGGGCACTGCAGGCACCGCGCCGTTGGTGGAACCCACAACGGTCTCGGCAAAGAACGCCGCGACGTTTTCACTGCCCAGGCTACGGATCTTGGCGTCCAGCTCATCGGCCAGGCGCGTGGCGTACTGCTCTTCGCTTTCGTCGGGGCGTTGATCACGGTAGGCGTAGCAGGGCGAGACGAACTCGGCGGGCGCAAACAGTCGGCCAAACACCGACTGGCGCTGTGGGTTGCCGGAGATACTCAGAGTGCCCAAGGTGCTGCCGTGATAGCTTTGCCTGCGGGAAATGAACACCGACTTGTCGGGCAAGCCGCGCTCGCATTGGTACTGGTAGGCGATCTTCATCGCCAGCTCCATCACCTCCGAGCCGCCGGATAAAAACTGCGCACGCGCAAGGCCCCCACTGGCGGCCACCAGGCGCTCGGCCAGTTCCTCGGCGGCGGCGGTGGTGAAACTGCCCGCATGGGCCCAGGCGAGTTTCTTCGCTTCGCGCTCGAATGCCGCTGCGATGCGCGGATGGCCGTGGCCCAGGCTCGACACTGCGACGCCGCCGCAGGTGTCGAGGTAGCGTTTACCCGTTGCATCCTCAAGCCACACCCCGGCCCCGCCGACCGCCAGGATCGGTGAGGTGTTGAGGTTTTTATAGATCACTTTTGACATGGGCGCGGTTCCTTGGGCGGTGGCGTTACGATTTGCTCACGCAGTGGTCCCAGGCCGTCGGCGCCTGGTGAAAACGCCGCCCGAACCGGGACGAATGAAACACCGAACGCGTCAGCCCGATGGGCAACAGCACGACGATAAACATCAGCAATGCAAGCAATCTGAGCACGGTAAAAGCTCCAATGAGTGAAGGGTAAGGATCAATCCAGCGGGATTTCGCTGCGCCAGTCGACAGCTTCGACGAAGGTCGGTTGGCCGGGGCGCTCCAGCACGTAACGGCCCAGGACCAGCACGTCCATTTCGGTGCGCATGAAGCAGGCGTACGCTTCCTCGGGTTTGCACACGATGGGTTCGCCGCGCACGTTGAACGAGGTGTTGACCAGCACCGAGCATCCCGTGCGCTCCTTGAAACTGCGCAGCAGGTAGGTGAACGGTGCGTTGTTTTCCTCGGTGACGGTTTGCACCCGTGCGGACAAATCGACGTGGGTCACTGCCGGCAGTTGCGAGCGAATATTGTTGATGCTGCCCAAGCCTCGCTCCGGGCCGCCCTCTTGGCGCGACTGCTGGGATTTGATCGAGTCGGTGACCGGCGCGACCATCAGCATGTAAGGGCTTTTTTCGCAGATATCGAAGTAGTTGCCGGCGTCCTCGGCCAGCACGGCCGGGGCAAACGGGCGGAACGACTCGCGGTATTTGATCTTCAGGTTCATGGTGCGCTGCATCTCGGGATTGCGCGCATCGCCCAGAATCGAACGCGCGCCCAAGGCCCGTGGGCCGAACTCCATGCGCCCCTGGAACCATCCCACCACCGCGCCCTCGGCCAGGCGGCTGGCAACCTGGTCATACAGCCCCGCGTCGTCATAGCGGGTGAAGGGGTATTGGTTTTCCAGCAGAAACTGGGCGATTTCTTCGTCGCCAAAGCCCGGCCCCAGCAAGCTGCCGCTCATCGCATCGGACTTGTTGCCATCCAGATGCGGACGGCCGTTATGCCGCACCGCAAAATCCAGCGCCGCGCCCAGGGCACAACCGGCATCGCCGGCCGCCGGCTGGATCCAGATCGAATCGAAACGCCCCGAGCGGCTGAGCACGCCGTTGGCCACGCAGTTCAAGGCCACGCCGCCGGCCAGGCACAGGTTGCGCTCGCCGGTCTGCTTGATCGCGGCGGTGGCCAGGCCCAGCACCACTTCCTCGGTGACCTTTTGAATCGAGGCGGCCAAGTCGCACTCGCGCTGCGAGATCGGGCTTTCGGGCTGACGGATCGGCCCGCCGAACAGCGCTTCGAATGCCTCGCCGACCATGCGCTCACCGCGCAGGTACTCGAAGTACTTCATGTTCAGGGTGAACGAGCCGTCTTCACGGATATTGATCAGCTCGTCGCGAATCTTGTCGGCGTAGACCGGCTGGCCGTACGGCGCCAGGCCCATCAGCTTGTATTCCCCGGAGTCGACCTTGAACCCGCAATAGTAGGTCATGGCCGAATACAGCAAGCCCACGGAATGGGGATAGGAAATCGAGTTTTTCAGTTCAAGGTTCGAGCCCTGGCCGTGCCAGATAGTGGTCGAGTGCCATTCGCCGATGCCGTCGATGCACAACACGGCGGCGTTCTTGAACGGCGAGGGGTAAAACGCCGCCGCCGCGTGGGAACGGTGATGCTGGGAAGCCTGGGTTCGCGGCGCCTTGCCTCGGCCCAGCGTCTCCAGTTGCTCGTCGACGAACTTGAGCACGTTCCACTTCCAGCGAATCCATTCGGGCATCGCATTGATGAACGTACGCGCACCGCCGATGCCGCCGCTGGCAAATGACGAAATCACCCGGGAGAATTTTTCCTGGGGGTCTTCGTAGTAAACCACCGCCGCCAGGTCAGCCAGGGTGATGCCCTCGGCGTCCAGGCAATAGGCAATCGCCTGGGCCGGGAATGCCGGGTCGTGGCGCACGCGGGTAAAGCGCTCTTCCTGGGCGGCAGCGACGGGCACGCCGTCCTTGACCAGAGCAGCAGCACTGTCGTGGTAAAAGGCAGAAATCCCTAAAACATAATTAGCCATTTAACTGTGCATCCTCATCACATTCTGCCAATCCATGGAGTTGTCCTCGTCAATCGAACTGCTGACGTGCGGGCAACCTTTCTCTGCGTTTCAAGACCACCATTGCGCGAATGGCAGGCTTCGTAAAACCGGAATCAAAGAGACCACGAGCACCAGGCTCATGGTGATATTGAAGGCCTTCAACCGTTGCGGATGGGTCAGGAAGCGCCGCAGGTACTGCCCGAAAAACACCCAGACCATGGAGCACGGTGAGCCGAACACGAAAAACAGCAGGGCGATCAGAAATACCTGCACCGTGTACGAACCCAGGGGCGAGGTGTAAGCCAGCACCGCGCCCACCGCCATCACCCAGGCTTTGGGGTTGACCCACTGGAACAGCGCTGCCGCCGTGAACCCCAACGGCTTGCCTGATTTGTCACCCAGGTCGGTGGTGGGGGCACTGGCAATCTGGTACGCCAGGAATAACAGGTACAGCGCGCCGACCACCTGCAAGCCATCATGCAGGCGTGGGTATTGCCGGAACACCGCACCGGCCCCCAGCCCGACGGCCACCAGCATCAGCGGAAAACCGATGTTGATACCGGCCACATGGCGCAGCGTTCGACCGATGCCGAAATTGGCGCCGGACGACATCAGCATCACGTTGTTCGGCCCTGGCGTGACGCATGTGGCGATAACGAACAGCGCAATCGAGTAGTAATCCAGTGCCTGCATGATCACGCCCTGTTCAACGGTAATCTTCCAGCGTGCCCTGTCGACGCTCGCTGTAGTCGAGGGCGAACAGGCCTTTGTCCGCTCGTGGCACGCGCGCACCATGGGCGATGCCCACGATCATTTCCTCGAGGGGGTCCCATTCGTTATGCACTTCTACCAAAGACATAATTGCTCCTCGTGGCGTTAGTGTTCGCTGGTTTCCAGCATCACTTGCCGAGTAATCGGCAAGTGATGCAGATAGCCTTTTGAAGCGGCGGTACGTACTGGACGCGGGAGCACGCTGGAGGTCGATGAGAGGCTCAATCGACGCAACACCGAACTCCACTTGCCCGGCGTCGGCGCCAGGGACTCATAACCCACTCGCACACGCTGCCATTGCGCGGCGACCTGCTCGGCACTGGTCAACGCGCGCATGTAGGCATCAATCGCATCGGCAGCCCAGGCCGAGTGCCCGGTCGAGACGTTATCGATGGTGTTGTGCAGATCGACGAACGCCGTGCTGAATCCGTAGTGCCGTAAAAAGCGCCGCGCCGAGCGGTAGCTGCCGCCCACGCCTGACAGCTCCATTGCCAGGTTCATGCCGAGGACTTCAGGCATGAACGTCATCGGCAGCTTGCCCAGGCACAGCCAGTACACGGGCAGGCGGAACGACTCCTCATACAGGCGCGGGTCTTCGGCGAAGTCGCGGCTGCCGGTGGGCGCCAGTTCGAAACCCATTTCGCGCAGGCCGTCGCGGTAGATCTTCGGATGATTGAGCGCCTCGATACCGTTGCCCAACTCGTCCCAGTAGGTCTGGAACAGGGTGTAGCCCACGTGGGAAGACGCCAGCCCAACGTCGGTAAAACCTTGCAGCCAGGCGCCGTCGATCAGCGTCAGGGGCGCCAGTTGCAAGGTCGACTCGATGATTTCTTCCCGGCTGGGTATTTGCGCCGGGTCGCTGTCATCGAACTGCTGGCCGTTCTGGTCGTGCTTGTCCAACAACCAGCCGCGCAGCACATGAGGTCCCCACTGTTCGGGCAACTGGCGCTCGGACGTTTTCAATGATGTGCGTGAACGCTCCAGCCAACGGCTCACATAGGCGTGTGCGAACTTCAGGGTCGCCGGCTGCAGCGCACGGCCCTGCAACACAAAGTAGGCCTCGCGCAGGCTCTTGGGCCAGTGCCCGGTGTCGGCTGGGCTGGCTGTGATCGGGCGCGGCGTCTTGGCCGACCTGTCGACTGGCTGGCGCGGCAATTGCCGGGTGGCGGCGGCCTGAGGCAACCAGTCGATCCACTGGCCAATCACGCTCAAGTCCGCCTCGCTGAAGATGCGGAACATGCGCCCGGTCGGTGCCACCAGGCTGGTGACCAGCAGGCTTTTTTTCGAATTGCCGGGCACGATCAGGCGGCTGCGCGACAGCACATCCAGCAGAGGCAATGGGTCTTGCTGCGCCTCTTCAAGCCACAGCGCCAGGCTGCGGCCTTCGATCAGGTAATTCTGGTGATACACCGCGCCCACCCGGGCCAGGCGCTGCATCAACTGCGCGATGGCCTGCTGGGGCGAGGTGGCAGTCAGGGAGGCGTTATACAGTCGGGCATTCCAGCGTTGCAGCGCGCCGAACAGCCAATGGGCGCCACGCAGCAGTCGGGCCTGGCGATCCTCGCCCTGCTCGATGATGCGGTGCGCGACCCATTGGCTGATATGGCGCAACGAAGCCGGCTCAACGCCTGGAAAGGAAGCGCTCAGATCCAGCCGGCCCAGCTCCAGTGACAGCCCTTCAAGCTGGCCCATGGCGGCCCAGCCCGGGCATAACCCGACGGCGCGCAGGGCCCAATCGACACCGCAGAGTTCATCGCCAAACGCATCGCTGCGCCGGCTCAAGGCCAGCAACAGCGCGGGCAGTTCGAACGCCTCGTCATCCAGGTCCGGCAAGGTCGCCAGCTGCGCCGGAGCCAAGGCATAGGCCGTCAGCTGTAATTGGCCCAACAGCGCGTTGAAGTGATGGGCGCGGGAGGCGTTCGGGTAGCCGACGCCAACGTCATGGGCAAACAGTTGCATCAAGCGCAACTGCGCCGGGTCTTCAAACACGCCGGGCGCACTCATGCCTTGCAGCCAGCAACCCAGCACCGAGGCCATCGGCGCCGAATAGACAGCCAACGCCTGAGCAAAAGCCTGCACGTTACGCTGTTCGACAGCCGCGGCGGCGGCCCCGGCATACGCAGACGCCTGTTCCAACTGCCATGCGTCAATCCGATTGGACAACAGTGGCAACTGCTCCGGCTCGCCGTCGTCAGCCAGCAAGTTGTCGAGGTACTGCGCATCCAGGAAACATTCAGGATCAAGCGCCAAACGATAGAGTTCGCGCCACCTGTCGCCCGAGGGAATACGCGTAGGAACCGAGCCATCCATAGCCATTACCTTCCAGTGCCGCGTCAGAACATCGGATAAATGGAGGAGTCAGGCTTTTTCTTCTTTTTTCCAAACAGGCGCTGGAAAAACTTCTTGATGGATTTCATGTGCAAGTCCTTTTAGCGGGTGACATCGAGAATAAGTTTTGAAACCAGATCGTTGCCGGCGTCGGTGAAGTGGATGCGGTCAACGAACTGCCAGTCCTGCGGGCCCAACGCCTCGGCCAGCAATGGCGTGATGTCGACGAACCCCACCCCCATGGCCCGGGCGCCTTCGCGCAGGCGCTGGGCGTAGGTTTCGCGCACCGAGGTTTGCAGGATGTCGCCATACACCTCGGTGAAATTGCCCAACTGGTCCAGTTCGGCAAACAGTTGCTCTTCCTCGCTGCTGCCGGTCTCGCGGACCCAGCCTGCCAGGGGCTGCAGGATGAACGTCAGCTTTGCGCCCATGTCCGTGGCCAGGGCACGCCAGATATCCAGGTGCTGCAAGGTCAGCTTGGCGGCGTAGTCAATCTGTTCCTGCATCGACGGCGGCGCCGGTTGCTCGGTCTCCTGAGGCTTGCCGAACAGATTCGACAGGCTCCAGTTGCTGGCGGCCGGTTGTTGCGGCCCCAAGGCATCGAAAAACTGATGGCAGTTGAAAAAAGCGCCGTGCTCGCCCCGATAGGCTTGGGGCTGACGCGCCAGGCCAAGGTTGTTGAAACCGGAAAACAGCACGATTTCATCCACCTTGGGTAGGTGGTGCCGGTTCAGGGTGAACAGCACCAGTTCTTGCGTAGAGTTGAAACTGCGCCCGCCGAAATTGACCCAGCGCTGGGCACGAGGATCGTTGTGCGTCAGGCGCGAAGCCAGGGTCAGGCTGTCGGCGCTGGCGCCAATGCCGAACACGGTGGAGCTGCCCGCCAGGAGGCGTACCGGGCCATTACCCTTGATGCCATCGACCACCGAATAGCGCGTGCCCAATGACTCGGAATAACGAAAACCGGATGCATCTGTATTGACCACGGATGAGGCGTGGTCAGTGGGGTGGAAGTACATCAAATAGGGCAGCCATCGAACGTCGCCGGCATCGGTAAACTTCTGTTCGTACTCGGCCATCTGCGGTGTGAGCGTCGTCCTTGCCGTCATAGCGCTTGATCCCTGTGTCTGTTTTTGTAGGGCATTTCTGAAAACTTGGTGCGTACAGTGCTGCTTTGCTATTTTGCGCCTAAGGTGTCCAAGGTGTTGCGCACCGTTATGGGGCCTATCATCCCAAGGCGACGATGTGTATTGCAGATACAGCGGAACTCGATCTTTTAAATACAGATCGGGTTTTTGCGCTGAAAATTTTTCAAAAAAAGGCCAATCTGTAACTTCTTAAGCCACAGATCAGCGGCTACAGTCAGAGGCATGACTCTTTATCTGAACCTCGCCGAATTCATCAGCAGCCGCATCGAGCAGGGGCTATACGGGCCTGGCGAGCGCTTGCCGTCTGTGCGCACCCTTAGCCATGAGCACGGCGTCAGCCTGACCACCGTGCAACAGGCCTACCGTGTATTGGAATGTTCGGGGCTGGCGGTATCGCGCCCCAAGTCGGGCTATTTCGTGCCGTCGGACCGCCGCGTGGCGCCGCTGCCCCAGATGGGCCGGCCCATTCTGCGGCCGGTGGACATTTCCCAGTGGGACATGGTCCAGGAGCTGATGCGACTTGATCAAGGCGCCGATATCGTCCAGCTGGGGTGCGGTATGCCGGACATCAGCGTACCGACCCTCAAGCCATTGCTGACCGCGATGGCCCGTATCAGTCGACGCAGTGACAGTTTCAGCCTGCAATACAGCCACATCCAGGGTGTATTGGCGCTGCGTGAACAGATCGCCCGGCTGTCCATCGACTCGGGCGTTCGCGTGACACCGGCCGACCTGATTGTCACCAGCGGCTGTCAGGAAGCCCTGTCCATTGCGATCCGCGCCGTGTGCTCGCCCGGCGACATCGTGGCGATCGCCTCGCCGAGCTACTACGGGATGATGCAGATCCTCAAGGCGGCCGACCTCAAGGCGCTGGAAATTCCCAGCGACCCGGTGACCGGCATCAACCTGGAAGCCCTGGAAATGGCGCTGGAGCAGTGGCCGATCAAGGTGATCCAACTCACCGCCAACTGCAACAACCCCATGGGCTACATCATGCCCGACGAGCGCAAGCTCAAGCTGATTCGCATGGCACAGCGCTTCGACGTGCCCATCATTGAAGACGATATCTACGGTGACCTGTCCCATCGCTACCCTCGGCCACGCTCGCTCAAGTCCTTTGATGAGGACAACCGGGTGATGTTGTGCAGTTCGTTTTCCAAGACGGTTGCCCCTGGCCTTCGCGTCGGCTGGATCGCCCCGGGGCGCTATCTGCCCCAGGTGCTGCACATGAAATTCATTGGTTCTGGCGCCACCGTCACCCAGCCGCAATTGGCGGTGGCCGAGTTTATCGCCAAGGGCAACTACCTGCTGCACTTGCGCCGCATGCGCAAGCAATACAAGCGCAACGGCGATCTGATGAGTGAATGGGTCAACCGTTACTTCCCGTCGGGTACCCGCGTCAGCCAGCCCCAGGGTGGCTTTACCCTGTGGGTCGAGTTGCCCGGTGAATTCGATACCTATGCCCTCAACCGCCTGCTGGAAGCCCAGGACGTTCAAGTGGCCAACGGCAATATCTTTTCGGCGGCGGGAAAATACCGCAATTGCGTCCGGCTGAACTTCGCCAACCCGCCCACGCGCAAGGTCGAGATGGCCGTGCAAAAGGTCGGGCAGACCATTGGCCAGTTGATGCAGATGGAGCTGGACAACCCTCTGGGCACGCCGCAATGGCAACCTCGGCCCTCTGGGTTTTAATCGGTTATATTCGCAGGCTGTGGTCCACCTGGAAAAGGGAAGTCGCAATGACCTGGTCTGCCAAGCAATACACGATGTTCGAGCAACAGCGCACCCGTCCGGTCCGTGACCTGGTTGCGGCCATTCCAGATTCGACCGTGCGTACGGCCGTCGATCTGGGGTGCGGTCCCGGCAATTCCACCGAGGTGCTGGCCCAGCGTTTTGCGCAGGCGTACGTCACCGGCATGGACAGTTCCGATGACATGCTGGCCGATGCGCGAAAGCGCCTGCCCACGCTGAACTTCGAGCTGGCGGACATTGGTGCCTGGAACCCCGGGCAAACCTTCGACGTGATTCTGGCCAATGCGTCCCTGCAATGGCTGCCGGACCACGCCACGCTCTATCCGCACCTGGTCAAACAGTTGAACCCCGGCGGAACGCTGGCGGTGCAGACCCCGGACAATCTCGACGAGCCCGCCCACCGGCTGGCCCGCGAGGTCGCTGCCCAGGGCCCATGGGCCGAAAAGATCGGCGCGGTCAAACATAACGAGCGGCATTCGGCGAGCTATTACTACGAGCTGCTGAGCCAGCATTGCAGCACTGTCGACGTATGGCGCACCACCTACCAACACCCGCTGGCGGACCACGCGGCGGTGGTGGAGTGGTTCAAGGCGTCAGCGCTGCGGCCGTTCCTGGCCCCACTGAACGAGGGCGAAAAAGCTGCTTTCCTGCAGGAGTATCAGGCAAGGATTCCCCAGGCTTATCCAGCCTTGGCCAATGGCACGGTACTGCTGCCATTCCCGCGCCTGTTCATCATAGCCACCCGCTGACGGCATTCAGCGGCGGTCAGGCCACCGCCGCTTGGGCCTTCAAGAATTCATCCGTGGACACCACGGCGGCATAGCCGAAGGCCAGCGAAGCCATGTACGCGCCGTGCACCTGCGCGGCGGGGATCACTTGGCCGTTGAATTCCTGGTCGCGGGTCGCGCAGGCGTCGTGAAGGACGGTGACCGTATAGCCCAGGTCTGCTGCTGCCCGCACCACCGCGTCGATGCACATATGGCTCATGCTGCCGACTACGACCAGGTCAGTAATGCTGCGCTGTTCCAGCAATTGGCGCAGGTTGGTCTGGCGGAATGCGTTCACAAAGTGCTTGAGCACCACCGGCTCATCGCCCTGGTTCATCACCTTGGCATGCAAATGCGCACCTTCGGAGCCCGGTGCGAAGAAGGGCGCGTCATCGCCTGCGAATTCATGGCGTACATGAATCACCGCATCACCGGCCTGACGGAACGCCTGCAACACGTGCGCCGCCTTGTCCGCTGCGGCCTCCACACCCTCAAGCGGCCATTTGCCCTGGGGGAAGTAGTCGTTCTGGATATCGATTAGGATGAGCGCTTGCTTGGCCATGTGTATTGCCTCGTGATGGGTTGATGGGCTCAGTATCTTAGCTGGCGCCGTCGCCGGACATTGGCTGCACCGACAATAACAGGGGGAAAACTGACAATGGCCGTGGTTGAGCTGGGCATATTGATCTACCAGGGCGCGCAATTGGCCGCCGTGCACGGCTTGACCGATTTGTTCGGCGTCGCCAATCGCATTGCCGCCGAGCACCAATCCGCGCAGTTGCCGACGTTGCGGGTCAGTCATTGGCAGGTGGATACCCAGGGCACGCCGGTGCGCGTGTTCGACACCCAGCCTGGTCCGGATGCCCCCATGGCTGCCGTGCTGGTGCCGCCCTCGGTGGGCGAATTCAGCGAAGAACAGACGCCCCCGGCGTTGCTCCACTGGCTGCGCCAGCAGCACGCGGCGGGCACTGTGCTGGGCGGCGTGTGCATCGGTTCGATCATGCTTGCCCGCAGCGGCCTGCTCGATGGGCGCAGCGCCACTGCCCACTGGTCGTCCGCCGAGAGCTTCGCCATCCGTTACCCGGCCGTGCGCCTGGAAGCGGATAAACCCATCGTCGATGACGGCGACCTGATCACCACCGCCGGGCTGATGGCCTGGTCCGCGCTGGGCCTGCGCCTGGTCGACCGTCTGCTGGGGCCGAGCATCGCGGCCGGTACTGCGCGCTTTCTGGTGATCGAACACAGCGACAGCGCCAGCCAGTGCGGCAGCAACTTCGCGCCGATCCTGGGGCACGGTGACGCAGCAATCCTCAAGGTTCAGCATTGGTTGCAAGCCAGCGGCGCGGTGGATGTTTCGGTTGCCGCCATGGCGCAGGAAGCGGGGCTGGAGGAGCGCACCTTCCTGCGCCGCTTTCGCAACGCCACCGGTTTGAAGCCTACCGAGTACTGTCAGCACCTGCGGGTGGGCAGGGCGCGGCAAATGCTTGAGTTCACCAATGGCACCATCGACCACATCGCCTGGACGGTGGGCTACCAGGACCCCAGCGCCTTTCGCGCCACCTTCAAGAAAATCACCGGCCTGGCCCCCAGTGACTACCGCAACCGCTTCGGCGTGTGAATCGTGCAGAACGCCGCGTGCCCATCGGCGCGTCGTGCAGAATGGCGCAGGCTAACTGCTATCGCGTTTTCAGCAACGGGTTGATTTTCAAGCGCTCCTGCTCAACGCGAGCTTGGCGTGATCCCTGCTAGTCTTCCCTTACACACATGGCCGGATGCCAAGGGGGACGCATGACCCCGATTTCACGTAAAAAACAGGTGGTCGCTCACTCAACCCGAGTCGACGCGCCCGAACATGAAGTCCAAACCAACCTCGCCCTGGCGCGATGGCTGGCGCAAATAATGGGGTTAAAATTCGGCGGCAGTTACGACCCGCACACACACGCTGGCCGCGATCTGTACCTGCTTCCCACACAAACCGTGGTGGGGACTGCCCAGGCACGGGCGCTGAATATCAAAGGCCCAGACGACCTGTGGGGGGGGTATGTCGATCACCCGTTCATCTGCACCAAAGCCATCAGTCACGGGCTGTTAGGCCCTGAAGCCAAGGCGCCAGAGGGTTGGTCGCCGCTGTTCAGTGAGCGCGTACGCGACGTCGTCCTCGACGGCTTGAGCGTCTTCGCGCTGGAGGACGCACGGCTTGGCGCCACTCGCTTGCTCTACAGCGGGCCGATTCGCTTGAAACCCCTGTACGCCAGCGCTGGGCGCGGCCAGCAAGTCATCCGCAGCCTCGACGAATTCGACGCCCTGCTGGCGCGCCCCGAAGCCGCTGGGACCTTCAGCGAGGGCGTCGTGCTGGAACAAGACCTGCACGACGTAGTCACTCACAGTGTGGGCCAGAGTTTTATCGGCGATCACGTGCTCAGCTACTGCGGCGAGCAATACCTGACCCGGGACGGGCAGGGTGAAGAGGTCTATGGCGGCTCCCGATTGCTGGTGGTGCACGGTGACTACCACGACCTGCTCACGCTGAACCTGACCGACGATAGACGGGAAGCCATCAGGCAAGCCCAGGTTTTCGACAGGGCTGCCGATGAAGCCTATCCGGGCTTTTACGCGTCGCGGCGCAATTACGACATTGCCCAGGGCCTGGACAGCGACGGCCAACGCCGCAGTGGCGTGCTTGAGCAATCCTGGCGCATGGGCGGGGCCAGCAGCGCGGAAGTCGCGGCGCTGCAGAGCTTCATCAACAACCCGAGCCTCAAGGCCATTTGGGTGGCCTCGGTGGAAACCTACGTGGACCAGGCGCTGCCGGCGGATGCCATCGAGGTGTACCGAGGCCCGGCCGAGAACAGCGACTTTCTTCTCAAATATGTGACGGTTGATTCTTATGACGGCTAGAAGCGAGAGCATTGCGATCGATATAGACGACGAACAGATGAGCGGGACCTTCCTGAGCCCCAAATCCAAAGTGCCGGGGGTGTTGTTCGTACACGGTTGGGGCGGTAGCCAGGAGCGCGACCTGGAACGCGCCAAAGGCATCGCGGGGCTCGGCTGCGTGTGTTTGACCTTCGACCTGCGCGGCCATGCCGGCACCGGCATCCCGCTCTCCCGGGTCACCCGTGAAGACAACCTGCGCGACCTGCTCGCCGCTTACGACCGCCTGCTGTCCCACCCGGCGATCGACACTTCGGCGGTGGCGGTGGTGGGCACCAGCTATGGCGGCTACCTGGCGGCGATCCTCACCTCGTTGCGCCCGGTGCGCTGGCTGGCGCTGCGTGTGCCCGCGTTGTACCGCGACCAGGAATGGCTCAAACCCAAGCGTGACCTGGATAAAGTCGACTTGATGGATTACCGCAGCACGCTGGTCCAGGCCGAAACCAACCGCGCCTTGCATGCCTGCGCGAAATTTACCGGTGACGTGCTGATCGTCGAATCGGAAATCGACGACCATGTGCCCCACGCCACCATCATGAGTTACCGCGCGGCGTGCCAGCAAACCCATTCCCTGACCCACCGCATCATCGATGGCGCTGACCATTCCCTGAGCGATCCGGTGTCGCAGCAAGCCTACACCTCGATCCTGGTGAGCTGGATTACCGAGATGGTGGTGGGGGAACGGCTGAGCATCATTCAGTCGCAATGATCCTCTGTACCTGGTAGTAGCGGGAAGAGAAGTAACCTGTGGCGAGGGAGCTTGCTCCCGCTGGGCCGCGAAGCGGCCCCAAACAATGGCACTGATGCGCAGTCCAGCGGGACAGGCTCCCTCGCCACAGGTATCAGGCGGTCTTCTTGACCCGCAACGCCTTCGCCTTGGCCTCCACCGCCAGGTACATCACCAGCGCGATCAGCAGCGGGCAAATAAAGTAGATCGCCCGATAAGCAATCAACCCGGCCAGCAAACTGCCGCGTGACGCCTCATGCTGCAGCAGGCCGATGAACACCGCCTCGAGTACGCCGAGCCCGGCCGGAATATGCGTGAGCACACCGGCAATCGCGCTGATCAGCAGCACCCCGAGTACCAGCGGGTAATCGAGTTTCGCCGGCAGCAGGGTAAAAATCACCGCTGCCATCAGCGACCAGTTCAACGCGCCCAGAACCAATTGCAAACACGCCATGCGCAGCGACGGCAGGTTGATCTCCATGCCGCGGATCGTCCACGCGCGTTTTTTCGAAAACCGGCAGGCGGCCAGGTAACCCAGGCTGGCCAGCACCAGCAGCGCGCCGATGCCTTGCAGTGCCGTGGTGCTGACCTTCCAGCCCGGCGGCATGCTCACCAGCCCACTGCTGAACACCGCACCGGCCAATGCCATGTAGCCAAACCAGTTGGTCGCCAGGCTCAGCCCGAGGATCTTGGCGATATTGCCGGTGCTCACCCCCAGCCGCGAGTACAGCCGATAACGCATCGCGATGCCGCCCACCCAGGCGCTGAGGTTGAGGTTGAACGCGTAGCTGATGATGCCCACCGGCAGGATCTGCTTCCAGCGCAGCGGCTGGCGAATGTAGGTGCGGCCAATCAGGTCGAAGCAGGCGTAGACGATAAAGCTGCACAGGGTCAGCGCGCTGGCGATCAGCAAGGTGCGCACTTTGAACTCGCTCAAGGTGTGCAGCACTTCGCTCCAGTCGATGCGTCGGGCGAGCAGGGTGAAAAGCACGATCAGCAACAGGAAGAACGCAATGGTCAGCGGCTTCTTCCAGCGCTGGAACCGTGAGCCGTTTTTTTCAGACGTCATGGGCCGGACTCTCGATGGGTTTCAAACGCGGCTTGTGTGCCGGCAGCCAGCCGGTCAGTGCGGGGAAGTGGCGCATCACATGAAACACCAGGAAGCCCACGGTCAGCCGCCACAACCACAGGCGTGGCTTGCGCTTTTCCGGCATGGTCTGGCAATGGTCCCTGGCCAGCGCTTCCAGGCTTGCGTACAGCTGCTGATTGAAGGCCCGATCGCGAATCAGCACGTTGGCTTCCAGGTTCAGGGCCAGGCTCAGCGGGTCCAGGTTGCTGGAACCCACGGTGCTCCAGTCATCGTCCACCAACGCCACCTTGCCGTGCAGCGGGCGCTGGCAGTACTCATGAATCACCACGCCATCCTTGAGCAAATAGTCATAGAGCATGCGCGCCGCCAGCTTGGCGAGCAGCACATCCGGCTGGCCCTGCATGATCAGTTGAACCTGCACGCCACGGCGCGCAGCGTTGCGGATCTCGCGCAGCAGGCGGTAGCCGGGGAAGAAATACGCGTTGGCAATCACCGCCCGCGTGCGGGCTTTGCTCAAGGCGTCGATATAGGCTTCTTCGATGTCGTCGCGGTGCTGCACGTTGTCGCGGTAAATCAAGCGGACCAGGCCGTCCTCATTCGACGTTGCCGACAGCCCGGGGCGTTGCGGGCGCCGCCGCCAGCCACGCCGGGCGCGCACCTGGCGACCGCTTTGCGCCAGGGCGAAGTGGTGCAGGTCGGCCACCGCCGGTCCAACGATCTGTACCGCATAATCCTGCTTGGCCTCAGGGCCGAAATCGCCCAGGTGGTCGGCGGAAAAATTGATGCCGCCGATAAACGCCACAGCGGCATCCACCACCACGATTTTGCGGTGCAGGCGGCGGAACCAGTTGGTGCGAATACCCAACACCTTCGAGGCCGGGTCGAACATCTGCACCGCCACACCGGCCTGCGCCAGCTCGCGCAAAAAGGCGGCGCTCAATTCGCCGCAACCAAAGCCATCGAGGCTGGCCACCACCTTCACGCCGCGTTGCGCCGCTTCGATCAGGATGCCTTTGAGCTCAAAGCCGACCTTGTCTTCGAAGAGAATAAAGGTCTCCAGCAGGATCTCCCGCTGTGCCGCGCGCATGGCCTCGAACACCTTGGGAAAGTAGGCCTCGCCGTTCTCCAGCAACTCGACGTGGTTGCCGCTCTGCCAGCCGTAATCCAGGTCACGCGCCTTGGCATCATCCGGCGGCTGGTCGGTGGCGATATGTTCTACAGCAACGTTCATAGCTCAATCTCCACCGACAGCGGCACATGATCGGAAAGATGGGACCAGGGGCGCGTGGTCAGCACGCGGGGGTTATGCACCGTCAGGTTGCGCACGTAAATGCGGTCCAGCGCCAGCAGCGGCAGGCGTGCCGGGAAAGTGCGTGCGGGCTTGCCCTGGGTGTGCACGAAGACTTCCTTGAGGCCGCTTTGGCTGAGGTCGGCGCGCTGGCGCCAGTCGTTGAAATCGCCGGCCACCACCAGTGGTGCGTCTGCCGGAATTTCGCCGATGCGCTGCTCCAGCAGGCGCAATTGCTGCTGGCGATGCACCTCGCGCAGGCCCAGGTGGATGCAGATCGCATGCACTTCCTGCCCGCTGCCTGGCAGGCGCAACACGCAATGCAGCAGGCCACGGTTTTCATGGCCGCTTTGGGAGATATCGAGGTTGTCGTAACGGATGATCTGGAATTTGGACAGCAACGCGTTGCCGTGATCGCCGTGGGGGTAGACCGCGTTGCGCCCGTAGGCGAATTGCGGCCAGATGCTGTCGGCGAGGAACTCGTACTGCGGCATCTTCGGCCAATCGCTGTAGCGCTGGGGGTGGCGTTCGTGGGTGCCGTGGATCTCCTGGAGAAACACCATGTCGGCGCCGACACTGCGCACCGCTTCGCGCAGTTCGGGTAGGATGAAACGCCGGTTCAAGGCGGTGAAACCCTTGTGGATATTCACCGTCAGCACGGTGAAGCGATTGACGGCGGCGGTCGGCGTGATGGGGATCAATTCCGGCTGTGTCATGGCATCACTCCCGGCTCGGGCAGTCGCCCCGGCTCAGTCGCCAGGTGCTTATCCAGCCCGAAGCGCTGCAATAGTTGGCGGGCATCGAAAGGTGCGCGCACCTTGATGTCGTTATCGAAAAAGCAGAACACGTCGCGCTGTTTGCGCGCGCGCGGCTTGTGTGTTGGGTCGATCAACTGCGCATCGGCAGGCTGTTTGCCGTGCTGCCAACGCTCAATGCGGTCGCCCCAGCGCTTGAGCGCATCGTCGGTGTAACCGCTGGCATAAAGTTGCTTGTCGCCATGCAGGCGCAGGTACATGAAGTTGGCGGTGACGTCTTCGGCATACGGCCACTTGCCGGCGGTGTCCGCCACCACCAGGGCGACGCCGTATTTATCCAGCAGATGCACAAACTCAGGCACAGCGAAACTGGTGTGGCGAATTTCCACGGCATGGCGCAAGGGCTGCTTGCCATAGGCTTTCATGCTCGCCTTGCCATTCAGGCGTGGCTCATGCTGGTGGGCGAGGGCGGCGGCCTGCTGGGTGGTGGTGGGCAGTTCGGCGAGGAAGGCTTCGAATAAATCCGGGTCGAACTTGAAGCTGGGCGGAAATTGCCAAAGGATCGGCCCGAGCTTTTCCTTGAGCTCCAATACCCCGGACGCGAAGAAATTCGCCATGGGCTTGTGCACATCCCGCAGGCGCAGGATGTGGGTGATATAGCGGGGGGCCTTGACGCTGAACACGAATCCCTCGGGCGTATCGGCATACCACTCGGCGTAACGCTTGGGCGTTTGCAGCGCGTAGAACGAACCATTGATTTCGATAGCGTTGACGGCGCGTGACGCAAACTGCAACTCGCGTTTCTGGGTCAAGCCCTCGGGGTAGAAATCGCCCCGCCAGGGCGTGTAGCGCCAGCCGGAAATGCCGATGTGAATCGCCGCCATGCTTGCTCCCGTGGATGTAAGGTCGATTGACCTGCGTTTTGGGATGACTGCGATCTTTGGCTGAAAGTTTCCACGCGCCTACAGACGGTAGAGCAGACGGTAAAGCACACGGCAGAGGATCCAGACGCAGGCGCAGGTGGGCTGAATCAGGGGAACGATCACGGCGCAAACCCGTCAGTTCCTTACAGACCCCCCTTAAGGAGCCCGGTGTTTTGCTGAATATAAAGACTGCATTACTGCTCGGCGCGCTGCTGTTCTGCGGCAGCGGCGCACTGCAAGCCGCGGCCACCGCGCCTGAACCCGAGGCCCCGGCCAAGCCGGAATTGCTGGTCGAAGGCGGCCTGCTGGGGGCCATCAGTTCCAGCATCGATGATGTGCAGCAGAAGCTGGACCTCAACCAGAACTTCATTGATGAATGGCGCCTGCGTGCCGACCGGGCCGCCGACGAAGTCGGACGGCTGGTCAACCAGACGGCCGAGCGCTCGCCGTGGAGCGTGGCGGGGGATTTCCTGTTGCTGTCGGCCGTGTGGATCGGCGCCTTTGCGGTGCTGACGCTACTGGGTCGCCTGACCGTGCGGCGCTTGTGCCAGCGTGAGTTTTTCCGGCGGCGCGGGCGCCTGCTGGGGGTGCTGGGGTATGTGCTGCCTTACACCATCCCGGCCCTGATCTGCCTGCCGTTGACGCTGTATGTCAGCCACGTGCTGGCCAATTCGGTGGGCCGCGCGCTGGCGCTGTGTTTTGCCTACGCCACCAGCAGCGGCATCTTTTCCACCTCGATCCTGCTGTGCGTCATCGTCATGTTCAACATTGGCCACAAGCGCCCGGCGGTGCGGATAATTCGCGACTACTGCCCCAAGCCGCTATTTCTGATTGGCTTTCTCGCCGCCCTCAGCGACGCACTGACCAGCCCGCAGATCGCCCGCCAGTTCGGCGGCAATATCACCAGCAGCGTCGCGGTGTTTACCGGCCTGTTCGCGACGGTGATCTTCGGCGTGCTGGTGGTGCGCCTGCGTCGCCCGGTCGCGCATCTGATTCGAAATCGCGCGCTGGCCCAGCGCCTCAATCACCCGGCGTTGCAGCAGTCACTGCGGGTCTTTTCCGGCCTCTGGTACTGGCCGATCCTGCTGATGGTGCTGGTCTCGGCGATCAACCTGATCGGTGCCGGCGACGACAACCAAAAGGCCCTGCGCTGTGCGTTGTTCACCACGATCCTGCTGATCGGCACGGTGTTTCTCAGCACCGTGCTGCAACACCTGTTCAAGTCTCGCAGCCAGGTGGCGATCCAGCGCAGCAGCGCCTACAAGGAACGCTTCCTCAGCCTGTTGCACGCGATATTGCGCATCGTCATGGCCATCGCTTTTATCGAAATCCTCGGGCGTATCTGGGGCGTGTCGTTGTTCGAATTTGCCCAGCGCAACTCGGTGGGCCGAGCGATCAGCGATTCCCTCAGCAGCATCGGCCTGATCCTGCTGATGACCTGGCTGTTCTGGGTGGTGCTCGACACGGCCATTCAGGAAGCGCTCAAACCCCCGGTGAACAAGCGCTCCGGCCGCCAGCCCAGCACCCGCGTGAAAACCATCCTGCCGCTGCTGCGTAACGCGGTGAAGATTATCCTGGTAGTGATTTGTGCGATCACTACCATGGCCAACCTGGGCATCAACGTGGCGCCGCTGCTGGCGGGCGCTGGTGTGGTCGGCCTGGCCATCGGTTTTGGCTCCCAGCAATTGGTGCAGGACGTGATCACCGGCCTGTTCATCATCATCGAAGACACGCTGTCGATCGGCGACTGGGTGGTGCTCGACTCCGGCCATGCCGGCACCGTCGAAGGCCTGACCATACGCACCCTGCGCCTGCGTGACGGCAAGGGCTTTGTGCATTCGGTACCGTTCGGGCAGATCAAGGCGGTCACCAACCAGTCGCGGCAGTTCGCGTATGCGTTCTTCTCGGTGCAGTTCACCTACGACACCGATGTGGACAAAGCGGTGGAACTGATCCGCGAGGCCGGGCAGTCGATCCGCGACGATGTGTTCCTCAAGTACAACCTGCAAGGCCCGCTGGAAGTGTTTGGCGTCGACAAGATGGACCTCAACGGCGTGGTGCTGACCGCGCAGTTCCGCACGGTGTCGGGTGGGCAATATGCGGTGAGTCGCGCGTTCAACCAACGGTTGAAGAAGCTTGTGGATAACTGCGATGAAGTGTTTTTCGCGCAGACTTATCCACAGCAGGTTTTATTGCCCAAGCGCACGTCGCAGGTGGATGAGCCAGAGGCGGTGATGCTGAGTGAGCAGCCCAGGCCTCAATAAGGGGTTGTCTGTTATGGCCTCATCGGGTTCAAGCCCCCTCCCACATCTTGATCTGCGAACCCAATCAATTGTGGGAGGGGGCTTGCCCCCGATGAGGCCCTCAACCTCAACGCCTGACCAACCTCTCCTGCACCGCCTGCTGGTCCACCTGCGACAAAATCTGCTGCTTGCCCCCCACCATCACCGCCGCCGGCACCCCATCCCGATACACGATCCGATTGCCACTCACCGCCGGCACTTTGCTCCCCGGTAACAGCGTGCCCACCAGGTTCAGCGGGTCCGCGCCGCACACTGCGATCAGGCTCCCGTCATGGGGCCGTCGCCGCACTTCGCGCAGCACCGCAACCGCCTCCGGCAGCGCGAACTGTTCCCCCGCCAGGCCACTGACAAACCGCCCGCCGCGAATCTCGCCCCGTGCTTCCAGGCGGTGGAAGGTGCGCAACAGCTCGCGCCAGCTCGGCAGCCAGTCCGCTTCGCGCTCCAGCAAGCGCCAGAACACCACGCCATAGCGGCGCAGCAGGGTCATCGCCACATGCTCCAGGGTTTCGGCCGAATGCGCGCCGGCGGCATTCGGCGCGCGGCGAATCAAGGCCCAGCGCCCGGCGTCGTCCATGCCACCGATAAACGCGCCGCGCCCCCGCCGGCTGCTGCGTGCCTGGCGTTTGCTGGCGGGCGTGGTCAGGGCGCGCAGGCCGGCGAAGCTGTCGGCATTGACCAAACCCGCGCCGACCAGCTCCTGCAGAGCGGTCTCCAGTTCGCTGCGCAGCAGATGGGCTTCATGCACCAGTTCATCGAAAAACAACGCGCCCTGTTCGCGCAGGGCCAGATGGACTTTTTGCGCCTTGGGCGACAGCGTTGTGCTGTCCGTCTGTTCGGTCAGCCCGCTCCACAGCGGCACTTGGCTGCGCGGCAAGAGCACGATGGGCGTGCTGCGCAAGGCGATGGCGCTGGCCTTGTGGCTCAGGCGCGTCCACACCAGCTTGCCGCTGCGGCACAAGTCATCCAGCCAGGTCGAGGTGTAATCCTTGATACGCGCGCTGAGCAGGTCACTGTCCCAGGCCGAGGTGGCGGCGGCATAGCCTTCGAACTGGCCGACAATCTGCGCCAGCACCGCGCTGCCCTGGCCGCGGGTGCTGTCGGACAGGTGCTGCCAGTCGAACAGAAAACGCATGAAATCCTGCAGCGCCACCGGTTCGATTTCCCGGCGCAGGCGCTTGACGGTGTAGCGATGAATGCGCGCCAGCAGGTGCCGTTCGCACCATTGCTCTTCATCGGCGCCGGGGCTGAAGTGCCCGCGCAGCACATAGCCTTCCAGTTCCAGCCGCGCCAACGCCTGGGCAACGGTGGGGGGCGGCAATGCCAGGGGCGCGGCGATCTCGGCCAGCGTCAGTGGGCCGAAACCGCCCAGGCGTGCGCGCAGCACTTCCACCAGGGCCTCGTCGAATGTCCACGGCTCGTCGAAACCCGGCAGCAGCGGCAGGTTGTGCGGGTAGATCGCCTGCAGACAGCTCAAGCGTTCCACGGCCACCCACAGACCATTGGGCAGCGGATAAGCGCGCCCGGCCTGGGTCAACGCGTTCAGCCATTGGGCCCATTGAGGCGTGATTTCCGGCTCTGCAAGGCAGGCCAGGTTCATCAGCGCTTCGTGCATTTCATCCGGCCCCTGCGGCGCCGGCCAGGCCTCCTCGCGCACGCCGGCGATGGCCTCAGCATCCAGCGCGCCGAGGTCGTCGGTACTTTGCGGGTCGCTCCAGCGGCGGTTGAGCACGGCCTGGGTGCGGCGCTCTTCCAACGGCGCGTCATCGAGAAAGGTATAGGGCCGCGCGCTGAGAATTTCCGCGGCCATCGGCGACGGCGCGGGCAAGTCGCGGCTGACCATGCGCACCTCGCCCGCTTCCATGCGCCGCAGCAGCGCGAGCCAGCCCTCGCTGTCCATGGCTTCGTGCAGGCAGTCGTCGAGGGTTTGTTCCACCAGGGGATGGTCGGGTACTTCGCGCTCGCCGGCGAGGTTTTCAAGGCAGGCGATCTGGTCGGGAAACACGCTGGCGATCAGGTCTTCGCTTTTCATGCGCTGGATCTGCGGCGCCACCTTGCGCCCGCCGGTATAGCGCGGCAAGGCCAGCGCCACCCCGGCGTTCCAGCGCCAGCGCACACCGAACAGCGGCGCATCCAGCACGGCCTGGATCAACAGGTGTTCGGCGCTGTGGCTGTTGAGGTAACGCCACACCTCATCCAGCGCGAAGCTGTGGCTGGTGGACAACGACAGCACAATCGCATTTTCGCTGGCCGCCGCTTGCAGCTCGAAGTTGAAGGTGCGGCAAAAGCGCTTGCGCAGGGCCAGGCCCCAGGCGCGGTTGATGCGGCTGCCAAAGGGCGTGTGAATGATCAACTGAGTGCCGCCGGACTCGTCGAAAAACCGCTCCATGATCAAGGTGTCCTGGGACGGCAAGGCGCTGAGGGCCAGGCGTGCACGGGCCAGGTAATCGAGCAGTTGTTCGGCGCTGGCGCGGTTCAGGCCGAGCGTACCGGTGAGCCAGGCCTGCGCCGGCAGCAGGTCGCCGGGGCTGGCGCTGAGCAGCTGGTCCAACTGCCCCTGCAAGCGCGCCACGGCCGCCGATAACTCGTGGCTGCGTCCCGGCGCTTCGCCGAGCCAGAACGGAATGGTCGGCGGCTGGCCGTGGGCGTCCTCCACCCGCACCTTGCCGGCTTCAACTCGCAGGATGCGGTAGGAGGTATTGCCGAGCTGGAAAATGTCCCCGGCGATGCTTTCCACCGCGAAGTCTTCGTTGACGCTGCCGATGTTCAGGCTCTGGGGCTCCAGCAGCACGCTGTAGTCGGCGTTGTCGGGGATGGTGCCGCCGCTGGTCACTGCGGTGAGCCGCGCGCCACGGCGACCGCGCAGGGTGTGGGTCACGGCGTCACGGTGCAGATAAGCGCTGCGGATGCCCTGACGCCCGTTGTAGCCCTCGGCTAGCATGCGCAACAGCGCCTGGTAGTGGCGCTCGTCCAACTCGGCATACGGCGCGGCGCGGCGGATAAGTGCGAGCAGGGCGGCTTCCGGCCATTCGCGCGCACTGACCTCGGCGATGATCTGCTGGGCCAGCACGTCCAGCGGCGCCACCGGGATGTGCAAGGTGTCGAGCTCGCCACGGCGCACGCAGTCGAGGAGGGCGGCGCATTCGATCAGGTCGTCGCGGGTGGTGGCGAACAGGCGACCCTTGGGCGTGCCGCCGACCTGGTGCCCGGAGCGACCGACCCGTTGCAGAAAACCGTTGATGGAGCCAGGCGAGCTGATCTGGCAGACCAGGTCGACGTCGCCGATATCAATCCCCAGCTCCAGGGACGCAGTGGCGATCAGCACCTGCAGCTCACCGGCCTTGAGGCGTTGCTCGGCATCCAGGCGCATTTCCTTGGCCAGGCTGCCGTGGTGAGCGGCCACCGCGGTTTTGCCGAGGCGCTCGCTCAGGTGTCGCGCCAAGCGTTCGGCCAGGCGCCGAGTGTTGACGAATATCAGCGTGGTGCGGTGCTCACGGGCCAGTTCGGCGAGGCGATCGTAGACCAGGTCCCATACGTCATTGGCCATCACTGCCGAGAGCGGCACCTTGGGCACTTCGATGTCCAGGTCGCGCGGGCGGGCGTGGCCGATGTCGACGATGGCGCACTCGCGTGCGGTGCCCACCAGAAACCGCGACACCGCTTCGATGGGCTTTTGCGTGGCCGACAGGCCGATGCGCGTCAGCGGCTCGGCGCACAACGCTTGCAGGCGCTCCAGGCTTAACGCCAGGTGACTGCCACGCTTGCCTGCGGCAATCGCGTGGATTTCATCGATGATCACCGTGCGCGTGCTGGCGAGCATGTGCCGGCCGGAATCCGAGCCGAGCAGCACATACAGCGATTCCGGGGTGGTGACCAGGATATGCGGCGCACGCTTGCGCATCTGGGCGCGGTCTTTTTGCGGGGTGTCGCCGGTGCGCACCGCCGTGCGGATCACCAACGGCGGCAGGCCAAGTTTGTGCAGATGTTCGGTAATGCCCGCCAGCGGATTTTGCAGGTTGATCTGGATATCGTTGGAGAGCGCCTTGAGCGGCGAAACGTAAACCACCAGGGTTTCATCGGGCAGTTGGCCGCCATTGGCCAGGCCCTGGTGGACCAGGTCGTCGAGCACCGCGAGAAAGGCGGTCAGGGTCTTGCCCGAGCCGGTCGGCGCGGCGATCAGCGTCGAACGGCGCTGACGGATCAGCGGCCACGCCTGGGCCTGCGCGGCGGTCACCGAGGGGAAGGTGCTGCGAAACCAGGTACTGACGGCGGGGTGGAAGCCGTCCAATGCACGGTCTGTCGATTCGGGAAGATTCATGTAGTGATTGATGCCTCCTGCTCCCACAAGTTGCACGCACGTACTTTGTCCGTGACGGTTGCGCTACAAACCCGCAAAATGCAACGATTCTGGAATAAACCTACGGCAGCGCTCATGCGCCTGCCGACACAACCATCGTTCCAAACAGACCGGGCCTGCTCAATCTATGCGAATGCGCCTTATGTTACTGGGCGGCGGGAATGCCCTCGGGCAGGCGCTGATTCGCCTCGGTGCAGAGGAAGACATCGGTTTCCTCGCCCCCAAACCGCCCCAAGACGGCTGGGATGCCGCGAGCCTCACCCAACTGCTCGACGACACCCGTCCCGATGCGTTGATCAACCTCGCCTACTATTTCGACTGGTTCCAGGCCGAGGCAGTCAGCGAAACCCGCCTGGCATCCCAGGAGTTCGCCATCGAGCGCCTGGCCGAATTGTGCCAGCACCACAGTATTACCCTGGTGCAACCGTCCAGCTACCGCGTATTCGACGGTTCCCGCGCCACCGCCTACAGCGAAAAAGACGAGCCGGTGCCCCTGGGCCTGCGCGGTCAGGCGTTGTGGCGTATCGAGCAGAGCGTACGCGCCACCTGCCCGCAACACGTACTGCTGCGCTTTGGCTGGCTGCTGGACGACAGCGTCGACGGCACCCTCGGACGCTTCCTGGCCCAGGCCGAAAAGCCCGATGAACTGCTGATGGCCGACGACCGGCGTGGCAACCCGACACCGGTGGACGATGCAGCGCGGGTGATCATCTCCGTGCTCAAGCAACTCGATTGCGCGGCGCCGCTGTGGGGCACCTACCATTACGCCGGTCACGAGGCGACCACCCCGCTGGCGCTGGGCCAGGCGATCCTCACGGAAGCGCGCAACTTCCACCCGCTGGCCATCGAGTCACCGACCGCCCAGGCCCATGCGGCCCGGCCGGATGCGGCCCAGGAACCGCAACACGCGGTGCTGGCCTGCAAGAAAATCCTGCACACCTTTGGCATCAAGCCACGGGCATGGCGAGCAGGCTTGCCAGCGTTGCTCGACCGCTTCTACCGGCGCACCTGACCCAACACAAAACCAATGTGGGAGGGGGCTTGCCCCCGATAGCGGAGTGTCAGTCAAAAGATTCCTGGACTGACCCACCGCCATCGGGAGCAAGCCCCCTCCCACATTTTGGTTATGCCGTATTTATCCTCGGTGGCCCTGGTGCTGATATCGATACAGCGGGCCCTGGCTAGATCATCCACACCTGACACAACACAAAACCCAATGTGGGAGGGGGCTTGCCCCCGATAGCGCAGTGTCAGTCAAAAGATTCCTGGACTGACCCACCGCCATCGGGGGCAAGCCCCCTCCCACATTTTGCTAATGCGTGTTGCTTAGAATTTGTAACCGATGCCCACCATGTAGACCATCGGGTCGACATCCACGTTGACCTTGGCCCGGGTGCCCTGGCCCAGGGCATTGTTATCCACGGTGGCCTTGGTGCTGATGTCGATATAGCGCGCCTGGGCGTTGATCATCCATTTGTCGTTGATCATGTAGTCGGCACCGATCTGCGCGGCCCAGCCCCAGGAGTTTTCGGCCTTGAAGTTGCTGAACCCGGCTTGTTCGGCGCGGCTGCCGACGTGTTCGTCGTAGATCCAGGTGTAGTTGATACCGGCGCCCACATAGGGCTGGAACGCCGACTGGTGGTCCAGCGGGTAGTACACGACGCTCAAGGTCGGCGGCAAGTGTTTGAGTGTGCCGAGCTTGCCGTTGGCGGCGCCGAGCGCGGTGTTCTTGATCTTCACGTCGTGCTCGAACGGCGTGGCGGCCAGCAGTTCGATACCGACGTGGTCGGTGACCATGTAGGCGAAGTTCAAGCCCAGTTGGGTGTCGCTGCTCATGGTCGCCTTGCCGCCCAGGTTGGTGCCGGCCAATGGGCCTTGGTCAACCTTGACGCTGCTGCTGTCGGCCTTCGGATTCACGGTGATTGCACCGGCGCGAACCAGAATGTCACCCGCCTGGTGGGCGTGGGCGACAGGGGCGACGAGGGCGAGCGCGAAGAGGGACGCGCCGAGCAGAGACTTGTTCATGGGAGCTCCAAAAGGACGTTAAAAGTTGTACGTCCAATGGTAAAGATCGTTCCGCTCGATCTTTTGACTCAGCTCAATGAAAGGCCAACCACGCTGCAAAAACTGTGGGAGGGGGCTTGCTCCCGATGCGGTGGGTCAGCCAAGACATGTGTTGACTGAAACACTGCCATCGGGGGCAAGCCCCCTCCCACATTTCGATCTGCGGTGTGTTTGCAGGTAGGGGTTATTCCTGCAGTTCGTACATGTAGATTTTCTCGGCGTCCATCTGGTAGCCGGCGTCGGCCAACTCACTGGACGACGGCTTGACCTGCATTGCGCCTTCGATCCAGTACGGCTGGTACAGCTCATCGAGTTTCACGCCGACTTCGCTTTTCACATGCACGATCTGGTTCGACGGCGGCGGTGGCACATGGATGCACGCGCCGAAATACGGCACCAGCAGGAACTCGGTGGTGCGGCCTTCCTCGCTCACCTCCAGCGGCACGATGTAGCCCGGCAGGCGAATATGCTGGCCGTCGAGACTCTGCACCACCGGCGCGTTGGGCAAGTCCTGCTTGGCGGCGGGCGCGGCCTCGACGGACAAGGCATCGGCCATGCTCGACAGGTCATGCAGCGGTTTCATATTGGGCACTTCCGGTGGCGCATCCGGTGGAATCATTTCCTGCCACGACAAATCCTTGGGCTGCTCCTCGGCCCAGGCGGGCAGGGCCATAAGCAATAGCAGGGCAAACAGGGCACGACGCATGAAGACTCCTCAGTGGGTAGCGCCAAGCTGCAAGCTTCAAGGACAACCCGATTCGCTTGCAGCCTGGGGCTAAAAACTTGCAGCGGCGGTTCTACAGCCTGATCGACAGGCCATCGGCCAACGACTGGCGATAGGCACGCCACGCGGGCACGCTGCCCATCAACAGAGCCGCCGCCAGGATACCGGCGAGCAACGCCCATTCATATTCACTCGGCCATGCCAAGGGCAGGTCCAGCCCGTAGTTGGCCTGCAGATAGCCGCGCGATGCGGCGATGCACACGTACAGCAAACCCAAGCCGGCCACCACGCCGGCCAGGGCCAGGGCGAAGGCTTCGAAGATCAGCAGCGTTGCGATGTGCCATGGCCGTGCGCCCACCGAGCGCAGGATCGCCATTTCGCGGCGGCGTTCGTTGAGGCTGGTGAGGATCGCCGTCAGCATGCCGATCAAACCGGTCAGCACCACGAACAACGAGATCACGAACAAGGCTTTTTCGGCGGTGCCCATCATGCTCCACAGCTCTTGCAGCGCCACCCCGGGCAGAATCGCCAGCATCGGCTCGCCACGGAACTCGTTGATTTCCCGTTGCAGGGCAAAGGTGGAAATCTTGTTGTTCAAACCGAGCATGAACGCAGTGATGGCTTGGGGCGTCAGGTCCATGTTGCGCGCCTGGTCGGCGCTGATACGGCCCTTGCCCTGGGCGGGTACGCCGTTGTGCCAGTCAATGTGAATCGCCTCCATGCCGCCGAGGCTGATGTGCAGCGTGCGGTCCACCGGCGTGCCGGTGCGCTTGAGGATACCGACCACGGTGAAGGGCTTGTCATCGTGCTTGACCAGGCTGACCACCGCCACGCCGTGGGCCAGCACCAGTTTGTCGCCGAGCTTGTAGTGCAGGGCGTCGGCGACTTCGGCGCCGAGCACCACCTCGAACGGGTCGGTGGCAAAGGCGCGACCGCTGGCCAGTTCGAGGTTCTGTTTGCGACCGTACTGGTAATGCTCAAAGTAGGACTCATTGGTGCCCATCACCCGGTAACCGCGATGGGAATCGCCGAGGGAAATCGGAATCGCCCACTTCACCTGGGGGCTGGCGGCGAAGTGCTCGTAGCTGTCCCAGCGGATATTGTTGGTGGCGTTGCCGATGCGGAACACCGAGTACAGCAGCAGGTTCACCGAGCCCGAGCGGGCACCGACGATCAAGTCCGTGCCGCTGATGGTGCTGGCGAAGCTGTTGCGCGCTTCCACGCGCACGCGCTCCACCGCGAGCAACAAGCAGACGGAAAGCGCGATGGCAAAAGCGGTGAGGATCGCGGTAAAGCGGCGGTTAGCCAGGCTGGCCATGGCTAGACGGAACAGATACATCTCAAACCTCTGCAGGCGTGGCGGCGCGATTGAGTTCGGCCAGCGACAGGTTGCGGTCGAACAGCGGTGCCAGGCTTTGGTCGTGGCTGACAAACAACAGGCTGGCCCCGGCCTCGCGGCATTCGGCGAACAGCAGTTGAATGAACGCCTCGCGCGCGTCGTAGTCGAGGGCCGAGGTGGGCTCGTCGGCGATCACCAGTTCCGGTTGGCCGATCAGCGCACGGGCGGCGGCCACCCGTTGTTGCTGGCCGATGGACAGCGAGTCGGCGCGGCGTTCAAGCAGGCTCGGGTCTTTCAGGCCCAGGTGGGCCAGCAACGTGGCCGCGGCCTGGTTGACGCTGCCGTGGCGCTGAATCGCGCGCTGCGCCCGCAGTTTGGAGAAGTGACACGGCAGCTCGACGTTCTCGCGCACCGACAAGAACGGCAGCAGGTTGAACTGCTGGAAGATGTAGCCCGTGTGGTCCACACGAAAACGGTCACGGGCGCCGGCCGACAGCTCGGTCAGCTCCTGGCCGAGCAGGCGGATACTGCCCCGGCTGGGTGTCTGCACGCCGCCGAGCAAGCCGAGCAGGGTGGTTTTGCCACTGCCGCTGGGGCCCTTGAGGAACAGGGTTTCCCCCGGCTCCAGGCGGAACGCGGGGATGTCCAGCAACTGCGGGTGACCGGGCCAGTTGAAGCTCAGGTCGGACAGTTGGATCAATGCGTGGGTCATGTGAACTCAGAACTTCAGGGTGGCTGCAGTGGCCGTCGCGTCAATACCTTGCTGGCCGCTCGGGCCGATCAGTTGTACCTGAATTTTCTGGGTGGCGGGGAAGGTCTTGAAAACTTGGGTCAGGTCCAGGTTGCTCAGCGCCGTGGGGGTGGCGCAGGTAAGTTCGTAGTGGGCGTGGATTTCGCTGTGGTCGTGATGGTGTTCGTGGGCGGCGGCGCCTTTGCCATCGGTGGCGTGGTCATCGTCGTCGTCATCATGATCGGCTTGCGGTTTGTCGCCGAACAGCGGGCTGTTGAGTTCCTGGGAGCTGACGACGCAACCGGCGGCCTTGGGCAGGCTGAACAGCGCCAGCGGATCTTCCAGCTGTTTGCGCGCGGCGGCGACCTTGGCCTTGTCGGCGGCACTGGTCGCCGCGTGTTCAAAACCCACCAGGTTCATGGCCGGGCTGTCCAGCTCAAGCTCCAGGGACTGGCCGTCGAGCACCGCATTCAGGCGACCGACGCCGTGTTCGTGAGCGCCGAGGCTGCCGTGCTCATGCTCGTGGTCTTCATGGGCATGAGCGACAGCCAGTGGCAGCAGGGCAAACGGCAAAGCGAGCAGCAGACGGCGCATGGCGGGACTCCAGATGAAAGTTTTGTTATGTGATCTTATAACAATAAGTCCGAGAGTTTGACCGTCCGCTTGGCGTTGCGCAAGCTGCATGGGAGCATGCCCGTCAGAAAAAATGCTGGAGGAAGGACGATGTTGCGAATTCGTGGAACCGTCGGCGACCTGCCGGTGGATTTGACCCTGGAGCTGGACGACAGCGATTGGGCACGGCTGGGCGCGCAATTGCAGGCTGCGCCGGCACAGAGTGCGCCAAGCGCGGCACCGGCCAAGCCGAACGAGGATCACTGGCAGAGCGCCCAGGCGCTGTTGCGCGATGCCGGGCAGCTCAGCGGCCTGGAATTACTGGATCGACTGGAAGGTTTGGCCGGCGATGCGGCGGCGGGCAAGCGCCTGCTGGTGCGCCTGCGCCATAGCGCAAAGGTGAAGGTGACCAGCGGCGCGGATACGCCGCTGTACACGTGGATTGAGCCAGTGTAGGAGCGAGCTTGCTCGCGACAAACTCGTAGACGCCGCGTTCATCCAGGCTGCCCGCGTTAGCGTTGACGTTTTTCGCGAGCAAGCTCGCTCCTACAAGGTGAGGCTAGTACAACGCGGCAAACAATTTGCGGCGGTACACGGTGACCAGCGGGTGGTCATTGCCGAGCAGTTCGAACACCTGCAGCAAGGTCTTGTGCGGCAGGCCCTCGCTGTAGCTGCGGTTGCGCATGAACAGCTTGAGCAGGCCTTCCAGCGCAGCCTCGTATTGCTGGCGCGCCAATTGTTGAATGCTCAACTGATAAGCCGCTTCGTCGTCCTGGGGGTTCTGCGCCAGGCGGCTTTTCAGGTCGGCGGCGTCCGGCAGGTCGGCAGCCTGGCGCAAAAAGGTGATTTGCGCCTTGGCGCCGGCGAGGGCGGCCTTGTGCTCGTCGCTCTTGACCGCATCCAGCACGGCCTGGGCTTCACCCAGTTCACCGCGTTCGGCCAGGCAACGTGCATACAGGATCAGCGCGGCGGCGTTGGTGTTGTCTTCGCCCAACAGCGCAACCAGCACCGCTTCGGCATCGCTGATACGGCCCTCGGCAAACAGCGCCTGTGCCTGCTCCAGCGGGTCCGCCGCAGCCGGTGGCGGCATCGGCACATGGGGCTCAAGCATCGCCCGCACCGCCGACTCAGGCTGCGCCCCGGCAAACCCATCCACCGGCTGACCGTCCTTGAACAGCACAACCGTCGGCAGGCTTTGAATACCAAAACGCGCCACGATGTCCTGCTCGGCCTCGCAATCGACCTTGGCCAGCAGCAACTCGCCGCGATAACTCTCGGCAATCTGCGCCAGCATCGGCATCAACGCCTTGCACGGCGCGCACCACTCGGCCCAGAAATCCACCAGCACAGGTCGTTCAAAAGAGTTCTGAATCACCGCCTGGTCGAAGTTGGCGGTAGTGACATCGAAGATGTACGGCGTGGGCTCACTCATGAGGCGTCTCGAATAAAGCGGGAATGGGGGCAACTATAAGGGCTGGCGCGGTTGGCCGAAAGCGAGCGCGATCAAATGTAGGAGCGAGCTCGCTCGCGAAAAACGTCCAGGCAACGCGTTCATTCTGAATAAACGCGGGGGCCTGAGTGCTTCGTGAGCACGCTCACGCCTATAAAAGTCTTCGCGAATGGTACAGGCTCACCTTGCGAAACTCCCAAGGCTCGGCCAGGTCCGGCAGGGTCAGGGCCTCCAGCACCTCCAGGCGCTGATAGTCGGGGTGCTGGAAGTCGCGCACCCGCGAATCCGCCACCAGCGCTTCGCGGCCACGGGTCAGGAATTGATCCAGCAGCGGCAGGTTGGCGCGGTCGTAGAGCACGTCGGCCACCAGGATCAGGTCGAAACGATCGGCTTCGGCAAAAAAGTCCGCTGAATAATTCAGTTCCACGCCGTTGAGTTCGGCATTCGCCCGGCAAGAAGCCAGCGCCAGCGGGTCCAGGTCGCAGGCCACGACCTCCAGTGCCCCGGCCTTGACCGCCGCGATCCCGGCCACGCCGGAGCCGGCGCCGAAATCCAGCACGCGCTTGCCCGCTACCCACTTAGGGTTCGCCGCCAGATAGCGCGCCAGTGCCAGCCCGCTGGCCCAGCAGAAGCTCCAGTACGGCGGCTCGTGCAGGATGCGGCGGGTTTCTTCCTGGCTGAAGGCGCGGTCCATGTTGTCGGCGTCGAGCAGCCACAACGCCAGCTCAGTGCCCGGCAGGAGGCTGGGCACCAGCTGTGCGTCGCCGATCAACTCGCTCAGGGCACGTTGCAGGTGCAGCGGTGGCGTCATGGCGCCTTGACGAGCTGCAGGGGGCCGGTGGTCTGGGTGATCGCCTGGGTGATGCGCACGGCGGGCAGGTGCAGGATCAACTGGCCGGACTGGCTGGCGCGACCACGCAATTCAACCCGTGCACCGGCCGGGAACGCTTCGGGGTTGAAGCGCAGACGAAAGGCCAGGGGCTTGCCGTTGCCGGTCAACACGCTGCTGGCGAGCAATTGCTGTGGGCGCGAGCGGTCGTCGATCACCAGCAACGCCATCTCGACTTCGGCGCCGGCCGGCACGTTGGTCAGGTTGCCGCTGATTTCTCGCTGGTAGGCGGGCAGGGGACCCAAGTCTTCTATGCCTGGGACTTTTTTCTCTTGTGCAGGGGTTGGCTGAGGCGCGGCAGGCTTGGGGGCTTCGCTGCTGCAGGCGACCAGAACACTGAACAGGGTGATGAGAACAAGTGGTCGTAACTGCATGTACGGCTCCAGAAAGGACAAAATCCGTGGCTTAAAAAATATGAAACATAATAACCAGCCTATATACCGTAAAGGCTATGGCTTGTCTTGCGACGGGGATGCGCTACCATGGCCCTCCCATTTTTTGTTGCCTGCCAACCATGCACTGTCCCTTCTGCGGTGCCAACGACACCAAGGTCATCGACTCGCGTCTGGTCGCCGAGGGCGACCAAGTGCGTCGCCGGCGCGAATGCCTGGCCTGCGGTGAGCGTTTCACCACCTTCGAAACCGCCGAACTGGTGTTGCCGCGTCTGATCAAATCCGACGGCAGTCGCCAGCCTTTCGACGAAGAAAAACTGCGCGCCGGTATGCAACGCGCCCTGGAAAAACGCCCGGTGAGTGTCGAGCGGCTGGAAGCGGCGCTGGTGCACATCAAGCACAAGCTGCGCGCGACCGGCGAGCGCGAGGTCAAGAGCCTGGTAGTGGGCGAACTGGTGATGGGCGAGCTGCAAAAGCTCGATGAAGTCGCCTATATCCGTTTCGCCTCGGTGTATCGACGCTTCCAGGACCTCAATGAGTTCCGCGAAGAGATCGACCGCCTGGCGCGTGAGCCTTCCAAACAATGACTGCTGAACAGGCTGTGCTCGACGCCCATTACATGGCCCGCGCCCTCGAACTGGCGCGCAAGGGCCTGTACACCACCCATCCCAACCCACGGGTAGGCTGCGTGATCGTGCGCGATGGGCAGATTGTCGGCGAAGGCTGGCATGAGCGCACCGGCGAGCCCCATGCAGAACCCAACGCCTTGCGCGCCGCCGGCGACAAGGCCCGTGGCGCGACGGTGTACGTGACCCTCGAACCCTGCAGCCACCACGGCCGCACGCCGCCCTGCGCCGATGCGCTGGTGAGTGCGGGTGTGGCGCGCGTAGTGGCCGGCATGCAGGACCCCAACCCGGAAGTGGCGGGGCGCGGCATGCAGCGTTTGGCCCAGGCCGGGATCGAGATTCGCAGCGGCGTGCTGGAGCCCGAAGCGCGTGCGCTCAACCCCGGCTTTCTCAAGCGCATGGAACACGGTCTGCCGTTTGTGCGGGTCAAGCTGGCGATGAGCCTGGACGGGCGCACCGCCATGGCCAGCGGCGAAAGCCAATGGATCACCGGCCCCGCCGCGCGCGCCGCGGTCCAGCGCCTGCGTGCCGAAGCCAGCGTGGTGCTGACCGGCGCTGACACCGTGCTGGCCGACGGTGCCCGCCTGACCGTGCGCGCCGCCGAGTTGGGCCTGGATGCACAAACCACCGCCCTGGTCATGTCGCGCCCGCCGCTGCGCGTATTGATCGACGGCCGCCTGCGCGTGCCGCTCAATGCGCCGTTTTTCAAGGCGGGCCCGGCGCTGGTCATCACCTGCGTGACCCCGGAAAACCAGTTTCCGCGTGGCCCTGAGTGCCTGGTGGTGCCGGGCGTGGAGGGCCAGGTCGACCTGCGTTCAGCGCTGGTGGCCCTGGCCGCCCGTGGCGTCAACGACGTGCTGGTGGAGGCGGGCCCAAGCCTGGCGGGCGCATTTGCCCAGCAGGGCCTGGTGGATGAGTACGTGATTTTTGTCGCCGGCAAGTTCCTCGGCTCCGCTGCCCGGCCATTGCTGGACTGGCCGCTTGAGAAGCTCGCCGACGCCCCCCAACTCAAGATCACCGACATGCGCGCTGTTGGCGACGACTGGCGAATCACCGCCGTCCCGCTTCCGGCAGCGAGCGTATAATTTACGGCCTGCGCGTAAGCGTCAGCCCCCGTTTTCAGGAGAACGAAATGTTCACCGGCATTATCGAGTCCATCGGCAGCATCCGTGCAATGACCCCCAAAGGCGGCGACATCCGCCTGCTGGTTGAAACCGGCAAGCTCGACCTGGGCGACGTCAAGCTGGGCGACAGCATCGCCGTCAGCGGTGTGTGCCTGACCGTCGTGGAGCTGCCGGGCAATGGCTTCGCCGCCGATGTCAGCCGCGAGACCCTGGACTGCACCGCGATGAGCGATCTTGCGGCCGGCAGCCCGGTCAACCTGGAAAAGGCCCTGACGCCGACCACGCGCCTGGGTGGTCACCTGGTCAGCGGCCATGTCGATGGCGTCGGTGAAGTCGTGGCCCGCAGCGAAAACGCGCGCGCCGTGGAATTCCGTATCCGTGCCCCCAAGGAGCTGGCCAAGTACATCGCCCACAAAGGCTCGATCACCGTCGACGGCACCAGCCTGACCGTGAACGCCGTCAATGGCGCCGAATTCGAACTGACCATCATTCCCCACACCCTCAGCGAAACCATCATGGCCTCCTACCAGCCGGGGCGCCGGGTGAACCTGGAAGTGGACTTGCTTGCCCGTTACCTGGAACGCCTGTTGCTGGGCGAAAAGGCCGCAGAGCCTGCATCGGGTAACATCACCGAAAGTTTTCTGGCCGCTAACGGCTACCTGAAATCCTGACCAAGGGGGTGCCGCGTGGCGCTCAATAGCATCGAAGAACTGGTTGAAGACATCCGCCAAGGCAAGATGGTCATCCTGATGGATGACGAAGACCGCGAGAACGAAGGCGATATCATCATGGCCGCCGAGGCCTGCAAGCCTGAGCACATCAACTTCATGGCCAAGCACGCCCGTGGGTTGATCTGCATGCCCATGAGCCGCGAACGCTGTGAATTGCTCAAGCTGCCATTGATGGCGCCGCGCAATGGTTCGGGTTTTGGCACCAAGTTCACCGTATCGATTGAAGCCACCACGGGCGTGACCACCGGCATCTCCGCCGCTGACCGCGCCCGCACCGTGCAGGCCGCGGCAGCGAAAGACGCCAAGGCCGAAGACATCGTCAGCCCCGGTCACATCTTCCCGCTGATGGCCCAGCCGGGCGGCACCCTGGCGCGCGCCGGCCATACCGAAGCGGCCTGTGACCTGGCGCGCATGGCCGGTTTCGAGCCCAGCGGTGTGATCTGCGAAGTGATGAACGACGACGGCACCATGGCCCGTCGCAGCGAACTCGAAGCGTTTGCCGCCGAACACAACCTCAAGATCGGCACCATTGCCGACCTGATCCACTACCGCATGATCCACGAACGTACCGTTCAGCGGATTGCCGAGCAGCCGCTGGACAGCGAACTGGGCCAATTCAATTTGGTGACCTACCGTGATTCAGTGGAAGGCGACGTGCACATGGCCCTGACCCTGGGCAACATCTGCGCCGAAGAGCCGACCCTGGTGCGCGTGCACAACATGGACCCGCTGCGCGACTTGCTGATGGTCAAGCAGCCCGGCCGCTGGAGCCTGCGGGCCGCCATGGCCGCGGTTTCCGAGGCAGGCAGTGGCGTGGTGCTGTTGCTCGGTCACCCGCTGGATGGCGATGTCCTGCTGGCGCATATCCGCGAAACCGCCGACCACACGCCGGTGAAAAAGCCGACCACCTACAGCATCGTCGGTGCCGGCTCGCAGATCCTGCGCGACCTCGGTGTGCGCAAAATGCGCCTGATGAGCGCACCGATGAAATTTAATGCGATATCCGGTTTCGATCTGGAAGTTGTAGAATACGTGCCCTCCGAATAAAGGCTGGCGATTTTTGCCCCTTGTTCGCGGTTAAATCATCACTGAGGGACGCACTTTTCGCGTCCCGGCTCTTTAAGAGATTTGTCGAATGACCCTGAAGACCATCGAAGGTACCTTCATCGCCCCCAAAGGCCGCTATGCCCTGGTGGTTGGCCGCTTCAACAGCTTCGTGGTTGAGAGCCTGGTAAGCGGTGCCGTTGACGCCCTGGTTCGCCACGGTGTGAGCGAGAGCGACATCACCATCATCCGTGCCCCTGGCGCCTTCGAAATCCCACTGGTTGCGCAAAAAGTTGCCCAGCAGGGTGAATACGCGGCGATCATCGCCCTGGGCGCGGTCATTCGTGGCGGTACCCCGCACTTCGAATACGTGGCTGGCGAATGCACCAAGGGCCTGGCCCAGGTGTCCATGGAGTTCGGCGTGCCGGTTGCATTCGGCGTGCTGACTGTGGATTCCATCGAGCAAGCCATCGAACGTTCCGGCACCAAGGCCGGTAACAAAGGCGCTGAAGCTGCCCTGTCCGCCCTGGAAATGGTCAGCCTGCTGTCGCAGTTGGAGGCCAAGTGATTTCCGACGAGAGCGATCGTTTCAACCCACGCGACGAGCGCCCGGCCGATGCCGGCAAGCCTTCGAAAAGCGAAAAGCGCCGTGCGGCCCGCCAACTGGCGACCCAGGCGCTGTACCAGCGTCACATGGCCGGTACGTCGCTGAACGAAATCGAAGCGCAATTTCGCGTCGATAACGATTTCACCTTTGCCGACCAGAGCTACTTCCACGACATCCTGCACGGTGTTCCGGCCAGCCTGACCGAGATCGACACCGCGCTGGCGCCATGCCTGGACCTGACCCTCGAAGAGCTCGACCCGGTTGAACTGGCCGTTCTGCGCCTGTCCACCTGGGAACTGCTCAAGCGCGTCGACGTGCCGTACCGCGTGGTGATCAACGAAGGTATCGAACTGGCGAAGGTCTACGGTTCGACCGACGGCCACAAGTTCGTCAACGGCGTGCTCGACAAGCTGGCCCCGCGCCTGCGTGAAGCCGAAGTGAAGGAACACAAGCGCTAATCCGCGCTTGAGTCCTCGATGGGCGAGTTCGAGCTGATCCGTAATTACTTCGCCGCCGCGCCCTGTGCGCAAGGCGGCGAGGGCATTGCCCTGGGGATCGGCGACGACTGCGCCTTGCTTGCGCTCCCCACCGGGGAGCAACTGGCAGTTTCCACCGATACCCTGGTGGCCGGCGTGCACTTCGCCGACCCGTGTGACCCGTTCCTGCTCGGCCAGCGCTCGCTGGCTGTGGCGGTGAGCGACCTGGCCGCCATGGGCGCCCATCCCCTCGCGTTTACCCTTGCCCTGACCACGCCGACCGTCGATGCCGATTGGTTGCAACGCTATGCCCAAGGTTTGAACGCCATGGCGCAACGCTGCGGCGTGGCCTTGGTGGGCGGCGACACCACGCGCGGGCCGCTGAGCCTGACCATGACCGTGTTCGGTCGCGTGCCGGCCGGGCTTGCCTTGACGCGCAGCGGTGCGCGGCCAGGGGACCTGCTGTGTGTCGGTGGGGAGTTGGGCAATGCCGCCGGTGCCCTGCCGCTGGTAATGGGCCAGCGCAGCGCGCAAGCCGCCATCGCCGAACCGCTGCTCGCCCACTATTGGTCGCCGCAACCGCAACTGGCGTTGGGCCTGGCCCTGCGCGGCAAGGCGACCTCGGCCATGGATATCTCCGACGGGCTATTGGCCGATTGCGGGCATATCGCCAGGGCATCGGCTGTCAGCCTGCTGATCGAACGTGACACCTTGCCGTTGTCTGCGGCGTTGCTGGCGTTTGTCGGCGGTGAGCAGGCCCGTGTGGCCGCGCTGAGTGGCGGCGACGACTATGTGCTGGTATTCACGTTACCGCAGGCCGAACTGGCAGCGTTGCAGGCCAATGGCTGGCCGATCCACGTGATTGGTCGGGTGCAAGCGGGGCAAGGCGTCACACTGCTCGACGCCGATGGTCAGGATGTCACCCCGGCCGTGCACGGCTATCAGCATTTTCGCGAGGCGCCTTAGCCGGCATCCTGCGCTACCCTTTATATGTTATTGCCCGTAGGAACCACCACCATGAGTGTGCGTTGCTGGCTGCTGATCATGCTGTGCGCCGTTTCCTCCGTGCTTCAAGCGGACGAAGTGCCGGTGCCCGGCAAGGTCCTGCTGGCCAGTGAGGAATGGAGCGATTACACCAACAGTGATGGCAGCGGCCTGGCCTGGGACGTGCTGCGCCAGGTGTTCGAACCGGCAGGCGTCACCCTGCAAATCCGCATTGCGCCCTATACCCGCTCGGTCGGCCTGGCTCAGCGTGGCGAGGTGGATGGCTGGGTCGGTTCCTACCGCGACGAAGCTGAGCAGGTGCTGTACCCGCGCTGGCACTTTGATTCCGATCCTATCTATGCCCTCGGGCTGGCAACCATGCCGGTGCCGAGCCTGGCGACGCTCGGCGATTACCGCCTGGCCTGGGTGCGTGGCTATAAATACGAGAAATACCTGCCGAACGTGCGCCGGTTCAACCAGGTCCAGCGTCGCAGCGGTATTTTGTCGATGCTGCAATACGGTCATGCAGACTTCTACATCGAGGCCCTTACCGAAGCCAGGTATGTACTCAGCCAGGCGCAGGACCCGTCCCGGTTCAGGCTCACCCACATCGCTGAACTGCCGCTCTATATAGGCTTTGCCGATAACGAGCGTGGGCGGGCATTGATGAAGGTCTACGATGAGCGAATGACCGCCCTCGTTAAAAACGGCGAACTGAAGCCGATTTTCGAACGCTGGAAACAACCGTATCCGTTCTAGTTTCACTGTAGGAGCGAGCTTGCTCGCGAAAATGGTCAACGTTAATGCAGATAGCCCGAATGAACGCGGTGTTCTTGCATTTTTTCGCGAGCAAGCTCGCTCCTACATAGAACCAGGCCGAAGGCCAATCGAACCGATTGATCTTTATCAGTGATAATTCAGCTTAAGCGTGTGTAGGAACAGGCTGTTACAATGCCTGCCTCTGTGAAATCTGAAATCAGGAGCACACGGTGCCCGTCGTTTTCGTCGCCGCTTCCAAGCTGCCTACCCCCTTCGCTACATTCACCATGCATGGCTTTCTCGAAGAAGCCACCGGGCGCGAGCACGTTGTGCTCAGCCTGGGCGACATCGCTGATGGTGCGCCGGTGTTGGGCCGCGTGCATTCCGAATGCCTGACCGGCGACGCGCTGTTCAGTCAGCGCTGTGACTGCGGCTCGCAACTGGAAGCCGCGTTGCAGGCCATCGCCCGTGAAGGCCGTGGCGTGCTGCTGTACTTGCGTCAGGAAGGCCGTGGCATTGGCCTGCTGAACAAGATCCGCGCCTATGAGTTGCAAGATGGCGGCGCCGACACCGTGGAAGCCAACGAGCGCCTGGGCTTCGCCGCCGACCAGCGCGACTACGCGATCTGCCTGCCGATGCTGGAGCACCTGGGCGTGAAATCCCTGCGCCTGATGACCAACAACCCGCGCAAGGTCAAAGCCTTGACCGAAATGGGCATCACCGTGGCCGAGCGCGTACCGCTGCACACCGGGCATAACCCGCACAACAAGCTGTACCTGGCCACCAAGGCGAGCAAGCTCGACCACATGATGGGCAACGAGCATCAGGGCGAGGTCGACCGCGCGTGACCCGCGGCCAGGTGAAACGGCGACTGTCCTTCAACTGGTGGCAGTACCTGGCCCTGGCATTGCTGCCGTTGTTCGTGATCAACCTGGTATTTGGCCGCGCCGAATCCCTGCTTCCCGTGCTGGCCATGCCGTTCTTTATCGCCGGCGTGGCCTCGATGTTTCTCAGCCTGCGTTATTTTCATGCCTATAAACACGCGCTGATCGCCACTTCCAAAGCCCTAGACACCCCCGAAGAACCCGCCGCCTGGATCGCCCTTGCGGCGCGCCGGCGCACGGCCTTGCTGGTGGCAGCGTTACCGGCCTGGATCGGCGCGCTGGCGGTGTTCGTCGGGCTGGAAGCGGTGCCGCTGTTCCTGCTGGCGCTGTCGACGCTGGTGCTGTTTTACCTCTATCGCATTCCGCGCCAGTTGGGATGAAGCGCTACTGGCTGGCGCTGCTGCTGGTGTTCAGCGCTCAGGTTCTGGCGGTTGAACGCGTGGTGAGCCTGGCGCCATCGCTTTCTGAAATCGTGGCGGAACTGGGTGCCACCGACTTATTGGTCGGCGTGCTCGATGGCGGCGAGCGTCCGGCGGCGCTGGCGGATGTGCCATCGGTCGGGCGCTACGGCCAGTTGGACATCGAACGCCTGCTCAGCCTCAAGCCCGATCTGATCCTGCTCTGGCCCGGCAGCGTCGGCGCGGCTCAGCGCGAACAGCTGCTGCGCCTGAACATCCCGGTGTACGTCGCCGAACCCCATAGTCTTGATCAACTGACCCGTCAGGTCCAAGCCATTGCCGAGCAATTGGGGCGTGGAGAGGCCGGCCGAGCCTTGGCCGAAAAACTACGCCAACGCCTCGCCCAACTGCGCCATCGCTATCAGCGCGCCGAGCCGGTGCGGGTGTTTTACCAGGTATGGAACCCGCCGCTGTACACCGTGGGCGGTGGGCAGATCATCAGTGATGCGTTGAAGGTATGCGGGGCGCGCAATGTGTTCGACGACCTCACGCTGCCGGCGCCGCAGGTCAATATCGAATCAGTGTTGCAGCGTGATCCGGAGCTGATCCTGGTGGGTGATCAGGCTCAGCTGGAGGCGTGGAAGGTTTGGCCTGGCATGGCGGGGCGGGTGCGCGTGGTGCCGGACAAGGGGCTGGAACGGCCCAGTGGGCAGATGCTGGAAGCGTTGACGCGGTTGTGTCAGGTGGTTGCGCCGAGCCTTTGAGGCCGCCATCGGGGGCAAGCCCCCTCCCACAGTTTGAATGTATTCACAAATAAATAGGTGGGAGTGGGCTTGCCCGCGAAGAGGCGCCTTACATCTTCGGCGTCCACGTCACCCCGAACATCCACACTCGACCCTCTTCCCGGTAGTCCTGATTGTTCAGAAACGCCGGATCGTCATAGCTGTAGCGCGCCCGTGAGTAGGCCTTGTCCAACAGGTTGTCGACCTTCAACGACAGCAGCACCGCAGGGTTCAGCGCCCAACTGCTGCGCAGGCCCAGCAATGCATAACCGCCCAGGCGATTAAGGTTGGCCTCATCATCGTAGCTGCTGCTGATCGCCTGCCAGCTGGCGCCCACGCCGAGCTTATCGAACTGCCGGTCCAGATCCAGATTCAGCGTACGCCGTGCGCGACGCGCCAGGGTATGGCCGTTGTCGCGATCACGCGGGTCGATCAGCGACACGCCCAGGTTGCCCTGCCAGCCAAACAGGTCCTGCTTGAGCGCCGCTTCAAAGCCGTTGATGCGTGCCGAGGCCACGTTCTGCGGTTTGCCGCCGTCGAGGATGATCGCATCGCTCAGGTCGGTGCGGTACAGCGAGGCTTCCACGCGGGTGCTGCCGGTGAGTTGGCTGCGCCATTGCAGCTCGTAGCTCTTTGACGTCTCGGGCTGCAGGTTGGGGTTGCTGTACTGCGTATCGGGGTAGTAGAGGTCGTTGAAGGTGGGCGCACGGAAGCCTTCGCTGTAGCTGAGCAACACCTCATTGTCAGGATTGATCGGCAGCGTCAGCGTGCCACTCCAGCTGTTCTGGCCGCCGAACTGCTGGTTCTGGTCGCGGCGCAGGCCCAGTTCGGTGGAAAACCCCTCCCCCTGGAAGCGGTGTTGCACAAAGGCGGCGCGGTTCCAGCGGCTGTCTTCGGTAAAGGTGGTAGAGCCGTGGAAGCGGTCTTCGTACCAGTCGCCGCCGACGATCAGGCTGTTGCGCTCATTGAGCGTCAGGTCGTTCTGCCAGTTGACCGAGTCGCGGTAAGTGTTGAACACGCTGAACTCATCGCTGAGGGTGTCGCGCTTGGTGTCGCGGTTTTCGCTGTGGCCCAGTTCCAGGCGTGACTGCCAGCTTTCGCTGAGCTTGGCGTCCACATAACCGCTGGCACTGCTGACGGTATAGTCGGTGTAGGGTTTCTGGCCGACGCTTTGTCCGGTAGCCAAGTCGAAGCGCCCGAAGCTGTTGTCGTACTCCGACTTGCCGCGGTTATCCAGCAGGTTGAAGCCCACTTCCAGGTCATCGCTGAACGAATGGCTGAGGTTCAGGCTCAGGGACCGGTTGCGGTAGGCATCGTGGTCGCCGTCGCTGGGAAACGACTGATGCGTCGAGTTGATGCCGGCGGTTTCATCCAGGCTTGCGCCCAGGTTGAAGCGCGTCTGTTCATCGCCCCCCGACAGGCCGAGGCTGCGCTCCCAGGTCTGGTTGCTGCCAACGCCCAGCTTCAAGCGCGGTTGCAGGCCTTGCTCGGCGTTGCGCCGGGTGAACACCTGGATCACCCCGCCAATCGCATCGCTGCCGTAGATCACCGAACGTGAACCGCGCAGCACTTCCATGCGCTCGATCTGATCAACGTTCAGGTACTGCAGGCCGCTGTCGCCGGACGTGGTGTTGGCAATGCGCTGGCCATCCACCAGCACCAGGCTTTGCGCGGATTTGGTGCCGCGAATGTAGATGCCCGGTAAACTGCCACGGCCACCGGTGGGCGCGACTTGCACGCCGGGCACACGGCTGAGCAGGTCGGTCAGGCTGGAAGGTTGCAGGCGGTCGATATCGGCGCGGGTGAACACGGTGTTGGCGGCGCTGCTGTCGTTGCGCGCCTGCACCTGGCGGTTGGCGCTGATGACCACGTCGGAGAGTTTCAGGGCCTGGTCGCGGGTGTCGGCGAGCAGGTCGGAGGCTGGCAGAAGCAGCAAGGGCAGGGCGAGACGAAGATGTTTCATGGGTTACCCATGGTATTTGAAGATGACACCAATCAAATGTGGGAGGGGGCTTGCCCCCGATGGCGCGCTGTCAGTCAGCATCGTAGGTGACTGAAGCGCCGCTATCGGGGGCAAGCCCCCTCCCACATTTAGAGCGGGTTGCTACAGGCCGAGCAGCGCCATGCGCTGGCGCACCGAGGCTTCGATGCCGCTTTCATCCAGCCCGCATTCGGCGAGCATCTGCGCCGGCTTGGCGTGTTCGACGTACACATCCGGCAAGCCCAGGTGCAGCACCGACTTGAGGATATTCTCCCGTGCCAGGAACTCGCTGACCGCCGCACCGGCGCCGCCCATGATGGCGTTTTCTTCGACCGTCACCAGCAGCTCATGGCTGGCAGCAATCTCGCGCACCAAGGCTTCATCCAGTGGTTTGACGAAGCGCATGTCGACCACGGTGGCGTCGATCTTCTCGGCTACCTTGAGCGCTTCGGCCAGTTGCACGCCGAACACCAGGAAGGCCGTCTTGCTGCCTTGGCGCCGCACAATGCCCTTGCCGATCTCGATAGGCTCCAGGTCTTTCTCGATGACCGCATTCGGGCCGGTACCACGCGGATAGCGCACCGCCGCCGGGCCGTTGTACAAGTGGCCGGTGCTGAGCATCTTGCGCAGTTCGTTCTCGTCGCTGGGCGTCATCACCAGCATGCCGGGGATGCAGCGCAGGTAGGACAGGTCGAAACTGCCGGCGTGGGTCGGGCCGTCTTCGCCCACCAGGCCGGCGCGGTCGATGGCGAACAGAACGTCAAGGTTCTGCACCGCCACGTCATGCACCAACTGGTCATAACCGCGTTGCAAAAAGGTCGAATAAATCGCGACCACCGGCTTGGCGCCTTCGCAGGCCATGCCGGCGGCGAAAGTCACTGCGTGCTGTTCGGCAATCGCTACATCGAAGTAACGCAGCGGGAAACGCTCGCTGAAGGCCACCAGGTCGGAGCCTTCCTTCATTGCAGGAGTCACCCCCACCAGGCGCGGGTCGGCGGCGGCCATGTCGCACAGCCATTCGCCAAACACCCCGGAATACTTCGGCCCGCTGGGCTTTTTCGGCGCGGCGGCTGGAGCGTCCAGTGGTTCCAGCTTGGTGATCGCGTGGTAGCCGATGGGGTCGACTTCCGCCGGCGCGAAGCCTTTGCCCTTTTTGGTGACGATATGCAGGAACTGCGGGCCTTTGAGGTCACGCATATTGCGCAGCGTGGCGATCAGGGTCGGCAGGTCATGGCCGTCGATGGGGCCGATATAGTTCCAGCCCAGCTCTTCGAACAGCGTGCCGGGTACCAGCATGCCCTTGGCATATTCTTCGGTACGACGGGCGATTTCCCACGCGCCGGGCAGACGCGACAGCACTTTCTTGCTGCCTTCGCGCATGCTGGCGTAGGTGCGGCTGGAGAGGATCTTCGCCAGGTAGTTGGACAGGCCGCCGACGTTTCGCGAAATCGACATGTCGTTGTCGTTGAGGATCACCAACATGTTGGCGTCCACTTCCGGCGCATGGTTCAAGGCTTCGAAGGCCATGCCCGCGGTCAGCGCGCCATCGCCGATCACCGCAATCGCCTTGCGATCACTGTTTTGCAGGCGGGCGGCAATCGCCATGCCCAGCGCTGCGCTGATCGAGGTGCTGGAGTGGCCGACGCCAAAGGTGTCGTACTCGCTTTCGGAGCGACGCGGGAAGGCGGCGATGCCGTCCTTCTGGCGCAGGCTGGCCATGCGTTCGCGACGGCCAGTGAGGATTTTATGCGGATACGCCTGATGGCCCACGTCCCACACCAGCCGGTCGTCCGGGGTGTCGAATACGTAGTGCAGGGCGATGGTCAGCTCGATCACGCCCAGCCCGGCACCGAAATGCCCACCGGTCTGGCCGACCGTGTAGAGCAATTCCAGGCGCAGTTCATCGGCCAGGGTTTCCAGCTCGGCTTCACCCAGTCGACGCAGGCCGTCCGGCGTGGCAGCACGGTCGAGCAGGGGCGTGGACGGGCGCTTGCGGGGAATCTCTTGGAACGTCGTGGGCATCAGGCGAATCGTTATAGGTATAGAAGAGGCGGCAGTTTACCTCAAGCATCGCAAACTGCCCACGCAGGGGGGCGAACTTGGTCGATATGCGGCGCTGATCGCCGCAGGCATCAGTGCCGACGTTCGACGATATACCGCGCCAGGTCACGCAACGGCTCGGCCGCCGCGTCGAAAGGTCGCAGGGCGTCCAGGGCCTGATCGCGCAGCTCCAGGGCATACGCCTTGGCAGCTTCCAGCCCGAGCAGCGCAGGATAGGTCGGTTTGTCCCGGGCGATATCGGCGCCCTGGCGTTTGCCGAGGGTCGCGGTGTCACTTTCCACGTCTAGAATGTCGTCCTGCACCTGAAACGCCAGGCCGATAGCCTGCGAATAAGTCTGCAGCGCCGCCAATTGCGCGGCCTCGGCCCGACCGCTGGCCAGGGCGCCGAGGTGCACGGCGGCCTCGATCAGCGCGCCGGTCTTGTGGCGATGCATGTGCTCCAGAGCTTTCTGGTCCAGCTTGAGGCTGACCGAACCCATGTCGATCGCCTGGCCGCCGACCATGCCGGCCGGGCCTGCCGCCAGCGCCAGGGCGGTGACCATACGCAGGCGGATCTCGGCATTCACGCGGCTCAAGCGCGGGTCCAGCAACGCGCTGAACGCCAGGCTCTGCAGGCCGTCACCGGCCAGGATCGCATAGGCTTCGTCAAAGGCTTTATGGGTGGTCGGCTGGCCGCGACGCAGGTCGTCGTCGTCCATTGCCGGCAGATCATCGTGTACCAGGGAATAGGCGTGGATCAGTTCCACCGCACAGGCCGCGCCATTTGCTTCTTCAGCGGGCGCACCCAGCGCTTCACACGCCGCATACGCCAGCAACGGGCGCACGCGCTTGCCGCCATTCATCACGCTGTAGCGCATGGCGTCGTAAAGGCGGCTCATTTGCGGGCCTGGCGCAACAAACAAAGGCTCCAGCGCCGCGTTCACCCGGGCTTGGCTACTGGCCTGATACGCATCGATCATTCGGGTTGTTCCGCATCGAAAGGTTCTTCAGCCAACTCCCCGTCGCGTTCAAGCAATACCTGCACTTTCTGCTCAGCCTGCGCCAACGCGCTCTGGCAGTCGCGAGTCAGGCCAATGCCTTGCTCAAACGCCGTCAGCGAGTCTTCCAGCGACAACTCGCCGTTCTCCAGACGCTCGACCAGGGCTTGCAGGTCGGCGAGGGATTGTTCGAAATCGAGTGCAACTTTTTTGCGGGCCATGGCGGCAATTCCGGTAGACGGTAAACCGGCGCGACACTAGCAGACATGGGGAATCGGGGCAAATGGGTGGGGGCGTCATTCGCCGTTGGCATTGGCCTGGTAACGCGCGCTGCGGCCATCTCGGTCGCGCCAGTGAGCATGCGTGACTGGGTCGCTGCCAGATCACTGCGGATGATTCATGGGCGAATGTAGCTGTGTGAGCCGAATGAAACGTTTATTCGGCTCATTGTATGAGCCGATTATGCGCATTGACGCTCCGGAATGGTCTCGGCAAGTGCCAGCAGGACCGTTCTGTAAGGCATGCGGGACACTTCTTTGAGTATTCAAGAGCGCTTGTGACGGCCCGGCTGCCTGACTAGCCTGCTGAAAACACAGGAGTGGGTAGATATGAACGAGGCCTCTATCGGTTTAAACGCGCCGCCTGATGGCTACACCGATTGGCTGACATGCCTCAAGAGCCGTATCCATAGCGCACAGCAGCGAGCATCAATAGCAGTCAATCGTGAATTAGTGCTGCTCTACTGGCAGATTGGACGCGAAATTTTGGCCCGTCAGAGCGATCAAGGCTGGGGTAGCAAAGTGATTGACCGCCTTGCGCAGGATCTGCGGGCAGCGTTTCCCGACATCAAGGGCTTTTCGCCACGTAATCTCAAGTACATGCGTGCTTTTGCCGAGGCATGGCCAGATTCGGAATTTGTGCAACAGGCTGCTGCACAATTGCCGTGGGGGCACAACGTGGTGTTGCTCGATAAGCTTCCCTGCCCGGAAACACGTCGTTGGTACATCACCCAAGCAGTTAAACACAACTGGTCACGTAACACGCTGGTACTGCACATCGAAAACTGCTTGCTTGAGCGCAGTGGCAAGGCAGTCAGCAACTTCGAAAGCCATCTGCCCAAGGCCCAATCCGATCTGGCACGAGAATCTCTCAAGGACCCTTATCGCTTTGACTTCCTAAGCCTGGGCTTGGACGCGAAAGAGCGTGATATCGAAAATGCCTTGATCAAGCATGTCACTGAATTCCTACTAGAGTTGGGCGCAGGCTTTGCCTATGTTGGCCGGCAAGTACTGCTGAATGTTGGCGGTGATGAGTTTTTCGTCGACCTGTTGTTTTACCACTTGAAATTGCGCTGCTACGTGGTGATTGAACTCAAGGCGGGTAAATTCAAGCCCGAGCATCTAGGCAAGTTGAGCTTCTATCTCGCGGCTGTAGATGCCGAACTGAAGCACCCACAGGATGGTCCGACCATTGGCCTCTTGTTGTGTAAGGGTAAAAATGAGGTGGTGGCTGAATATGCGTTACGCGATAACAACCGGCCTATCGGTGTGGCGGAATATCAGTGGGTGGAGTCTTTGTCGGCAGAGCTGCAGTCCAGCTTGCCCAGCATTGAACAGATAGAGAGAGAACTGGCGGGGTAGAACCGGCTCAAGCGCCGTAAGCCTGCTTTTGAGGGCAGGCTTATCATCAAACCGGGCTTAATTACTTCTGCTGCGCCGTCTGCGCCGCATACCCATTCATCAGGTTGCGATAGTTGGGAATGCGCTGCGACAACAAATTCCCCAGGCCTTCGATATCGTTGCGCCAGTCGCGGTGCAGCTCGCACGCCACCGAGAACCAGTTCATCAGCTGCGCACCCGCCTGGGTCATTCGGCTCCAGGCCGCTTGTTGCACGGTGGTGTTGAACGTGCCCGATGCATCGGTCACCACAAACACTTCAAACCCTTCCGCCAGCGCCGACAAGGTCGGGAACGCCACGCACACATCGGTTACCACGCCGGCAATGATGATTTGCTTGCGGCCGGTGGCCTTGATCGCCTTGACGAAGTCTTCGTTATCCCAGGCATTGATCTGGCCAGGTCGGGCGATATACGGCGCGTCCGGGAACATCTCCTTCAACTCCGGCACCAGCGGGCCGTTGGGGCCTTGTTCGAAGCTGGTGGTGAGGATGGTCGGCAGGTTGAAGAACTTGGCCAGGTCCGCCAGGGCCAGCACGTTGTTCTTGAACTCGTTGGGCGAGAAGTCCTGCACCAGGGAAATCAGGCCAGTCTGGTGGTCGACCAGCAGAACGATGGCGTCGTCTTTGTTCAAGCGGCTGTAGGTTGGCGTGCTCATGGTTGAATCCTTTTTTGTTTAAGTGGGTTAGGCGTTGCGTTCAACATGGGCACAGATTAATGGGTGGGCTTGAGGTGATAAATCGGCTGTCGCATGTCTTACCGTCAACCGCAATGAGACAATTCAAACACCGGCACTTTTTGCCCGTTGGGTGTCGAGGCGAAGGTCACCTTCAGTCGCTGGCCGATACGCAAACGGTGCGGGTCATCGCACCGGATGGCGGACAACATCGTCGGCCCTTCGTCGAGCGTGACGTAGGCAATGCAATACGCCTCATCGGCTTGCCCGCTGTAGCTGAAGCTGTACAGGCTGGCGTTGCCGCTGGCGACGATCCAGTCAGTGGCCGCGCTGCCGGTAAACGGGCTGTGGTCGCGGGGATAGAAGAACGCCTTGCCGGTGTCGAGGCAGCGGCGCAGCAGCAATTGCCCGCGATTGGCCGCCTCCCAGAACGGCGCGCTTTCGGGCGTGATGTGCGGTGAGGTCAGGTGCATATCAGCGTCGCTCCAGAATCAGTGTGGCGCTGCCGTGTCGCGAGCCCAGCAAGCCACCGGTGCCATGGGCCAGGGCCAGTGCGCAGTCGGGCCGTTGCACCGCCGGGTGCGCCTCGCCACGTAACTGACGCACCGCCTCGATCAACCTGACCATGCCGCCGCGATGGCCTGGGTGGTTGTTGCACAATCCGCCGCCGTCGGTGTTGACGGCCAACCTGCCCACCCCGCTGATCAGTTGGCCATCGGCGACGAACGCACCGCCTCGGCCGGGTGCGCAGAAACCGAGGTTTTCCAGCTGGATCAGTACGGTGATGGTGAAGCTGTCGTACAACGAGGCGTAGCGGATATCCGCAGGCGTAAGCCCGGCCTCGGCGAATGCATTGGCGCCTGACTTCACCGCGCCCGAAGCCAGCAGGTCGAAATAGCCGCCGTTCAGATGGCTGATGGAATAACCCGCTCCAATCGGTGTGATCAGTGGGCGCTCGAGCGCCCGTGCGATGGACGGATGAACCAGCACCAGCGCGCCACCGCCGTCGCTGATCACGCAACAGTCCAAGCGTCGCAACGGCGCGGCAATCAGCGGCGAATTCAGCACATCGTCCACCGTCACTGGCGTGCGCAGCATCGCCTGCCGGTTGTGCTGGGCATGGTGTGACGCTGCCACCTTGATCCACGCCAGTTGCTCGGCGGTAGTGCCGTGTTCGTACTGATGGCGCATGGCGCACATCGCATACAGGTTGGTCACGGCGGCGCCGTAGGGTGTTTCGAACGGCGCTTCGCAGGCGGTCTGGGGGTGGCTGCGATGGCTGGCATCCGGTCGCTGGCGCTCTGCGCGGGGGCGCCCGGCCTGGGTGATCAGGGCCACGGTGCAGCGCCCGTCAGCAATGGCGCGGGTCGCCTGGGCGACATGATGAAGGTAGGACGAACCCCAGCTCTCTGTGGTCTCCAGGTAGCGAGGCTGGATGCCCAGATACTCGACCATCGAAAAAGGTCCTACACCCGGCGCCTCCCACCCGGGTACGTCGCCGGCGCAGAAGTAACCGTCCACATCACTGAGGTTCAGCCCTGCGTCGGCCAGGGCGCCACGGGCGACGTCCGCGTGCAGTTGCGCCAGGGAACGGTCAACGGCGTGACGCGTGGGGTGTTCGTAGGCGCCGACGATAAACGCCTGGCCTTTCATGACTGAGACCGTTGGCTGGCGTATTCGACAAAAAACGCGAGTGCCTGTGGGTTGCGCATGGCGCTGGGATTGGCGACCGTTTTTGGGTCGTGCCCCATCAGGATTCGGCGTACCGGCACTTCCATCTTTTTACCGGTAAGTGTCAGAGGAATCAGCGGTACGGCGAGGATCTGGTCCGGTACATGCCGGGGTGTGCAGGCCGACCGCAGGCAGTCGCGCACGCGCTCGCGCAAGGCTTCGTCCAGTACCGCGCCCTGACGCAGTTGCACAAACAGCGGCATGAAGAAACCGCCCTCGGGCAAGTCCAGGTTCACGATCAGCGCGTCTTCGATTTGCGCCAGTGGCTCCAGGGCGCGGTAGATTTCCGCCGTACCGATCCGAACCCCAAAGCGGTTCAAGGTCGCATCCGAGCGCCCCAGCACCTGGCAGCCTCCGCGGGCATTGAGCAGGAAGAAATCCCCGTGGCGCCACACCCCGGGCCAGGCTTGGAAATAGCTTTCCCGGTAGCGCTCGCCTTCCGGATCATTCCAGAAACACACCGGCATCGACGGCATGGGCGAAATCACCACCAACTCGCCGACCTGATCCACCACCGAGCGGCCATGCTCGTCAAACGCATGGGCATCCACCCCCAGGGCGCGGGCCTGGATCTCACCGGCATACACTGGCAGCGTCGGCACGCCACTCACCAGCCCGGTGCAGATATCCGTCCCGCCGCTGCCCGTGGTCACCCACACATCGGTGCCGAGGTTGCGATAGAACCAGGCGTTGCACCCTGGCGAAACCGGCGAGCCCACCGGCATCACGGTGCGCAGCGCGCTCAGGTCGAAGCGCTCGCAGGGCACTACCTCGTGACGCTTCATCAGTTCGATATAGGTGGGGCTGGTACCGAAGAAACTGGCGCAGCTGTCCTCAAGAATGTGCCACAGCGTGTCGATGTCTGGCCAGGTGGGATGACCGTCGTACAGCACCGGCCGCACCCCACAGAGCAAGGTGCTGAACAGGGTGTTCCACATCATCCAGCCAGTGGTGGTGTGGATGAACGCCGCTTCACCGGGGTGCAGGTCCAGATGCAAGTGCAGGGTCTTCAACTGTTCCAGCAGTATGCCGCCATGGCTGTGCACGATGGCTTTGGGCAGCCCGGTGGTACCGGACGAAAACAGCACCCACAGCGGATGATCGAAGGGCACTTGTTCACACTGGAAATCGGCTGCGGACACCGCAGGACGCCGGTGCAACGCTTGCCAGTCGATGGCATTGGCCAGCGTCAGCGGTTCATCGGGAAACAGCGTCGACAGCACGATCACGTGCTCGACGCTGTCCATCTCGCGGGCGATACAGCGTACCTGTTCGCGTCGATCGAACGCCTTGCCGCCATAGCGATAACCGTCTACCGCCAGCAGCACCTTGGGCGACAATTGCCGCACCCTGTCCAACACGCCCTGCGCGCCGAAATCCGGTGAGCAACTGGCCCATACCGCACCGATAGCCGCACAAGCGCACAGCGCGATCATCGCCTCGGGGATGTTCGGCAGGTAGGCCACCACCCGATCACCCGGCACGATGCCCAGCTCGCGTAAGCAGGTCGCCAGCGTGCGTACCCGGCCTGCGAATTCGGCCCAGGGCAAGCCTTGCATGCCGGTGGTTTCATTCAGGTAGAGCAACGCGTCGCCGTCGTGTTCATTGCGCAAAATGTGTTCGGCAAAATTCAACTGCGCGCCTGGAAACCACTGCGCCCCCGGCATTGCGCGGGCGCCCAGCACCGCCCGGTGCGAGCTGCTGGCCTGCACCTGAAAATGGTCCCAGATCGATTGCCAGAACGCCTGCGGCTTATCGACCGACCACTGCCATAGCCCGTGGTAATCGGCGAATCTGAGCGCGCGTTCGTGGCGCAGCCAATTCAGATAATGCGTGAGGTGGGCGCGTTGAAGACGCTCAGGGCAGGGCTGCCAGAGCAGTTCGCCCTGGGCCACACAATGGAATGCAGTTGCCACGATAAAAAACCTCTGACGTTTTTGTTATTGGGGTCATGGGGTGCTCTTGCGTGGCGGACTGTAGCGGCAAATTGTACGTCGTACAATTGTGGGCGTTTCCGGTTTTGCTGTGCGAATTTTCAGCGGCGGGCGGCCAGGGTTTCCAGGCCGCAGAGAATGGTGTCGACGTAAAACGCGAAGCTCTCATCCAGCGCCGCGTCCACCCCGTTTTGCCAGCGCAGACTGAAGCCGCGATTGCTCAATTGGTCCATATTCTGCGCGAGGGTGGGGTGCTGCTGCGGGTCGACGGTGCGCAGGCTTTCCTGCACCTGGTGTTGCCATGCCTCGGTATTCTCCGGCAACGGCGCGTACTCCAGCGTCGTGAAGCCGGCGAGGGCGGCGATAAACGTATTGTAGGCCCCGGACAAAGCAGGGCCGCTGAAGCCGGCCTGCTGCAAGGCCGCCAACACGCCTTCGACTAACTTAAAGTCAGTGCTGGAGTTGGACACCAGTTGCGAACCCAACAACGGCGCGATGTTCGGATGCAGGCGCACGGCATCATGGCAATTGACCATCGCCGCACGCAGGTAGTCCTGCCAGCGCTGCGCAGGCTCTGGCGCGACATGCTCCAACACCTTGGCCAGCACTTCGCTCAGCAACAACTCGCGTGACGAGACGTACCAGTAGATGGCCGTGGGGTACACGCCCAGGCGGCTTGCCAGGTTGCGCAGGCTGCATTTGTCCAGGCCGTCGCGGTCGATCAACGCCAGTGCGGCGGCAATGATGGCGTCTTTGTTCAACGGGCTTTGTGTGTCTGCGCCAGCGGCCTTTTTACGCCTGCCCCTTGGGTTTGCGGTCTTGCTGGTCATGGCGGTGGGTTCCGGTTGAGCGACGGCGAAAGGATAGCGGTTCACCGATTCGCTGTCGCTCCTGCGCAGCAGCCGTCAATCCCCGCCGTAGCGCTCGGCGAACGTGTGCGTAGCCGTTATCAGCCGGATCAGCTCGCGGTCAGTCAGCGGCAGGCTCAGCGCGAACAACCCGCGTCGCGCGCTGTAGATACCGCATTCGAGCAAGTGAAAGAAGAACAGGTCGCGCAGGTGGTTGCGGTGGGTTGGAATATCCGCGGGGCGACGAATCGGGACGCTCGTGGGATGCAGATTCATCACCGAACCTTGCCCCGTAAATTGCATCGCCAGGGGCGCCAGCACGTCGTTGAGATGCTCGCGCAAGCCGTCGCCGCGGGCATTGAGTTCCAGCGCCGCTTCGCGGGTGTACACCTGCTCAAGACCCGCGATGCCCGCCGCCATGGTCAGCACATTATTGTTGAAGGTGCCGGCATGGGACAGGCGCCCCTGGCGAGGGTCGAACTGCGCCATGATGTCCGCTCGCCCGCCCAGCGCGCCGCACGGCATGCCGCCACCGATGTACTTGCCCAGGGTCATCAGGTCGGGCCTGACACCCAGTTTTTCCTGCAGCCCGCCGGGGGCCAGACGCGAGGTCATCACCTCATCGAAAATCAGCAATGCGCCATGGGCCTGGCTCCTTTCACGCAGCCCTTGGAGAAAGCCCGGCTCGGCGCAGATGCAGCCGCCGGCGCCCAGCATCGGCTCCACCAGAATCGCCGCAATATCGACATGCTCATGCAGCAAGCGCTCGACGCTGTCCATGTCGTTGTAGTCGGCCAGGTACACCCGATGGGGCACATTCATCGCCGTGTTCGCCCCGGCAAAGCTCAACACGCCGCCGTGATAACCGCCGTTGAACGCGATGATTGCACTGCGTCCGGTGTAGGCCTTTGCCGCCGCCAGCGCGAGCAGATTCGCCTCGGTACCGGAGTTGGTAAAGCGCACCTGCTCGATACAAGCGAAGCGCTCCACAATCAAGCTCGCCAGCCGTGCCTCCAATTCGGTGTGTGCGCTCAGGTTCAGCCCGTTCGCCATCGCCCCGGTCAACGCATGGGTGATCACCGGATGGGAGTGCCCATACAGCGCCGCCGTGTATTCGGCGAGGAAGTCGACGTAGCGGTGCCCGTCCAGATCGTTGAGAAAGCAGCCGCTGCCGCCCGTCATCACCAGCGGGAACGGCTCATAAAACAACACTGAGCGCGTGTTACCGCCGGGCATCACCCGCGCGGCCCAGTCCAGTTGGCGCGCACTGTTGGGATTGGCGCGGATATAGCGTTGAAGGCAACGCGTGAGTTCAAGCATTCCAGGCATCACCCACCCCCTTCGATGCGGCAGGTTTCGGATACACTAGCATCAACAACCCAAACCATGCCGCCGCCACATAGGCCGCCGCGCGCGTTTCCGGGTCGCGGATCACCAACACCACCAGCACCGTCAAATAGCCCAACACCAGCACACTGCTGACCTTGGGCCAGGGCAGGCGGTAATGCACCTCACCCAACGCGCAGCGCTGCACCTTACGGCGATAGGCCATATGCGCCGCCATGATCACCACCCACACCCAAATCAACAGGCCCAGAATCCCGGTCATCAACAGGCTGAAAATGCTCTCCGGGATCAGGTAATTGAGCAGCACCCCCACCAGCAAAATCGCGGTCGACACCATCAGGCAACGGGCCGGCACCTGGCGTGGGCTCAACACCTGCAACTGACGCGGCGCCTGCTGGATATGCGACAGCGCAAACAACATGCGGCTGGTAGCAAACAGCCCGGTATTGCACGAAGACGCCAACGCGCTGATCACCACAAAGTTGATAAACCCGGCCGCCACGCCCATGCCGATACTGTCGAACACCATCACGAACGGGCTTTGCGCCGTGTCGATCTGATTCCACGGATACAGCGCCATGATCACCGCGATGGACCCCAGGTAAAAAATCGCCATCCGCCACAAAATGCTGTTGATCGCCCGTGGCAACGTGCGCTGCGGCTCAGCCGTTTCCGCCGCCACCAGGCCGACCACCTCAATCCCCGCAAAGGTAAACGCGGCCACAGGCACCGCGAACCAGAAGCCGCTCCAGCCATTCGGGAAAAATCCATCATGGCGCCACAGGTTGGTCACCGAAGGCGTCGTCGGCGCCGATGTCGGCAGCCCAAACAGCAAAATCGCCAACCCCGCCCCAATCAACCCGACTATCGTCAGCACCTTGATCAACGCCAGCCAGAACTCCACCTCGCCGAACGTCTTCACCGCAAACAGATTGATCACCATCAACACGCCCACCGTGACCAACGCCGGAATCCACTGCGGTAACTCCGGGAACCAATACTTCATCAACAAACCAATTCCGGTCACCTCCAGCACCCCCACCAGAATCCAGATCATCCAGTACGACCAACCCGTAATAAACGCCACCCGCGGCCCCAGAAACTCCTCGGCATAGGTCGCAAACGACCCACTGCTGGGCCGATACAACGACAACTCCCCCAGCGCCCGCGCAATCAGATAAACCATCCCCCCACACAACGCATACGCCAGCAACAACGCCGGCCCCGCCGTGGCAATCGCCTTGCCCGACCCCAAAAACAAACCGGCCCCGATAATGCCGCCGATCGCGATCAACATGACGTGGCGCTCTTTAAGCGAGCGCGACAAGCCATGGTTGGAAGAGTGAAGCGGTGATGTGGACATCAGCATTCCCCCGAGCTGCAGTGAGCAGCGGTGATGGGTGTTGGCCCGGCTCGAGCCGGTTTTATTGTACGGTGTGCAATAAGCAGGTTCTGGGCCAAGCGGCGAGGAATGCACGCGATTCGGGTTTAAACGGTTTGTTTAGATATGGGTGTAGGACGTTTCATCTGGGGTTTATGGCGTGGGGGCAAGAGCAGGTGCGTGTCACCGGAGCACACAAGTGGGTGGGGGGAACACAGGCTTGAAAATGCGCTGATTTTAAAGGGCCGGCAGGGCGGATCCCTTTCATTTGCAGGACGTTTCCGAGAGAATCCCAAGCGCATTGCGCCAGCGGGGATGGGTGACTAGGCTGCGGATTGTCACTGCCTATTCAGTGATCGGGTTTAGTCGCTCGTACTTCGCTAGGCGCACGCGCCATCCCAAAGACAGGTGTTTTCTCACCTGCACTTTATGGTGGCTGTGCGCAGGGCACCTCCGGGTGCGCCGGTGCCTAGCGGCCGGTCGACTAACCTGCGTACAGCCGCCACCTCTGCTCGTTTAGTCGCGAAAGGACGGTGGTAATCACTTACTGCTAGGAGTTTTGCTATGGATAACGTTTGTCCAGAGTCATCATCATCACCCGCGACCAATCCATTTACCGTAAATGAAGAACTGAGCTTCGAGGACGCCTGGGTGCAAGTGGCTGAGCTGTTGCACTGTGCGGTGGCCACGTCGCAGATGCTCGGGGAACCGATGGCAGCGCCGCAAAGGGCAGTGATGCATTTGGTAGAGATGGCGAAGATGGTGGCGGATCGGGCTGTGGGGTGTTTGCAGCGGCCGTGACGCGGATAGAAGGTTGGTAGATTAGGTGCCCGCTTATTGAATATTCACTTGTCCAACAGCTATCGGACAATTGAGCTGAGATCGACGGGCATTAAAAAGCCGGCTTGTGGCCGGCTTCTCGGGGACTGCCTCAGCTTGTTTTTGACAAGCCTCACCAGCCTTCAAATCGCTCAGCCCACATTGCGTCGGGCTGAATAGTAGGGCATCTGCGGGAACTCCTCCGCATCGCCTGACGGGGCAAACAGCGTGAAGCCATTCCCCTGCCAAATGTGCGGCGCATGATACCCACATTCACTTCAGTTGCCCACCTCCGGTTCCGATTCAGAGCCTTCCCAGCCCAGCAGGTGTTCGTCCAGCGGTACCGGTGGGCGGCGGTTGTTGAGGGTGGACCACCAGAATACCCAGCCCACTATCTGGAAGTTCTGCTCGAAGCGTTGGTCGTAGGTGAGGTATTCGTCCGGGTGTTCGCTGGCGTTGTGGCTGCGCATGCGCAGGCCGCCGCCAGGGCGGTTGTAGAGGTATTTGATGCGCAGCATGCCGTCGTGTTCGACGGCGTAGATTTCGCCGTCGACGATCTGGGTGCGGCCTTTGTCGACGGCGAGGGTGGCGCCTTGCTGGATGATGTCGATCATGCTGTTGTCGACCATGTAGGCGCCTACGGCGCGGTCGGGGTCTACGTTGAGGGTTTTGAGGGTGTGCTGGGAGACGCGGATGCGCTCGGTGGAGGTGAACGTGGGGTGGAGGGGGATCTCCACGTCGGGGTTTTCCGGGCGGCAGGCGGGGCCTGTGAGGTATTTGCCGATGTCTTCGCGGGCAGATGCAATCCTTGCGTTGGGGCCGTCCAGCAGGTAATTGGCCGGTGGGTGTTTGGGGCCGCGGCCGTCGCTTAACCAGCGGCTGGAGACGCATAGGAGCTCTGCGATCTCGTTGAGTCGGCCCATGGGGACGCCGCGCTTGAACCAGTTGTTCACGTGCTGAGGCGTGACGCCGCGGTTCTTGGCGAAGTCGGAGGCGGAAAGATGAACTTCCCGTAGTAGCGCTTTTAAACGATCACCTGATGTATTCATGAACGCAGAGTTTACTGGCCGGGAAAGCTATTCAAATAAACCATGCGTTGAGTTGCGCGTGTAGGCTTTTCCTTAGTTGTAGTCTTATTCTTCAGTGGTTCCGGTTAGTTGAACGTCGCAAGTTAATAAATGAACTCGATGTTTATTTTCGCCAAAAAAAAGCCCCGAATCATCGGGGCTTTTCTATTGCCGTGGCAATGCGGTGCGGGTATCAGCCTTTGTAGGCGGCAACCGACTTCATGATCTCGGCGCGGGCGGCGTCTGCGTTGCCCCAACCGTCGATCTTCACCCATTTGCCTTTTTCGAGGTCTTTGTAGTTCTCGAAGAAGTGTTTGATCTGTTCCAGCAGCAGCGCTGGCAGGTCGGTGTATTCCTTCACGTCGACGTACAGCTGGGACAGCTTGTCGTGTGGCACTGCGATGACTTTGGCATCGCCGCCGCCGTCGTCGGTCATGTTCAGGATGCCGACCGGGCGAGCGCGGATAACCGAGCCTGGGGTGACCGGGTAAGGAGTCACGACCAGCACGTCGAGGGGGTCACCGTCGTCAGCCAGGGTGTTGGGGATGAAACCGTAGTTGGCCGGGTAGAACATCGGGGTGGCCATGAAACGGTCAACGAACAGGCAGTCGCTGTCTTTGTCGATTTCGTATTTGATCGGCGCGTGGTTGGCCGGAATTTCGATGGCGACGTAGATGTCGTTCGGCAGGTCTTTGCCAGCCGGAATCTTGCTGTAGCTCATTGGGCGTTGCCCCCGTAGTTGGCCATATGACATGGCCGGATTGGCCTAAAAGTGGCGGCGATTATAGGCATATTCTGACGCAGATGCCATGCGCCAGGCGTCGTACGGTCATTCGCCCTGTGGCTGGTAGCGCGGGTCGTGGGCTTGCAGTTGAGTCAGGCGGGCCAGGGGATCCTGGCGGTAGAAGCGGCTGAGTTGGGCGTACACCTGCGGGTAATGGCTGGCCAGTAAATCCGGGGCGCTGAAAAAATATTCGCTGGTCACGGCAAAGAATTCCGCCGGATTTTCGGCCGCGTAAGGGTCGATCTCGGTATCGGCGTCCGGGTTGGCGTCCAGTTGGCGATTGAGGTCGTCAAAGGCGCTTTGCATCACGCTGGCCCATTCCTGCACGCGCATGTCGTGGTGCAGCGGCGGCAGGCCGTTGGCGTCGCCGTTGAGCATGTCCAGTTTGTGCGCCAGCTCGTGGATGACCAGGTTGTAGCCTTCCCATTGGCCGCTGGCCAATACGCCGGGCCAGGCCAGGATCACCGGGCCCTGTTGCCAGGCTTCGCCGCTGTGTTCGCCGTCCCACTCGTGTTCCACGCCGCTGGCATCGCGGTGGCGTTGCGGGCTGAGGAAGTCGTCGGGGTACAGCACGATTTCATGGAAGCCCTGATACCAGTCGAGGTCGCCCAGGTTCATCAGCGGCAGTTGCGCCTGGGCGGCGAGCAGCAGGCGCTGTTCCTGATGCAGTTCGACGCCGGGCAGGGCGGTGAGGTGTTTATCCGCCAGAAACAGCACACAGGCTTCGCGCAGCCACTGGTCTTGCTCGGCGGTGATGCCATCGAGAAAGGTCAGGTGGTGACGCACCCGCTGCCAGGTGTCATCGGCAATCGGGTGCTTTGCCAGCAGGCGCCGGCGACGCCAGGCGCTGAGGGACCACATGGGCGATCAGTGCGGGTTGGCTTCGGAGGAGGTGCGGCCAAAGCGGCTGCGCACTACGCCGATGATCATCGGTACCAGGGACAGCAGGATGATGAACACCACCAGCAGTGACAGGTTCTTCTTGATAAACGGCACGTTGCCGAAGAAGTAGCCCAGGGTCACCAGGCCACCGACCCAGAGGATGGTGCCGAGTACGCTGAACCCGAAGAAGCGCGGGTAGGGCATTTTGGCAATGCCGGCGACGAACGGTGCGAAGGTGCGCAAAATCGGTAGGAAGCGCGCCAGGGTCACGGTTTTGCCGCCGTGCTTGTCGTAGAAGTCGTGGGTTTTTTGCAGGTAGTCGCGACGGAAGATTTTCGAGTTCGGGTTGCTGAACAAGCGCTCGCCCACCGTTCGCCCGATCACGTAGTTGGTGCTGTCGCCGAGGATGGCCGCCAGCATCAGCAGGCCGGCCAGCAGTACCGGGTCCATGCCGCCGCCCGCGGCAACGGCGCCGGCAATGAACAGCAGCGAATCACCCGGCAGAAACGGCATGACCACCAGGCCGGTCTCGCAAAAAATCACCAGGAACAGAATGGCGTAGATCCACGGACCGTAGTTGGTTACCAGCATGTCGAGGTAAACGTCGAGATGCAGGATAAGGTCTAGCGGGTTGAAATCCATGGATGGCACCTGTGTGAATGGCCCGGCTCAGCAGGCCAGTGCGGGAACGACGGGTAATAAGGCTACACGTGTATGTCGAGATTCTTACAACCCTGAGAGGTGCGCATTATACGGATTGAGAGGTGAAAAGCGTGTGGCTTTTGTAGCGGGGAGTGTCGCGAAAGTGTGAAGGGGCAGCCGGGACGCGGAGCGTCCCGGGAGGCGTTCCCACGCAGAGCGTGGGGACGATCAATGTGGGAGGGGGCTTGCCCCCGATGGCGGTGGGTCAGTGATATTAATAGTGGCTGACACACTGCTATCGGGGGCAAGCCCCCTCCCACAGGGCACCGAGCGTTAGTCTTCGTTGATCGGCAGCACGTAGTTTTTGAATTCGGTGTCTTCGCGAAAGCCAATCGACTCATAGGTCTTCTGCGCCACCTCATTGTCGCTGCTGGTGGACACCCGCAGCCGCACGGCGTGGGTTTCCTTGGCCATTTTCTTGGCGGTGCGCATCAGGTTGTCGGCGACCAGTTGCCGGCGCGCGTCTTCGGCCACATAGATGTCGTTGAGGATCCATACCCGTTTGAGCGACAGCGAAGAAAAACTCGGGTACAGCTGGCAGAACCCCAGCAGGCGTTTGTCATCATCGTCGGCCAGCGCCAGGTAGATCACCGATTCCTTGCGTCGCAGCCGCTTTTCCAGAAAGGCCCGCGACGAGTCCGGGAATGGCAGGGCCCCGTAGAACTCGCGGTATTTGACGAACAACGGGGTGAGCAGGTCCAGGTGTTCCAGGGTCGCTTGAGTAATCCGCATGCCAGGCCTCAACTTCCAAATGGGGGATGACCACACGCGCGGCCGTGACTCGATGCTGCCTAACGTCGCGAAAAAGCGCAATCGTGCTGCGATCAGTCCACGGGCGGGCTGAGCAGGAAATTGCCTTTCATCAGGTCCGGGTCATCCGACTCGAGGGTCTGCAGTTGAGCCTCGTCCTTGAGATTGACCCCCGACAGCTGCCGACGACACGCCTCGCGCATCAGGTACAGCAGGCGATGGGCCGCCATGCCGTAACTCAGGCCTTCCAGGCGCACGTTGGAGATGCAGTTGCGGTAGGCGTCGGTGAGGCCGACCTTGGGGTTGTAGGTGAAATACAGGCCCAGGCTGTCCGGTGAACTGAGCCCCGGCCTCTCGCCGATCAGGATCACCACCATTTTGGCGCCGAGCAGTTGCCCGATCTCATCGGCCACGGCGACGCGGCCCTGTTCGACCAGGATCACCGGTGACAGCGACCAGCCTTCGGCGTGGGTCTGTTCTTCCAGGCGTGTCAGAAACGGCGCGGTATGTTTATGCACGGCCAGCGCCGACAGGCCATCGGCCACCACGATTGCCAGGTCCACGCCATCGGGGTGTGCTGCAGCGTAGTCGCGCAGTATCTGCGCCGACTCGTCACTCAGGCGGCGCCCCAGGTCCGGGCGCTGCAGGTACGTATGCCGGTCGGTGGCGGCGCTGTGCAGCAACAGGCTGTCGCGGCCGCGCTCGGCAAATTGGCGGCTCAGCCCTTTATGGTCGAAGGGCAGGTGCACCGCGTCCCGCGCTTGGGCGTGGGCAAACTGGAAGTCCAGTTGCGCGCTGGTGGGAATGCTGGTGCCGGTGCGGCCCAGGGCAATGCGCGCCGGGGTCAGGCGGCGCAATTGCAGCCAGGGGTTGTCAGGCAGGTCGAGTTGCACAGGCGGCTCCTTCATCCCAGTTGCGCCAAGGCGTGGCGAAATGCCGGTGGCAGGTTGTTGCCGAAGCGTACCTTGCCGTCGGCTTGCGTAAAGATGCCCATCTTCGCCAGCCACTGCTCGAACTCCGGCGCCGGTTTCAAGCCCAGTGTCTGGCGGGCGTACAGCGCGTCGTGGAAGGAGGTGGTCTGGTAGTTGAGCATGATGTCGTCGGAGCCGGGGATGCCCATGATGAAGTTGATCCCGGCTACGCCAAGCAGGGTCAGCAGGGTGTCCATGTCGTCCTGGTCGGCTTCGGCGTGGTTGGTGTAGCAGATGTCGCACCCCATCGGCACGCCGAGCAGCTTGCCGCAGAAGTGGTCTTCGAGACCGGCGCGGATGATCTGCTTGCCGTTGTACAGGTATTCGGGGCCGATAAAGCCGACCACGGTGTTCACCAGGAACGGTTTGAAATGCCGGGCCACCGCATAGGCGCGGGCTTCACAGGTTTGCTGGTCCACGCCAAAGTGCGCGTTGGCCGACAAGGCACTGCCCTGGCCGGTTTCGAAATACATCAGGTTCTGGCCCAGGGTGCCGCGCTTGAGGCTCAAGCCCGCGTCGTAGCCTTCCTGCAGCAGGCTCAGGCTGATGCCGAAGCTGGCGTTGGCCGCTTCGGTGCCGGCAATCGACTGGAACACCAGGTCCAGCGGCACGCCACGGTTGATCGCCTCGATGGAGGTGGTGACGTGGGTCAGCACGCAGGCCTGGGTGGGGATGTCGTAGCGCTGGATGATTGCGTCGAGCATTTCCAGCATGGCGCAGATCGAGGCGATGCTGTCGGTGGCCGGGTTGATGCCGATCATCGCGTCGCCGTTGCCGTAGAGCAGGCCGTCGAGAATGCTGGCGGCGATGCCGGCCGGCTCGTCGGTGGGGTGGTTGGGTTGCAGGCGCGTGGACAGACGCCCGCGCAAACCCATGGTGCCGCGAAACTGGGTGACCACGCGGATCTTCTGCGCCACCAGCACCAGGTCCTGCACGCGCATGATCTTGGACACGGCGGCGGCCATTTCCGGTGTCAGCCCCGGCGCCAGTGCGCGTAGGGAGTGTTCGTCGGCTGCGTCGCTGAGCAGCCAGTCGCGCAGGCCGCCGACGGTCAGGTGGCTGACGGTGGCGAAGGCCTGTTTGTCGTGGGTGTCGATGATCAGCCGGGTGACTTCATCGGTTTCATAGGGAATCAACGCTTCCTCGAGGAAGTGTTTCAACGGAGTGTTTGCGAGCGCCATTTGGGCCGCGACCCGTTCGCCATCATTGTGTGCAGCCACGCCGGCCAGGAAGTCGCCGGAGCGCGCCGGGCTGGCCTTGGCCATCAGGTCCTTGAGGCTGTCGAAGCGGTAAGTCTGTGCACCCACCGCGTGGGAAAAGCTTGCCATACAGTGTCTCCTTGACGACGCGGGCAAGGCGCCCGCGTCGAGGTTTACGGCAGTTAGTGCAAGGCGGCCTCTGCGGCCTGGATCGCCGCGAATTCTTCTTCCGGCGTGCCTGCTACCAAGTGATGCCGGCTGTAGAAAGCAAAGTAAGCAATTAATACTCCATAGATGATCGCCGCGCCAATCACCACGCGCGGATCCACCAGGAAGCCCGCCACCACGGCCACACAGGCCAGCACCAGCGCCACGCCCGAGGTGAAGATGCCGCCCGGCGTACGGTATGGCCGCTCCATTTTAGGGCGACGGATACGCAGGGTGATGTGCGCGGCCATCATCAACACGTAGGAGATGGTTGCGCCGAACACCGCCACCAGAATCAGCAGGTCGCCCTGGCCGGTCAGCGACAGGCCAAACCCGATGATGCCGGGGATCACCAAGGCCAGCACCGGCGCCTTGCTCTTGTTGGTTTCGGAGAGTTTGCGCGGCAGGTAGCCAGCGCGGGACAAGGCGAAGATCTGCCGGGAATAGGCGTAGATAATCGAGAAAAAGCTCGCGATCAAACCGGCCAGGCCCACCAGGTTGACGAAGCTGCCCATCCAGGTCGAACCGCCGTAGGACAACGCCAGGGCTTCCACCAACGGGTTGCCGGATTTGACCAGCGCGTAAGTGCCCGCGCCGCCCGGTGCAATCACCAGGATCAGCAGGGCGAAACTGGTCAGCACCACAATCGCGCCGATCAGGCCGCGCGGCAGGTCGCGCTTGGGGTTCTTGGTTTCTTCAGCGGCCAGGGGCACGCCTTCTACCGCGAGGAAAAACCAGATCGCATAGGGGATCGCCGCCCACACACCGACGTAGCCGAACGGCAGGAAGCTGCTGGCGCCCTTGGCTTCGCTCACCGGGATGTCCAGCAGGTTGGCGACGTTGAAGTGCGGCACCATCGACACCAGAAACACACCCAGCGCGATGGCTGCGATGGCAGTAATCACGAACATCAGCTTCAACGCTTCACCCACCCCGAAGATGTGGATGCCGATAAAGATGATGTAGAACGCCAGGTAGATCATCCAGCCGCCAATGCCGAACAGCGACTCGCAGTACGCGCCGATAAACACCGCGATGGCGGCGGGCGCGATGGCGTATTCGATCAGGATCGCCGTGCCCGTGAGAAAACCGCCCCAGGGGCCGAACGCGCTGCGGGCAAAGCCATAGCCGCCGCCCGCGGTGGGAATCATCGAAGACAGTTCGGCCAGTGAAAAGCACATGCACAGGTACATGGTGGCCATCAGTAGTGTGGCGAGAAACATCCCGCCCCAGCCGCCCTGGGCCAGGCCGAAGTTCCAGCCGGCATAGTCGCCGGAAATCACGTAAGCGACACCGAGGCCGACTAACAGCACCCAGCCGGCAGCGCCTTTTTTAAGTTCGCGTTGTTGAAAGTAATCGGTGCCGACTTTTTCGAAGTCGACGGAAGATCCAGTGGGTTCGCTAGGCATGGGGAAGTACCTTTCGTTGTTATTGTTTTAACTCGGCCTCTGTGGACCGAATGCAGTTCGCAAGTACTTATAAAGAACCAAGTGTGGGAGGGGGCTTGCCCCCGATGGCGGTATATCAGTTACTTGATTGTTGGCTGGTCCATTGCTATCGGGGGCAAGCCCCCTCCCACACTTTTTATTGCATTCCTGAGTGTGGGAGAGGGTGCCTGGTTAGTTAGAAGAAGCCCAATGGATTAATGTCGTAGCTCACCAGCAAGTTCTTGGTTTGCTGGTAGTGGTCCAACATCATCTTGTGCGTCTCACGGCCTACACCGGATTTTTTATAACCGCCAAACGCGGCATGCGCCGGGTACAGGTGGTAGCAGTTGGTCCACACGCGGCCCGCCTTGATTGCACGGCCCATGCGGTAGGCGCGGTTGATGTCACGGGTCCACAGGCCGGCGCCCAGGCCGAACTCGGTGTCGTTGGCAATCGCCAGGGCTTCGGCTTCGTCCTTGAAGGTGGTGATGCTCACCACCGGGCCGAAGATTTCTTCCTGGAACACGCGCATGTCGTTGGTGCCCTTGAGCAGGGTCGGCTGGATGTAATAGCCGGTGGCCAGGTCGCCGCTGAGCTTCTCCACCTTGCCGCCGGTGAGCAACTGCGCCCCTTCGCCCTTGGCGATTTCCAGGTAGGAGAGGATCTTGTCGAACTGCTGCTCCGACGCCTGGGCGCCGACCATGGTGTCGGTGTCCAGCGGGTCGCCACGTTTGATCGACTCGATCTTCTTCATCACCACTTTCATGAAGTCGTCGTAGATCGACTCTTCCACCAGCGCGCGCGATGGGCAGGTGCACACCTCGCCCTGGTTGAAGAACGCCAGCACCAGGCCTTCGGCGGCTTTTTCGATGAATTGCGGTTCGGCTTTCATGATGTCGGCGAAGAAGATGTTCGGCGACTTACCCCCCAGCTCAACGGTGGACGGAATGATGTTCTCGGCCGCCGCATGCATGATGTGCGAGCCCACTGGGGTCGAGCCGGTGAAGGCGATCTTGGCGATGCGCTTGCTGGTGGCCAGGGCTTCGCCGGCTTCCTTGCCGAAGCCGTGCACCACGTTGAGCACGCCGGGCGGCAGCAGGTCGCCGATCAGTTCCATCAGCACGTTGATCCCCAGCGGCGTTTGCTCGGCCGGCTTGAGCACCACGCAGTTACCGGCGGCCAGGGCCGGGGCGAGTTTCCACGCCGCCATCAGCAGGGGGAAGTTCCACGGGATGATCTGGCCGACCACGCCCAGCGGTTCGTGGAAGTGATAGGCGGCGGTGTGTTCGTTGATTTCGGCGCTGCTGCCTTCCTGGGCGCGGATGCAGCCAGCGAAGTAGCGGAAGTGGTCGGCGGCCAGCGGGATGTCGGCGTTGAGGGTTTCACGCACGGCCTTGCCGTTGTCCCAGGTCTCGGTGATGGCCAGCAGTTCGAGGTTCTGTTCGATGCGGTCGGCGATTTTCAGCAATACCAGCGAGCGGTCCTGGGCTGAGGTCTTGCCCCAGGCGTCAGCGGCGGCGTGGGCGGCGTCCAGCGCCTTTTCGATGTCTTTGGCGGTGGAGCGCGGAAATTCGGCGATGGGCTTGCCGTTGACCGGCGAGGTATTGGTGAAGTAATTGCCATCGACCGGCGCAACGAATTCGCCACCGATGTAGTTGCCGTACTTGGCCTTGAACGAAACGACAGCGCCTTCAGTACCGGGGTGTGCATAACGCATGGTGGGCATCTCCTGCTTTTATGTTTATTGGAGTACAGCGCGGCAAGCGCGTGATAAAGCGTAGAGCAAAGGTTGGGCCAATGCGTTGCAGGCCAGGTGATTCAATGGGTTGGGGTTTGTTACTGGGCGTTGCTGTCACCCCCTTGGTACACGCTCGGTGACACTTTGTGCCATAAGCGGTACAGCCCGTGACCGGCGGGTCGGGACAGGATTGCAATGGCTGGGAGCCTGGAGGATGCTGGGCGTTCTCACGCAGGGAGAATAATAAGAACATGCATAACGATCAGTTCAGTCGCCATGCCCAGCAGGTCTTGACCGTCACCCGTGGGCATGACCTTGCTCAAGGCCCCGCCAGCGATCCGTCGATTGCCCGCTCCTGGCTGCGCTGCCTGGAGGACTACCACCTCGACCCCGCGCAGACCATCGCTCCTACCGTGCTTGAACAGGGTCGCCTGCTGGAAAGCCGCGAACGCCTGCAGCACGTGCTGCACATCGCCGGCAGCGAGATGAACAGCCTGCATCAGCAGCTCTCGGGGGCTGGCCATGCGGTGCTGCTCACCGATGCGCGCGGGGTGATCCTCAACTGCGTCACCGCGCCGTCCGAGCGCAAGATTTTCGAGCGCGCCGGGTTGTGGCTGGGCGCCGATTGGAGCGAGGCCCGCGAAGGCACCAACGGCATCGGTACTTGCCTGGTGGAGCGTCAGTCCGTGACGATTCACCGCGACGAACATTTTCGCGGCCGGCACACCGGACTGACCTGTTCGGCGAGCCCGGTGTTCGACCCCCATGGCGAACTGCTGGCGGTGCTGGACGTGTCGTCGGCTCGCGAAGCCGTGTCGCGCCAGAGCCAGTTCCACACCATGGCGCTGGTCAATCTGTCGGCCAAGATGATTGAAAGCTGCTATTTCCTGCGCCACTTTGAACACCACTGGCTGTTGCGCTTTCACCTGCAGGCCGAGTCGGTGGGGCTGTTCAGCGAAGGCCTGCTGGCGTTCGACGGGGAAGGGCGCATCTGCGCGGCCAATCAGAGCGCGCTGAACCTGCTTGGGCAGGCGCGTAGCGGTTTGCTGGGGCAGCCGGTGGAAGCCTTTTTCGATTGCTCGCTGGACCAACTGTTGAGCCGCGCCAGCGCCAATGCGACCGCCAGTTGGCCATTGCGTACCCGTAGCGGGCGGAGTCTGTTTGCCGCCTTGCGAGGCCAGCCGCGGCGTGCGCCCACCCCGATCACCAAGCCCGAAAAGCCACAGCTTTCAAGTATCTGCCTGGGCGACCCGGCGCTGCAGGACGACCTGCGCAAGGCGCTGCGGGTGTTCGAGCGCGATGTGCCACTGCTGATCAACGGTGAAACCGGCTGCGGCAAAGAGGCGTTCGCCAAGGCTGTGCATCAGGCCAGTCAGCGTTCCGGCAAGGCCTTCGTCGCGCTCAACTGTGCGGCCATTCCGGAAAACCTGATCGAAAGCGAGCTGTTTGGTTATCGCGGTGGCAGTTTCACCGGGGCCCTCAAGGAAGGCATGCGCGGCAAGCTGCAGCAGGCCGACGGCGGCACCTTGTTTCTAGATGAAATCGGCGACATGCCCCTAACGTTGCAGACTCGCCTGCTAAGGGTTCTGGACGACCGGATGGTGGTGCCCATCGGTGGCGAACCGCAGGCCGTGAACGTGCGCATCATCAGCGCAACCCATCGTGATTTGTCGGCACGCGTTGCCAGCGGCTCTTTTCGCGAGGATTTGTACTATCGCCTAGGCGGCTTAGAGATTGCACTGCCGGCGTTGCGTGAGCGTACTGACAAATCTCAACTGCTGGATTTTCTGCTGGCACAGGAAACACAAGGGCCGCCGATAACGCTTGATCTTGATGCGCGCCAGGCGCTGCTGGGTTTTTCCTGGCCAGGTAACGTCCGACAAATGCGTACGGTGCTGCGCACCTTGGCGGCTCTGTGTGAGGGGGGACGGATAGGATTGATCGATTTACCCGCGATGATTCGCCAGGCTGGCCAGCCGCCCATTTCCTCGCAAGGGGGTACGCAGCCCTTGGAGGATGCCGAGCGTTTGGCATTGCTTGCCACGTTGGAGCAGCAGCGTTGGCATATGACCCTCACCGCAGAACAGCTGGGTGTCAGCCGCAACACCCTTTACCGCAAGTTACGCAAGCACGGAATCGCGTTGCGTTCAGCGGTCTGAGTCGCATCAAAACGCCTAGCGCACTTTTTTCATCTCTCCAATAACTCCCCTGACGCCCTTCGTTGTATAGCGAGGGGGTTGAGGGGCGCGCAAATACCCTAGGGGTTTCAAGTTTTTTTGATTTCTTAAGGGTGGCGGTAAATAGTTGTTATTTTGCCAACCGAAGGACGGCTTGTTTTTAATTTGTTGTCGGGTGGAACTGCTTTGTGAGTTTTGAATACCTATAAGGGGAGGTTTGGAGCCTCTTCTACAGGATGGTAGATATTGTTATGTTTAATTATAAGTGGTGATGGCATGAGTACTATAGGTTCCCCTGTTTTTTTTCCTCCGCAATTGAAAAGCCCGATCGCTGTTGAGCCTGGACAGCAGGCGACAGTTAACACGCAAAGCACCTCGGTGCAGCGTTATCCAGCGGACAGCGTGGTTGCCCAAAAGCCCGACGACGCCAATAGCCTTGGCGAACATTCACATGAAGGCGGTGAGCGCTTTAAAAGACACTTCAATTTTTTCAGGCCCAAGCCAAAGCCGCCAAGGCTTCCGTCTACCGGGCTGCCAGGTAAGTATAAGCCCACAGTGAACCCGGTTAGCGGTTCCTCCGGTGGTGCTCCGAACACCGCTGGAATAACGAACTTCAGGAATTTGGTGTTCAATGCACAGTACCCACATTCATCATTCAGTGGGCCGACCAAGGCTGTTGTTGCTCGGCCCCAGACTTTTGGCGACGTGGCGAAGAACCTGGTTGTGGCGGATCGTTTGGTCAAGGCGGGTGTATTCAAAACGGATACGCCCTTGAAAACCGTCGCGCGTGATGCGTTTGTCAATGCGTCCGTCAACGGGCTTGTCAGTACACCGTTAAGTGTGGGTACGTACGCTGGCTCGGTTTGGACGGGCGAAACCATCAAAGGCAACTTTAGCGCCAATACCCCAGTACTTCCCGCCGCTCACCTGCCTGCTCTGAACCAGCAAGCTAATGGCGCGGCAGCAACGGGCGGTGTCGAAGCGCAACATGCTGCGACGGTCACGATGCGTTTAGACAAGGCCGAGTTGACGTTTTTATTGGCGGCGAACACGATTTTGACAATGGTTGAGGGGGGAGACGCCAACGGGCTTGCAAAACATTCGAACTGGCCCACCGGGACTAAAGAGCGCCTGGATAATCTGGAAAAGTTGTACGGTGCAGCAGAAAAAAACCTGGCGACCTTTGCTGAGCAAAACGAATTTATCTTCAAAGCGTATGTACCTGATTCAGCGTCCGCGCACAGTGATGCTGAGCGATTGTCTGCTATAGAAAAAAGGAACGCGAAAATCAATGAGGGTATTGCGAGGATGCTTGCTATTCGGTCGCTGGAGACTGAAGGAAAAGAACAGGTAGTTTAATAAACTTACTGATTTACTTTGGTCATTTTGTGGTCGGTTTTCTATTTCGCTGGATCGTCTTATCAAACCCGGTCGTGTAGGAGGGCAGAGGCCGGGTTTGATGAGTCGCTTCGCAAGTTCAGGAAACTACAATAAATGTTGATTGTATTAACGGTGATCACTGCACAAATGTCCCAGCCATAATCGCTAAAAGGGTGCGATTTTCCTTTCCCTGCGCTAACCTGCCTCGATGTTTTACGAGGTCAACTATGCACATTCATATTCTTGGTATCTGCGGCACGTTCATGGGCTCGATGGCGGTGCTTGCCAAAGAGCTGGGCCATCACGTTACTGGCTCCGATGCCAATGTGTATCCGCCCATGAGTACCCAGCTTCAAGCTCAGGGCATCGAGCTGACGCAAGGCTACGACCCGGCGCAATTCGACCCGGTGCCGGACCTGGTGGTGATTGGCAATGCCATGTCCCGAGGTAACCCTGCGGTCGAGTATGTCCTCAATAAAGGCTTGCCCTATGTCTCCGGCCCGCAGTGGCTGGCCGACCACGTGCTGCAAGGGCGCTGGGTGCTCGCGGTTGCCGGCACCCACGGCAAAACCACCACCAGCAGCATGTTGGCCTGGGTGCTGGAGCATGCGGGCATGAGCCCCGGCTTTTTGATCGGCGGCGTGCCGCAAAACTTTTCGGTATCGGCGCGCCTGGGCGATACGCCGTTCTTCGTGATCGAGGCCGACGAATACGACAGCGCGTTCTTCGACAAGCGCTCCAAGTTCGTCCACTACCGTCCGCGTACCGCGATTCTGAATAACCTTGAGTTCGATCACGCCGACATCTTCCCGGATCTGCCGGCCATCGAACGGCAATTCCATCACTTGGTGCGCACCATCCCGAGTGAAGGCCTGGTGATCCACCCGACCACCGAACCTGCGCTGCAGCGGGTGATCGACATGGGCTGCTGGACCCCGGTGCAAACCACCGGCGCGGGCGGGCAGTGGCAGGTCAGGTTGCTGCGTGACGACGGCTCCCGGTTTGAAGTGCTGTTCGAAGGCGAGGCCCAGGGCATCGTCGAGTGGGACATGACCGGCCAGCATAACGTCGCCAATGCCTTGGTCACCCTGGCGGCTGCGCGGCATGTGGGCGTAGTGCCGTCCATTGGCATCGCAGCTTTGAGCGCGTTTAAAAGCGTCAAGCGCCGCATGGAAAAGGTGGCCGACGTGAATGGGATTACCATCTACGACGATTTTGCCCACCATCCCACGGCTATCGCCACCACCCTGGACGGCCTGCGCAAGCGTGTCGGTGACGCGCAGATCATTGCGGTCGTCGAGCCGCGCTCCAATTCCATGAAGTTGGGTGCACACCGTGATGGCTTGCCGGAAAGCGTCAATGACGCCGACCAGGCGGTCTGGTATGCACCGGCCAACCTTGGCTGGGACCTGCCGGCGATTGTCGCGCAGTGCACTGTTCCTTCGACCGTGTGCGACTCCCTGGAGGGCATCATCGAGCACGTCAAGCACCTGGCCAAGCCGGGAACCCACGTCGTGATCATGAGCAATGGCGGCTTCGGCGGCCTGCATGGCAAGCTGGCCGAGGCGCTCAAATGAGCGGCCCGGAACGCGTCACCCTGGCGATGACCGGCGCATCCGGCGCGCCGTACGGCCTGCGCTTGCTAGATTGCCTGGTGCGTGAAGACCGTGAGGTGCATTTCCTGATCTCCAAGGCGGCGCAGTTGGTGCTGGCGACGGAGACTGATGTGGCATTACCGGCCAAGGTGCAGATGATGCAGGCCTTCCTCACCGAATACACCGGTGCGGCGGCGGGGCAGATCAAGGTCTATGGCAAAGAAGACTGGATGTCGCCGGTCGCTTCCGGCTCCGGTGCACCGGCGGCGATGGTGGTGGTGCCATGTTCCACCGGCACCCTGTCGGCGATTGCCACGGGCGCCTGTAACAATTTGATCGAGCGTGCGGCGGACGTGACCCTGAAGGAGCGCCGTCAGTTGATTCTGGTGCCCCGTGAAGCGCCGTATTCGAGCATCCACCTGGAGCACATGCTCAAGTTGTCGAACATGGGCGTGACCATTCTGCCGGCATCGCCGGGCTTCTATCACCAGCCGCAGACCATCGACGACCTGGTGGATTTTGTGGTGGCGCGCATCCTCAATCTGCTCAATATCCCGCAAGACATGCTGCCGCGCTGGGGCGAGCATCATTTGAGCAGCGATGAATAAGGCGTTGCTGCTCGTGCTGGCGCTGCAACTGACCGGCTGCGCCACCGCTCGCACGCTGGATGCCGCACAACCTGGCGCGCCAGTGGTGTACGCCGGCACGCGCCTGGATTTGTATGCGATCAACGGCGGCTGTTGTGCCAAGGACCGCTTTGGCGCCGAGGCACCGAGCTATCCTCATGTCGACCTGCCGGCCAGTGCGTTGCTCGATACCTTGCTGCTGCCATTGTCGTTATTGACCGTGCTGGGCGTCGGCTTCAACGCCACCGGCGGGCTGTAAGGCACCTCTCATCAGCAACACGAAACTCAATGAGAGCACGGAAATAATTAGCGACTGAAATATTTGCACAACTATATTTCGAGAGCGCTATGGGCGGTTCTGTGCTCGTGTTGCCACTTAATACGCAGGCGGCTAATTCCGGCGGCGTCCGTAAAGAGTGATTGAGCGATGAAGGTATCCAGCGTTAATTCAAACCCAATTATTTCTTACGGTTTGCCTGGCCAGGCTGGAGCACACGCAGCACCTGCCGCGAAGATTGCAGATCCCCACAACGATGGTGCCACATTGCCTGATACTGCCGAGGCTCGTGCAGCCGGTGATGCGTCTGTGGCACCGGCGTTCGCAAAGGCATTGGCGTTGCGCTCTTTTCAAATTGCTGCGACGCAGCCCACGGTTCAGGTGCCTGCGCAGTCCACACTCGGGCGTTGGCGCACTCTGCTGGACAGTGCATTTAAAAGTCCTGGATTCGTGGCATGGGCGAAAGAGCAGGGGCTTGATGTCAGGCGCTTGAAACTGGACCCCTATAAAAGCGAGATCACCGGCACTGTGGACGGTAAGACCCACACCTTTTCGCTGCGGGACGATTCAGGCTGGTCGGATGTCTCTCGAACACTGTTGTCGGTCGCCAGCGCCATTGCGCCCGCGCCGGGGCAAGCGTTTGATTACCCTTGGCCTGACGGCGAGGTACCGATGTACACGGTGGGGCGATTTTACAATGTCCCGATAGACCTTACGCCCGCACAAGCTGCCGAGCACCGTAAAAAGTTGATTGCAGGCGCGCCGTTTGAATTCCCGCCGGTAACTCATGCACAGCAGCGCTCTACAGGCGCGCTGGCTGACTATGAACAAGCGCTGGGCGATGATGCTAATCGTCAGGCACTTATCACTGCGCTTAAATCCAAGGTAGATGATGCCAATGGCAATATCGATCTGGAAAAAGCCATGGTTCGTATTGATCCTCGCTCACGCCGGTTTGCCACCGAGCAGCGCCGTGAAATAAGTGTGGCGCAGTTTCTCAGGCAGGATGGAAACAATGTGCCGAGCAATAGCGAGCAAGCTGACGGCGTTGCATCGGCGCTATCCTTTGACCTTGCGCATCGGGCGCCAGGGGAGCGCTCTGGTGGGGTAAAGCCTCTGACGAGAGTGTTGGGCTCCACCTCAATGCGCAAGATGCAGACACAGGTCAATACCTGGAAACAGCAGCGAGTCCCCCAGGCTTCAGCCCCACAGGCAGGGAATGGAACAGCAGCACCCAGTTTATTACACCAGTTGATCAGCCTGCTTCCTGAGGCAATAAGGAAGGATATTTCGCAGGACCCTGCGTTGGCACTGGATAAGCTTATCCGCTTGCCCGAGGCGCAGACGCTGGGTGAAGACATACAAGAAAAAATCAAGTTGCTCCAGACGGCCACCAGCGCAACTGAAAGTGTGAGCGCCGCACTTGTGCAAGAACTTGACCCAGGATTGGGCAAGTCACCATTCAATTTAGCGGGCTATAATCTGTATAGCGAAGATAACGCAGGCGCCCCGGCTGCCGAAATTGTAAAGCGTTTTATCGCTCACCTTGAGAAGACGATCGGCGCTGAGGCAGCGCCTCTTGCGGCGCGTTTGTTATTGTCGGTAGCCGCCCCGGAATTTCTGGTAAAAGACATGCCGCCTAACCTTGTGTTTGGCTCTCATGCTTGGACGAATTTTTCCATCGAGGTCTCGCGTATAGAACAGCAGAGTCCAGGTGCTTCACCCAATATGACGTTTAGTCAAGTCATGGCCTTCGGTGATACACCCCCTATTTCCGTTGAGGGTGAGCAAGAGCTGAATCTGGCTGCGCGCGCTCCGATTATTAGTTGGGGGGTGGCGAACGATATACTAAAACAGCGCCCTGATGGCGAGTACACTGATGCCGAACTTAAACGCTCACAAGATGCATTGAATGAGCAGCATCGTGAACTTTCAGAAGCACGAAACACTCTGCTGACCCCTCCGGAGTCGAGAAGATCTTTGGCGCTGGCGGAACTCAAGCGCGTGTTTCCAGGTATAGATCCGACACTGGAGGTGCTGCAAAGCAGGACGGTGAAGCATACGCCCGTGTCGCTACTTGATATTTATATGAGTGGGCCAATCGACTCGGATAAATGGATGTCGCTGGATGAAGAAAAACTCCCATACGATACCCTGAAGTCTCGATTCTCCCGTCTGGAACCCGATATAAGGCAGGTGTTTTCGAGTAAATTCGAAGCGTATACGAAAACACAAAAAACGGCGTGGGAGGTTCAGTTTCGGTATCAGCTTTCGTTGCTGCCCAAGGCTGAGCGGGAGCATATAAAGCACTCTAAAATCAGCTTCTTCGAGGTGTCTCGACCGTTTCTTGAGACCGAACTCAACCCGGCAGGATCATACTGGTACCCCGGCCGCCGAATTCGAACGCCGACTCCCCAAGAGCTTGAGGATCGTAAGGGGAGGCAGGGTCTGCTCATGAAAGCACAAGGGCCTGATGGAGAGGTCCGGGCCTATAGTTATTTTCCGGCTCAGGGGAAAATGATCAGGGAACAGAGCGTCCCGGACGAACAGACGCATTTCGATGACAGTGCCTATTTTGGTGGAAGCTCCAAAGGACGGGTGGCAGGCGCATTTAATATCTATAAACAGTACGGGATAACGCAGGGTGATTTGAACTCGCCTGATGCGGATGTCAGAATAAGTGGTACGTTTTTTTCCTATAAGAGTGCCGTGCTTGCTTCCACGGTTTCGGAATTTTTTATGGGTGATTATGATGCCGTTAAATACGACGCTGCGGGGATTACAGAGTTAGAGAAGGGGCAGGCTTACGATGAAAAGTTAAAAGGTTTTTTCCTAAGCCTTATCCCTTTTTACAATGGAATCCAAGATGCAATCAACGGGGACGTGGGGGGGGCGGCTTTTAACATTGGGTTCGATCTCTTGGGTTTTTTCTTGCCGGGGTTCTCTGCTGGCAAAAAAGCGTATAAGGCGGGTAAGGGGCCGATTAATGTCATCAAGAGTGGGGTTTATGCGGGGGTTGGAGCCTCTGTGGGGTATACCGACGTGGTGGATATTACCAAGAACTTAAACAGTGGCGCGAGGGCGGGATATAAAGATATCAAACAGCTGGCCAGTGGTGCAGAAGAACTGCTGTCCAGATTGAGGGGGAATTACGCTACCTACAGTGTTAATAAGGTTTATAAAGATGGTGATATTGTCAAAGGTTTTATGCGCTCGGTAGAGGATGGCGTGTGGCGCCCGACTGTCGCCATATTCAAGAAAGGAGGGTGGTACGCCTATAATGTTATTACCAAGACGCCCTTTGGTGTGCAGGCGGCTCAGTTCGGAGTTTTAGATGCTGTAACCTCTTAGCGCGTTGTTGTTGCTCGCCTGTTGAGCGCGTAATGCAAGGTTGTTCTGAATCGGTGGAACGCAATGGGAGGGTTTGCCTCGAGAAAGCGTCTGCTCGCTTGAAGCCGCGATCGAGAAAGCCGCTCCGCCAGCAAAAGTACGTTACTGCGCACTGCACTTATTGCACTGCCGTTATTCTTCGTGCTGGCGTCAGCTTTCCTCTCCCACATTTAGGTTTGCACCAGCCTTATTTACCCAGCTTGCGCAACTCATCCGACTCCACAACCCGTATGCCATCCTGCTCTTCCAGCGCCAGGCGCCACATGGCGCGTGCCAGTTCGCACACTTCGATGCCGTGGTACTTGCCGGGAATCAGGCGTGACAGCGGCCCCGCCAGTTTTTCAGCCAGGCGCGGTTCCAGTCGTTCGCCCAGCAGCAACGAGGGCCGCACGATGGTCAGTTGCGGCCAGTCCTGTGCTCTGAGCGCCTGCTCCATTTCCCCTTTGACGCGGTTGTAGAACACCGAAGATTTCGGATCGGCGCCAATTGCACTGATCACGATCAGGTGCCGCGCGCCCATTTCCCGTGCGCGCTTGGCAAAGGCCACCACCATATCCAGGTCAACGGCACGGAACGCCGCTTCGGAGCCGGCCTTCTTGATCGTGGTGCCCAGGCAGCAGAAGGCAATATCCACCTGGCCGCTCAGTTGTGGCAGGAATACGGCCGGGTCGCCCACCGGGTTTTCCAGGCGAGGGTGTTCAGCCAGTGGTTTACGGCTGGGTGCCAGCACGCGGGTCACGGTAGGTTCGTTGAGCAGGCGGTCCAGCAAGTGTTCGCCGGTGAGGCCGGACGCGCCGGCCAGCAGGATATGCTGCGGTGTCAGGTACATGGTGTTTCCCCCTTGTTACACGTTACAGCTTAGTTGCCTTTGGCTTCCTTGCTATTCATTGAGACGCTTTCGAGCGCCTTTCGTGCCTGCTGTTTACGTAATAGTTGCCAATGGGCGATCACGCCCTTGGGGGCCCAGATCTGCGGTTCGGAGGCTTCGAAATTGTCCGCCTGTTCGCGCTCGGCCACGTGCAGTTGTGCCAGTTTGAACGCGTGTTGCAAATCGTCCGTTTGGCTGAAGGCTTGTGCGAAAAGGGCATCGCCGAAGTAGGTGAAGTCTGCCTCTTCCGAGCAGCCGAACGACACGCGATCAGCGCGCGAGGCGGTCATGATCAGCGTGTGCTCGTCCTTCAATGCCGGGATGAAGCCGCCGGAGTAACAGGCGGAAATCACGATGATCTTGTCGCGGTTTTTCAGCGGCGCGAGCACGGCGGCCAGCTCATCGGCCGGCAGGTCGGCCAGTTCCATGCGCGGCTGGTCCAGCACCAGTTCGTGTTCATGGGTGCCGTGGCTGGTCATGTAGATGAACACCAGGTCTTCCGGCCCGCTGCGCTCGGCCAGGGTTTGCACGGCCCGGCGCAGGTTTTCGCGGGTGGCCATGGGGCGGTCGGCGATGTGGTCGCGGTGGTTGACCAGACGAATCTGCCCACGCGCACCGAAGCGGGTGGCGAGCATGTTGCTGACGTAATCGGCTTCGCGCAGGAACACGCTTTGCTTGCCGTCGCCGGCCAGGGCCAGGGTGTACAGCTCGACGGCAGGCGTGGAGGGCGGCACGGCGGCGAGGGCGTCAGCCAGCAGGCGGCCCTGGGCCAATACGCCGGTTTCCAGTGGGTCCGGCAGCAGCTTGCCGTCGGCATCGCGCACGCGCATGCCGTTGACCCAGGTACCGGCCTGCACGGTGCCGTCGGTGAGGACCAGCGTGCCGCGGCCCTGGTAGCTGTCGCTGTCGAAGCCGCCGACATAGAAGCTGCCGTCGGTAAGGTTCAAGCGACCTTCGCCGCTGAAGCGCCAGTCACTGAATTGGCCTACGTAGTGGCTGCCATCAACGCCGATCAATTCGCCTTTGCCGCTCAGGGCGCCTTCCTTGAACTGGCCGATCCAGACGTCGCCGTCGGCATTTTCATAGCGCCCCTTGCCGTTGAGCTGGTTCTGTTTGAACTGGCCGACGTAGATATCGCCGTCGGCGCTGTTGAAGGTGCCGTTGCCTTCCAGCTGGCCATCGACAAAGTGGCCGCTGAACTGATTGCCGCTGTCGTCGTTGCGCTGGCCTTCGCCATTGGGTTTGCCGTGGGCGAATTGGCCCTGGTATTGGCTGCCGTCGGCCAGCTCCAGGCGGCCGAGGCCGGAATACTGGTCGTCCTTGAATTCGCCGCGATAGGTCATCTGCCCCTCTTTGAGGGTGCCTTCGCCGTTGCGTCGACCGTTCTTGAACCCGCCCACGTAGCTGCTGCCCGCGGTGGTCAGGCTGCCCTGGCCGTCAAACAGGCCTTGCTTGAACTCGCCCTTGTAGACCTCGCCGTTGCTGCCGTGCCATTCGCCCTGGCCGTGCCACTGGCCTTTATCGAACTCGCCGGCGTACCAGCTGCCGTTGGGGTAGTCGACGCGGCCCTGGCCTTGCAGCAAGCCATTGACCACATCGCCCCGGTAGCGGCCGCCGTCGGGCAGGCGCGCATCGGGCGGCAACAGCGATTCGCCGTCTCCGCAAGCGGTGAGCAACAGGGCAAGGGCAAGGGGAGCGAGTGGGCGCATAGCGGGATCCGGATAATTAAGCGCCGAGTATGCCGCAGCTGCGCGTTTCATACATAAATTTACATACACTGTGGCAAGGTTTATTGCCTCGCCACAGGCAACGCCCTACACGAAGCAGAGTGACAGCGATTCGGCGATGTAGGCCGGTTTCTCCTGGCCTTCGATTTCCAGGGTGGCGGTGGCCTTGAACAGCCACTGGCCAGGTTTTTTCTCGTTGACGTCGGTGAGGGTGACGTTCAGACGCACCTTGGAACCGACCTTCACCGGCTGGATGAAACGTACGCTGTCCAGGCCGTAATTGACCGCCATCTTCAGGCCTTCGGGCATGATCAGAATGTCTTCCATCAGCTTGGGCATCAGCGACAGCGACAGGAACCCATGGGCGATGGTGCTGCCGAACGGGGTTTGCGCTGCCTTGACCGGATCGACGTGGATGAACTGATGATCGCCGGTGGCCTCCGCGAACAGGTTGATGCGCGCCTGGTCGATGGTGAGCCAGTCGGAACGTCCGAGTTCCTTGCCGACATAATCTTTGAGCTGCGCTACGGGTACATAGGGCATTGCGTCTCTCCTGGGCTCATCATTCTTATCCCCCGCGGATGAGGGGTTTTTATGGGATACAGAGAACCAATGTAGATCATCACGGGCAATCGGCTCGGTCAACGACATGCTTTTGGCGAATGCCGAAGCATAGGGCCGGCGTGCTTATAATGCGGATGAGCTTTGAGGGGACAAAGAGGATGCTGTTACGTGGCCTGACCTGGTTGGTGCTGTTTCAATTGATTGGCACCGCGATCAACCATTTGCTGTTGCCGGTATTGCCGGGGCCGATCATCGGCCTGTTGCTGATGCTTGGCTTTTTGATCTGGCGCGGCGAAGTCAGCGAGCCGCTGAGCCTGGCCGCCAGCAGTCTGTTGCGCTATCTGCCGTTGCTGCTGGTGCCGCCGGCGGTGGGCGTGATGGTGTATGCCAAAGACATCGTTGCAGACTTCTGGGCCATCGTCGGCGCGCTGGTGCTGTCGCTGGTCATCGCCATGGGCGTTGTCGGCGTGCTGATGCAGCAGATGGTCAAGCGCAAGGAGAAGGACCAATGATGTTCGACTGGCAGGGCGCCTGGACGGCCGTCATTCATCACCCGTTATTCGGCATCGGCATCACCCTGGGCGCTTATCAACTGGTGCTGGCGGCGTTCGAGAAAACCCGCTGGATCTTCCTGCAGCCGGTGCTGGTCTCCATGTTGCTGGTGATTGGTGTGTTGCTCGGCTGCGGCCTGAGCTACGCCGAATACCGCAAGAGCACCGAGATCATGGGGATTCTGCTGGGGCCTGCGACGGTCGCGCTGGCGGTGCCGCTTTATTTGAACCTGCGGCGGATTCGCCAATTGTTCTGGCCGATTTTTACTACGCTGGTGATAGGTGGGGTGCTGGCAACCGGCCTGTGCGTGTTGTTGGGCTGGTGGTTCGGTGCCGAACACCGCGTGCTGATGACCATGGCGCCCAAGTCGGTGACGTCGCCGATTGCCATGCTGGTGGCCGAACAGATCGGTGGCGTGGCGGCATTGGCGGCGGTGTTCGTGTTGATCACCGGCGTGGTCGGCGCGATGATCGGCCCGGCGCTGCTGTCGCGACTGGGCGTCTTCAGCCCCGAAGCACGCGGCATGGCGTTGGGCATGACGGCTCACGCCGTCGGCACCTCGGTGGCCCTGCAGGAAAGCGATGAGTGCGGCGCCTTCGCGGCGCTGGCAATGAGTTTGATGGGCGTGGCCACGGCGGTCTTCCTGCCGCTGGCCGTGTCTGTGATTGTTTAAACCGGGTTTAAGGAAACCTTTATGAGTCTGGCGCTGTTTCCGCTCAACACCGTGCTGTTCCCTGGCTGCACGCTCGATTTGCAACTGTTCGAGGCGCGCTACCTGGACATGATCAGTCGCTGCATGAAAAAGGGCGAAAGTTTCGGCGTGGTATGCATCCTTGACGGCAAGGAAGTCGGCCTGGCCCCGGACGGCTACGCACTGATCGGCTGTGAAGCGCTGATCCGCGACTTCAAGCAACAGGACAACGGCCTGCTGGGCATTCGTGTCGAAGGCGGGCGGCGTTTCCGCGTACGGGATGCCGGTGTCCAGAAGGACCAGTTGCTGATCGCCGAGGTGCAGTGGTTGCAAGAGCTGCCGGACCAGCCGCTGGAAGAAGAGGATGCCGATCTACTTGCCTTGCTGCAGGCATTGGCGGAGCACCCGATGGTCGCGTCGCTGGACATGGACGCCCACGCCGAGGGCCAGCAGGCCCTGGCTAATCAGTTGGCGTATCTGTTGCCGTTCGACGAGGCCGACAAGATCGACCTGCTGCAACTGGACGATCCGCAGCAGCGGCTGGATGCGATCCAGATGCTGCTGGATGAGTTGCAAGGTGAGTTGTTCACCTGAAATCCCGGCCGACGTTCAATAGGCGTACCTGAGCAACGCGTGCGAAGTGCCGGTAAAGGCGATGAACGCGAGCACGGCCACCACGGCAGGCAATACCAGCCACCAGGCTTTTTGCGTCATCGGTGGTAACGGGCTGCGGTATTGAATGACGGTGAGGCTGAACGCACACACGCTCATTGCCAACAGTGTGCCGGCCAGGATGTCCGTGGGCCAGTGAGCGCCCAGGTACACCCGTGACAAGGCAATGAACGCGGCGGGTATGCAGCCCAGCAGCAGCCAGGTCAGACGTAACCGCGTGGGTTGGCCTCGACCGGCCAGTACCGCCAGGGCCAGAAAGAACGCAAACGAGCCCGAGGCATGGCCGCTGGGCATGCTGAAACTGGTGAGCGGGTCGATCAGGATTTCCGGGCGGCCACGGGCGAAGAACAGCTTGGTGCCGGTATTGATCACGGCGGCGCCGGCCAGCGTGGCGCCGACGAATACGGCGTGACGCCACTGTCGCGCCAGTAACAACAGGCCGGTGAACACCGCACTGGCTACGAACATCTTCTTGAATTCGCCCAGCTGGGTGAGTTGCACCATCACGTGATCGAGCCATGGGCTGCGGTGTTCCTGCACCAGTGCGCTCAGGCCCTGGTCAAAATCGTTGAGGTGCGGGTAGCCGATAAACAGCGCGAGCAGCAGAACCAGGCTGGCGCAGCCCACCCACAGGGTGGCACGACGATGGCCGCGCAGGCTGCTGTTCAGGCTCAGCCCCAGCAGTACCGCCAGGCAGGCCGCGACAACCGCCGCTTCCGGCCAGAAACCTTCGGGCAATGGCAGGCGGAATGCAGCGCCGGCGGCCCAGCCGGGCAGCAGATAAGCCACGGTCCAACCCGCTGCGGCGATCACGCTCACGGCCGCGAAGCGCGGGAACGGCATGTCGCACATGCCGGCGACCATCGGCAGCATGGGGCGCAGCGGGCCGATGAAGCGCCCGACCAGCAGGCTGGCGATGCCGTACTTATGGAAGTAGGTTTCCGCGCCATTCATCCATTCCGGATGCTGGCGAAGGCCGGGCAGGCGCCGAATGTTCTGGTGGAAATGTCGGCCCAGGTAGTAGGAAACCCCGTCGCCCAATAGACCGCCGAGGAACCCCAGCAGCAGGGTTTCACTCAGCGACAACGCGCCGCTGCCGGCCAGCGCGGCAATCGCAAACAGCAACACAGTGCCGGGCACGATCAGCCCGGCGATGGCCAGGCACTCCACGCACGCGACGATAAACACCGCCGCCGCCAGCCATTGTGGGTTGAGGGTCAGCCAGCCGGTGATGCTATCGAGCCATTGGCCCATACAATCCACTCCATGTATGCAATACATATTCTGTGGGAGGGGGCTTGCTCCCGACGGCGGCATAACAGGCAGTCACTGTTTAGCTGACCCACCGCTATCGGGAGCAAGCCCCCTCCCACATAAGGTTCACTGTGTTGAGGGGGCGTCATTCAAATCAAAAAATAATCGCGGCCTTCGACCTGGCCTCTGCGCAGCGGGTTCCGTGTGCAATAAGGCGCATAGCCAGCATCGACGAAGCGGTACATCAAATGCTCATCGCGCCCGCTGGGGATGCCCAGCCGGGTGGTCTGGATGATCTGCGTCGGCACCTGGCCCACGTCTTCCACATAGAGCAGTTCCTGGTCGAAACGCTTGGCATCCCACATCGGTACTTTCAGGCCCAGCGCCTTGCACAGCAACGTCTGGCCCGCGCAGAGTTTCTGCGAGGCGCGCGGGCTGCCATCCGGGTTCGGGTTGTTCAAAAGCATCTGCGCCAGGCTCGCCGGCCCGGACACTTCATCGACCCAGGGATAGGCCGATTTGATCAGCACGGCATTGCCCGGGCCATGGGCGCTGAAGTTGAGCGAATCACCGCCTCGGGCGTAGTACATGTAGATGTGCCCGCCATCCAGAAACAAAGCCTTACGCTTTTCTGTGTAGCCGAGCGAGGCGTGGCTGCCTTTTTCGGCCACGTAATAGGCTTCGGTTTCAATAATCCGCGCCGAAAGCCAGGTTTCGCCGACACGATGGCGAATGACTTTTCCAAGCAGTTCTTGCGCAAGCAGTTGTGCGTCGCGGTCGAAGAAGCTGTCGGGGAGGGCGCTGGCGGGGAGTTCAGGGGTCATTCTGGACATAGCGTTCAGGTTATTACGGCTAAATGTGACGGAATCATAACAACTCCCACCTTAATTACCGCTGAACCCCGGGTTTTTACAGTTCATTTCGACCATCCGCCCCTCACCGCTGTCAGTCGGGCGGCGTCACGGCTATAATCTGCCGCTTTCCTCTTTGCCAAGACTCCCTGATCATGACTGAGTCCGTTCTTGACTACATGGCCCGCCTGGGTCGCGCTGCCCGTCAGGCCTCGCGGTTGATCGCCCGTGCGAGCACTGCGCAGAAGAATCGCGCGCTGTTGGCCGCCGCCGATGCTCTGGATGCTTCGCGCGCAGGGCTTGCCGCCGCCAACGAACAGGACCTGGCCAACGGCCTTGCCAATGGCCTTGAGCCAGCTTTGCTGGACCGTCTGGCGCTGACCCCGGCGCGTATCGACGACATGATCGAAGGCCTGCGTCAGGTGGCCAAGCTGCCTGACCCCATCGGTGAAATCCGCGATATGCGTTACCTGCCGTCCGGCATCCAGGTCGGCAAGATGCGCGTGCCCCTGGGCGTGATCGGCATCATCTATGAGTCGCGCCCGAACGTGACCATCGACGCCGCGAGCCTGTGCATCAAGTCGGGCAATGCCACCATCCTGCGCGGCGGTTCCGAGGCGATCAATTCCAACCGTGCCATCGCCGCCTGCATTCAGCAGGGCCTGGCCGTGGCCGAGTTGCCGGCCGAGGTGGTGCAAGTGGTGCAAACCACTGACCGTGCGGCCGTTGGCGCGTTGATTACCATGCCTGAATTCGTCGACGTGATCGTACCGCGCGGTGGCAAGAGCCTGATCGAGCGTGTCAGCCGCGACGCCAAGGTGCCGGTGATCAAGCACCTTGATGGCGTGTGCCATGTCTACATCGACATTGCCGCCGACCTCGACAAGGCGATCCGCATCGCCGACAACGCCAAGACCCACCGCTACGCGCCGTGCAACACCATGGAAACCCTGTTGGTGCACGCCGGCATCGCCGAGCGCGTGCTGCCGCCGCTGGCTGCCATCTACCGCGACAAGGGCGTGGAGCTGCGCGGCTGCGAGCGTACCCGTGCGTTGCTGGGCGCGGACGTGATCGAGGCGACCGAAGAGGACTGGTACACCGAGTACACGGCGCCGATCCTGTCGATCCGCATGGTCGACGACCTGGATCAGGCCATCGAACACATCAATAAATACGGCTCCAAGCACACCGACGCCATTGTCTCCGAGCATTTCAGCGATGCCCGGCGTTTCCTCACTGAAGTGGATTCCGCTTCGGTCATGATCAACGCCTCGACACGCTTTGCCGATGGCTTCGAGTACGGCCTGGGGGCGGAAATCGGCATCTCCACCGACAAGCTCCATGCACGCGGCCCGGTTGGCCTGGAAGGCCTGACCAGCGAGAAGTACGTGGTGTTCGGCGACGGTCATGTGCGCACTTGATGGGTAAACGCATCGGGCTGCTCGGCGGTACTTTCGACCCCGTGCACATCGGCCATTTGCGCAGCGCCCTGGAAGTCGCGGATGCCCTGGCGTTGGACGAGTTGCGCCTGATGCCCAATTTCCGGCCGCCCCATCGCGATACGCCGCAGGTTTCAGCGCAGCAGCGCCTGGAAATGGTGCGCGTTGCCGTGGAAGGGATCGCACCGCTGGTGGTGGACGATCGCGAACTCAAGCGCGATAAACCGTCCTACACTGTCGACACCCTGGAACTGATGCGCGCCGAGTTGGCCGCCGATGACCAATTGTTTCTGCTTTTGGGCTGGGACGCTTTTTGCGGCCTGCCCTCTTGGCACCGCTGGGAGGAACTCCTCCAGCATTGCCACATCCTGGTTTTGCAACGCCCGGATGCCGACAGCGAACCGCCGGATGCCTTGCGCAACCTGCTGGCCGCGCGGTCGGTAAGTGACCCCTTGGCCCTGACCGGGCCAAACGGGAATATTGCATTCGTCTGGCAGACCCCGCTTGCGGTGTCCGCCACCCAGATCCGTCAACTGCTGGCCAGCGGTAAGTCGGTACGTTTCCTGGTGCCTGACGCGGTCCTGGCCTACATCGATGCGCACGGGCTTTACCGTGCGTCGAACTGAAAAGGCGCGCTTGTCGCTACGCACCGTCGTGCAGCGAGCGCCCGAACATACGAGCAAAACGAGTTTTATATGACGAACAAAGACGTAAGCAAAGTTAAGCGCAAAGGCACCTTCAAAAGCGCGCCGCTGCCGGTAGAAGCCCACGTTGGCCCGGAACTGGCTGGCGAAGAGCTGGTAAAAGTCGCCGTAGCTGCCCTGGAAGACGTGAAAGCCCAGGACATCCAGGTGCTGGACGTGCGCGACAAGCAGAGCATCACCGACTACATGATCATCGCCACCGGTACCTCCAACCGCCAGATCGGCGCGATGCTGGACAAGGTTCGCGAAGCGGTCAAAGCCCAGGGCGTGAAGCCGCTGGGTGAAGAAGGCAAGGGCGACAGCGACTGGGTGTTGCTGGACATGGACGACGTGATCGTTCACATGATGACCTCCAACGCCCGCCAGTTCTATGACCTGGAACGCCTGTGGAAGGGCGCCGAGCAGAGCCGTGCCGCCGATGGCAAGCACCACAGCCCGGAAGTGGGCCACGCGCACTTCGACAAGCTCAACAAAGACCAGGAATAAGGAACGGCTGTGCGCCTGCGTCTGATCGCTGTCGGTTCACGCATGCCCAAGTGGGTGGAAGAAGGCTGGCACGAGTATGCCAAGCGTCTGCCCGCTGAGCTGTCGCTTGAGCTGGTGGAAATACCGCTCAATACCCGGGGCAAGAATGCCGACGTGGCGCGCTTTATCCGTCAGGAAGGCGAAGCCATGTTGGCCAAGGTCGGCCCCAACGAGCGCATCGTCACCCTCGAAGTGCACGGCAAGCCCTGGAGCACCGAGCAGTTGGCGGTGGAACTGGACCGCTGGCGCCTGGATTCGCGCACCGTCAACTTCATGGTCGGCGGCCCCGAGGGGCTGGCGCCGGAAGTCTGTGCGCGGGCCGATCAGCGCTGGTCGCTGTCGGCACTCACGCTACCGCACCCGTTGGTAAGGATTCTGATCGGTGAACAGCTGTATCGCGCCTGGACAGTTCTGTCCGGGCACCCTTACCACAAATAATCTGCGCCATTCCCGATGACCCAGCCGATCCGCATCAAGGACCACGAGAAAGACGCACGTCTTGTACGGGCGCGCGTGGTGTTTGGCGCGATCATGGTGGTAGCGCTGATCGGGGTGCTGATCGCGCGCCTGTATTACTTGCAGGTGATCCAGTACGAGTATCACTCCACCTTGTCGGAAAACAATCGGGTGCATGTGCAGCCGATCCCGCCGACCCGTGGGCTGATTTTCGACCGTAATGGCGTGGTGGTGGCGGATAACCGGCCCAGCTTCAGCCTGAGCATGACCCGCGAGCGTTCCGGCGACTGGCAGCAGGTCCTCGATGTGATTGTCGAGGTGCTGCAGCTCACGCCGGAAGACCGGGTGATTTTCGAGAAGCGCATGAAGCAGGGGCGCCGGCCTTTCGAGCCGGTGCCGATCCTGTTCGAGCTGAACGAAGAACAGATCGCCCGGATCGCGGTGAACCAGTTCCGCCTGCCGGGCGTGGAGGTGGTGGCGCAGTTGGTGCGGCACTACCCGCAGGGTGCGCACTTTGCCCACTCGGTCGGCTATATGGGGCGCATCAACGAGAAAGAGCTCAAAACCCTCGATCCGGTCAATTACAGCGGCACTCACCACATTGGCAAAACCGGCATCGAGCGCTTCTACGAGCCCGAACTGCATGGTCAGGTGGGTTACGAAGAGGTCGAGACCAACGCCCGTGGCCGCGTATTGCGCGTGCTCAAGCGTACCGATCCTTTGCCGGGCAAGGACATTGTGCTGAGCCTGGACATCAAGTTGCAGGAAGCCGCCGAAATGGCCCTGGGCGGTCGTCGCGGTGCGGTGGTGGCGCTGGACCCGAAGACGGGCGAAGTGCTGGCCATGGTCAGCCAGCCGAGTTTCGACCCCAACCTGTTCGTGACGGGCATCAGCTTCAAGGCCTACGCCGAGTTGCGCGATTCCATCGACCGGCCGCTGTTCAACCGCGTATTGCGCGGTCTGTATCCGCCGGGTTCGACCATCAAGCCGGCGGTGGCGATTGCCGGCCTGGATTCGGGTGTGGTCACCGCGTCGAGCCGGGTCTATGACCCCGGCTACTACATGCTGCCCAACTACGATCACAAATACCGTAACTGGAACCGCACCGGTGACGGCTATGTCGACCTGGACACCGCAATCATGCGCTCCAACGACACCTATTTTTATGACCTGGCCCACAAGCTGGGGATCGATCGCCTGTCGGCCTACATGGGCAAGTTCGGCCTCGGCCAGAAAGTCTCCCTGGACATGTTCGAAGAATCCCCCGGCCTGATGCCGTCACGGGAGTGGAAGCGGGCGACGCGCCGCCAGGCGTGGTTCCCCGGCGAAACCCTGATCCTCGGCATTGGCCAGGGTTATATGCAGGCCACCCCGTTGCAACTGGCCCAGGCCACTGCGCTGGTGGCGAACAAGGGTGTGTGGAACCGCCCGCACCTGGCCAGGACCATCGAAGGCGAGAAACCGGTGGATGAGAACCCGATTCCCGACATCGTCCTGCGTGACTCATCCGACTGGGCCAAGGTCAATCACGGTATGCAGCAGGTGATGCACGGCGCCCGTGGCACCGCACGCAAGGCGGCGATCGGTGCGCAGTACCGCATCGCCGGCAAAAGCGGTACCGCCCAGGTGGTCGCGATCAAGCAGGGTGAAAAATACGACCGCTCCAAGGTTCAGGAGCGCCACCGCGACCACGCCTTGTTCGTCGGTTTTGCCCCCGCCGATGACCCGAAAATCGTGGTGGCGGTGATGGTGGAGAACGGTGAGTCCGGCTCCGGCGTCGCGGCCCCGGTGGTGCGCCAAGTGATGGACGCCTGGCTGCTGGCCGCCGATGGCAGGCTCAAGCCCGAGTATGGCGGCCCCCCTTCAAGCCCCGAGGTTACGGCCCGTGAAGAGTAATTTTGACCGCATCCTCTCCAGTGAGGACGTGATGCGTCGCCGTGCGACGTTGCTGCAACGCATGCACATTGACGGCCCGCTGCTGGTGCTGCTGCTGATATTGGCGGCCGGCAGTCTGTTCGTGCTGTATTCGGCCAGCGGCAAGAACTGGGACCTGCTGATCAAGCAAGCGTCGTCATTCGGCCTGGGCCTGTTGTCGATGGTGGTGATCGCCCAGCTCGAGCCGCGCTTCATGGCACGCTGGGTGCCGCTCGGTTATGTCGCCGGGGTCTTGCTGCTGGTGGTGGTGGACGTGATGGGCCACAACGCCATGGGCGCGACCCGCTGGATCAACATCCCCGGGGTGATTCGCTTCCAGCCGTCGGAATTCATGAAGATCCTCATGCCGGCTACCATCGCCTGGTACCTGTCCAAGCGCACGTTGCCGCCCCAGCTCAAGCACGTGGCCATCAGCCTGTTGCTGATCGGCGTGCCGTTCATTCTTATCGTGCGCCAGCCCGACCTCGGCACGTCGTTGCTGATCCTGGCGGGCGGCGCGTTCGTGCTGTTCATGGGGGGCTTGCGCTGGCGCTGGATTCTCAGCGTGCTGGCCGCTGCCGTGCCGGTGGCCGTGGCCATGTGGTTCTTCTTTATGCACGACTATCAAAAACAACGGATCTTGACGTTCCTCGACCCGGAGAGCGACCCGTTGGGCACTGGCTGGAACATCATCCAGTCGAAGGCGGCGATCGGTTCCGGCGGCGTGTTCGGCAAGGGCTGGCTGCTGGGCACCCAATCGCACCTGGACTTTTTGCCGGAAAGCCACACCGACTTCATTATTGCGGTGATGGGCGAAGAGTTCGGCCTGGTAGGTATTTGCGCGCTGCTGCTGATCTATCTGCTGTTGATCGGGCGCGGGCTGGTGATTACCGCGCAGGCGCAGACGCTGTTCGGCAAGCTGCTGGCCGGCAGTCTGACCATGACTTTTTTTGTTTATGTTTTCGTCAACATCGGTATGGTCAGTGGCCTGCTGCCGGTGGTGGGCGTGCCGTTGCCATTCATTAGCTACGGCGGAACTTCGCTGGTGACATTGCTGTCAGCGTTTGGGGTTTTGATGTCGATTCATACGCATCGCAAATGGATCGCACAGGTTTGAATAAGGTGAAGATGTCAATGCAAGTAATGCGCGGCTGGGCAACTCGGCATGCGTCCTGGATGGGCCTGATCGGGCTGCTGGGCGCAACGCAGGAGGTGCAGGCCGGTGACTACGATGGTTCACCTCAGGTTGCCGAATTTGTCGGTGAGATGACCCGCGACTACGGTTTCGCCGGTGAGCAACTGATGGGCGTGTTTCGCGAAGCCCAGAAAAAGCAGGCCATCCTCGACGCCATCTCGCGCCCCGCCGAACGCGTGAAGCAGTGGAAGGAATATCGCCCGATGTTCCTCTCCGACGCCCGCGTGGCCCGGGGCGTGGACTTCTGGCGCCAGCATGAAGCGGTCCTGGCCCGCGCCGAACAGGAATACGGCGTGCCGGCCCAGGTGATTGTCGCGATCATCGGTATCGAAACCTTCTACGGGCGCAACACCGGCAGCTACCGGGTGATCGACGCCTTGTCGACCCTGGGCTTCGATTACCCGCCGCGCGCCGAGTTCTTCCGCAAGGAGCTGCGCGAATTCCTGTTGCTGGCCCGCGAAGAGCAGGTCGACCCGCTGACCCTCAAAGGCTCCTACGCCGGTGCGATGGGCTTGCCGCAGTTCATGCCGAGCAGCTTTCGCGCCTACGCCGTGGATTTCGACGGCGACGGGCATATCAACATCTGGAGTAACCCGGACGACGCCATCGGCAGCGTGGCCAGCTACTTCAAGCGCCACGGCTGGGTTGCCGGTGAACCGGTGGTGGTTCGCGCCGATGTGACGGGCGAGCGCGCCGACGAAGGCCTGACCCAGGGTATCGACCCGGTGAAGACCGTCGGGGAGTTGCGAGCGCTGGGCTGGTCGAGTCAGAATGCGCCACGCGATGATATGCCGGTGACGGCGTTCCGTCTCGAAGGCGAAAATGGCCCTGAATACTGGATGGGCCTGAAGAATTTCTACGCAATCACGCGTTATAACCGCAGTGTGATGTACGCCATGGCCGTGCATCAACTGTCAGACGAGCTGGTTCAAGCACGGGGCAACAAGTAATGCGGGTATCGCCGTTCAAAAAACCGCTCAAGTTGGTGGCGTTCACCGCGTTGTCCTTGTTGATCGCCAGTTGCTCCACCACGCCCAACCGTGCGCCGGCCAAGAAAGCCGGCGGTGCCGTGGTTCGCGCCCAGCCGGGCCTGGATATCAACCGTGCGCACAAAGACGGCGCGCCGTGGTGGGATGTGGATGTGTCGAAGATTCCCGACGCCACGCCAACCTTGCACACCGGCCCCTACAAGGCCAACCCCTATACCGTGCTGGGCAAGAATTACTTCCCGCTGCAGGAATCCAAGACCTACGTGCAGTCGGGCACGGCGTCCTGGTACGGCACCAAGTTCCACGGCCAGAACACCGCCAACGGCGAAGTGTATGACCTGTACGGCATGAGCGCGGCCCACAAGACCCTGCCGCTGCCCAGCTATGTTCGCGTGACCAACCTGGACAACAACCGCACGGTGATCCTGCGGGTCAATGACCGTGGGCCGTTCTATTCGGACCGGATCATCGACTTGTCCTATGCCGCCGCCAAGAAACTCGGTTACGCCGAAATCGGTACCGCACGGGTCAAGGTCGAAGGCATCGACCCGGCGCAGTACTGGGCCCAGCGTGGCAAGCCGGCGCCGTTGATGCTCAACGAGCCCGCCACACCGCAACCGCAAGTGACAGCGTCGACCGGCAAGATCGAACAATGGACGCCGCCGCCCGCGCAGCATGCGCCGGACACGGTCGTCGTGCCCCATGCCGCGCCTGGTGCCTCCACCGTGGGCGGGCAGTACCTGCAAGTGGGCGCTTTCGCCAACCCGGATGCGGCAGAACTGTTAAGGTCCAAACTCAGCGGCATGGTCAGCGCGCCAGTGTTTATCAGCTCCATCGTGCGTAACCAGCAGACCCTGCACCGTGTGCGCATGGGGCCGATCGGTTCGCCGGGCGAAGTTGCGCAAGTGCAGAACAGCGTGCGCCTGGCCAACCTGGGGTCGCCCAGCGTAGTCACTGCGGAATAAGCAATAAAGAATTGAAGGTTCAGGCACGTGCGCGTGCCGGGGCCCTGGTTGTTGGCTCGTTGAACAATAAAAACCCAGGGGCAAGGGGTGAGCGGGCAACCGAACACGTGACAGTCTGGAAGCGGGCTGTCTGAATAGTTTTGCCCGCGAGGGCAAGTTTCCATAAGCAATTTCGAGAGACGGATGAACATCACCACCTTAGCCAAACGTACGTGCCTGCTTATCTCGCTGATCATCACTCCGGCCGCCTGGGCGGTTGAGATGGTGCCGGCTTCCCCGCAACTGGCCGCCAAGGCCTGGGTCCTCATGGATGCCGCCAGTGGCAACGTGCTGGTGGAGAACGGCGGTGACGTGCGTCTGCCGCCAGCCAGCCTGACCAAGCTGATGACTGCCTACATCGCGACCCTGGAAATCCGTCGCGGCCAGATCGGTGAAAACGATCCGGTCACCGTCAGCGAAAACGCCTGGCGTACCGGCGGTTCGCGGATGTTCATCAAGGTCGGCTCCCAAGTCACCGTCAGTGACCTGCTGCACGGCATCATCATCCAGTCCGGTAACGACGCCAGCGTGGCCCTGGCCGAGCACATCGCCGGCAGCGAAGACGCGTTCGCCGACATGATGAACAAGACGGCTGGCGATCTGGGCATGACCAACAGCCACTTCATGAACCCGACCGGCCTGCCGAACCCGGAGCACTACTCGTCGGCTCACGACATGGCGATCCTGGCCCGCGCAATCATCCGCGTCGACCCGGTGCACTACGCCATCTACTCCCAGAAGGAATTCTTCTGGAACAACATCAAGCAGCCTAACCGCAACCTGTTGCTGTGGCGCGACAAGACCGTCGATGGCCTGAAAACCGGCCACACCGACGAAGCCGGCTATTGCATGGTGTCGTCCGCCGTACGTGACGGCCAGCGCCTGATCGCCGTGGTCTTCGGCACCAACAGCGAGCAGGCCCGTGCGGCCGAGACGCAAAAACTGCTGACCTATGGCTTTCGCTTCTTCGAAACCCAGACCTTCTACCAGAAGGGTGCGGAGCTGGCGACCGCGCCGGTCTGGAAGGGCGCGACCTCGCAGGTCAAGGCCGGCCTGGCTGACGACCTGACCCTGACCATGCCTAAAGGCCAGCTGAAAAAGCTCGCTGCCAGCATGACCCTGAACCCGCAATTGGTTGCGCCAATCGCCAAGGGCGATGTGATCGGCAAGGTTGAAGTGAAGCTGGACGACAAAGTCGTGCACAGCGCTGACCTGATCGCACTGGACGCCGTCGACGAAGGTGGTATCTTCCGCCGCGTGTGGGATAGCATCCGTCTATTCTTCTACGGCTTGTTCAACTGATTGTGTGCACCTGCAAAGCCCCGCGTTGATCCAACGCGGGGCTTTGCCCGTCGCCACGGCTTAGCGCTTACGAGGCTGTTCTGCCATGACCGATAAAGACGTAGAAGTGAAGGCGCCAAAGATCGAATTCCCGGTGACGGATTATCCCGTCAAGGTGATCAGCGATACCGGCGCAGGCAACAAAGACAGAATTCTTGAAATCGTGCGTAAACACGCGACGATCAACGACAACCGGGTGGACGAGCGTTCGAGCACCAACGGTAAATACACCACGATCCAGTTGCACATCGTTGCAACCGGTCAGGATCAGCTCTACGACATCAACAGCGAACTGCGGGCCACCGGCTTCGTGCACATGGTGTTGTGATGTCACAGGTCCTGGGCTTTCGCGAGCTCGGCCGGATGGCTTACGAGCCGGTCTGGCACGCCATGCAGCGCTTTACCAACGAGCGCGGCAGCTCGGCACCGGATGAAATCTGGCTAGTCGAACACCCTCCGGTATTCACCCAAGGTCAGGCCGGCAAGGCTGAGCATCTGCTACTCCCGGGTGATATTCCGGTGGTGCAGGTCGACCGAGGGGGTCAAGTGACTTACCATGGGCCTGGCCAACTGGTGGCTTACCTGTTGCTGGATGTGCGCAAGCTGGGGTTTGGCGTGCGTGACCTGGTAAGCCGCATGGAAGCTTGCCTGATCGAGCTGCTGGCCAGCTACGGCGTGACCGCTGCGGCCAAGCCCGATGCACCGGGTGTGTACGTGGATGGCGCGAAAATCGCCTCCCTGGGGCTGCGCATTCGTCACGGTTGTTCCTTTCATGGCCTGGCCCTGAATGTGGACATGGACCTGGCACCGTTTCGGCGGATCAACCCGTGTGGCTATGCGGGGCTTGCGATGACCCAGTTGAGCGATCATGCAACACCCATAGAATTTGCCGAGGTAAGTGCCCGGCTGCGCGCGCAGCTCGTCAAACACCTCGACTATGCTGAGCAGACGACCCTGACGGGCGGAATCGATTGATATGACTACTGATGTTGTGCAAACCATGATCCCGACGCTGGACGTTACCGAGCGTCCAGCCCCGGCCCCGCGTGCCAAGGTGGAAGCCGGCGTCAAGCTGCGCGGCGCCGAGAAGGTTGCACGCATCCCGGTGAAGATCATCCCGACCACCGAACTGCCGAAAAAGCCTGACTGGATTCGCGTGCGCATCCCGGTCTCGCCGGAAGTCGACCGTATCAAGGCCCTGCTGCGCAAACACAAGTTGCACAGCGTGTGCGAAGAGGCATCCTGCCCGAACCTGGGCGAGTGCTTCTCCGGCGGCACCGCCACCTTCATGATCATGGGCGACATTTGCACCCGTCGCTGCCCGTTCTGCGACGTGGGCCACGGCCGTCCGAAGCCGCTGGACGTCAATGAGCCAGAAAGCCTGGCCATCGCCATCGCCGACCTGAAGCTCAAGTACGTGGTAATCACTTCGGTGGACCGTGACGACTTGCGTGACGGCGGTGCCCAGCACTTTGCCGACTGCATCCGCGAAATCCGCAAGCTGTCGCCGAACGTGATGCTCGAAACCCTGGTGCCCGACTACCGTGGCCGCATGGATGTGGCGCTGGAAATCACCGCCGCCGAGCCGCCGGATGTGTTCAACCACAACCTGGAAACCGTGCCGCGCCTGTACAAGGCCGCGCGTCCGGGTTCCGATTACCAGTGGTCGCTGACCCTGCTGCAGAAGTTCAAGCAGATGATGCCGCACATTCCGACCAAATCCGGCTTGATGCTGGGCCTGGGCGAAACCGACGAAGAAGTCATCGAAGTCATGAAGCGCATGCGCGAACACGACATCGATATGCTGACCCTGGGCCAGTACCTGCAACCGTCCCGTAGCCACTTGCCGGTGCAGCGTTTCGTGCACCCGGACACCTTCGCCTGGTTCGCCGAGGAAGGTTACAAGATGGGCTTCAAGAACGTGGCTTCCGGCCCGTTGGTGCGCTCTTCGTACCATGCTGATGAACAGGCCAAGCTGGTCAAGGCAAGCCTGGTTTCGTAACACAGATCCAATGTGGGAGGGGGCTTGCCCCCGATCGCGGTCTTTCAGTCGATCCTGTATTGACTGTCACACCGCCATCGGGAGTAAGCCCCCTCCCACATTTTGTTGAGCGTCATCTACAGGGAGAATTGTGCATGACTGCTTCCGTACCCGCATTACGTCCCGAAGGCACCATCGGCCTGATCGCCCCCGCCGGCCCTGCCGCGTTGGACGTCGAAAAAGCCGGGCAGTGGATGCGCGCCCGCGGCTACGACCTGCGAATTTTCCCCGGCGTGCATGAGAGTGACGGCTACCTGGCCGGCAGCGATCAAGTGCGCCTCGATGACCTCCACGCCGCTTTCGCCGACCCTGAGATCGACGCGATTTTCTGCCTGCGCGGCGGCTACGGTACGCCACGTCTGCTCGATGCACTGGATTTCGACCTGTTGCGCGCGCACCCCAAGCCCTTTGTGGGCTACAGCGACATCACCGCCTTGCACCTGGCGATCAACCGCTATGCGGGCTTCATCACCTTCCACGGGCCGATGCTCAATGCTGATTTGCTCGGTGGCAAGCAACAACCTACCGAATCCTCGCTGTTCAGCCTGCTACGCGGCCAGCTTGGCGCCGGCAGCCTGCTGACGCATCCGGTGGCCTACCCATTGACTACCATTGAGCCAGGCATCGCCTGCGGGCGCCTGCTGGGCGGCAACCTGTCGATGATCGCAGCGGTGATGGGAACTGCTTACGAAATCGACGCTGAAGGCATCATTCTGTTCATCGAGGACGTCAACGAGCCGCTCTATCGCATCGACCGCTTGCTGATGCACCTGCGTCTGGCAGGCAAGCTCGACCAGGTTGCGGGGGTATTGGTGGGGGATGTCGCAGGCGTGGATCAGGCGGGGCTCGAACGGCTGTTGAAGCAGACCTTCGAGCCGCTGTGCATTCCGGTGCTGTCCGGTTGGCGCAGTGGGCATTGCGATCCGAACCTGACGCTGCCGATGGGCGCGTTGGTGCGTCTGGATGCGGGGGAGCAGCAGGTGGTGTTGGAGCAGGATGTGGTGTTCAACCGCTGATTCTTTAGCGGCTGCTCAACCGCATCGGGGGCAAGCCCCCTCCCACATTTGGAATGCAATCAACTGTGGGAGGGGGCTTGCCCCCGATAGCGGTAGCCGCCATACAGCGATCTATCAGTTCTGCAACGACTCCAACAACTTCACCGTCGGATACCCATCCGCCGGCCAGCCCAGCGCTTGCTGCGCCGCGCGAATCGCCTTGCGCGTGTTGGCTCCGATGATCCCGTCAGCGTTGCCGGCGTCGTAGCCCTTGGCGCTGAGCGCCGTCTGCAGGTCGATACGTTGCGAGCGGCTCAGCGGCAGCTCGTCCTTCGGCCAGCTTCCGCGAATCACACCACCGCCACCGAACCGCTCCGACAGCAGGCCAACGGCCAGCGCATAGGACGACGAGTTGTTGTACTTCAGGATCGCACGGAAGTTATCCAGAACCAGGAACGCCGGGCCGCGGTAGCCGGCCGGCAACAGCAGGGCGGCGGACAGTTGCTCGACATTGGCAGGCAGGCTGGCGCCAGGCGGCAACTGGATGCCCAGTTTCAGCCATTCGGCGACGGTCTTGCGGATGCCGCCGTCGGCCAGTGAATAGTCGAAGCCTGAAGGCAATTGCTGCACCTCAACGCCCCACGGCTGGCCTTTCTGCCAGCCGGAACTTTGCAGGTAATGGGCGGTGGAGGCGAGGGCGTCAGCCGGGCTGTTCCAGATATCGCGGCGACCGTCGCCGTCAAAATCCACGGCGTGGGTGTTGTAGGTAGTAGGGATGAACTGGGTCTGGCCCATTGCGCCAGCCCAGGAGCCTTTCATCTGGTCTGCCTGGATATCGCCATGCTGGATGATCTGCAGCGCCGCCAGCAGCTGTGCCTGCGCGAAGGCCGGGCGGCGGCCTTCATAGGCCAGGGTCGCGAGGGAGCGGATCACCGAGTTATTGCCCTGGAACTGGCCGAAGTTGCTCTCCATGCCCCACACCGAGACGAGTGCCTGGCGATCAACGCCATAACGCTCTTCGATACGCTGCAGGATGTCGGCGTACTTGACCAGCAACGCCTGACCATTACGTACGCGCAGCGGCGACAGCGCGCCATCGAGGTATTCCCACACCGGGCGGGAAAACTCCGGCTGGCTGCGGTCGGCGCGAATTACCGCCATGTCCGGGGTAACGCCGGCGAAGGCGTTATCGAAGACGTCAGCCGTGATCCCGGCTTGCAGGGCTTGCGCACGGAAACCCGCCTGCCATTCGGCGAAGGTCTGGGTTGGCTGGATGTTCAGGTTGTCCACCGCCAGCGGCGCAACGACGGCAGGCGCAACGGCCGGTGCAGTCTTGAGTGTGGGCAGGGGTTGAGCGTCCGCGGCGGTGGGTTTTTCCGCGCAGGCGACAAGCAGAATGAGGCTGGAGGCAGCGATCAATTGGCGAAGGTGCCAATGACGGGAAAGACGAGAGGGCATGCACAGGTCCAGGGGGTTACAAATCAAGTACAGACCTTATCACGCCAGAGGGGCGCTTGCCTTCAGGCAGCCAGAAAGTAAGAAGCCTCCCAGCTATTAGACTGGAAGGCTTCGCGGCGGTAGCTGCCTTTGCCCTTGCCGGCGCGTTCCTGACGGCTGCGGAACAGTGGCTGGGCGATGATGGATTTGGCCTTGTTCGGGCCATGCTTGGATGGCTTTTTGCTCATGGTTGGTTCTCTCGTTGGGTGGGTGGAGCGGCGAAAATAATCTGCCTATATAGCGGCGCTGTAAAGCCCGAGAATTGTAAACACAATCAAAATGTGGGAGGGGGCTTGCTCCCGATAGCGGTGTAACAGTCAATAAATCAGGTGACTGACACATTGCCATCGGGGGCAAGCCCCCTCCCACATTGTTCCGCAGTGTTGCTGAAAGAGGGGTTATTCGGCAGGTAACGTCAGCCGCTGGCCGGCCATCAGCAAGGATAAGCGGCTCAGGCTCATCCACGGCGAGCCCGCCGCCTGGCCTTTGATCTGTGCGTCGATGCGCTGCGCTTCCAGCAACAGCTGCGCCCAGCGTTGCGCCGAGTGCCGTTGCAGGGCCTTGCTCATCAGGGGTTTGCGCTTGTCCCACACCGGTGGCCGGGCCTGGCTGAAGCATTTGTCCAGCGGCGTGCCCTGGCTGTATTGCAGCGCAATGTTAGCCAGCACCCGCAGTTCCCGGGCCAGGGCCCAGAGAATTACCGGCGGTTCCACGCCCTCGCCGCGCAGCCCTTCGAGCATGCGCAGGGCATGGGCGGGTTCGCCGTTGAGGATGGCGTCCACCAACCCGAACACATCAAAACGCGCACTGTCGGCCACGGCGCCTTGCACGGTTTCGACGGTGATCTGCCCGTCTTCGGCCATCAGCTTGAGCTTTTCGATCTCCTGGGCGGCGGCAAGCAGGTTGCCCTCGACCCTGGCGGCGATCAGCTCGACGGCATCTTGCGTAGCCGACAATCCAGACTGTGACAGGCGCTGGCGAATCCACTGCGGCAATTGGCTGCTGTCCACCGGCCAGATCTGAATGAACTGGGTCTGTGGGCCTTCCACCAGCGCCTTGCCCCATTTGGTCTTCTGCGCGCTGCCGTCGAGCTTGGGCAGGCTGATCAGCAGCACCGTGTCTTCAGCCGGGCGCGAGCAGTATTCCATCAACGCTGCCGCGCCTTTGTCGCCCGGCTTGCCCGAGGGCAGGCGCAGTTCCAGCAGGCGCTTTTCGGCGAACAGCGACATGCTCGCGCCGGCTTGCAGCAACGTTCCCCAGTCGAAACTGGCGTCGGCGCTGAATACCTGGCGCTCGTCGAAACCTTGCTGGCGCGCCGCCGCGCGAATGGCATCGGCGGCTTCCTGGCACAGCAACGGGTCATCGCCGCTGACAATGTAGACAGGCGCGAGGCCACCTTGCAGGTGTTTGGCGAGTTGGGCGGGAGCGAGTTTCATAGGCAGGGCGAACGGGGCGCCTTGGGCGCCCCGTATGGCTTACTCGACAGGCACTTCAACAGGCGACTGTTTCGGCGTGTTGTCTTCGTACTCTTGCGCGGCCTTCAGGGCATCGGCGTCAGCCTTGGCCTTGTTGTCGGCAACCTGCTGCAGCTCGGCCAGTTTTTCCGGGGTCAGCGTTTGCAGGCGGGTCATCATGCGCTGGACCAGCTCACGACGCATTTCCTTGCGCACCTGAATGGTTTCGGAGTCTGAACCCACCAGGTTGTTGCCGTCGTGGCTCACGACTTTCTGGACCTGGATCTTGTCGCCCATCAGCGGCAGGTGGTCGCGGCCCTGTACTTCGAAGTTGACGGTGGTGGTCAACTCGACGTCCGAGGCACGGCCGGCACTGGCGTAGCTGATGTTGCGCTGGGTTTCGCGCTCATCGACCAGGTCCAGTTTGTAGGTGGCGCCGGTATAGACGCGCACACCGCTGTTTTCCAGGGTCTGGCGCAGTTGCGTGACGGTTTCGCCGTAGGCGTTGCGTGCGCTGACGTCGAGTTCCTTGAGCGACAGTTCGTTGGTGCCGGTGCCGCGCAGCTGGAAGCCGCAAGCGCTCAACAGAACGGCCAGGCCCATTACCAGCAGATTGCGTTTGATCATGTTGTTGCTCCCCTTGAAACCAGGCGGGCCTTATCGAGGCCCTGAAGGTTTAGTTCGGCGCAGGGCTCAAGCCCTGCGCCCGATCCAATTTAGCTGGCGACGATATTGACCAGTTTTCCGGGCACTACGATCACTTTGCGGATCGTCAGGCCTTCGGTAAAGCGCAGCACGTTTTCGTTGCAGCGTGCGGCCGCTTCGACTTCTTCACGGCTGGCGCTGGCCGGCATGTCGATCTGACCGCGCAACTTGCCATTGACCTGAATCACCAGTTGCAGCGTGTCCTGTACCAGCGCGCTGTCATCCTGCACCGGCCAGCGGGCATCGATGACGGCACCGCTGTGGCCCAGGCGAGCCCACAATTCGTGGCTGATGTGCGGCGTGATCGGCGCCAGCAGCAGGGTAACCGTTTCCAGGCCTTCCTGAATTAATGCGCGATCCTGTTCGGTGGCCTGCGCGGCTTTCTCCAGCACGTTCATCAGCGTCATCACCTGGGCGATGGCGGTGTTGAACTTGTGGTTCTGCCCTACGTCCTGGCTGGCCTGGCGGATAGCCAGGTGGATGCTGCGACGAACTGCCTTTTGCTCATCATTCAAGGCTGCCACGTCCAGCTTGCCCGGCAGGCCCTGGCTGACGTGGGCATGGGCCAGGCGCCAGACGCGCTTGAGGAAGCGGTGCGAGCCTTCGACGCCGGAGTCGGACCATTCGGCGCTCATGTCGGGCGGCGAGGCGAACATCATGAACAGGCGGCAGGTGTCGGCGCCGAACTGATCGATCATCGATTGCGGGTCGACGCCGTTGTTCTTGGACTTGGCCATCTTCTCGGTGCCGCCGATTTCCACCGGCAGGCCGTCGGATTTGAGCTTGGCGCTGATGACCTTGGCTTTGCTGTCGCGCTCAAGCTCGACGTCCGCCGGGTTGAACCAGGTGTAGGCGCCATTGGCTTCGCGGCGATAGTAGGTATCGGCGATCACCATGCCTTGGGTCAGCAGGTTCTTGAACGGTTCGTCGGAGCTGACCAGGCCTTCGTCACGCATCAGCTTGTGGAAGAAGCGCGCATACAGCAGGTGCAGGATGGCGTGCTCGATGCCACCGATGTATTGATCCACCGGCAACCAGTGGTCGGCTGCGGATTTCTCGACCAGGCCACCTTCATAGTGCGGCGACGCGTAACGGGCGTAATACCACGAGGACTCGACGAAGGTGTCCATGGTGTCGGTTTCACGCTTGGCAGGCTGGCCGCATTTCGGGCAGCTGCACTCGTAGAACTCGGGCATGCGCGCCAATGGCGAGCCGGCGCCGTCCGGCACCACGTCTTCGGGCAACACCACCGGCAACTGGTCTTCCGGCACCGGCACGTCGCCACAGCTTTGGCAGTGGATGATCGGGATCGGGCAGCCCCAGTAGCGCTGGCGGCTGATGCCCCAGTCGCGCAGGCGGAACTGGGTGCGCGAGGCACCGAGGTTTTTCTTGACCAGCGCGACTTCGATGGCGTCGAACGCGCCCTGGAAGTCCAGGCCGTCGAACTCGCCGGAGTTGATCAGGGTGCCGTGTTCGCCGTAGGCGTCCTGCCATGGGGCCGGGTTGGTTTCGCCCGAGCTGGTGCGCACCACGGACTTGATCGGCAGGCTGTATTTAGTGGCGAATTCGAAATCGCGTTCGTCGTGGGCCGGTACGGCCATCACCGCGCCGTCGCCGTAGTGCATGAGCACGTAGTTGGCGACCCAGACCGGCAGCTTCTCGCCAGTCAACGGGTGCTCGACGAACAGGCCGGTCGGCAGGCCTTTTTTCTCCTGGGTCGCGACGTCGGCTTCAGCCACGCTGCCGCCTTTGCATTCAGCGATGAACGCCTGCAACTCGGGGTTGTTCTGTGCGGCCTGGGTGGCCAGCGGGTGTTCGGCGGCCACGGCGACGTAAGTGGCGCCCATCAGGGTGTCGGGGCGGGTGGTGAACACCTTGAGTGCGCCCGCTTCGCCGATCGAGTCGACGTTGTAGGGGAACTGCACTTCCATGCCTTTGGATTTGCCAATCCAGTTGCGCTGCATGGTCTTGACCTGCTCAGGCCAGCCCGGCAAGTCGTCGAGGCTCGACAAGAGTTCATCCGCATAGGCGGTGATCTTGAAGTAATACATCGGGATTTCGCGCTTTTCGATCAGCGCGCCGGAGCGCCAGCCGCGACCGTCGATCACCTGTTCGTTGGCCAGTACGGTCTGGTCGACCGGGTCCCAGTTCACGGTGCCGCTTTTCTTGTAGATCACGCCTTTTTCGAACAGGCGAGTGAACAGCCATTGTTCCCAGCGGTAGTAGTCCGGCTTGCAGGTGGTCACTTCGCGGGACCAGTCCACCGCCAGACCCAGGCTGCGCAGCTGGGTCTTCATGTAGGCGATGTTTTCGTAGGTCCACTTGGCGGGGGCCACGTTGTTTTTCATCGCGGCGTTTTCCGCCGGCATGCCGAAAGCGTCCCAACCCATGGGTTGCAGAACGTTCTTGCCGAGCATGCGCTGGTAGCGAGAGATCACGTCGCCGATGGTGTAGTTACGCACGTGCCCCATGTGTAGCTTGCCGCTGGGGTAAGGGAACATCGATAGGCAATAGTAAGTCTCCTTGCCTGGCTGTTCGCTGACTTCAAAGGACTTCTGCTCGTCCCAGAAGGTTTGTGCGGCATTTTCTATTTCACGGGGCTGATATTGTTCGTGCATGGCTACTTTTGAACTGAATAAGGGTGGCCTATTCCTCTTCGGTGCATTGTCCGGGTTGTTCGACACCAGAAAGCGGCGCGTGCGTGCCCAAACCCTGCGGGAAGTGGAGTTACAGGAAGCGCCGTAGCATACATGACCCCACTCTATCGAGGGAAACCCTGATTGCGCAGGCAGGGCCGTCTGTCGCGGCATCGGGCAGGCGCAGCCACGGGGGCTACGCTGTTTATTGGGGAGCACGTATTTCTTCAATGAGGTGAGGGGATGGCTGAATCGCAGCGAACTTTAACGAAACCGCAGTTATATGAAGGACTGATCGACCGTTTGGGTCGGGCATTGGATGCCGCAAGAACCGCGGGCCGATTGCGTGATGAACGGCCTCTGGAGCTGGAGTTGCGAGGCTTGAGCCAGGCGGAGCTTGAACTGATCAAGAACTACCTGGCGTTTCATCGCTCACGCGCCTCTCATGGGCAGGCCTCCCCGCCAGTCCAGGCGTGTTCTGGTACGGCCAATGTCGTGTGGCTGAAGGACCTGGCGGCCGGTCGCGGCCCGGACAAGTTCCGGTCCACACGGTGCAAGTGACCCCGCGTTATCCGCTACTTTTGCAAAATGTGCTGGTAAGGATTGTTGCTGAACCCCGTTGCATCTAGGCTTCGGGCATCTTTGGAGATGCCCGATGCCTTTTCGTTATTTCATTAAACAACTGTTGTTGCCGCCCGGTATTTTTTTGCTGTTGCTGGCGCTTGCCTGGTGGTTTCGCCGCAGTCGTCCGCGCTTGGCGGGGTGTTGCTTTGCCTTGGGGTTGGGCGGGATGTGGTTGATCAGCCTGCCGGTGATGGTGCAGTGGGGCGCGAATGCCCTGGAGACCGTGCCGCCCCTGGCCCGTGATGACTGGGCGGCGCTGGCCCAGCGCGCCGATGCGATTGTGGTGCTCGGCTCCGGCCGTGAACGCGGGGACGTGGCGTGGGGCAGCGATCAGCCCACCGGCATCGGCTTGGAGCGTCAGCGTTTTGCCGCGCGTCTGGCCAAGGCGTCCGGGTTGCCGGTATTGACCACCGGTGGCTTGCACTATGGCACGCCGCCCAGCGAAGCAGAGCTGATGGCCGTGTCGATGCAGGATGATTTCGGCGTGAGCGTGCGCTGGAAGGAAGAGCGCAGCCGCACCACCTGGGAAAATGCACAGATGAGCGCCGAGATTCTATTGCCGCAGGGCATCAAGCGCGTGGTGGTAGTGACCCAGGCCTGGCACATGCCGCGTTCGGTGTGGAGCTTCGAGAAGGCCGGCTTTACCGTGGTGCCGGCGCCCGTGGGCTTCCTGGGCGTGGACAATGCGCGTCCGCTGGGCGGCTGGATGCCGGAGGTCAAGTCGGTGTGGCAGAGCGGGCAATTGATCAACGAGGCGGTGGGGCAGGTGGGGTATCGGTTGTTCTACCGCTAACCCTGCTGATTGAAATGCAGATTAAAATGTGGGAGGGGGCTTGCGCCCGATAGAGGAGTGTCAGTCAGCACATTTGTTACTGATACACCGCAATCGGGGGCAAGCCCCCTCCCACAATGGTTTTGTGGTTGATCTGTTAGACCGTTTTGGCCATCCGGGCCGCCAGCAGCGCCCAGCCGAACAACAGCACGCACACGATGATCAACGGCCACGACCGCCATTGCAGGTAGGGCGTGAGGTTGTGCATCGGCACCACGTCGCCGTAGAGAATGCCGCGCTCGAATTGCGGGATCTGCGCGGTGATCTGCCCAAACGGGTTGATCAGGCCGGTCACGCCGTTGTTGGTGGCGCGGATCATCCAGCGTCCGGCTTCAAGCGCACGCATCTGCGCCATCTGCAGATGTTGCAGCGGGCCGATGGAGCGGCCGAACCACGTATCGTTGCTGATCGTCAGCAGCAAGTCGCTCTGGGCCGACAGGCCGGCGGCGAACTCCGGGTACACCACTTCATAGCAGATGAACGGCGCAATCTGATAACCCTTGGCCTGCAGCATCGGCTGGTCGGAAGGGCCGCGGGCAAAATCCGACATCGGCAGGTCGAAGAAGGCGATCAAGCCGCGCAACATATCCTGCAGGGGCACGTATTCACCGAAGGGCACCAGCTTTTGCTTGAGGTAGGTGCCGTCGCCTTCGCCGACCACGGTGATGCCATTGAAGTAACGCTTTTCATGGCGCACCTCCTGGCGAATCGGTACCCCGGTGATCAGCGCGGTATTACGGCTGGCGGCGAACTTGCCCATCATGCCCAGATAACCTTCGACCGACTCCTTGAGCACCGGTACGGCGGTTTCCGGCCACACCAGCAGGTCGACGCGCTTGGAGCTCAAGCTCATGTCGCGGTACAGCGCCAACTGCGCATTGAGCTGATCCGGGTCCCACTTCATGCTCTGTTCGACGTTGCCTTGAATGGCGGCCACGCTCAATGGCGGGCCGGAAGGCGAGGTCCAGGCATGATGCTTGAGCGCAAGGCCGATGGCCCACGGCGCAACGAGCAGCACCAGGCCTGCGGCGATGAAGCTGTTGCGCTTGCTTGCCAGCAGGCGCGGCAGATTACACAGCACAGCAGCCGTCAGCGCCAGGGCGAAGGAAATCAGCCACATCCCGCCCAGGGGCGCCAGACCGCTGAGCGGGCCGTCGAGTTGACTGTAGCCGGAGTACAACCACGGAAAACCGGTAAGGAACCAGCCACGAAAGGCTTCCTGGCCGACCCACAACGCGGCGAACGTCAGCGCATCGGCCAGCGGCGCTTCATTGCGGCGCAGCCAGCGCGCCCACAGCCAGGCGGGCAGGGCGAAGAACCAGGCGATGGCGGCGGTGAACAGCAGCATCAAGAAGCCCGCCAGCAGCACCGAAGCGCCGCCGAAGTGGTGGATGCTGTAGTAGATCCAGCTGGTGCCCGCGCCAAACAGGCCGAAGCCGAAACACCAGCCGCGGCCCAGGGCCTGGCGCGGTGTCAGCTCACGCAGGCCGATATAGAACACACCCACCGCCACCAGCGCCAGCGGCCAGATGTCGAACGGCGCCAGCGCCAGGGTGGTAATGGCGCCGGCCACCACGGCCAGCAAGTTACCGGGCCAGCCGGGTGCAATCATACGGCGCATGTCAGTCCTTAGCGGGCAATCGGAGTCAGGCGGATCAGATGGATGCGACGGCTGTCGGCATTCAGGATGCGGAAACGATACGCGCCGATCTCGGTGGTTTCGTTACGCTTGGGCAGATGCCCGAACGCACTCATCACCAGGCCGCCGACGGTGTCGAATTCATCGTCGGAAAATTCGCTGTCGAAGAACTCGTTGAAGTTCTCGATAGGCGTCAATGCCTTGATCAGGAAGTCACCGCTGGGCAGTGGCTTGATGTAGCTGTCTTCTTCGACGTCGTGCTCGTCTTCGATGTCGCCGACGATCTGTTCCAGCACGTCTTCGATGGTCACCAGCCCCGCCACGCCACCGTATTCGTCGATCACGATGGCCATGTGGTTGTGGTTGGCGCGAAATTCGCGCAGCAGCACATTCAGGCGCTTGGACTCGGGCACGAAGGTGGCCGGGCGCAGCAGGTCCTTGATGTTGAAGCTGTCGCCGTTCTCCTTGAGGATCAGCGGCAACAGGTCCTTGGCCAACAGGACACCCATGACGTCGTCATGGCTTTCGCCGATCACCGGGTAGCGCGAGTGCGCCGAGTCGATCACGGCCGGGAGGAATTCCCGCGGGGTCTGGGTCGCCTTGATGCTGATCATCTGCGAACGCGGCACCATGATGTCGCGTACTTGCAGGTCAGCGACCTGGATGGCGCCTTCGACGATGGCCAGCGCTTCGCTGTCCAGCAACTTGTTCTGATGGGCCTCGCGCAGTAGCTCCAGCAGCTCCTGGCGGTTTTTCGGCTCGTGGGCAAAAGCCTGGGTCAATTTACCCAGCCATGACTTTTGCCCGTTGCTCGATCGGTCTTCGCTCATAGCGATTACTCTAAATCCTTGATTGTTTCAGTTGAGTGTCGATTGGTTTTCGTCGTCTGCATACGGGTCTCGATGGCCCAGTTCTGCAAGCAACGTTCGTTCCAGTGCTTCCATTTCCTCGGCTTCGTCATCGTCTATATGGTCGTAACCCAAGAGATGCAAGCAGCCATGAATGACTAGATGGGCCCAGTGGGCCTCGAGTTCCTTTTCTTGCTCCTGCGCCTCACGTTCCACTACCGCGACACAGATCACCAGGTCGCCCAGCAGCGGGATATCCAGGAACTCGTCGGGCACGTCGGCGGGGAATGACAGCACGTTGGTCGCGTAGTCTTTCTGACGCCAGGTGTGATTCAGCTCACGGCCTTCGGGCTCGTCCACCAGACGAATGGTCAGCTCCGAATCGGCGGTGCGCTGGCGCAAGGCCAGTTCGCACCACTGACGGAACTGGGCTTCGCTGGGCGCGGCCGCTTCGGTGGCCAGTTGCAGGTCAAGCTCAAGCATCGCGGCGTACGTCCTTGGACAGGCCGTCGTCGCGGTGTTCGAAACGCTCATAGGCCTCGACAATGCGTTGCACCAGCGGGTGGCGCACCACGTCCTTGGGCATGAAATGCGTAAAGCTGATGCCTGGCACGTCCTTGAGCACTTCGATCACCTGGCCCAGGCCCGACTTGGTGCCCTTGGGCAGGTCGACCTGGGTGATGTCGCCGGTGATTACGGCCGTGGAGCCGAAACCGATACGGGTGAGGAACATCTTCATCTGTTCGACGGTGGTGTTCTGGCTTTCGTCGAGAATGATGAAGCTGTTGTTCAAGGTACGACCACGCATGTACGCCAGCGGAGCAATTTCGATCACCTGGCGTTCGATCAGCTTGGCGACGTATTCAAAGCCCAGCATCTCGTAGAGTGCGTCGTAGAGCGGACGCAGGTACGGGTCGATCTTCTGGGCCAGGTCGCCGGGCAGGAAACCGAGCTTTTCGCCCGCTTCGACGGCGGGGCGCACCAGCAGGATGCGACGCACCTGTTCGCGCTCCAGGGCATCGACTGCACAGGCCACGGCTAGATACGTCTTGCCGGTACCGGCCGGGCCGATGCCGAAGTTGATGTCGTTGCCGAGGATTTCCTTGACGTACTTCTGCTGATTCAAGCCGCGTGGGCGAATCATGCCTTTCTTGGTACGCAGGGCCACGCTGGCTTCGGCCACGGGGTTGCTGGCCAGGTCTTCCACGGCGGATTCCTGCAGGTACAGGTGCACCGTTTCCGGCGACAGCTCACTGCCCTTGGTTTCGCGGTAGAGACGACGCAGCAGGTTTTCCGCAGACGTGGTGTGGTGGGGTTCACCAATGAGCTCGAACTGATTGCCGCGGTTGCGGATCTCGATGCTCAGGCGTTGTTCGATCAGGCGCAGGTGCTCGTCGAACTGTCCGCACAGGTTGGCGAAACGGCGAGCCTCAAAGGGCTCGAGGAGAAAACGATGGGGTTCTACTGTAGGTGCGTTCAAGGTCGCTTTTAGCCGCCCTTTGGCTGTTGAGGTGAAAGAGAGAATAACGCCAGGCGTCGGTGTGCGAAAGCACTTACGTTATCGGAATGCTGCACGGTCCCAGTGTGGGAGGGGGCTTGCCCCCGATAGCGCAGTGCCAGTCACCGCATGTACTGGCTGACACACCGCCATCGGGGGCAAGCCCCCTCCCACATTGGATCGGTGTTACTGGACCAGAGACCCGCGCAACGAGTGCGGCTGGGCCGCGTCGATGTGCACGTCGGCAAACTGGCCGATCAGGGTCGGGTTATCGCAGCGGAAGTTGACGATGCGATTGTTCTCGGTGCGGCCCTGCAATTCGCCAGGGTCCTTTTTCGAATAATCGGTCACCAGGATGCGCTGGATCGAACCGACCATTTGTCGGCTGATCTCGAAACCCTGCTGATTCAGGCGATGTTGCAGCGCATTCAAACGTTCCTTTTTCAGCGCTTCCGGGGTTTCGTCCAGCAGGTCGGCCGCTGGGGTGCCCGGGCGTTGGCTGTAGACAAACGAGTAGGAGAAGTCGAAACCCACGTCCTCGATCAGCTTCATGGTCTGCTGGAAATCTTTCTCGGTCTCGCCAGGAAAGCCAACGATGAAGTCGGAGCTGATGCAGATGCCTGGCACGGCGGCGCGCAATTTGCGCAGCTTGGATTTGTACTCCAGGGCCGTATGGTTGCGTTTCATCGCCGACAGGATGCGGTCCGAGCCCGACTGCACCGGCAGATGCAGGTGCTTGACCAGCTCCGGCACTTCGGCGTGGGCCTGGATCAGGCTGTCGGAGAACTCCAGCGGGTGCGACGTGGTGTAGCGGATGCGCTCGATGCCGTCGACGGCGGCGACCACACGGATCAGCTCCGCCAGGTCGGCCAGGCGGCCATCGTCGGTCAGGCCACGGTAACCGTTGACGTTCTGGCCCAGCAGGGTCACTTCACGCACGCCGTTTTCGGCCAGGTGGATGATTTCCGCCAGCACATCGTCGAACGGCCGGCTGACTTCTTCGCCACGGGTGTAGGGCACTACACAGAAGGTGCAGTATTTGCTGCAGCCTTCCATCACCGACACGTAGGCGCTTGGCCCATCGATGCGCGGCTCGGGCAAATGGTCGAATTTTTCGATTTCGGGGAACGATACGTCTACTTGCGGCAACTTGGTGACGCGCGCGGCGTCGATCATTTCCGGCAGACGGTGCAGCGTCTGCGGGCCGAAGACCACATCGACATAGGGCGCGCGGTCGCGGATCGCGGCGCCTTCCTGGCTGGCCACGCAACCGCCGACGGCGATCACCATGTCCGGGTTGGCCAGCTTCAATTCGCGCCAGCGGCCCAGCTGCGAGTACACACGGTCCTGGGCCCGTTCGCGGATCGAGCAGGTATTGAGCAGGATTACGTCGGCATCTTCGGCGCGGGCGGTGACTTCCAGGGCCTGGTGTTCGCCCAGCAGATCGACCATGCGCGAGCTGTCGTACTCGTTCATCTGGCAACCGTGGGTTTCGATGTAAAGCTTCTTGGCCATGGGAATCGTCAACTGGTGGTAAAGAACCGCGCATTATAGGGGGCATGCCCATTGGTTCCTAGCGCTGTGCATCGGGTGCCATGCTATAGTTCGCGCCCTCTTTTATATCCCCGATGTGTTGCTCGCCCACCATGACCAAACGTGAAGCTCCAATCTACAAGGTGATTTTCCTCAACCAGGGCCAGGTGTTCGAAATGTACGCCAAGCAGATCTATCAAAGTGATCTGTGGGGTTTTCTGGAGGTGGAAGAGTTCGTCTTTGGCGAGCGCACCCAGTTGGTCGTCGACCCGGGCGAAGAAAAGCTCAAGGCTCAGTTTGAAGGCGTGGTGCGCAGTTTTGTGCCGATGCATTCGATTGTGCGCATCGATGAAGTCGAGCGCCTGGGCACGCCCAAGATCAGCGAAGCGCGCGGCGTGAGCAATGTCATGCCGTTTCCGATGCCGATGCCTGAGAAGTAGGGCCGATCAGGGCAGGGGTGAGAAGGGCGAACGCCCGTCGGCACTCTGCAGTTCCTGCAGGTAATTGCGGAAGATTTGCCCCAGCACCTGGGTTGCCACTTCCAGTTCATCGCGCTGCATGTGCTCGGCGACTTCGTCGGCGGTGTCCAGCGCGTCTTCGGCGCCGTTGACCGCAGCCATTTTCAGCACGATGTAGGCCTGGACGTTATTGGCCGGTACGCCTTCGCCGCGAAAGAACATATTGCCCAACTGGAATTGCGCCTGGGCGTGGCCCTGGAGCGAGGCCTTTTCGAAGTAGCTCAACGCTTTGTTGAGGTCGACGGCCGGGTTCTTGCTGTCGTGGTAGTACTCGCCCAACTCGTACTGCGCTTGCGCATCCCCCTCATCGGCCTGTTTCTGGCACGCGCTCAGGGCTTCGGCCTGGGTGTCGGGCTGGGTATTGAGGGTGCAGCGACCCATCGCTGGGATTAACAACGAGTTGCCGCCTGCTTGTGCATGCGCCAGCAGCGGCTGAAGGAGCAACAGGCAGCCCAGAACCAGGGTGCGGCCGGTGCGTTTCATGGGAATCGACTTACCTCTGACGGGGCGCGCGGACCCTCAAGGAGTCCAATAAGCGCGCATTATGAAATAAGCAGGCCTCTGCTTACAAAGTCTTTACTCGTTTTTCTGCTGCTTGGGCAAGTTATCTGCCGGATTGCAGGGCAATTCTCGAAAAAACCAGGAAATCTCTGTAAGCAAAGTAGCAAATCTGACGCTGCCACAGGCAACGTCAGCGCAGTGCCGTCACTTATTTCAGGGCCGCGAAGGCGCGCTCGGCAGCATCCAGGGTCAGCTTGAGCTCGGCATCGCCATGGGCGATCGAGGTGAAGCCGGCTTCAAAGGCGCTTGGTGCCAGGTACACACCGCCTTCGAGCATCAGGTGGAAGAAGCGCTTGAACAAGTCAGCGTCGCTGCCCATGACGTCATCAAAGGTGACGATGTCGTCGGCGCCGCTGAAATACAGGCCAAACATGCCGCCGGCCTGGGTGGTCACAAACGGGATGCCGGCGGCGTCGGCGCGCACTTGCAGGCCGTCCAGCAGGCGGGTGGTGTAGTCGGTCAGCTCGGCGTGAAAGCCCGGGCGGCTGATCAAGCGCAGGGTGGTCAGGCCGGCGGCCATTGCCAGCGGGTTACCGGACAGCGTGCCGGCCTGGTAGACCGGGCCCAGGGGAGCGATGTGCTGCATGATCTCGCGCTTGCCGCCGAAGCAGCCCACGGGCATGCCGCCGCCGATGATTTTGCCGAAGGTGCTCAGGTCCGGTGTGACGCCATAGTGAGCCTGGGCACCGCCGAGGGCGACACGGAAACCGGTCATCACTTCGTCAAAGATCAACACCACGCCGTGCTTGTCGCACTGCTCGCGCAAGCCTTCGAGGAAGCCCGGGGCCGGCGGTACGCAGTTCATGTTGCCGGCGACCGGCTCGACGATGATGCAGGCCACGTCCTGGCCGACTTCACTGAGCATCTGCTCCACGGCGGCGATGTCGTTGAATGGCAGGGTCAGGGTGTGTTTGGCAAACGCGGCCGGCACGCCGGCCGAACTCGGAACGCCCTGGGTCAGCGCGCCGGAGCCGGCTTTCACCAGCAGGCTGTCGGAATGGCCGTGGTAGCAGCCTTCGAACTTGATGATGCTGTCGCGACCGGTGAAACCACGGGCCAGGCGGATGGCGCTCATGGTGGCTTCGGTGCCGGAGCTGACCATGCGCACCATTTCCATCGACGGCACGATCGAGCAGACCAGGTCGGCCATCTCGGTTTCCATCGCGGTCGGAGCACCGTAGGACAAACCGTGCTGCAGCTGCTGGCGTACGGCGTCCAGCACGTCCGGATGGCTGTGACCGAGGATCATCGGGCCCCAGGAGCCGACGTAGTCGACGTAGCGCTTGTCATCTTCGTCGGTGACATAGGCGCCTTCTGCGTGCTTGAAGAACAACGGCGTGCCGCCCACGCTCTTGAACGCACGCACGGGGGAGTTCACACCACCGGGGATGTGTTTCTGGGCGTTGGCAAACAGGGTTTCGGAACGGGACATGATCGGGCTCTCTAAACTGAAGATTTAAGAAGGTCGTTGAATGCACGGGCGCGGCGCGTGACTTCCTGGGTGCTGTCGGCGCCGAACAGGCCGTGCACCACGGCGAGCAGGTCGGCCCCGTGGGCCACCAGCGGTTCGGCGTTTTCCAGGGTGACGCCGCCGATCACGCAGATCGGCAGGTTCAGGCGCTTGCGCGCCTCGGCCAGCATTTCAAGGCTGGCGGCAGGGGCGCCGGGCTTGGTGGTGGAATTGAAGAAACGGCCAAAGGCGACATAGCTGGCGCCCTCCCTGGCAGCCTGTTCGGCCAGTTCGATCTGGCTGTGGCACGTGGCACCGATGATCGCCCTGGAGCCGAGCAGCGAACGGGCCGGGGTCAGCGGGCCGTCGGTCTGGCCCAGGTGCACGCCCACGCCCAGGCGTGCGGCCAGTTCGGCGTCGTCGTTGATGATCAATTGAGTCTTGTAGCGCGCGCACAGCTCACGCAGTTTCTCGGCTTCACGCAGGCGGCGCGCGTCGTCGCTGCTTTTGTCGCGGTACTGCAACAGTGTCACGCCGCCTTCCAGCGCCGCTTCGACGTAGGCGAGGAACTTGCCGGCCAACAGTTGGCTGTCGGTAATGGCGTAAAGGCCACGTAGTTTCATCGGGCAAGCCCCTTGCTGTGACGAGCGGTAAGTGGTGGTGAACGGTGAGCTACGAGCAGAAATCCAGTGGCAACCGACGCGGTACGAACTGGCCCTGGCCGAGTTGTTCGGCGTCACGCAAGGTGCGCCAGGTGTAGTTCAGCGCCGACTGTACGGCGCTGGCCAGGCCTTCGCCCTGCGCAAGTCGCCCCGCCAATGCGCTGGCCAGCGTGCAACCGGAGCCGTGATAGCTGCCGGGCAGACGTTGGCAGGTGTAGGTGTGGCGGCTGCCGTCGCGGCTGTACAGGCGGTTGTGCACTTCGTGCTCGTCGCCGTGGCCGCCGGTGATCAGCAGGTGCTTGATGAACGGGAGCAGCTTCTCGGCGCATTCATCGGCGCTGCCGTCAGGCAATTCGGCAAGGATGCGCGCTTCGGGCAGGTTGGGCGTGGCGATCAGTGCCAGGGGCAACAGCCGCTCGCGCATCGCATAGCCCACTTCATCCTTGCCCAGGCTGCCGCCACCGCCGGCGCGCAGCACCGGGTCGCAGACCACCGGCAGGTGCGGATGCGCCTGCAGCAGTTCGACCACCGTGTCGACCATCGCGGTAGACCCCAGCATGCCCAGCTTCACCGCTGCGACTTGCGAATCGCCGAGCACGGCATTGGCCTGGGCCAGCACCCACTCGCGGTCGAGCACGCGGAAGTCGCTGACGTTGACGGTGTTCTGCACGGTCAGCGCGGTGACGGCAGGCGCCGCGTGGCAACCCTGGGCGAGCAGGGCTTCGATATCTGCCTGCAAGCCGGCGCCACCACTGGGATCGTGGCCGGAGAGACAGAGAACAACAGGGCGAGAGCTGTAGATATTCATGGTGCGCGAGCTTACCACCAAACGCTTTTTGCGTGGCTGTCCGGCGATAAGGGAATGTTGCGTTGCGCAGCGCCTTTGTAATCACGGAAAAACGAATGAATGTCCCTGAAAACCGCGTCCCAGAGCCATCCGAAAAATAGTTCCAATGGTGTCCAATGGCCTTTAGCGGCTATGCTAGAGTGGATCCAAACAACTTACTGTATCGCCGGTATACGTCTTCTCAAAAGGATGGGGGGCTTTTTGACATAACCGGACAGGCCACGCTGGGGCTCTATGCGCTATTTGCTGATTTTATTATTGTGCGGGCTGCCGCTGCTGGCCGGTGCCGTCGAGTTCAATCAGAGCACCCCAAGCCTGCCACTGGGCCGGGTTATGCAAGTGCTCGAAGACCCAACCGGCACCCTCACCATCGCCGACGTCAGTTCCCCTGCCTACGCCACCCAATTCAAGACTCACGACAAGCCCACCCTCAATGCCGGTTATTCGCGCTCGGTGTTCTGGCTCAAGGTCAACCTGCACTACACCGCCGTTGACCCCCGCTCCCCGCGTACGTGGTTTCTGGAACTGGCTTACCCGCCGCTCAATCGCCTGGACCTGTACCAGAACGACGGCACCGGCAACTATCGGCTGACCACCCGCACCGGCAGCGCGTTGCCGTTTTCCAGCCGCGAAGTGCGCCAGAGCAATTACCTGTTCAAGCTCAACTTCGTACCCGACCAGCGGCAGACGGTCTACCTGCGCCTCCAGAGCCAAGGCTCGATCCAGGCGCCGTTGACCCTCTGGGCAGGCACTGCCTATATGGAAGAGCAGCCGCTGCGCCTGTATGTGCTGGGCGCTATCTACGGCGTGTTGCTGGGCATGCTGGTCTACAACCTGTTCATCTATTTAAGTGTGCGCGACACCAGCTACCTCTATTACATCCTGTATATCGCCTCGTTCGGCCTGTATCAGTTGTCGGTCAACGGCGTGGCCGTGGAGTACTTCTGGCCGAACAACCCGTGGTGGGCGAACGCGGCGGTGCCATTCCTGATTGGCTCGGCGGCGTTGTTTGGCAGCCTGTTCGCGCGCAGCTTCCTGCACACTGCGCAACACAGCCGCTGGCTCAACCGCACCCTGCTGGCGCTGGCGTCCTGTGGCGGGCTGGTCATGGTGCTGGCGCTGGTGACCAGCTACGCGGTGGCGCTGCGCCTGGCCACTGCGTTGGCGCTGGTGTTCACCGTGACCATCTTCGTGGCGGCGATCAAGGCCTGGTATTGCGGCCAGCGCATGGCGCGCTATTTCATCATCGCCTGGTCGGCGTTCTTGCTCGGCGGGGTGGTCAATACGCTGATGGTGCTGGGCTATCTGCCCAACGTATTCCTCACCATGTATGCCAGCCAGATCGGCTCGGCCATCGAAGTCGCGCTGCTGTCCCTGGCCCTGGCCGACCGCATCAACGGCATGCGCGAGCAGCAGGCGCAGATCCTGTTCGACGCCAGTCAGAAGCTCGAAGTGCTCAACCAGCAACTGGCGCGCAGCAATCGGCTCAAGGATGAATTCCTCGCCACCTTGACCCACGAATTGCGCACGCCGATGAACGGCGTGATCGGCTCCCTTGAACTGATGCAAACCGAGTCTCTGGACGATGAGCTGGCGCAGTACCAGCAAACTGCCGCAGGTTCGGCGCGGGACATGATGCGCATGGTCAACGGCATTCTCACCCTGACCGAGTTGCAGGCCGGCCGCCTGGCTGCCCGACCGCAGGTGTTCGGCTTGCGCGCTGTGCTGGATACCTTGCGTCAGCAGTTCACCGCCAGCGCCCAGGCCAAGGGCCTGGAATTTTCCGTGGACGTTGCCGATACCGTGCCGGACCGGGTGATCGGTGACGCCGACAAGCTGACCCAGTGCCTGGATTGCCTGTTGGACAACGCCTTCAAATTCACCCACCACGGCGCGGTGCGTTTGCGCGTGGTGGGGGTTCCCCAGGCAGATGGCGAATGGCGCTTGAGCTTTATCGTGACCGACACCGGTATCGGCTTCGCCTTTCTGGACGAGGCCACGCTGTACCAGCGCTTCTTCCAGCTCGATGGCTCGATGACCCGCGAATACGGCGGCCTGGGCATTGGCCTGGCGATTTGCCGGCAGTTGATCGAGCTGGTGGGCGGACGTCTCACTCATCATTCAGAGCCCCGCAAGGGCAGTCGCTTCCAGCTGGAAATGGACGTCAAGACGATCCCGCCCGAACCAAAGACGGCCGCGCAGGTGCAGCCTGCACAACGATCGCCGCAGGCGTGCACGGTGTTGTTGGTGGATGACAACAGCGTGGCGCAACTGGCGGTGCGTGGCATGCTGCTCAAGCTGGGTTATCGGGTCAAAGCGGTGGACGGTGGCCCGGCGGCGCTGGCTGCTTTGCAGGAGAGCAGGTTCGACGCGGTGGTGCTGGATGTGCCTGAGGGCGGCTTCTCGTTGTGCTGCCAGATTCGTGCCTTGCCGGGCTGCGGTGAGTTGCCGGTGATCGGCCTGAGCACCGCGCTTAATGTGACCGATCGTGAGCGCTGCCATGGCATCGGCATGAGCGAGCACTTGGCCAAGCCGGTGCGTTTCGAGGCTTTGCAGGCGACACTGGAGCGTCTCGTACTGTGTCCGCAGCAAGGCGAAAGCGCCGAGCATTCGGCGCGTATGCCACTTTTTTAAGGCGTTTGAGGGTGCTTAACTGAAATCAGGGCCTCGGTGTCACGTGGCCTTTTTTCCAGGAGGCCCGTCATGAACCTGCACCGGTTTGCCGAAACCCACGACGTCACCAACCAGCCGCCGTCCCTTGACGGTACCAACCTGTACCGCATCGACCTGCCCCTGCAAGAGTGGGCGCGTCGCTTTGGCGCCGGCTGGGCCGAGTCGCGTATCGATGCCTATGGTGCGCTGGCCGGCGGGCCGTTGATGGCGGCCGGGTTTCTGGCCAATCAGCACAAGCCGGTGTTCAACAGCCATGACCGTTACGGCCATCGGATCGATCTGGTGGAGTTTCATCCGGCCTACCATGAGCTGATGCGCACCGCCGTCGAGCATGGCCTGCCGTCGTTGCCGTGGACCCACCCGCAATCCGGCGCCCACGTGGCGCGGGCCGCGATGACCTACCTGCACAGCCAGGCCGAAGCGGGCAGCGGTTGCCCGCTGACTATGACCTTCGCCTGCGTCCCGGCCCTGCGGCTGCAGCCCGACCTGGCGGACCTCTGGCTGCCGAAAATTCTCAATACCCAATACGACCCGCGCAACGTCGGCATCGCCCACAAGGCCGGTGCCACCATCGGCATGGCCATGACCGAAAAGCAGGGCGGCACCGACGTGCGCGCCAACACTACCCGAGCTTACGCGGTGGGCGCGGGCGGTCCGGGGCAGGCCTACGAACTGGTGGGCCACAAATGGTTCTGCTCGGCGCCGATGTGCGACGGCTTCCTCACCCTGGCCCAGACCGACAAGGGCCTGACCTGTTTCCTGCTGCCCCGGCATCGCCCGGATGACACGCGCAACGAGTTCTACATCCAGCGTTTGAAGAACAAGCTGGGCAACTGCTCCAACGCCTCCAGCGAAGTGGAGTTCCGTGGCGCCCTGGCCTGGATGGTCGGCGAAGAGGGGCGCGGCGTGCCGACCATCATCGAGATGGTCGCCATGACCCGCTTCGATTGCATGGTTGGCTCCAGCGCACTGATGCGCCAGGCGTTGACCCAGGCGAGCCATCACTGCGCCCATCGCTCGGTGGGCGGCCGCGTGCTCAGCGAACAGCCGCTGATGCAGAACGTGCTGGCCGACCTGGCCCTGGAAAGCGAAGCGGCCCTGGCCTTGAGCCTGCGCATGGGACGGGCGCTGGATCATCTGGGCAATGAACAGGAAGCCAAGTTCGCCCGGCTGGTGACGGCGGTGGGCAAGTACTGGATCTGCAAGCGGGCGCCGGCCATGATCAACGAAGCCGCCGAATGCATGGGCGGCGCCGGTTATGTGGAGGACAGCATCCTGCCGCGTCTGTACCGTGAGGCGCCGGTGAATTCGACGTGGGAAGGCTCCGGCAACGTGCAATGCCTGGATGTGCTGCGGGCCTTGTCGAAAGAGCCGGGCGTGCTGGAGGCGTTGTTTGTCGAACTCGGCGACGGGCAGGGCGACCCGCGACTGGCGCGGCACATCGAGCGGTTGAAGTCGGCGTTCATGGACACCCAGGATATTCAATACCGCGCCCGCCAGCTGACCGAGGATATTGCCCTGGCGCTGCAGGCCAAGCTGTTGCTGGAGGCTGGGAATGCGGCGGTCAGTGATGGGTTTATTGCCAGTCGCCTGGGCGAGTCGCACGGTCGAGTGTATGGCGCCTTGCCGCGTGGCGTGGATGTACAAGCCCTTGTCGCCCGCTCAACTCCTGCCTGAACACGAACCCATGTGGGAGGGGGCTTGCCCCCGATAGCGGTGTGTCAGCCAATACATCTGGTGGCTGATACTCCGCTATCGGGAGCAAGCCCCCTCCCACATTATTAAGAGCATTCCAATCCGACTGTTTCAGTGCAGCCTGGATACAGGCAAGATAAAGGCCTGCAAGTCCAGAACACAGGATGCTTACCGTGACCGAAGCTTTTGTTGTCGTTCAAACCGCTGAAGAGGCCGTGGACCGGCTGGCCGCTCTGCATGAGCGTGCGACTGGCGCGCTCAATCAAGCCCTCAAGCAATACCTCAAGGATCGCGTCGAACCCGACGCCGAACAACGTGCGCTGTTTCGCTACCCGGAACTGCGCCTGACTTACCACTGCCACGGCGAAGTCCCACAGACCACCCGGGCGTATGCCAAGGTGCAGCTGCCGGGTACCTACAGCGTCACCGTCACCCATCCGGCGGCCTTCCGTAAATACCTGCTGGAGCAACTGGTGCCGCTGATGCACGACTTCACCGTGACGGTGGAAGTGGGCGTCAGCCAGCAGAACATTCCTTACCCCTACGTGGTGGAGCAGGGCGACGAACTGGCCGGCTCCGGCGTGACGGCTGCCACCCTGGCCCGCGTGTTCCCCAGCACCGACTTGTCCGCCGCCACCGACGGCATCGCCGACGGCCTGTATGACTGGGAAAACACCGACCCGCTGCCCCTGGCCCTGTTCGACGCGGCCCGTGTGGACTTTTCCCTGCGCCGCCTGGTGCACTACACCGGCAGCGACTGGCGCCACGTGCAGCCGTGGATCCTGCTGACCAATTACCATCGCTACGTTGACCAGTTCATCCTGCATGGCCTGGAGCAACTGCGCAGCGACCCACGGTTTATCCGCATGGTGCTGCCGGGCAACGTGGTGATCGATAAAGGCATGGACCACGGCGAAGCGTCGGCGATTGCCGCGGGCGTGGTGTGGCACCGCTACCAGATGCCGGCCTATCACCTGCAGGCCAGTGACGGCCACGGCGTGACCCTGGTGAACATCGGCGTGGGCCCGTCCAACGCCAAGAACATCACCGACCACCTCGCTGTGCTGCGCCCGCATTGCTGGCTGATGATCGGGCACTGCGGCGGCCTGCGCCAATCCCAGACCATCGGCGACTACGTGCTGGCTCACGCCTACATGCGTCGCGATGGGATCCTGGACCGTGTGGTGCCGCCGAACATCCCGATCCCGGCCCTGGCCGAGGTGCAGCTTGCGCTGCAGCAGGCGGCGGCGAAAGTCACCGGCGAAAAAGGCGAAGAGCTGAAAAAACGCCTGCGCACCGGCACCGTGCTGACCTACGACGACCGCAACTGGGAGCTGCGCTGGGCCCAGGAACGGCCGCTGATCAACCTGTCGCGCGCCGTGGCGGTAGACATGGAAAGCGGCACCATCGCCGCCCAGGGCTACCGTTTGCGCGTGCCGTACGGGACCTTGTTGTGTGTGTCGGATAAACCGCTGCACAGCGAGATCAAGTTGCCCGGTTCAGCCAACGCGTTCTATGAGCGTGCGGTCAGCCAGCACTTGAAGATCGGCATCGAAGCCGTCGACCTGTTGCGCACCGAACTCAACTCGCTGCACTCGCGCAAACTGCGCAGCTTCGACGAGCCACCGTTCCGTTAAGCGGTTGGGATGGTCATTTAGCGGTCAGGCCACTAGCATTGTCGGTCCTGACCGTTAGATGTTCTTTTCGCCATGTCCCGTCCACCCCGTCCCGATTCGCGCCGCCCTGGCGTGAAACCCCCGCATGCAGGCCCGCGTCGTGTCGCCAAGGCGCCGCCGGCCGAGCCCAAGCTGATCCTGTTCAACAAGCCTTTCGATGTGCTGACCCAGTTCAGTGACGAAGGCGGGCGCGCGACCCTCAAGGATTTTATCGACATCCCCGGCATCTACCCGGCGGGCCGCCTGGACCGTGACAGCGAAGGCCTGTTGCTGCTGACCAACGACGGTCAGTTGCAGGCACGCATTGCCGACCCCCGGCACAAGCTGGCGAAAACCTACTGGGTGCAGGTCGAAGGCGAACCCACCGAAGAACAGCTGCAACGCCTGCGCGATGGGGTGGAGCTTAACGACGGCATGACCTTGCCCGCCGAGGCCCGGCCGTTGGCGGAACCGGATTTATGGCCACGCAACCCGCCCGTGCGCTTTCGCAAAAGCGTGCCTACCCATTGGCTGGAACTGGTGATTCGCGAAGGGCGAAACCGTCAGGTTCGGCGCATGACCGCGGCGGTGGGCCTGCCGACATTGCGCCTGGTGCGCGTGCGCATTGGCGACTGGTCTATCGAAGGCCTCGACCAGGGCCAGTGGAAGGCCGTACCGGCGCGCTTATAAGGCGCCGGACTCGATCAGGCCGATTACCACGCTCTTGATGATGAACGCGGCCACGCCCAGGCCCAGCACGAAAAACAGAATGAACGAGCCAAAGCGCCCGGCCTTGGATTTTTTCGCCAGGTCCCAGACGATAAAGCCCATGAAGATAATCAGGATCGTGACCAGGCCGGTCATCATCCATTCTTCGAACAGGGCGGGATCGATGTTGTTCATGGGCTTTTCCGACGAGGGCAGGCGGCAAGTATAAGGCAGTGTCCACAGACGCTACATTGACCTGGATCGAAGTGTGCTTCAAATGTGGGAGGGGGCTTGCCCCCGATAGCGGAGTGTCAGTCGGTACATTTATCAACTGACCCACCGCAATCGGGGGCAAGCCCCCTCCCACATTTGAGCCTAAGTGTTCTCAGGTGCGCAGGTGAGTCAGGGGCAGTTCGGTACTGTTCAAGACTTGGTTGAGCACGAAGCTTGAACGCACGCTGGTCACGCCTTCAATCCGGGTCAGGTGGCCCAGCAGCAGTTTCTGGTAGTGGTCCATGTCGGGCACCACCACCTTCAACTGATAGTCGGCATCCATCCCGGTCACCAGGCTGCATTCCAGCACCTGGGGCAGGGTGCGGATGGCCGCTTCGAAATTCTCGAAACGTTCCGGGGTGTGCCGGTCCATGCCGATCAATACGTAGGCGGTCAGGCTCAGGCCGAGCATCTTGCGGTCGAGCAACGCGACCTGGCGGGCGATGTAGCCGTCGTCCTCCAATTGCTTGACCCGGCGCGAGCAGGGCGAAGGCGACAGGCCGATACGCTCGGCCAGCTCCTGGTTGGAGATCCGTGCGTCACGCTGCAATTCCGCCAAAATACTCAGGTCGTATCGGTCAAGCTTGCTCATTGGGTTAGCCTTTGTCGTAACTATTGCGGTGAATTATCCATGAAGGGTTAAAAATTGCGCAAGCACTGTTTATTGACGCAATCTTCGCAATCATCCATCGGGCGCAGACGGGTATCTTTATCAACAGAATCACCGCCTGGACAACAGTCCACTGCAGCGGGCCCAATCCGGCCCGCTGCGGCCGCCACCCCAGCAGGGTTGAGCCGGCCTCCAGGCTGCACACTGTCCAGAAGACGGCGTGAGGTGAGCCAACGTCAAAAGCGTTGAGCCAGGACGAAATTCTCAAGGGGTGGCCGACGGGTCACCCCTTTTCTTTTCCTTCAAGAAAATACTTCTCGTGACTGATAACCTCTCTCAGAACCGGGCGAGGCTTTTCCAGTCTCATGAACAGGCCCTAATCCGCAGTGAGGAAAAGCATGAAGCGCATCTGGCGTATGGCAGGTGTTGGTTTGCTGGTGGTCAGCGTGGGCGCCCAGGCGGTGGCCGACGAACGCGATAACTCACCGGGCCAGGGGCAGCGCCCACAGGGTGGCGGCGGGCAGCACGAGCGGGGGCCGGAAGGCGGTGGGCGCCCGGAGAACAATCAGCCGCGCCCGCAGAACCCCCATGGCGATCACGGCGGCCAGAATGGCGGCGGTCAATGGCAAGGGCGCCCGCAGGCGAATGAACCGGGGCGGCCGCAACCGCAGCCGTCGAATAACCTGCCGATCCAGGGGCGGCCCGATACCGTGCGCCAGACCCAGGAGCCGCGCCAGGGCTATTACCGCGATATCCCACGGCGTAACGACGACAACCGACATTGGGAGGCGGGCGGTCCAGGTTCACGGCCTGGCGACAATGGCCGTCCTGGCGACCACCGCTGGCCAGGTCGTCCCGATGGGCACGGCAACGGTTGGGGGTCGGGCCCGCAATATCGCCCAGGCTACGTCGTCGACCGTTTTCCCGACCGCAATTACCGCGTGCCCTACCGTGGCCAGGATTACTTTTACTCCGGCGGCTACTGGTATCGCCCGCAAGGCCCGCGCTATGTGGTGGTGACGCCGCCGTACGGTATCCGTGTGCAATACCTGCCGGATTACGCGCGGGAAGTGTGGGTGGGCAGTTCGCTGTTCTTTCTCGCCGCCGGTGCCTATTACGCCTACGAGAGCAGCACGGCGCAGTACGTAGTGGTGCAACCGCCGACGGCCGTGCCGGCACCGCAACCGGCGCCTCAGGGCAACGGTTATGACGTGGTGGCGTATCCCGCCAACGGCCAGTCGCCGGCCCAGGTGCAGCAAGACGGCTACGACTGTTATCGCTGGGCCGTGCAGCAGAGTGGTTTCGACCCTCGCACGGTCACCTACGCCCCCGACCCGGCGGTGGTGCAAACCTATCGCCAGGCCCAGGGCAACTGCCTGAGCAGTCGCGGTTATCAGGTGCAACAGTAGCAGCTGCAAGCTTCAAGTTTTTAGCTTCAAGCTTCAAGCTTCAAGCTTGGGGCTTGTTGCTTGCCGCTTTTAGCTGATCCGCAGGATCCGCATGCACCAGCACCTCGGCCTTCGGGTAGGCCTGATGAATGGCATCGGCGGCCTGATCGCTGATGCCATGGGCCACTGACAGCGTCAGCTCCCCCGGCAACTCCAGATGCAACTGCACAAACCAGTGGTTGCCGGAAACTCGCGTGCGCAAGTCATGGGCACCCAGTACGCCCGGTACGCCACGGGCCAGGTCCAGCATGTGCTGGCTGATGTCCGCCGGCAGTTCTTCGTCCATCAATACGGCGAAGCTTTCCCGCGCGATCTGGATGGCGCTCCAGAGGATGTAAGCGGCAATCGCCAGGCCGAACCAGGCGTCCACCTGATGCCAGCCGAAACCTGCGAGCACCAGCGCCACCAGGATGCTGCCGTTGAGCATCAGGTCGGAGCGGTAATGCAGCGAATCGGCGCGTACCGCGTTGGAGCCGGTTTCGCGGATCACCCGATGTTGCAGCATCAGCAACGCCACGGTCAGCGCCAGCGAAAACACGATCACGCCAATGCTCAGCCAGGGCGCGCCCACGGGCTCGGGATGTTGCAAACGGTGGTACGCCTGGAACGCAATCAACACTGCACTGGCGCCGATAAACAGCGCCTGGGCCATGCCCGACAGTGACTCCGCCTTGCCGTGGCCATAACGGTGATCGTCATCGGCGGGGCGCAGGGCGTAATGCACCGCCAGCAGGTTGAGCAGCGAGGTCACGCCGTCCAGCAGCGAGTCGGTCAAGCCGGCGAGCATGGCCACCGAGCCACTGAACCACCAGGCGATGGCCTTGGTGATGATCAGCACACAGGCCACGCCCACCGAGGCGCGGGTGGCCAGGCGCAGGAGCCTGGCGTGTTCGGGACTGCTGGTCATGGGCTGTCCTTATGCGGCGGGTTGCAGGCCCAGGGACGCCAGTTGGTGCACGCTGCCCTTGAACTGGATCAGGCGTGGGTCGTCCAGCGGCAAGGTGCGGCCGGTTTCCTTCTCGATGATGCTTTGCAGCTTGGCGTTGTCGACCTTGCCGTCGGCGCCGATGGCTTCGTGCAGTTTTTCCGGCGCGACTTGGGCGGTCTTGCCCGGTTCGTAGTAGATCGCACCCGTGGCGAAGTCGACGCCGAACGCGATCAGGCCGGGGATCACATAGAACAGCAGGCCGACCGCATCGAGCACGGCAATCGCCGGGTCGATCTTGCCGTCGATCTGGCCACGGCGGTCCGGGTAGAAAATCGAACCGCAGGCGGTGAGTTGGCTCAGCAGGGTGACGGCGAGGATACCGCCAATGACACGGGAAGCGATACGCATAAAACTCTCCTGAACATGTTGTGAAAGGTGGCTACAAGCGAGTCTACAAGGCGACGATGCTCCAATGTGGGCTGATGTTCTTGAGACCCGCGCAAGCATCCGGCAGTTCGCCGTTATACTCGTCGCTCTGCTTTGGAGCCAGTATGAATTCGTTGCCGATTGATGATGTTTTACCCGCCCTGCGTGACGCCTTGGCGATCCGCCACGAAGCCGTGCTGGAAGCGCCACCCGGCGCTGGTAAAACCACCCGCGTGCCCCTGGCCTTGTTGCACGAGCCATGGTTGGCCGGGCAAACCATCCTGATGCTCGAACCCCGGCGGCTCGCCGCGCGGGCCGCCGCCGAGCGCCTGGCCAGCGAGTTGGGTGAGAAGGTCGGTGAAACCGTCGGCTATCGCATCCGCCTCGACAGCAAAGTGGGCCCCAACACCCGCATAGAAGTGGTCACCGAAGGCATTCTCACCCGTCGCCTGCAGGACGACCCGGCGCTGGACGGCGTGGGCTTGCTGATCTTCGATGAATTCCATGAGCGCAGCCTCGACGCCGACCTGGCGCTGGCCCTGAGCCTCAATGGCCGGGAGCTGTTTCGCGACGACCAGCCGCTGAAAATCCTGCTGATGTCCGCCACCCTCGAAGGCGAGCGCTTGGCCGGTTTGCTGGACGACGCCCCGATCCTGCGCAGTGAAGGGCGTATGTTCCCGGTGCAGATGCGCTGGGGGCGGCCGTACCAGCCCGGGGAATTTATCGAGCCGCGGGTGGTGCAGACAATCCTTGAAGCCTTGCATGACGAGACCGGCAGTGTGCTGGTGTTTCTGCCGGGGCAGGCGGAGATTCGTCGGGTCAACCAGCAACTGGCCGATGCCCTGGGGGAGGGCACGGATGTGCTGCTATGCCCGCTGCACGGCGAATTGGACCTCAACGCCCAACGCGCAGCCATCGACCCGGCACCGGCCGGCAAGCGCAAAGTGGTGCTGGCTACCAACATCGCCGAGACCAGCCTGACCATCAACGGCGTGCGCGTGGTGATCGACGTCGGGCTGGCGCGGGTGCCGCGTTTCGACCCCGGCAGCGGCATGACGCGCCTCGATACTCAACGCATCTCCCGCGCCAGCGCCACCCAGCGTGCCGGCCGGGCAGGGCGGCTGGAGCCGGGGGTGTGTTACCGGTTGTGGTCCGAAGACCAGCATGACGGTCTGGCCGCCTATGGCAGTGCGGAAATACTCGCCGCCGACCTGGCCGGCCTGGCGCTGCAGTTGGCCCGTTGGGGGGTGGCCCCCAGCCAGTTGGTTTGGCTGGATGTGCCGCCGACTGCCGCCTATGCCCAGGCCCAGGATTTGCTGGTGCGCCTGGGCGCCTTGAATGGCGACAAACTCACCGCCCATGGCCAGAAAATGGCTGAGTTGCCGGCTCACCCGCGTATCGCCCACTTGCTGCTGCGCGGACAGGACCTGGGGCTGGCTGCCATGGCCTGTGACGTCGCTGCCTTGTTGGGCGAGCGCGATATTCTGCGCGGTGGCGGCGCAGACTTGCACAGCCGCCTGGCGCTGTTGTCCGGCGAAGAGCGAGCCCGTGGAACCCAGGGCGGGGTGCAACGGGCCAGGCAGTTGGCGCGCCAATATCGCGGCTATTTAAGAGGCCAGGCAACCCAGGCGGTGGCCGACCCGGACCACCCGCGCTGGCTCGGCGCCTTGCTGGCCCTGGCCTACCCGGACCGCGTCGCCCAGCAGCGTCGCGCCGGTGGCGCCGAATATCGCCTGGCCAATGGCCGCGCTGCGTTGTTTGCCGAAGCCGACAGCCTGATGAAACAAGCCTGGCTGGTGATCGCCGACCTGGGCAGCCGCCAGGGCCAGCGCGAAGAGCGCATCTACCTGGCGGCGGATTTCGCCCCGGCGCTGTTCGACACGGTGCTGGCCGAGCAAGTGCGCATTGTCGATCAACTCGACTGGGATGAACGCGAAGGCGTGTTGCGCGCCGAACGTCAGCGCAAAGTCGGTGAATTGGTGCTAAGCCGCGAGCCCCTGACCGGCCTGGACGAATCCGCCCGCAGCCAGGCGCTGGTCAACCTGGTGCGCCGCAAAGGCCTCGAGCTGCTGCCCTGGACCCCGGAACTGCGCCAGTGGCAAGCGCGCGTGATGCTGCTGCGCCAGCTGGACGCCGGCAAAACCAGTGAGTGGCCCGACCTCAGCGATAAGGCATTGCTGGCCAGTCTGGAAGATTGGCTGATGCCCTATCTGGGCAAGGTCACGCGCCTGAGCCATTTCGCCAACCTGGATATTTCCAGCTACCTGCACAACCTGCTGCCCTGGCCCTTGCCCCAGCGCCTGGATGAACTCGCGCCGCAGCATGTGAAGGTACCCTCGGGCTCGTCTGTGCGCCTGGACTACAGTGAACAGCCGCCAATCCTCGCGGTGCGCTTGCAGGAGCTGTTCGGGTTGGCGGATACCCCGCGGATTGCGGGTGGGCGTCAGGTGGTGAAGTTGCACCTGTTATCACCGGCGCGGCGGCCGGTGCAGGTCACGCAGGACCTGGCGAACTTCTGGCGCAGCACCTACGCCGAGGTGAAGAAGGATTTGAAGGGGCGTTACCCCAAGCATTACTGGCCGGATGATCCGCTGGTGGCCGAAGCGACGGCCAGGATCAAACCCCGAAAGTAGCCACAATGGAAATCCCCTGTGGGAGGGGGCTTGCCCCCGATAGCGGTGTATCAGTGACAGATGTGCTGACTGACACACTGTCATCGGGGGCAAGCCCCCTCCCACAGGGTTTTATAGTGTTGGTTATTGCGCGGCAGGCAGCAGGAACCGGGCGATCACCGGCAAATGGTTCGAAATGCGCAACGTATCCTGCTGTCGCACCTTGGCCTCCACCCGCTTGATCCGCGAACTGTAAAACAGATAATCCAGCGTCCGATCCGGCCCTTCGAGGCTTGGATCGTTGGGGAAGTGCGTCAGCCATTTTTCCCGGTCGATCCCACTGGATTGGTTGTTGCTCGGGATCATCGGGTATTTGTCCCACAACAGATGCAGCTCGCTGTCGGGTGAATACTGGCTGCGTTTTTGCGCATCCAGGCGCAGGTATTGGCCCAGCGGCAGCAAATTGAAATCCCCGCCAATCAGCCAGGGCGTGCCACGGCCTTCCAGTTTATCCAGCAGCTTCACAGTGGCCTTCACCTGTTCCTGCACGGCACTGCGCCCAGGCACGCCGCCTTCCAGTCGCGTGTTGAGCACGGCCAGTTGGCCACCGTCGCTCAGTGGCAGGTAGGTCAACAACAGCGCAGGCTTGGGCTGAAACTGGCGGCTGATGATATTGGCCTCTGCCGTCGGCAATTGCAGGCGCTCGGCGTGTTCGATCTGGTAGCGGCTGAGGGTGGCCAGCTTGCGCCCGACACTGCCGAAGATACGCAGGTTGGGGACGAAGTCGGCTTTCCAGTCGAAAGCCTGGGTGCTGCAGGGGTAGAGGTCGACCAGGCGCTCCTGCAACAAAGCGAGCTGATCCTGATAATGGGAGGGCTTGGCGCCTTCGTCGACTTCCTGCAGCAGCAGGATGTCGGGCTGTTCGTCGCGGATCACCCGCGCCACCTCGTCGAGGCTGAAGGCCATGTCTTCAAGCGTGGGCCGTTCGTCCGGGCCGCTGCCGTCGGGGGTGTCGTACCAGAACACGTAGTTCTTGCCGGCCAGGTACTGCACGTTCCAGGTCATCACCTTGAGCGCCTGCCCCGGCAGCAGGGTGGGCGCACGCGGCGCCACGCAACTGACGGGCAGGGTCTGCTTGTCGTCCGGGCGCCAGGTCAGGCTGTAGATCAGTGCCGTCAACAGGCCCGCGATCAGCAACAGACTCAACAAGGTGATGTGCAATAAACGGGTCATCGGCTCGGCTTAAGTGCGTTTCAGAATGGGCACGGAGCATATCACCGCGCGTCGGCGTCGCCACCGATCAACATAAATAAACGGAACAGCACCACGCTGGTAAACAGCTGCAGGAAACTGTGGGCGCTGTCTATCAGCAGCCCCAGCAGCGGCGCGGGCTCGGGATAGGCCGCCACGCTGGCGCCCTTGAGCAGCCACAGCGGGGTCATCACGCACAGCATGCACACCAGGATTCGCCAGAAGTGCCCGCGGGTCAGGCGCAGGCTTTCCTTCATCGCTTCAAGCGCCGACAGGCCACGCAGTACCAGCAAATACTCGGCAAACGCCAGCACCACCATCAGCCACAGGCCCGGCAGGAAGTACAGCGACAGCCCGAGCAGAATCAGCAGCGTGCTCATGGCGGTCAGCAGGGCGAAGCGCGGCCACATCGCCAGGGCCATGGCCCACACATCCCGCGTGCTTGGCGATTCGCCTCGGGTGCGCGCGTCGAGAAACAGGATCAGGGCGCCGGTGTACAACGGATACACCAGCAGTCCCACCACCACGCTGTAACCGCTGAAGGCATCCGGACCGAGCGTATGGTCGAGCACCTGCTGCAGCAGGGCTTCGAGAATCACCAGCGGCAGGCACAGCTGGACGATCGCGCCCAGGTTGCGTTGGGTAAAGCGGAGGGAGTCGCGCAGCACGTCTAACGGATTCATCAGATTCATCACAGGCCGAAAAAGCAGGGGCACACTTTAACCGATAGCTGGCGTGGGCAAGCAAACGTAAACCTTGAGTAAAGACCATTGAAACAATTGGTAACAGCCCCATAACTAGGTCGTACCTTGCCTGACCTCAGGCGGGGCCCTGATTTTTACCGGCAATCTAACGAGGTCGCCATGAACAGCGAAGAACAAACCCTGATCGATGGACTGTTTTCACGGTTGCAGCAAGCCGAAACGGACTCAGCCCCCCGCGACGCCCAGGCCGAAGCGCGGATCAAGGAACACATGACTCGCCAACCGGCCGCCGGCTACTACATGACCCAGTCGATCCTGGTGCAGGAACATGCACTCAAGAGCCTCGACGCGCAGAACAAGCAACAGGCGCAGCAGATCCAGCAATTGCAGGAAGAGTTGGAACGCGCCAAATCCGCCCAAGCCGCCCCGGCGAGCGGTGGCGGGTTTTTGTCGAGCATCTTTGGCGGCGGCGGTTCGCGTGATGCACAGCCTGCACCGAGCAACTCGGGCGGCGGTTGGCGTGAGCCGGCGCGACCCGCGTTCAACCAGCCCGCGCCGCAGCAGAATTATCAACAGCCGCAACCAACGGCCGCCGCCGCACCTGCGGGCAGCGGGTTCCTGGGAGGCGCGATGAAAACCGCGGCCGGCGTGGCCGGTGGTGTGTTGCTGGCCGAAGGCATCAGCAGCCTGTTCCACCACAACCAGCAGCCGCAGGTAATCGAAGAGATCATCGAACAACCGGCGCCCGCCAGTGACCAGGGTGGCTGGGGCAACGATGACCAGAAGTTCGCAGGCAATGACAACTGGGGCAGCAACAATTCGGACAGCTTCGCCGACAGCGATTATTCCGACGATTCCTCCTCCTTTGGCGATGACGATTCCTTCGTCTGACACACCCCGCCGGGGCGCTGCGGCGCTCCGGTCTGATTTTTTCCCGGAAACCTTCCCTTGGCTGGCATACTGGCACCCTTTCCGGGCGCTGGCGCCTGGCGGTCAATTGAGGAAGTGCGGTGAAGAAAATTGCAGTGTTCGCCGATGTGCAAAACCTCTATTACACCGTTCGCCAGGCTTATGGTTGCCACTTCAACTACGCCGCGCTGTGGGCGGATATCAGTGCCCACGGGCAAATTGTCGAGGCGTACGCCTACGCCATCGACCGTGGCGACAGCAAGCAGCAGCAGTTCCAGCAGATCCTGCGCAACCTCGGGTTTACCGTGAAGCTCAAGCCCTACATCCAGCGCAGCGACGGCTCGGCCAAGGGTGACTGGGACGTGGGCATCACCATCGACATCATGGACGCCGCCGCTAACGTCGACGAAGTGGTACTGGCCTCCGGCGATGGCGATTTCGACATGCTGCTCGAGCGCATCATCCACAAGCATGGCGTGCAAGCCGTGGCGTATGGCGTACCGGGGCTGACGGCCAATTCGTTGATACGCGCCGCCAGCCGCTACGTGCCGATCGAAGGCGCGCTGCTGCTCAAATAAGCGCAGCGGCCCACTACATTGTTAGACGGAGTTGGAACAGGTTTGGAACGTATAGCGGTCATCGACTTTGAAACCACCGGCATCACCCCGAGCAACTTCTGCCGGGCCACGGAAATTGGCGTGGTCATCCTTGAGCGCGGGCAAATCGTCGACCGCTACCAGAGCCTGATGAATGCCGGCGTACGCGTGCCGGCGTTTATTGAACAACTCACCGGCATCAGCAACGCCATGTTGCGCAGCGCACCACCGGCCGAGCGGGTGATGAATGAGGTCAATGAATTTGTCGGCACCACGCCGTTGATGGCGCACAACGCCGCGTTCGACCAGAAGTTCTGGGATTACGAGTTGGGCCTGATCCGCCGCACGCGCCTGCAGAAGTTCGCCTGTTCTTTATTGCTGGCTCGTCGGTTGATGCCTTCGGCGCCAAACCATAAGCTCGGCACGTTGAACACGTTCGCCCAACTGCCCCACACCGGCCAGGCACACCGGGCACTGGCGGACGCCGAAATGGCCGCCAACCTCACCGCGCACCTGGCCCAGGAACTGCGCCAGACCCACGGCTTGCGTGAGCTGTCGCACGATTTGCTGTGCACCTTGCAGAAAGTGCCGGCGGCGAAGATCAACGAGCACCTGAAGAAACATCGCGGGTTCTGAGCCTGGGCGCGGTTTCAAGAACACTGAAACTCCAAATGTGGGAGGGGGCTTGCCCCCGATTGCAGTGTGTCAGTCAGCTTATCTGTATCTGACCCACCGCTATCGCGGGCAAGCCCCCTCCCACATTGGGTGATGCGTCGCCTATCGAGCCTGCGTGCACTCCAACGCCTGATCCACCACCCCCTTCGCCATCTCCATCAAATGCATCACCGCCCGCTGCGGCGCCTTCATCACTTCTCCTGAGGCGTGCGCCGTCTCTACCGCGCACTGCAGCAAATCCGCCGCATGGGCCAGGGCATCTTCGAGGCTCAGGTTGTCATTGAGGATAAAAATCGGCGCATCCGGGGCGGACGCCTTGAGGTAGTAGTCGATGGCGCGACGGTGGAGCAGGGCGTCTTCGCTGAGGAAGTCGGCTTTGGACCTGGGTGGATCGGGGGTGACTTTGACCATGGTGAAACTCCTTGCAGGAAGAAGTCGACACCGTTCGCTTGCACGCGAATAGGGTGGCAACTGTACGTAGGTGTGCAAGACCGGGGCAAGAAGCTAAACCCAGCAGGCCCGAAAGCCTCCTACGTACAGCCGCCATAACGGGCGAACGCCAAGCGTCAAGCTGGGCATATGAGCTGTAGGTGATTTGTGGATTCTGCTTGCCATCGGACTTGCACGTCCGGTCACCGAACATTCGATGACAGGGCGAGACTAGCTACCGAATCCGACGGAAACAAGGCCGTGGGATTCTCTCGGAAACGTCCCGCAAATGAAAGGGATGGGTCTTGCTGGCCATAGAACATTGATCTTTTTATGGCCCTTTTAATTGCTTTCTGAATAGTCAGTAGGCTTAGTCCTGCTGTCTCGTCGGACCTTTCTGGATTGTCCCTTCCTCTGCCTCTCGCCCTTTGCGGCGACTTAACATCTGGCCTGTCAGTTACGTAAAAGGATTACGTTATGCAGGAAAGCGATCTTCACACGGCAATCATGCGGAGCCAGTTTGAGCTCCAACGCAATGGCATTGATTTCGGCTCAACTTCAAGCATGGCGTTTCATTTGGGAAACACGATGACAAGCTGCCCGGCAGTCCTGGCTCTACCTGGTTCGCCAAGCTGGGATCATGCCCCCAGTTACCAGTTACTCAAGCCAATGCATGCTGATTTCTCGGTGCCGAGCACTACTTTTGATGAACTCTGGGCATGTACACAGCAACACTATGGCTTGACAGCCGCAACGGTTCTCACTGGCGTGGCGGGCATACCTTTAAGTAAAACTGCTGTGGGCACTTGGGTTCATGTGGGCTCTAGCAAAACGACGAACCTGGCGAGTCTCATCGGGATGCGCTTCTTCCCTCGCACATTGATCAGGCAACCAACCGTGGCCAGAATGGCAAAAGCAACGTTTGGCACCGTCCGGGTATTTGGCATTATTGGGCGGGGCATTCCTTTCGTGGCTGTGGGTTGGCTGTATTTGATTTAATCAGTATTGGTAAGTGTGCCTATGAGGCCAGGAATGGAAGGTAGCGCTACTGGCAGAGCCCAGATCAGCGAAAAAGTGATTGAGCTTTTTGTCGACATTATCGGCTTCATCGATCGAAGTCAGGTCACGGAGCAAACGGACTTCATCCATGACTTCAACATTATTGATGACGATTTGACCTGCTTTGTCATGCAGATCAAATGGCAATTTAACTTGCGCGCGACGCAGAAGGATTGGGATCACATCACTACCATCAAGCAGATAGTCGACCTGATTGTCGAGCGCTCGAATGTGCAATGCGGTCACTGATGCCTTCGACGCAAGCGCTCCACCTAGGTGATGCGTTGGCTATCCAGTGCCTGATTCACCACCTTTCAGATCGTTCCCACGCTCCGCGTGGGAATGCCTCCTGCGACGCTCCGCGTCGCGCGCTCAGGAGCAGACGCAAAGCGTCTCGGGCGTCATTCCCACGCAGAGCGTGGGGACGATCAGGTCAGCAGCCAAGTGTATTGGCCTTTTAAACCTGTTTTGTAACTTAAGTTTATGCACCTTCGTTTCTAGAATAAGCCTCCCCCCTCCTGCCATAGAGCCACCCAATGCCTGGCCCACGTCGTTTCCCCTTACCCTTGATCGCCGCCTTTTTCGCCTTGTATGTCATCTGGGGTTCCACCTACCTGGTGATTCGCATCGGCGTGGAGTACTGGCCGCCGTTGTTGCTGGCAGGGATTCGGTTTTGCACGGCAGGCGCGTTGATGTACGGCTACCTCAGGTGGCGTGGCGTGCCGGCGCCGACGTGGACGCAATGGAAGGCCGCCGGGATGATCGGTATTTTGCTGCTCACCGTGGGCAATGGCGGCGTCAGCGTGGCAGAACATATGGGCGTGTCGTCCGGCGTCGCCGCGTTGGCCGTGGCCACGGTGCCGTTGTTTACCTTGCTGTGTGGTTTTTTCTGGGGCGCGCGTAATACGCCGCTGGAATGGGCCGGGGTGATTCTGGGCATTATCGGCATCGCCATGCTCAATATGGGCAGCACCCTGCAATCGAGCCCGCTGGGCGCAGTGTTGCTGTTGATGGCGGCGGCGTCCTGGGCATTCGGTTCGGTGTGGAGCCGACACTTGCCGCTGCCCCAGGGCGCAATGGCGAGTGCCGCGGAAATGCTGGTGGCGGGCGTGGTCTTGTTGATCGTCAGCACCGTATCGGGTGAGCACTTGCAGGCGATGCCGCCGTTGGAAGGCTGGCTGGCCCTGGCCTATTTGACGGTGTTCGGCTCGATCATCGCCTTCAATGCCTACATGTACCTGCTCAAGCACGTGCGCCCGGCGGCCGCCACCAGCTATGCCTATGTGAACCCTGCGGTGGCGGTGTTGCTGGGGATTGTGTTCGTCGGCGAGTCCATCGGCCTGGAGGAAGCCCTGGCGATGCTGGTGATCATCAGCGCGGTGTTGCTGATCAGCCTGCCCCAGTGGCGCAAGCCGAAGGCGGAAATAAGGTAAACTGCGGCGCAATTGCGACCTTGCGCTGAATTTTTCCTACGGTAAACACATGACTTTCGCCTCCCTTGGCCTGATCGAACCCTTGCTGCGCGCCCTTGAGACGCTTGGCTACCAGACCCCGACGCCGGTGCAGGCGCAAGCCATTCCGGCGGTGCTGGCCGGTCGTGACCTGATGGCCGCGGCCCAGACCGGCACCGGCAAGACCGCAGGCTTTGCCTTGCCGCTGCTGCAGCTGCTGACGATGGAAGGGCCGAAAGTCGCCGCCAACTCGGCGCGTGCGCTGATCCTGTGCCCCACCCGTGAACTGGCCGAGCAGGTTCACACAAGCGTCGCCGAATACGCCCAGCACCTGCCGCTGACCACTTACGCGGTGTACGGCGGCGTGAGCATCAACCCGCAGATGATGAAGCTGCGCAAGGGCGTGGACATCCTGGTCGCCACCCCCGGCCGCCTGATCGACCTGTTCCGCCAGAACGCGCTGAAACTCAATCAGCTGCAAACCCTGGTGCTGGACGAAGCCGACCGCATGCTCGACCTGGGCTTTTCCGAAGAGCTGGCCAACATCTATCGCATGTTGCCGAAAAAGCGCCAGACCCTGCTGTTCTCCGCCACCTTCTCCGACGACATCCGCCTGCTGGCCGGGCAGATGCTCAACGACCCGCTGAGCATTGAAGTCAGCCCGCGCAACGTCGCCGCCAACACGGTGAAGCAGTGGGTGGTGCCGGTGGATAAAAAGCGCAAGCCGGAGCTGTTCGTGCACCTGATGCGCAAGGGCCGCTGGAAGCAGGTGCTGGTGTTCGCCAAAACCCGCAACGGCGTGGATGCGCTGGTGGACAAGTTGCAGGGGCTGGGCATCAACGCCGACGGCATCCATGGTGACAAACCGCAGGCCACACGCCAGCGTGCGCTGGACCGCTTCAAGGCCAGCGAAGTGCAGATTCTGGTGGCCACCGACGTGGCGGCCCGTGGCCTGGATATCGAAGACCTGCCGCTGGTGGTCAACTTCGACCTGCCGATCGTCGCTGAAGACTATATCCACCGCATCGGCCGCACCGGCCGCGCGGGCAACACCGGCGAGGCGATTTCGCTGGTGTGCGCCGATGAAGTGAACATGCTCTCGGCGATCGAAATGCTGACCCGCCAGACCCTGACCCGCAAGATGGAACCGGACTTCGAACCGGAACACCGCGTGCCGGATACCGATGCCAGCGGGCAGGTGGTGAAGAAGCCGAAAAAGCCGAAGAAGCCTAAAACCTCGGGCGGTGGCGGCAAGCGCAACCTGGGCAAATGGGTGGACAGCGGCGATGCAGCGCCGACGGAACCGTCGATCAAACCGGTGCGCAAGGTGCCGGTATTCAATACCGGGCCGCGTAAGAAGAAGTAGAGCAGCTACGAGCTGCAAGCCAAAAGCTGCAAGTGGGCACGACGTAGCTATTGCTTGCAGCTCTAGGCTTGCAGCTTGCGACTGCTTTTAAGCCACTCCAGCATCCCAAGCCCAGCCGCCCTGCCACTGGCAAAGCACCCGGTCAGCAGGTACCCGCCGGTCGGCGCTTCCCAATCCAGCATCTCCCCAGCGCAAAACACGCCCGGCATTTGCTTGATCATCAACCGCTCATCCAGCGCTTCGAACGGCACACCGCCGGCGGTGCTGATGGCTTCATCCAATGGCCGAGTCCTGACCAATCTCAGCGGCAGCGCTTTGATATCCGCCGCCAGCTGCGCCGGGTCATTGAAATGCTCAGCAGGGGCCAGCTCACGCAACAGCGCTGCCTTAACCCCATCCAGGCTCAATTGACTGTGCAAATGCTTGCTCATCGACCGCGACCCACGTGGCTTGGCCAGGGCAGCCTGCACCTTGTCCAGCGGCTTGCTGGGCAGCAGATCGATGTGCACGGTGGCGGCGCCGTCACGGTTGATCGTTTCGCGAATCGGCGCCGACAGCGCATAGACCAGGCTGCCTTCGATGCCGGTGGCCGTCACCACGCATTCCCCCAGGCGAGGTTTGTCGTCCCCCAGTCCGATGGCGACGTTTTTCAACGGCGCCCCGGCGAATTTGCTGACCATCAAATCGCTCCAGGCGGACACCTCAAAACCGCAATTGCTCGGTTGCAGGCGCACATAGGGCAGGCCGCGACTTTCGAACAGGTTGAGCCAGGCACCGTCGGAGCCCAGACGCGACCAGCTGCCACCGCCCAAGGCCAGCAGCACCGCATCGCTGTGCACGGTTTGCTCGCCCTCCGGGCTGTGGATAAGTAAATCGCCTTCGGCATTCCACCCCACCCAACGATGCCGGGTGTGGATAACCACGCCTTGCTCACGCAGGCGCTTGAGCCAGGCGCGCAGCAGCGGCGCGGCTTTCATGTCGGTAGGAAATACGCGCCCGGAGGTGCCGACAAAGGTTTGAATGCCCAGGCCGTGAATCCACTCGCGCAACGCGTCGGCGCCGAAGCTGCGCAGCAACGGCGCCAGCTGCGGTGCTCGTTCGGCATAGCGCGAGAGGAACGCCGGGTAGGCTTCGGAGTGGGTGATGTTCATGCCGCCGACGCCAGCCAGCAGGAACTTGCGCCCCACTGAGGGCATGCCGTCGTACAGGTCCACCGGCACGCCCGCCTGGCTCAGGATTTCAGCGGCCATCAGTCCGGCAGGGCCGCCGCCGACGATGGCGACACGGTGAGGAGAAGTCTGAGGCATGGGCAGGGCTGCGGCGCTATGAATAGGGGCGAGTATTCTACCCGACGATGGCGGCGCTGCCTGATCAATAAATGTACAGTTTCCTGCAAGCCACAGGGCTAACCGCTTTCAGACCGTTACGCTCAAGTTATCCACAGGTGGTTCCACAGGCATTGTGGGTAACGCTCACACTTCAGTGACAGCCGGATGACGTCCACACACGCTGCGCGCTGTGGTGCAGGATGCCGTGGCGGCGAGCCAGGGCAGGGCGGTCCTTGCTGTAGCCGCCGCCGATCACGCCCATCACCGCAATGTCGCGGCCCAGGCAGTGACGCATCACGCTTTCATCGCGGGCGGCGACGCCGGCATCGGTGAGCTTGAGGTAGCCGAGTGCGTCGTCCTTGTGTACGTCTACGCCCGCGTCGTATAGCACCAGGTCCGGCTGGTACAGCGGCAGCAGGTAATTGAGCGCATCATCGACCACCTTGAGGTAGTCGGCATCGCCCATGCCCATCGGCAACCCGATGTCCCAGTCGCTCTGGGCCTTGCGCGCCGGGAAGTTTTTTTCGCAGTGCAGCGAGACAGTGATGGCATCCGGCGTGTCATGCAGGATGCGCGCGGTGCCGTCGCCCTGGTGCACGTCACAGTCGAAGATCAACACACGGTTGACCCGGCCGCTGGCCAGCAGGTAATGGCTGATCACCGCCAGGTCATTGAAGATGCAAAAGCCCGCCGGGTAATCATAGTGGGCGTGATGGGTGCCACCGGCGAGGTGGCAGGCCAGGCCATGCTCCAGCGCCTGCTCCGCCGCCAGGATCGAGCCACCCACCGCACGCACGGTGCGTCGCGCCAGGGCTTCGCTCCACGGCAGGCCGAGGCGCCGTTGGTCTTCGCGAGACAACTCGCCGCTCATGTAGCGTTCGATATACCCAGGTTCATGGGCCAGGCCCAGAATCTCTGCCGGGCACAGCTGCGGGCGCAGCAAGTGGCGGTCCTCGGTCAGGCCGCTGTCCACCAGGTGGTCGCGCAGCAGGCGAAACTTGTCCATGGGGAATCGGTGGTCCGCCGGGAACTCGGGGCTGTAGTCATCGTGGTAGATCAATGGCAAGGGCATGGGATTTTCTGACAGGAATCTGCGTCGGATCTTACCAGCGCTGTACACTCACGCACATCGCAAGGGAGGGGGACCATGGAGCCGATACTGGAGTTGGAAAGTGCACGGCTGATCATGCGCCAATGGCGCGACAGCGATCTGCAGGCATTTGCGCAGATGTGCGCCGACCCGCAGGTGATGCGTTATTTCCCGGCCAGGTTGAGCCACCTGGAAAGCGCCGCACTGATTGGCCGGATCCGCGGCCATTTCGCCGAGTATGGTTTTGGCTTTTGGGCTTTGCAACGCAAGGACACTGGCGAATTCATCGGCCTCACCGGGCTTCAGAACGTGGGTTTTGAAGCGCGTTTCACCCCGGCGGTGGAAATCGGCTGGCGCCTGGCCCGCGAGCATTGGGGACTGGGTTATGCCAGCGAGGCGGCCTGGACCGCATTGCGCTGTGGTTTTGATCGCCTGAGCCTGGATGAAATCGTCGCCTTCACCACCCAAGCCAATCTGCCTTCACAAAAAGTCATGCAGGCCATCGGTATGCATTACGATCCGCAGGCAGATTTTGAACACCCCCAAGTCGCAGCCGACGACCCGCTGCGCCAGCATGTTTTGTACCGCATCACCCGCGCCCAATGGTTGGACACGCTGCATGGATAAGCAGCCCGGAATGCCCTATCGATTTTAGGAGTTGCTCTATGAGCCAAGTATTGGAAGATCTGGTGGACTTGCTGACCTTGGAGCCGATCGAGGAAAACCTCTTTCGCGGCCGCAGCCAGGACCTGGGTTTTCGCCAACTGTTCGGTGGTCAGGTGCTGGGCCAGTCGCTGTCGGCGGCCAGCCAGACTGTCGAAGAAGCGCGCCACGTACATTCCCTGCACGGTTATTTCCTGCGCCCGGGCGACGCAGCCTTGCCGGTGGTGTATTCGGTGGACCGTGTGCGCGACGGCGGCAGTTTCAGCACGCGCCGCGTCACGGCGATCCAGAAGGGCCACCCGATTTTCACGTGCACCACCTCGTTTCAGTACGACGAAGAAGGCTTCGAGCACCAGACCACCATGCCCGTGGTGGTCGGCCCGGAGAACCTGCCGTCGGAGCTGGAGCTGACTCAGCAGCGCGCGCACCTGATCCCCGAGCACATGCGCGACAAGCTGCTGTGCCCCAAGCCCATCGAAGTACGCCCGGTGACCGAAAAGGACCCGTTCAACCCGCAGCCTTCCGACCCGGTCAAGTACGTGTGGTTTCGTGCCGACGGCGCCCTGGCCGACACACCGGCGTTGCATAAATACCTGCTGGCGTACGCCTCGGACTTCGGCCTGTTGACCACCTCGCTGCTGCCCCATGGCAAGACGGTGTGGCAAAAAGATATGCAGGTCGCCAGCCTCGACCACGCGCTGTGGTTCCACGCCGACCTGCGCGCCGACGACTGGTTGCTCTACGCCATGGACAGCCCATGGGCCGGCAATTCTAGAGGTTTCTCCCGGGGCAGTGTGTACAACCGCGCCGGGCAACTGGTGGCGTCGGTGACTCAGGAAGGCTTGATTCGCCATCGCAAGGACTGGGCATGAGCCTGGCCGAGGTCCGGCATTGGGTGTTCGACATGGACGGCACCCTCACGGTGGCGGTGCATGATTTTGCAGCCATCCGCGTGGCGTTGGAGATCGCGCCGGAGGACGACATTCTCACTCACCTGGCCGGGTTGCCGACGGACATCGCGGCGGCCAAGCATGCCTGGCTGCTGGAGCACGAGCGCGAACTGGCACTGGGCTCGGTCGCCGCCGAGGGCGCGGTGGAGCTAGTGCGTGAGCTGGCCGGGCGCGGTTACCGCCTGGGGATTCTGACGCGCAATGCGCAGGAGCTGGCGCATGTCACGCTGCAGGCGATTGGCCTGGCGGACTGTTTTGCGCCCGAGGATGTGCTGGGCCGTGAGGACGCGCCGCCCAAGCCGGATCCGGGTGGCCTGTTGAAACTGGCGGCGGCCTGGGAAGTGGATCCGAGGGAGATGGTGATGGTCGGGGACTATCGCTTCGACCTGGACTGCGGCCGGGCAGCCGGTGCGCGGACGGTGTTGGTTAACCTGCCGGAGAACCCGTGGCCGGAATTGGCGGATTGGCATGCCGAGGATTGCACGGCACTGCGCCGGATGATCTAGCCCAAGCAATGAAGATCAACTGTGGGAGGGGGCTTGCCCCCGATAGCGGCCTGTCAGCTAAATATGTGCTGGAACGATCATTCCCACGCTCCCGCGTGGGAATGTAGCCCGTGACGCTCTGCGTCACCCTTGCGCAATTGCCGAAACTGGCAGCGGTGGCGGAACGCGGAGCGTCCCAAGAGGCATTCCCACGCAGAGCGTGGGAACGATCAATTGGCATGCCGAGGATTGCACGGTATTGCGCCAGATGATCCAGTCCAGCCAATAGAGATCAACTGTGGGAGGGGGCTTGCCCCCGATGGCGGCCTGTCAGTTAAAGGATAGACGATCATTCCCACGCTCCCGCGTCACTAGTGTCCGGTAAAACCTTCAAAAAGCTGAAGGCTGCCTTGGGCAGTCTTCAGCTCTGTTCGCTTTTGCCTTCGGCATTCCAGCTGTTCGATGCTCCATGGGCGTTCAAACAAGCTGTGAGTCAGCCGAATGGCAAAGTCTGAAAGAGATCCGGAGGTACCTGAACGGCGCTGATAAAGGTGCAGCAAAAGGTAGGTAATCAAGGCACTGTAGATCTGCAGGCGAACGGCATTTTCGGAGAAGCCAAAATATCGCTTGAGCTTGAGGTTTTGCTTGATCCACTTGAAAAATAACTCGACCTGCCAACGTTGTTTGTACAGATCGGCGATCTCCTCAGCTGAGCGAGAGAAGTCGTTCGTGACCAGCACCAGCGGCGTTTCGTGGTCGTCTCGCCGAACCTGGATCCGCCGTACAGCCTGATTCTGATAGTGATTGGGACGTCGATTACTCAGGTATTTTTTACCGAACAACACCGACTCATCCGCCTCAATGAACTCCGGCGCATCCTCTTTCCTCAAACTTTCTACGCACTTCACATTGGCGTTTTTTTTAAGCCGGGTGACGAAAAAAAGAGCCCATTCGATCAATCTGGTGCCACCAGTTGTAGTCGCAGTAACCCTTGTCGAAAACGTACGTCATACCGGCTTCTAGCGGCATGGTTAAGGCATCGCTCAGATCGTTAACGTTAGCGGCGGTGAGGTTTACGTAAGTGGGGGCTGTTTGCCGAGGGTCGATGGCTACATGCACTTTCATTCCTTGAGTGATGCGGGTTTTGGTCGCGGTTGTCCATTCGTCAAAACCAGGTCCGCGAAGGCTGATCGAAGTTGAATCGATCAAGGTGATCATCGCCTCGAGGGACTTGCGCTGTTTGCGACCAACGCCTTGAAGCAAATGCTCGCAAGCTAATCGAAACGGATCCGAGCTGCGCTTGTTCAACGCATCACAGAGGGTTGAACGCACCATGTTTTTGGCGTTGAGGTGGTAACTATGGGGCTCAAGCGACTGCGACGCGGTCGCCAATGTGCGCAAACTTTTGGCTTGAGTCAGTTGACCAAAAATCAACGTGACGAGCAGATCCCAAGACGTGAATTGTTTGGCGTAACGATCAGCTCCGCAACGTTTGACCGCTGATTTGAAGAGCTGATGAGGAAGGGCCTGGAGCATTTGTGCAAATCGAGTATTGCTGAACATAGGCGAAAATCGAGTCTGAAAAACCTGATTATTGCTTACGAAGCAAGCACAGCAAGGGGGAGCAAGCTCCCCCTTCAGTTTTTACCGGACACTAGTGACGCTCCCGCGTGGGAATGTAGCCCGTGACGCTCTGCGTCACGCTTGCGCAATTGCCGAAACTGGCAGCGGTGGCGGAACGCGGAGCGTCCCAAGGGGCATTCCCACGCAGAGCGTGGGAACGATCAATTGGCATGCCGAGGATTGCACGGTATTGCGCCAGATGATCTAGCCCAAGCAATGAAGATCAACTGTGGGAGGGGGCTTGCCCCCGATAGCGGCCTGTCAGCTAAATATGTGCTGGATGACACACCGCCATCGGGGGCAAGCCCCCTCCCACATTTTTATCCGGTTTCGGCAGTTATTGCGCGAACAGAACTTTCTGGCCTTCGGGCGAGGTGAACATTTTGTCGCCGTCATGGCCCACCCCCGGTACTTCCACCAGCCTGTGGCTCAACTGCGGGTGCCGCTGCTTGAGGTAGTTGAAATAGTTGTGCCCGCGGATCAGCCGGTAGGCGCCCTGGGTTTCGGCTTCGCAGCTTTTATCCAGCGCCGGATGGTTGGGGTTGGTGTCTTGCTGGCCCAGCAGGTAAGTGACATCGCGCGACACATAGGCCTGCTCCAGTTGCTCGGCGCCCTGGCCCTCGACGTAGTCCGGCAGGCCTTGCATGCCGTACTTCCAGTCGTTGAAGCCCGGGCAACCGGCCGTCTCGAACTTCACCGGGCGTTGTGGGCTGAAGTAGGCGTAGGACGATGGGTTGGCCACCACATAGCGCAGGCGGATGCCCTCGGTCTGCAGCATCGGGTGCGCGTGGCCGGTGACCGCGAAACGCTGCACCACCTGCCCGCCACCGGAGTGCCCGGCGACTGCGATTTCCTTGAGCGCCGGGAACAGGGTGCGGTTGCCCAGGTGCTTGATGATCTGGTCGAGGGCGCCAAAAGAGCTGACCTGGCCGGGACCGATTGACGGCTCGCCGGCCATCCAGTCGTTGCCTTTCCAGCGCAGCACCTGGTTATCCAGGTGGTTAGGCTTCATATCCGACTGGTTGAGAAACTGCGGTGCAATCACCAGCACATCAGCGCCCACCTCGGCACGGGCGGCGGCGTCGATACCGCTTTGCAGGTAGGTCTGCGCATTGCGCAAGCGGCCATGCACGATGATCAGCGCGCGAGTGACCTGTGGCAGCGGCTGGCGCCAATCCTGGCTCAAGCCCAGGCTGAGATCGCCCGCATCCAAGTGAAAACGATCAGGGCTGACCACTTTGACACCGTGTTCGCCAGCCAACGCTGAGCAGGACACCAACAAAGCCAGCAGCCACCCCATTCGTTTATTCATTTAGAGGCTCTTGGCTGCAAAGGTATCGCACTGGGAGATCTGACCCTGGGCGAAGCCGGTCTTGAACCAGCGCACGCGCTGGGCCGAGGTGCCGTGGGTAAACGAGTCCGGCACGACGCGCCCTTGGCCCTGTTGCTGCAGGCGGTCATCGCCAATGGCGTTGGCGGCGTTCAATGCTTCTTCGATATCGCCGGGCTCCAGCCAGTTCAGGCGTTTCTGCGCGCGGTTGGCCCAGACGCCGGCAAAGCAGTCGGCTTGCAGTTCCTGGCGCACCAGCAGGCCGCCGTCGCCTTGCATCTGGCGACCCTGCTGGCGGGCGTCCTGGATCTTGGACGAGATGCCGAGCAAGGTTTGTACGTGGTGCCCGACTTCGTGGGCGATCACATACGCCTGGGCGAAGTCGCCAGCGGCCTGGAAGCGTTGTGACATTTCCCGGAAGAAATCCAGGTCCAGATACACCTGCTGGTCCGCCGGGCAATAGAACGGGCCGCTGGCCGAGGTGGCGCCACCGCAGGCGGAGTTCACCCGGCCACGGAACAGGATCAGTTTCGGGTTTTTGTAGGCCAGGCCGTTCTCCTGGAACACCTGGCCCCAGGTGTCTTCGGTATCGCCCAGCACCGCGCGCACGAAGTCGGCCTGCTCGTCGTTGGCCGCAGGCGCCTGACGCGATTGCGTACTGACGGACGGTGCCTGCTCCATCTGGCCGGTCAATTGGCCGAGGATCTGCATCGGGTCCTGGCCGGTAAGCCAGCCGATGCCGACGATCAGCACAATGGCGGTCAGGCTCAGGCCCTTGCCACCGCCGAAGCGCATACCGCCACCACCGCCGCCGCTGTCATCGCGGGCATCCACCACGTTGTCGCTGCGTCGGCCTTTTTTCCATAGCATGGGGCATTCCTCTTGATAAACGGTCCGGCAAAAATGTGGGTGAAGTATGGTCGCAATTAGCGGCAATAGCCTTCGCCGGCGGCAACAATCAGGCAGTCTTTCTTATCTGCCAGCCATTTCAAGCCAGTGGCTGCACCATCCCCGGCGCGCAGCACTTGCGGGCCGTCCGGGCGGGTGAAGGCGATGCCGTCATCGGTGGCCTGGCCCTTGAACGTGCCGGAAGCGTCGGCATCAAGGCCGTACTGCATGGTAAGCAGGTAGTGGCCGCGGCCGATGCTGTCGTCCTTGGCGATGCTCAGGTTCAGGCCTTCGACGCCAATCCACTTGCCTACCCAGTTATCGGTCGGCGGGGTTTGCGGCACCAGGGTCGCCTGCACGGACGCGGGGGCCGGCTTGGGCGCTTCTTTCGGGGTTTTGTCGCAGGCCGCGAGCAGGGCAAGGGCAGACAGGGCAAACAGGATTTTTTTCATAGCGGCAGGGCCTTGATTAAAAAGTGTGCAACGCCGGGGCGCGCGTGCAGGGTTGGACTCGAATCGGCTGATTTAGTGCGCTGTTCGCCCGGTGTTTGGTTATGCTCTTGGGGCAGACGCCTGCCCGGCTGCTAGATTACTTCGGTTAAGCGCACCGCGTTCAGCTCGCCACACAAGAGAATTCAATGACTGTCAGTACCCCGCTTTCCGGCGTCAACCATCCGTTCAAAGGCATCCTGCTGATTGTGCTGGCGACGTTCCTGTTCTCCAGTCACGACGCGTTGTCCAAATACCTGGCCGGGTTCTACCCGATCGTGATGGTGGTGTGGGCGCGGTACATGGTGCACACCTTGCTGATGGCCGGGATCTTCCTGCCGCAGTCGGGGCTGCGCGTGCTGCGCAGCAAGCGACCGGGCATGCAGGTGGTGCGGGCGTTGTGCCTGTTGGGCACCAGCCTGTTCTTCACCACGGCGTTGCATTACATCCCCCTGGCGGAGGCCACGGCGGTGAACTTCCTCGCGCCGATCCTGGTGACGGCACTGTCGGTGCCCTTGCTCGGCGAGCACGTCACGCGTGGCCAGTGGCTGGCGGTGATCTGCGGGTTTGTCGGCGTGGTGATCATCATCCATCCGGGCGGTGAGCTGTTCACGCCAGCAGTGCTGCTGCCGCTGTGCTCGGCGCTGTTCTTCTGCTTCTACCAACTGCTCACACGCATCCTCAGCCAATACGACAGCCCCACCACCAGCAACTTCTTTGCCGGCCTGTGCAACACCCTGGTGATGAGTGCGATGGTGCCGTTCTTCTGGCAGGTGCCAACCCTGTGGCATGGCGTGATGATGCTGGCGCTGGGCACCTGCGGGATGACCGCGCACTTGATGCTTACCCAGGCATTCCGCTTTGCGGCGCCGGCCTTGCTGGCGCCGTTCGGCTATTGCCAGATCGTGTTTGCGGGGTTGTTGGGTTGGCTGGTGTTCAGCCATACCCCCGACATGACCACGGTGGTGGGTATCGGGGTAATCTGCATGAGCGGGTTGGCCGCTGCCTGGCAGCAGCGGCGGCGTTGATTACGCGTCTACCGTAGGAATCTTGCGGGGCGCCATGAAGTACATCCACACCAGCGCGATGAAATACATCGCCGGAATCAGGGTGAACAACAGCGTGTAGTTGTTGTTGGTCACGGTCAGGATGTGGCCGACGATCTGGGTCATGAACATGCCGCCGATGGCCGCGCACATGCCGCCGAAACCGAACACCGTGCTCATCATGTGCTTGGGCGTGTAGTCCATGACCAGGCTCCAGATGTTGGCGGTCCAGGCCTGGTGCGCGCCGATGGCCAGGGAGATGGCGAATACCGCGACCCACAACTGGCTGGAACCGGCCGCCATGATCACGCCGACGATGCAGCAGGCGAACAGCAGCATCGACAGCAGCCGCGCCTTGATCGAGTTCATCCCGCGCCCGATCAGGAACGAGGACAGAATACCGCCGCCCACACTGCCGAAGTCGGCGGTGAGGTAGATGATGATCAGCGGAATGCCCATCTGCGTCACGTTGATGCCCAGGTTGTATTGCTGGTTCAGGAACGGCGGCAGCCAGTACAGGTAGAACCAGAACACCGGAGCGGTCAGCGAGTAGGCCAGCGCAAAGGCCCAGGTGCCGCGCATGCGCAGGATGCGGCTGAACGGCACGCGAGGCTGTTCCGGCTCGACTTCCCGTTGCACGTAGTCCAATTCGGATTGTTTAACGGTGGGGTGGTCTTCCGGGTTGTAGTACTTCAAACCCCAGAACACCAGCCAGATAGCACCGAGCGCCGACATGCACAGGAACGCCGCCTGCCAGCCCCACACGTGCAGGATCAAGGGCAGCAGCATGGGCGTCATCATCGCGCCGACGTTGGTGCCGGCGTTGAAGATGCCCGTCGCCACGGCGCGCTCGCCGGCCGGGAACCACAGGCGTGTGGTCTTCACGCAGGCCGGGTAGTTGGCGGCTTCGGTCAGCCCGAGGATAAACCGGCAAACCATGAACCCGACCGCCGAGGTGGCCAGGCCGTGGGCGCCGGTGGCCAGGCTCCACAGCAGCACCGCGCAGAAAAACACACGCTTGACGCCCACGCGGTCGATCAGGCGGCCCTGCAGCACGAAGCCGATGGCGTAGCCGACCTGGAACCAGAAGTTGATGTTGGCGTAGTCCATCGCCGTCCAGCTCATTTCCTTGGCCAGAATCGGTTGCATCACGCCCAGGGCGGCGCGGTCGATGTAGTTGAGGGTGGTGGCGAAGAACACCAGGGCCAGCATGCCCCAGCGGGTTTTACCCACGGCCAGGGCGCCGCGGATCTTGTCGCCGATGCCGGCGTGCGGTGTGCCCGGGCGCGCGGCCAGGACGGAATTTTGCGAAGGCATGAGGTCGTACCCGTTTTTGAAATTTTTATGGTGTGTTCTGGGTCTTGGTGCAAGGTCGATGGTGCGCAGTGGTTAAAAAGTCGTCAATTCGGCAAAGGGGCATAGTGTTCGATAATCGCACCAAAAACTAACCGGTTCGTACATTTTAATTGCCGCGTGTAGGCTGGGGGCGAATAATTTGCCATAAACAACAAGTGCCGGGAGTGACCCATGCAACGTTCCATCGCTACCGTGTCGTTGAGCGGCACCCTGCCGGAAAAGCTCGAAGCCATTGCCGCCGCCGGGTTTGATGGGGTTGAGATCTTTGAAAACGACCTGCTGTATTACGACGGCAGCCCGCGTGAAGTCCGGCAGATGTGCGCTGACCTGGGCATCGCCATCACCCTGTTTCAACCGTTTCGAGACTTTGAAGGCTGCCGCCGTGATCGCCTGGCGCGCAACCTCGAACGCGCCGAGCGCAAGTTCGACCTGATGCAGGAGCTGGGCACCGACCTGGTGCTGGTGTGCAGCAATGCCTCGGCCGATTGCGTGGGTGATGAGCGCATCCTGCTGGACGACCTCAGCCTGCTGGCCGAGCACGCGGGCCGCCGTGGCTTGAGAATCGGCTATGAAGCGCTGGCCTGGGGCAAGCACGTGAACACCTGGCAGCAGGTGTGGAACCTGGTGCGTCAGGTGGATCATCCAAGCCTGGGCGTGCTGCTCGACAGTTTCCACACCTTGTCGCTCAAGGGCGACCCGAGCGGCATCGCCGAGATCCCCGGCGACAAGATCTTCTTTGTGCAAATGGCCGACGCGCCGATCCTGGCCATGGACGTGCTGGAGTGGAGCCGGCATTTCCGCTGCTTCCCAGGCCAGGGCGAATTCGACCTGGCGGGGTTTCTCGCGCCGATCATCAAGAGTGGCTACACCGGGCCCTTGTCCCTGGAAATTTTCAACGACGGCTTTCGCGCCGCGCCGACGCGGGCCAATGCGGCCGATGGTTTGCGCTCGCTGTTGTACCTGGAGGAGAAAACCCGCCAGCGCCTGGCCGCGCAGCAACCGGCCACGCCCGTGGACATCCTGTTCGAGACCCCGGCGGCCAGCGAATACGATGGCATTGAATTCCTCGAATTCGCGGTGGATGAAAGCCTCGGCGCCAAGCTGACCCATTGGCTGGAGCGCCTGGGTTTTGCCAAGGCCGGCCAGCATCGTTCCAAGAACGTGAGCTTGTTGCGCCAGGGCGATATCAACCTGATCCTCAATTGCGAACCCTATTCCTTCGCACACAACTTTTTCGAGGCCCATGGGCCGTCGTTGTGCGCCATGGCGATGCGGGTCAAGGACAGCAGCAAGGCATTGGAACGAGCGGTGGCCTACAAGGGCCAGCCCTATCGTGGCCTGGTGGGGCCCAACGAGCTGGAGTTGGCTGCAGTGCGTGCACCCGATGGCAGCCTGATTTACCTGGTGGACCCCAGCGAAGGCGGGCTCTACGACACCGATTTCAACCTGCAACCCGCGGCCGCCGCCAGCGGCGGTTTGCTGCGCATCGACCATATGGCCATGGCCCTGCCGGCCGACAGCCTCGACAGCTGGGTGCTGTTCTACAAAAGCCTGCTGGATTTCGAAGCCGATGACGAAGTGGTGCTGCCCGACCCTTACGGTTTGGTGAAAAGCCGCGCACTGCGCAGCCGCTGCAGCTCGATCCGCCTGCCGCTGAATATTTCCGAGAACCGCAACACGGCGATTTCCCACGCGCTTTCAAGCTATCGCGGCTCGGGCGTGCACCACATTGCCTTCGACTGCGCGGACATTTTCGCCGAGGTGCGCCGCGCCAAGGACGCCGGGGTGCCGCTGTTGGACATCCCGCTCAATTACTACGACGACCTGGCCGCGCGTTTTGATTTCGACGACGAATTCCTCAGCGAACTGGCGTACTACAACGTGCTGTACGACCGCGACGCCCAGGGCGGTGAGCTGTTTCATGTCTACACCGAAGCCTTCGAGGGTCGGTTTTTCTTTGAAATCATCCAGCGCAAGAACGGCTATGCCGGTTATGGCGCGGCCAACGTGGCGGTGCGTTTGGCGGCGATGGCCAAGTCGCGTAGCGGCGCAGTGCGCCAGGCACGTCTATAAATCCTTCCCTCATTTAAGCGGCGAACACCGTCAAAAGTGTGGGAGGGGGCTTGCCCCCGATGGCGGCCTCCGAGGCACCACCGAGGAGCGGGTAAAACGGCGGCCAGGTGCTTCCTTCGGGAAGCACCTCGGCCCATAATCGGGCCTGCATAAAAACGCCGTGAGCGCACCATGACCCCGACCCCCGATCTCTCTGCCGTGTCAGACGCACCGCGCAAGAGTCGCAAGAACAATCCGGAAAAGACCCGCGAGAATATCCTCCAGGAAGCCATTGTCGAGTTTGTTCAGCAAGGCCTGTCCGGGGCCCGCGTGGACGCCATCGCCGAGCGCATCCACACCTCCAAGCGCATGATCTATTACTACTTCGGCAGCAAAGAGCAGCTCTACGTCGAGGTGCTGGAGAAGCTCTACGGCGACATTCGCAACACCGAAACCCGCATGAACCTCACGGCCTTGGAACCGCGCGAAGCGATCCGCCGGCTGGTGGAGTTCACCTTCGATCATCATGACCAGAATGTGGATTTCGTGCGCATTGTCAGCATCGAAAATATCCACAATGCCGAGTACGTCAAACGCACCAGCACGATCAAGGACATGAACAGCAAAATTCTTGAGGGGCTCGGTGAGACGCTGCGTCGCGGCGCCGAAATGGGGCTGTTTCGCGAAGGGTTGGAGCCGCTGGATGTGCACCTGCTGATCAACTCGTTCAGCTTTTACCGTGTATCCAACCGGCATACCTTCAGCGAGATTTTTCAGATCGAATTGTCGGATGAGGCGATCAAGCAGCGGCACCGCGAGATGATTTGCGAGTCGGTGCTGCGTTACCTGCAAGCCTGATCATTCACAGTTCCAGAGTAGAAATGCGAATCCTGTGGGAGGGGGCTTGCCCCCGATAGCTGAGTGTCAGGCAATGCATCTGCTACTGACCCACCGCTATCGGGGGCAAGCCCCCTTGTGTCTTGAGCCAGGATTAGACTGAGGGTGAGAGCGGTGAGTAGCAAGCTGAATGCCCCGAGTGCTTAAAGCACGTGTGGGAGCCCACGCTGCTACTCACCTCTCCGCTCTGGACATGAGCCCGAACAGTTGAACGAGCCCACCTCGAACAGTTACAAGCGTGGGCCAAGCCAGAGCGCTCTCACATTAAGTGTAAGAGGATTTGGCTATGTTTTCCTATCCAGCAGGTATTGATGTTTCCAAGGACAGCCTTGAGGCTCGAGTTAATCAGGTTGACGTTGGGGTAAATTGCGCTAACGCCGAAGAAGATTTCCCTGGGTTGATTGGGTGGCTATTGCTTCACCAGGTTGGTCGCGTGGTATTGGAGGCTACTGGCGGTTATGAGCGCAAAGTCATGAAGGCGCTTCAGGCTGCGGGCCTTGATGTCATCTGCATCAATCCGCACCGAGCCAAGAGTTTTTCCAGGGCGATGGGCAAACAAGCCAAAACCGACCCGATAGACGCAAAGTCTCTTGCGCACTATGCAGCTGTTCTAGACTCGCCAAGCGCCCGAGTTACAAGCCCGGAGCACGATAAGCTGCGCGCGTTGGTCCAGCAGCGGGAGCATTTTGTTCAGCAAAGAGATGACGACAGACGACGCCTGAAAACAGCTTCCTGCGATGCGGTAAAGCCTGCATTACAGAACCATATCGACTATTTGACCGTGGCATTGGAGGCGATAGATCAACTGATTCGTCAAAGTGCGAACGAGTTAGATAGCGAAAAGGTGGCTCGACTGTGTTCAGTCAAAGGAATCGGGCTGGTTACTGCCACCAGTCTTATGGCTTACCTGCCTGAGCTGGGAGAGATTGGAGGGCGCCCTATCGCGGCACTAGCGGGCCTCGCTCCGTACAACAACGACAGCGGAAGGCATAAAGGTGCACGCCATATTAGTGGCGGAAGGTTTTCAGCCCGTCGCTCACTTTACATGGCCTGTTGGGTGGTTATCCGTGACCAGCCAGAATTCGGGACTCGATATAAGGCGCTACGTGATAAAGGGAAATGCGCCAAAGTCGCGTTGATCGCCTGTATGCGCGTTTTGTTGGTACGTCTGAACGCGATGCTGCGTGACCGCACTGAATGGAAAGAGCGCACCGATTAGCTCGGTAGCAGCAATTTCCTTCAGCATTGCACGGCCTAAGCTGTGGGAGCTTTGCTGCCTATGAAAATGACTTCTGAATTGAATCCAATAAGACAGTTGCTCCCACATTTGAACTGTGTTTTTTTCAGTCAGATCTCCATACGCTGGAAATGCGCAAGCATCCTGCCGGCATCTGCCGCTTCCCCGCTGAACAGCTCAAACGCCTTCACCGCCTGAAACACCGCCATATTGCCGCCATCCAAGGTACGGCAACCCAGGGCGCGGGCGTCGCGCAGCAGTTCGGTTTCCAGCGGGAAGTACACGATTTCCGCCACCCACAGCCCTGCATGTAGTAGCGCGGCGGGCACCGGTGTGCCGGGTAGCTTGGCCATGCCCATCGGGGTGGTATTGACCAGGCCATCGGTCTCGGCCATGGCGTTGGCCAAGTCGCTGCCGACCTGGGCACGACCGGCACCAAAACGCTGGGCGAGGTTATCCACAAGCTCGCGGGCACGGTGGGTGTCCACGTCGAAAATACTCAAGTGCTCCACACCTTCGGCCAGCAGCGCATGCGCCACCGCCGCGCCCGCACCGCCGGCGCCCATCTGCACCACGCGCTGGCGTGGCACATCATTCAAGTTGCGCCGGAATCCTTCGGCAAACCCCAGGCAGTCGGTGTTATGGCCGATGCGCTTGCCGTCCTTGAACACCACGGTGTTGACCGCGCCAATGCCCTTCGCCTCGTCGGACAATTCATCCAGCAACGGCAGAATCGCCTGTTTACACGGGTAAGTGATGTTCAAACCCGTGAAGTGCATCTGTTCGGCGCAACGCAGCAGGTCGGGCAGGGCGTGGATGTCCAGGCGCAGCGCTTCCAGGTCGATCAGGCGGTAGAGATAACGCAGGCCCTGGGCGTCGCCTTCCTGCTCATGCAGGGCGGGCGTGCGAGAAGCCTGGATGCCGGCGCCGATCAGGCCGGCGAGAACGCGGGGTTTCATCAGGCGCACCCTCTCAACGAGTGGCTGAAGTGTTCCAGGGCCAAGTGATAGCCATGGCTGCCAAACCCGGCCAACACCGCCTTGGCGACGGGCGACACAAACGAGTGATGACGAAACGCCTCACGGGCATGCACGTTGGATAAGTGCACTTCGATCACCGGCACTTCGCTGGCCACCAGCGCATCGCGTATCGCCACCGATGTGTGGGTCCAGGCCGCCGGGTTGATCACGATCCCGGCGCAACGGCCACGGGCGGCGTGGATCCAGTCGAGCAGTTCGCCTTCATGGTTGGTCTGGCGAAATTCGATGGTCAGCCCGAATGTTTCCGCGCTGCGACCACACAGGGCCGCGATGTCGGCCAGGGTTTCATGGCCATAAGTGGCGGGCTCGCGGGTACCGAGCAGGTTGAGATTGGGGCCGTTGAGCACCAGCACAATGGGTGGCATCAGGTGTATCTCCACAGTTCTTATAAGTTGTGGAGATAAAATGTACTGAATGGTTAGTTTGGTCAAATGAAGTCGCTGGACTTGTTCGATTATCGAACCGTTAATCAGCGGGACTGCTTCTGATGAAGTGTTGCTCGGGTTGCAGTGTGAACACGATTGTCGGGCGCGGCCTGAGTTTACCTAGCCGTTGGCACGAGTGGTTACAACCCGGCGTTCGCCGGGTTGTTCGTCGTCACTAATCTTTTGATGCCTGACAGATTTTATCGGCGGGTCAGCAACACACCCGATTCCATATGGTGGGTCCACGGAAACTGGTCAAACATTGCGCACTGGGTAATGCGGTGCGTGTCGTGCAACTGCGCAATGTTCGCCGCCAGTGTTTCCGGGTTGCAGGAGATGTACAGGATGTTGTCGAAACGCCGGGTGAGTTCGCAGGTGTCCGGGTCCATGCCGGCACGGGGCGGGTCGACGAATACGCTGCCGAATTCGTAGCTTTTCAGGTCGATGCCCTGCAGGCGGCGGAACGGGCGCACTTCATTGAGCGCCTCGGTGAGTTCTTCGGCAGACAGACGCACCAGGGTGACGTTGCCCACGGCATTTTCATCGAGGTTGCTCAAGGCAGCATTGACCGACGTCTTGCTGATTTCGGTGGCCAGCACGTTACGCACGCGGGTTGCCAGCGGCAGGGTGAAGTTGCCGTTGCCGCAGTACAGCTCCAGCAGGTCATCCGGGCGATCACCCAGGGCGTCGTACGCCCAGTTGAGCATCTTCTGGTTCACCGTGCCGTTGGGCTGGGTGAAAGCGCCTTCGGGTTGGCGGTAGCTGAAGGTGCGGCCGCCCACGTCGAGTTTTTCCACCACGTAGTCGTGACCGATCACATCGCGCTTGCCCTTGGAGCGGCCGATGATGCTCACGTTCAGCTCGGTCGCCAGCTGGTTGGCGGCGGTGTGCCAGTGCTCATCCAGCGGGCGGTGATAGCACAGGGTGATCATCGCATCACCGGCCAGCGTGGTGAGGAACTCCACCTGAAACAGTTTGTGGCTCAGGGCTGCGCTGGCTTGCCAGGCGGCCTTGAGCTGGGGCATCAACTGGTTGATGCGCTGGCTGGCGATGGGGAACTCTTCGATCAGGATCGGCGTGCGCTTGTCGTCCTGGGCGAACATCGCGTAGTGGCGATCCCCGCCTTCGCGCCACAGGCGGAACTCGGCGCGCAGGCGAAAGTGCTGCAGCGGCGAGTCAAAGACCTGCGGCTCGGGCGCATCGAAGGGTGCCAGCAGGTCACGCAGGCGCGTGACCTTGTCTTGCAGTTGAGCGGTGTAGCGTGCGGCGTCGAAAGTCATGCGTTGAACCAGCCCAGCTTGATCACGAACAGAATCGACAGAATCACCAGTGCCGGGTTCAGCTCACGGTAGCGGCCCGAAAGCAGCTTGATGGCGGTCCAGGCGATGAAACCGAAGGCGATGCCGTTGGCGATGGAGTAAGTGAAGGGCATCGCCAGGGCGGTGATCACCACCGGCGCTGCCACAGTAATGTCGTCCCAGTCGATTTCAGCCAGGCCCGATGTCATCAGCACGGCCACGAACAGCAGCGCCGGCGCGGTGGCGAAGGCCGGCACGCTGGCCGCCAGTGGCGAGAAGAACAGCGCCAGCAGAAACAGGATCGCGACCACGATGGCGGTCAAGCCGGTACGGCCCCCGGCGCTCACGCCGGCTGCGGATTCGATGTAGCTGGTGGTGGTCGAGGTGCCCAGCAGGGAACCGGCCATGGCCGCCGTACTGTCGGCGATCAGCGCACGGCCCATTTTCGGCATATGGCCGTCCTTGCCCATCAGCCCGGCGCGCTTGGCCACGCCGATCAGGGTGCCGGAGTTGTCGAACAGGTCGACGAACAGGAACGCGAAGATCACGCTGACCAGGCCGATGTCCAGCGCGCCCTTGATGTCCAGTTGCAGGAAGGTCGGGGCCAGGGACGGCGGCATCGAGGTCACGCCGCCAAACGGGGTGAAGCCCATGACGATGGACACGATGGTAACCGCCAGGATGCCGATCAGCACGGCACCGCGCACGGCCAGGGCTTCCAGCGCCACGATCAGCGCGAAACCGAGGGTAGCCAGGATTGGCGCGGGTTGTTTCAGGTCACCCAGGCCGACCATGGTGGCCGGGTTGCTCACCACGATACCGGCGTTGTGCAGGGCGATCAGTGCCAGGAACAGGCCGATACCGGCGGCAATGGCCGAACGCAGGGGCAGGGGGATGCTGTTGATGATCCACTCACGGATACGAAAGATCGACAGCAGGAAGAACAGCACCGCCGAAATGAACACCGCGCCCAATGCCACCTGCCAGGTATGGCCCATGTGCAGGACCACGGTGTAGGTGAAGAAGGCATTGAGGCCCATGCCCGGCGCCAGGGCGATCGGGTAGTTGGCGATCAGGCCCATCACGGTCGAACCGATGGCCGCCGCCAGGCAGGTCGCGACGAACACCGCGCCTTTGTCCATGCCGGTTTCGCCGAGGATGCTCGGGTTCACGAACAGGATGTAGGCCATGGCCAGGAACGTCGTGATACCCGCGAGAATCTCGGTGCGCACGTTGGTGTTGTGGGCTTTGAGTTGAAACAGCTTTTCCAGCATGCCGGCTCCCTGTGACGCTATCTTGCGTCGTGATTTGTTGACCTCTAAGTCAAAGCACAAACTGCGCCAAGCGCTTGTGGTTTCAGAGAGGATCGGAAAAAGCGGCGCATCATACCAGCAGCCGAGGCTGTGTGGCGCATGGCCTTGAGGCATACTGCGCCGACGTTTAACAGCAGGTCATCGACAGCATGAAAAAAGCCAATGTGTGGAGTCTAGCTCTGATCCCCTGTCTGGGCCTGTGGCTCGGCGCGGCACCGGTGTGGGGCGCGGCTGCACCGGCCTTGAGCGAGGTGCGGGTGTTCAAGGTCGAATCGGCCAAGTGCAGCGAGACCATCCCGGAACGTGTGCAGACCACCCAGATGTGCGAGCACCGTGGGCCTACCAAGGTCTCCGTAATGGAGGTCGGCCTGGGCAATAGCCCCATGGGCCGTTTCAATGGCGCCGAGTTGAACGGGCAACGCACGGCGGTGTGCCAGGTGGGAAACATCAGTGAGGCCTGCAACGGCGTGGGCACGCTGATCGGCTACATCTATGTGTTTGACCTGAACGTGCAAGCCCAGGGCTGGTTCGAATTCACCAATACCTCGATCAACCCCCCGCAGAACACCTTGAAAGCCCAGTTCAATATCCGCTGATCAATTGGCTTGAACGCTCAAAACCCCGGGAAGTCGTACCCCTGAGACGGCGATTTTCCTGAACGCCGCGGATGTACCAACCCGTGAGGTGTTTATGAGCGCGACCCCCAATGGCGCAGCGGCCCAGCCGTTCGTTGCCCACCCGATACGCTTGACCCTGAATGGCCAGGATCGCCAATTGAGTGTGTTGCCCTGGACCACCTTGCTCGACTTGCTGCGTGAACAGTTGGACCTGGTCGGCAGCAAAAAAGGCTGCGACCACGGCCAATGCGGCGCTTGCACCGTCTTGCGCGACGGCAAACGCGTAAACGCCTGCCTGACCCTGGCCGTGATGTGCGACGGCAGCGAGCTGACCACCATCGAAGGCCTGGCCGACGGCGACCAGCTGCACCCGATGCAGCAAGCCTTTATCAAGCACGACGCCTTCCAGTGCGGCTACTGCACCCCCGGCCAGATCTGTTCGGCTGTCGGCCTGGCCAACGAAGGCCGCGCCCACGATAGCGCACAAATCCAGGAATTGATGAGCGGCAACCTGTGCCGCTGCGGTGCCTACAACAATATCCGCGCGGCGGTTGAAGAAGCATTGCCGGCCTGCAGCAACCTGGGAGGCAAACGATGAACCCCTTCCATTACAGCAAACCGGCCGATGTGCACGAAGCCGTGCATTTGAGCAGCGCGGCATCGCGTTTCATTGCCGGGGGCACCAACCTGTTGGACCTGATGAAAGAGAACATCAGCCGCCCCGAGCACCTGATCGATATCACTGGGTTGCCGCTCAATGCCATCGAAGAAACCGCCGAAGGCGGCCTGCGCATCGGCGCGCTGGTGAGCAATGCCGACCTGGCGTGGCACCCGCTCATCGAGCAACGCTACCCGTTGCTGTCCCAGGCCATTCTTGCCGGGGCCTCGCCGCAGTTGCGCAACATGGCCAGTACCGGTGGCAACCTGCTGCAACGCACCCGTTGCTACTACTTTTATGACGCCACGGTGCCGTGCAACAAGCGCGAGCCCGGCAGCGGCTGCCCGGCGCGCACCGGCTTGAACCGCATCCATGCGATCCTCGGCGCCAGCGAGCAGTGCGTCGCCACCCATCCCTCGGACATGTGCGTGGCCCTGGCGGCGCTGGAGGCGCGGGTGCATGTCGAAGGGCGCGGCGGGGCGCGGGTGATCGAGTTTGCCGACTTCCACCGCCTGCCCGGGGATGCGCCGCAACGCGACAACCAGTTGGCCGACGACGAGCTGATCACCGCCATTGAATTGCCCGCCGACAACCTGGCCCGCCACAGCCATTACCTGAAAATCCGCGACCGTGCTTCCTATGCCTTCGCGCTGGTGTCGGTTGCCGCTGCCCTTGAGCTGGACGGCGACGAGATCATCGACGCCCGCCTGGCCCTCGGCGGTGTGGCCCACAAACCCTGGCGCGACCGCGCGGTGGAGGCTTCGCTGATAGGCCGCACGGTCAGCCGCGAAACCTTCAGTGACGCCGCCGAAGCCCTGCTGCAAGATGCCGAGCCGCTGCAATACAACGGTTTCAAGATCAAGCTGGCGCGCCGCGCAGTCATTCGTGCACTGAGCGACGCTGCGGTCGCAGGAGAACAGCCATGAGCGCCGTCGGCAAACCCCTGGACCGTGTCGACGGTCTGCTCAAGGTCACCGGCCAAGCGCGCTATGCCGGTGAATTTCCCGAGGACGGCCTGCTGCATGGCAGCGTGGTGTCGAGCACGATCGCCAAAGGTCGGGTCATTCGCATCGATGCCTCCCGGGCCCTGGCGCTGCCGGGCGTGGTGGCGGTGATCGATCATCTCAACCGCCCGAAAATCGCCAGCTATGACGATGCCTTCGCCGATGCGGACGCCGCCGACGGTTCGCCGTTTCGTCCGCTGTACAACGACCGCGTGCTCTACAGCGGCCAACCCCTGGCCCTGGTGCTGGCCGATAACCTGGAATTGGCGCGGCATGCCGGCTCGCTGGTCGACATCGAATACGCGGCCGAAGCCTTCGAAACGGACCTGATCACCCAGCAGGAACTGGCCCACCCTTCGCCCCAGACACCGCCCGGACCGCGTGGCAACTTCCAGGCCGAGTGGGCCGGTGCCGCCATCAGCCTCGACTTGCACTACAGCACGCCCATCGAACACCACAACCCGATGGAGCCTCACGCCAGTACCGTGCTGTACCAGCCCGACGGCACCCTGCATATCCACGACAAGACCCAGGGCCCGCAGAACTGCCAGGCCTATGTGCAAAAAGTGTTCGGCCTGGACAAAAGCCAGGTGCGCGTCTTCGCCGCGTTCGTCGGTGGCGCCTTTGGTTCAGGCCTGCGCCCGCAGTACCAACTGCCGCTGGCGGTGATGGCCTCGCTGGCGCTTAAACGCTCGGTGCGCGTGACCCTGACCCGCCAGCAGATGTTCACTTTCGGCTACCGCCCGCGCACCCTGCAGCGCTTGCAAATGGGCGCCGCCGCCAATGGGCGCCTGCTGGCCCTGGGGCACACCGCGGTTGGCCAGACCTCACGCTTCGAGGATTTCAGCGAACACGTGGTGGAATGGAGCGGCATGCTCTACCACTGCGATAACGTGCAGTTGACCTACAAACTGGTGCCGCTGGACGTCTACACCCCGCTGGACATGCGCGCCCCCGGCGCCGCCCTGGGCGTGCTGGGCCTTGAGTGTGCGATGGACGAACTGGCCTGTGCGCTGGCCATCGACCCGGTGCAACTGCGCCTGATCAACTACGCCGAGCGTAACCAGAACGAAGACAAACCCTGGTCAAGCAAAGCCCTGCGCGAGTGTTACAGCGAAGGCGCCGAGCGTTTTGGCTGGAGCCAGCGCAACCCCGAACCGCGCAGCATGCGCGATGGTCGCCAGTTGATCGGCTGGGGCATGGCCGGTGGCGTGTGGGAAGCCATGCAGATGAAAGCCAGCGCCAGGGCGCGCATCGATACACAGGGCAAACTCACCGTCAGCAGCGCCACCACTGATATCGGCACGGGCACTTACACCGTGATGACCCAGATCGCCGCTCAGGCCAGTGGCGTGGCGATGGCTGACGTCAGCTTTCTGCTGGGCGATTCATCCTTGCCCACGGCGCCGCTGCAGGGCGGCTCGTTTACCGTGTCTTCCGTCGGCACCGCCGTGCAACAGGCCTGTGAGGCGCTCAATGCCAAGCTGCTGGCGACCGCTCGGCAGGTGTATCCGGTGTTCAAGGATGCTCAAACCGTTCGGTTCGAAGGCGGCCAGTTGCATACCGGCGACGTGAGTGTGTCGTTGGCCCAGTTGGTCAAGGACAGCGGTGAAGACGCGCTGGAGGTGCAGGTCGACAGCGAGCCCGACAAGAAGCGCGAAGGCTATGCCACCGCCACCCACTCGGCGGTATTCGTCGAAGTACGGGTGGATGAGGACCTTGGCACCATCAAGGTCAGCCGCGTGGTCAGCGCGATTGCGGCCGGGCGCGTGGTTAACCCGAAAATGGCGCGCAGCCAGATCCTCGGCGGGGTGGTGTGGGGCATTGGCATGGCGCTGCACGAAGAGACCCAGATTGACCATCAGCTGGGCCGCTATATGAACCACAGCCTGGCCGAGTATCACGTCCCGGTGAACGCCGATATCGGTGAGATTGATGTGGTGTTTGTCGAAGAGCACGACGAAGTGGTCAATGCGCTGGGGTCCAAGGGCGTCGGCGAAATCGGCATTGTCGGGGTTGCGGCAGCGGTGGCGAACGCGATTTATCACGCCACCGGCAAGCGGGTAAGGGAATTTCCGATCACCCTCGACAAGGTGCTCTGACCCAGTTCTTCCAAACCCATGGAGATCTAAATGTGGGAGGGGGCTTGCCCCCGATGGCTGAGTTTCAGTCCAAGCATAAGCAAACTGATCCACCGCTATCGGGGGCAAGCCCCCTCCCACATTTGCTCTGTGCCAAGCTCAGGTTATGCGGTGGGCTTCAGCCCAGGTTCTTCCACCGGCACATGCATGCGGTCTCGATTGGCCAGGGTCGGGAACAGCTTGATCCACACCCCGGTCACCACCAGCGTACCAATCCCGCCCATGACCACGGCGGGCACGGTGCCGAACCAATGGGCGGTGATTCCCGATTCGAACTCACCCAGTTGATTGGACGCCCCGATAAACAAGCCGTTGACCGCACTCACCCGGCCGCGCATCTCGTCCGGCGTTTCCAGCTGCACGAACGACGCACGTATCACCATGCTGATCATGTCCGCCGCGCCCAGCACCACCAGCACCGCCAGGGAGAACCAGAACGATGTCGACAGCCCGAACGCGATGGTCGCCACGCCGAACACACCCACTGCCGTGAACATCACGCGGCCGACTTTGCGGTCCACCGCATAGCGCGCCAGCCACAGCGACATCAGCAGCGCCCCCACCGCCGGTGCCGAACGCAACAGGCCCAGGCCCCAGGCGCCGGTCAACAGGATGTCCTTGGCGAACACCGGCAGTAACGCCGTGGCGCCGCCCAGCAGCACGGCGAACAGGTCCAGGGAAATCGCGCCGAGGATGTCCGGTCGGCTGCGGATAAAGCGAATCCCTGCCAGCAGCGAGTCCAGGGTGGCCTTGCCTTTGTTCAGCGGCGTCTGGCGGGCTGGCAGGTTCAAGGTCAGCACGCAGGCGATCAGGTACAGCGCCACGGTGGGGCCGTACACCCAGACGCTGCCGAATGCATAGAGCAAACCGCCGAGGCCCGGGGCGACGATGGTCGCCAATTGCTGCGCCGATTGCGACGAGGCCACGGCTCGCGGGAACAGCGCGCTGGGCACGATGCTCGGCAGCAGGGCCTGGGTGGTGGGCATTTCGAATGAGCGCGCGGCGCCCAGCAGGAAGGCGAGGATGAAGATCATCTCGCGGGTCACGCTGCCGGTCAGGCCGCCGATGGCCAAAGACAGGGCGATCAGCGCCTGTACGGTCTGGCAGATGGCGGCGACTTTACGCCGCTCATAGCGATCGGCCACATGCCCGGTGTGCAGCATGAACAGCACGCGCGGCACGAACTCCACCAGGCCGACCAACCCCAGGTCCAGTACATTTCCGGTCAGTTGGTAAAGGTTCCAGCCGATGGCCACGGTCAGCATCTGGAAGCCGCTGGCGGTAAAGATCCGCGCGAGCCAGAACGCGATGAAAGGGCGGTGATGACGTAACAGCAACGCGGGTTCGCTAGGCATTGGGAGTACTGGTCGGGGCCGAAAGGAACGGCGAGATTAGCATTGTGTTGTAACAAAGAGTTGCAATAACCGAGGTGAGGCAGGCTGTCACGCGGCAAAAGACCACATAACCGGACATCGGAAATGGGACTACTCTTTCAACAATGCTTGATCCAGATCAAACCCTGTACCGGGATTGTTCTGGCGGCCGAAAGGCCAGATTCCCTGCGTGACGGGTAAAAAAAGAAACGAATTGAAATTCGCCACACTCCATATCCCGTGGGGGCAGTGGGTGCAGGCTCCTAGCCCGCAGCCGGTATTACCTGACAGAGGAAGACTTATGTTCGGTTTGGAGGCGCTAGATCTCGCCCGAATTCAATTTGCGTTCACCATCTCGTTTCACATCCTGTTCCCGGCGATCACCATCGGCCTGGCCAGTTACCTTGCGGTGCTGGAGGGCTTGTGGCTCAAGACCCGCAACGACACCTACCGTGACCTCTACCATTTCTGGTCGAAGATCTTTGCCGTCAACTTCGGCATGGGGGTGGTCTCCGGCCTGGTCATGGCCTATCAGTTCGGCACCAACTGGAGCCGGTTCTCGGACTTCGCCGGCGCCGTCACCGGGCCGTTGCTGACGTACGAAGTGCTCACGGCGTTCTTCCTGGAGGCAGGTTTCCTCGGCGTGATGCTGTTCGGCTGGAACAAGGTGGGGCGCAACCTGCACTTCTTCTCCACCGTGATGGTGGCCATCGGTACGCTGATCTCGACCTTCTGGATCCTCTCGTCCAATAGCTGGATGCAGACGCCACAAGGCTTTGAAATTGTCGATGGCCGAGTGATTCCCACCGATTGGTTCGCCGTGGTCTTCAACCCATCGTTCCCCTATCGCCTGGCGCACATGGCCACCGCGGCCTTCGTCGCCACAGCGTTCTTTGTCGGCTCGTCGGCGGCCTGGCACCTGCTGCGCGGCAAGGACAACCCGGCGATCCGCAAAATGCTCTCGATGGCAATGTGGATGGCGTTGATCGTTGCGCCTATCCAGGCGGTGATCGGCGACTTCCACGGGCTTAATACCCTGAAGCATCAACCGGCAAAAATCGCTGCGATTGAGGGGCACTGGGAAAACATCGGCAACGAGCCCACGCCGCTGATCCTGTTCGGCTGGCCGGACATGAAAGCCGAAAAGACCAAGTACGCGGTGGAAATCCCCTATTTGGGCAGCCTGATCCTGACCCACTCGCTGGATAAACAGGTGCCGGCGCTCAAGGAGTTCCCGCCTGAAGACCGGCCTAATTCGACCGTGGTGTTCTGGTCGTTCCGGGTCATGGTCGGCCTGGGCTTTTTGATGATCTTCACCGGCTTGTTCAGCCTGTGGTTGCGCCGGGGCGGCAAGATGTACACGTCCAGGCCGTTCCTCTACCTGGCACTGTGGATGGGGCCGTCGGGTCTGATCGCAATCCTCGCCGGCTGGTTCACCACCGAAATCGGGCGCCAGCCGTGGGTGGTCTACGGGCTGATGCGTACGGCGGATGCGTCCTCCGGGCATAGCCTGGCGCAGATGACCATCACCCTGGTGCTGTTCGTGGTGGTGTACTTCGCGCTGTTTGGCGCGGGCCTGGGTTACATGATGCGTCTGGTGCGCAAAGGACCTGTGATTCACATGGCCACTGAACCGGCCCATGGTGGCCCGGGGCAGAAACGCACACCGGCCCGTCCGCTCTCCGCTGCCGATGATGGCACCGGCAACGAGCACGACGACATCCAGCAAAAGGGGAATTGAGATGGGCATTGATCTTCCGCTGATCTGGGCTGTGATCATTATTTTCGGGATCATGATGTACGTGGTCATGGACGGCTTCGACCTGGGCATCGGCATCCTGTTTCCGTTCGTGCAGGGCAAGACCGACCGCGACGTGATGATGAACACCGTGGCGCCGGTGTGGGACGGCAACGAAACCTGGCTGGTATTGGGCGGTGCCGGATTGTTCGGCGCGTTCCCGCTGGCCTATTCGGTGGTGCTGTCGGCGTTGTACCTGCCGCTGATCCTGATGCTGATCGGGCTGATCTTTCGGGGCGTGGCCTTCGAGTTCCGCTTCAAGGCCAAGGACCACAAGCGTCACCTGTGGGACAAGGCGTTTATCGGCGGTTCACTGACAGCCACGTTCTTCCAGGGCGTGGCGCTGGGGGCGTTTATCGACGGGATTCCGGTGGTGAACCGCCAGTTTGCGGGTGGCTCGCTGGACTGGCTCACACCGTTCACGATGTTCTGCGGCGTGGCCTTGATCGTGGCGTATGCCTTGCTCGGCTGCACCTGGCTGATCATGAAGACCGAAGGCAAGTTGCAGGAGCAGATGCATAACATCGCGCGACCGCTGGCCTTCGTGGTGCTGGCCGTGATCGGTATCGTCAGTATCTGGACACCGCTGACCCACCCGGAAATCGCCTCGCGCTGGTTCACCCTGCCAAACCTGCTGTGGTTCCTGCCAGTGCCGGTGCTGGTGCTGGTGACCATGTACGGGCTGATCCGCGCCGTGGCACGCAATGCGCACTACACGCCGTTCCTGCTGACGCTGGTATTGATCTTCCTGGGTTACAGCGGCCTGGGGATCAGCCTGTGGCCGAACATCATCCCACCGTCGGTATCGATCTGGGACGCCGCCGCACCGCCGCAAAGCCAGGGCTTTATGCTGGTGGGCACCTTGTTCATCATCCCGTTGATCCTGGTGTACACCTTCTGGAGCTACTACGTGTTCCGGGGCAAGGTCACCCATGAAGACGGTTATCACTAGGAGGGTCGCGACATGCCGGGCAAACCTTCGTTGCACGACATCGAACAGGCCGAGAAACAGCCGCTGTGGCGGCGCCTTGGATGGCTGGCGATGATCTGGACCGGCAGTGTGCTGGCCCTGTTCATCGTCGCCAGCCTGATGCGCATGTTCATGAATGCGGCAGGCCTGACCACCCATTGATATCCCGAGCCGGGCTTTTGTAGGAGCGAGCTTGCTCGCGAAGAACTCAGGGCACCGCGTTCATTCGGAATGGACGCGTTGCCTGGGTGTTTTTCGCGAGCAAGCTCGCTCCTACAACGGGTTTTTTATTTGCGGGCCTTGAGAATGACGAACTTGGGCGTGGCCGCCACTTGCTCGACGCCGCGGAACAGGCGCGCCAATTTGCTGTGGTAACCCAGGTGACGGTTACCGACGATATACAGCGCGCCGCCCACCACCAGGGCTTCCCGCGCCTGCTGGAACATGCGCCAGGCGAGAAAGTCGCCCACCACCTGCTGCTGGTGGAAAGGCGGGTTGCACAGCACCACGTCCAGCGACTGCGCTTCCTGGCCGGCCAGGCCGTCGCCGGCACGCACGATCATCTCGCGTTGCCCCAGGGCGGCCTGCCAGTTCTCGCTGGCCGACTGCACCGCCATGAACGACTCATCCACCAGTGTGTACTGCGCGTCGGGGTTTTGCAGTGCGCTGGCAATCGCCAATACACCGTTGCCGCAGCCCAGGTCCGCCACGCGGGCGCTGCCCAGGTTGCTCGGCAGGTGCGGCAGGAAAGCACGCGTGCCGATGTCCAGGCCTTCGCGGCAGAACACGTTGGCATGGTTAAGCAATTCAATGGCCGGCGTATCCAGCGTGTAGCGGGTAGGGTAGGGCGATACGGGCGCAGGGCGATCCGCAACGGTGGCGATCAGCAGCCGTGCCTTCTTGACCGCGAGGCTGGCGTGCATCGGCCCGATATAGCGCTCGAGCAGCTCACCGGCGGCGCGTGGCAAGTGTTTGACCATCGCCCCGGCGATCACTTCGGCGCCTGGCGCCAACTGCCCGTGCAGCCGGATCAGTTGCTCTTCCAGCAGTGCCAGGGTTTTCGGCACGCGCAGCAGCACCCGATCGAAAGGCCCGACCAGTACCTGACTGGCGGGTACGAACGGCACCGCATCAAACGCCTTGCCGTTGCGCACCAGGTTTTTCTCCAGGCCTTGGGCGGCGAGGAATGAGTCGCCGCTGGAGATCACCTGCACCTGGCCTTCAAGGCTCGCCGCGAGGGCGCCGAAGCTGTCATTGAGTACCAGCACACGGGTTGCCGGGTTGGGTTGCTGGCTGGCGAGGTGGCTGAGCAGATACTCGTCGGCGGCATCGAAGGCTTGCAGCGGGTCATTGTGTTGCTCGGGCTGACGAATCAAATCGAGCTGGGCGAAGGGGCTGTCAAGCAGGGGCATGGCGGGGGAGGCTCTGGGTAATCGACGGAACCGTCTGAGTGAACGGCGAGGCAACCTCTGAAAGGGCAGCATCAACACTCAGAATTGGCCGTAAATGTTACTTTTTTTTGACCGCGATTACATGCGGTGTTTCTTGCGGTGGTTAAAACAGCCCTGCCTTGGAGGCGCTGAGCACGGCCTGGATTTTATTGTGCACCCCCAATTTCTTGAAGGTACTGCTGATATGAAAGCCTACGGTGCGCTCGGACAAACAGAGAATGGCGGCGATTTCGGAGGCGGTCTTGCCCATGGCGGACCATTTGAGCACTTCCGTTTCCCGGGCGGTCAACTTGCTGGGCGCGCTGACTTGGGTTTCATCGGCGTATTTTTTCGCAACAACCGCATGCATCGCGTGGCAGAGCCACAACACTTGCCCGGCTTTTTCGTAAAGCTCTTCAGGGCTGACCTCGCCTTTACCACGCGTCAGCGTCAGCATGCTGAACACACCCTGGAAGTCATGGACCGCTTGGGTCCAGCCTAAGTGCGCGCCAAACGACTGGGCCAATTCCCACAATTGAGGGGTATCACTGAAAGTTTTTTTGTTCCAGAGAATGGGCAGTACACTATTTTTACACTGGGACACCACAGGATCTACATCGAAGAAATGCGCTTGCTTGTAAATAGTTCTCCATTCATTTGGATGGTTACTAAGATGAATGGGTTCTGTTTGGTTGCTGTGCGCTTGGGAGCTCATCGTAAATGAGCAATATTGGAATCCCAACTCGTAGGTGTGATTGACGACCATTTCAAACACGCTGGTGATTTCGCTCTCGCCTTCCAGCTTGGGCAGCCGTGTGTTGCGCCATTTGACCATCGCACAGTCTCCATAGGTGTTTCCTGACTTGGTTACTTCCGGATCCCAAGGTTGCTCGAAAACCAAGTGTAGGATAAGTCGTACGAGCGAGCGGGAAAAAAATTCAATCGTTAGTAGGTTCTTAGCCTTCTCCGGTGTATCAGGGCTAAGCGTTTTCAGGAGCCAACGAAGTAGTGCTTGCGTTTTCAACAGGTTATCGGTGGTATCAAAGTGATATATTTCGAGCGTTCAGCTTCAACTTTTAGCGTATTTCGAATTCGTTAATAGCAAAATGTTTAGTTCGAAGTTGAGGCGGCGCTATTCGCCACTTTTGTCACAACACTGACACAGTCGCCGTCTTGGGTTTATGCAATGCCAGTACAAATCAGCGGTGTTTGCGCGGCCTGCTTTGAGCGACACTAAGCCCCTGTGCAAAACGGAGCCACCCATGACGGCCAGTGCTGAAAAATTTACCCGCCAGACCCTGCTCGACGTGCAATCGTTGACGCCCAGCCTCTTCACCCTGCGCACCACCCGCGATTCCGGTTTTCGTTTCACCGCCGGCCAGTTCGTGCGCCTGGGCGTCACCAAGGCGGATGGCAGTACGGTGTGGCGCGCTTATTCCATCGTGTCGTCGCCGTTTGACGAGCACCTCGATTTCTTTTCCATTGTCGTGCCGGGGGGGGAGTTCACCAGTGAGTTGAGCCGCCTGAAGGTGGGCGATACGTTGCTGGTAGAGCGTCAGGCCACCGGTTTCCTGACCCTGAACCGCTTTGTGGACGGGCGGGACTTGTGGATGCTGGGCACCGGTACCGGCGTGGCGCCTTTCCTGTCGATCCTGCAGGATTTCGAGGTATGGGAGAAGTTCGAGCGTATCGTCCTGGTGTACAGCGCTCGCGAGGCCAAGGAACTGGCGTACCAGTCGCTGATCACTGAACTGGGCACGCGTGAACACCTGGCTGAATATGCCCACAAGCTGACCTACATCCCTATTGTCACGCGTGAGCGGAATCCGGGCGCGCTGAACGGGCGCATCACCACGTTGATCGAGAACGGCGAGCTGGAGCGTGCTGCCGGCGTCGCGCTGACCCCGGAGCACTCCCGCGTGCTGATTTGCGGCAACCCTCAAATGGTCGATGACACCCGGCAGTTGCTCAAGCAGCGCGACCTGCAGCTGAGCCTGAGCCGGCGCCCGGGCCAGGTGGCGGTGGAAAACTACTGGTGAGAAAGCCTTACGAGCTAAGGCCTGTCAGGCAAACGCCGTACTTGTGGTGAGGGAGCAAGCTCCCTCGCCACAGGTCACTTCGCGTTGCTGCTTCTAATCCGCTGGTCAGAGCGGTTTGTCATGCTGTGCCTTGAGCAGATCGCGGATCTCGCCCAACAACACCTCTTCCTTCGTCGGCGTCGGCGGCAGGCTCGGCGCTACGGCCTCTTCGCGTTTGAGGCGGTTGATCGCCTTCACGCCCATGAAGATGGCGAACGCAACGATCACGAAGTCGATCACGCTCTGGATGAATTTGCCGTAGGCCAGCACGACCGCCGGGACATCGCCTTGGGCGGCTTTGAGCGTGATGGCCAGGTCACCGAAATCCACGCCACCGATCAACAGGCCTATCGGCGGCATCACCACATCCCCTACAAACGAGGAAACAATTTTGCCGAAAGCGGCGCCGATGATAATACCGACGGCCATGTCGACCACATTACCTTTGACCGCGAAGGCCTTGAATTCACTGATCACGCCCATAAGTTATTCCTTGTTACAGATGAGAAGGGTGGAGGTCAGTGTAAGTCAGTCGTAGCAGGCTTGCGCGACACAACCGTTAACACTGTTGGTTGTTATCGACACATTAAATCGCAATTAGTTTGCAAAGTGCCACCAATCGCGCGCGAAATACGCAGAATTTCAGTGGGTTACCACATGTTTTTCTCAATCGGGCCTGTGGCGTTTTTCTATTTATCTTCTGACCCGCAGGTCACTAGCCTCTGGCAAGCACAACTGAATGTGCACTAAAAAACCAGAGGAAACCTCGATGAACAGTTCAATCAACCGCAGGCCGGTGTCGGCGCGTCAGGCGTTGGCGTTGGTGACCGCCAGCCTGCTGACCCTCTCCGTGCAAGCCGCCAACCTGACCCGTGATAACGGTGCCAACGTTGGGGATAACCAGAATTCGCAGACGGCCGGTGCCAATGGCCCGGTGCTGCTGCAGGATGTTCAACTGATCCAGAAGCTGCAGCGCTTTGACCGCGAACGCATCCCGGAGCGTGTGGTTCACGCACGCGGCACGGGCGCCCATGGCACCTTCACCGTGACCGACAACCTCAGCGACCTGACCAAGGCCAAGGTGTTTGCAGCAGGTGAAGCCACGCCGGTGTTCGTGCGCTTCTCGGCCGTGGTCCACGGTAACCACTCCCCGGAAACCCTGCGCGACCCGCGTGGCTTCGCCACCAAGTTCTACACCGCCGAAGGCAACTGGGACCTGGTCGGTAACAACTTCCCAACCTTCTTCATCCGCGATGCCATCAAGTTCCCCGACATGGTGCACGCCTTCAAACCGGACCCGCGCACTAACCTGGACGACGACTCGCGTCGTTTCGACTTCTTCTCCCATGTTCCAGAGTCCACTCGCACCCTGACCGAGTTGTATTCGGACTCCGGTACGCCGGCCAGTTATCGGGAAATGGACGGCAATGGCGTACATGCCTACAAGTTGATCAACGCCAAGGGCGAAGTGCACTACGTCAAGTTCCACTGGAAGAGCCTGCAAGGCATCAAGAATCTTGATCCCAAGCAAGTGACCGAAGTGCAGGGGCGTGACTACAGCCACATGACCAATGACTTGGTCACCCATATCAACAAGGGCGACTTCCCCAAGTGGGACTTGTATGTGCAAGTGCTGAAGCCTGAAGACTTGGCCAAGTTTGATTTCGACCCGTTGGACGCGACCAAGATCTGGCCAAATGTACCCGAGCGCAAAGTTGGGCAAATGGTGCTCAACCGCAACCCGGCCAATGTGTTCCAAGAGACCGAGCAAGTAGCGATGGCGCCGGCCAACCTGGTGCCGGGTATCGAACCGTCGGAAGACCGCCTGCTGCAAGGTCGAGTGTTCTCCTATGCGGACACGCAAATGTACCGCCTGGGCGCCAACGCGCTGCAACTGCCGATCAATGCGCCACGGGTGGCCGTCAACAACGGCAACCAGGACGGTGCGATGAACTTCGGCAAGACCACCACCGGCGTGAACTACCAGCCAAGCCGCCTGTTGCCACGTGAAGAGCCGCAAGCTGCGCGCTACAGCCAGTCGCCGCTGTCTGGCAGTACCCAGCAGGTGAAGATCCAGCGTGAGCAGAACTTCAAGCAGGCCGGTGACCTGTATCGCTCCTACAGCAAGAAAGAGCGTCAGAACCTGATCGACAACTTCGGCGGCTCGCTGGCGACCACCGATGACGAAAGCAAGCACATCATCCTCTCGTTCCTCTACAAGGCCGACCCGGAATACGGCACCGGCGTGGCCAAGGTAGCCAAGGGCGACTTGGCACGTGTGAAGGCATTGGCTGAAAAACTGAGCGACTAACCGCGCCCACCTGTAGGAGCGAGCTTGCTCGCGAAGAACTCAAAGGCAACGCATTTATCCAGGATGCACGCGTTATCGTTGACGTTTTTCGCGAGCAAGCTCGCGCCTACAAGGGGATCTTTCTCAAGGATTTTGATCATGCGTACGTTCATATGGGTACTGCTGGCCTGCTGTTCGTTCAGTGCGCTGGCCGAACAACCCCCATCCAATGACCCTGGTGCGCTCAAGGCGCAGCTTCAGGACTATTATTTCGACGCCGCCCGTCGTGGCGATCTCGACATGCTCAACACTTTCATTGAATCGGGCTACGCCCTGAATACTCAGGACGACAAGGGCTACACCGCGTTGATCCTGGCCGCGTACCACGGTGAAAGCGCCTACGTGGAGCGCTTGCTCGCCGCCGGTGCCGACGCGTGCGTGCAAGACAAGCGCGGCAACACTGCGCTGATGGGCGCCATCTTCAAAGGCGAACTGAAAATTGCCCAGCGCCTGCTGGCCACCGACTGCAACCCCGACCAGCGCAACGGCGCGGGGCAGACCGCCGCCATGTACGCCGGGCTGTTCAAGCGTGTCGAACTGCTCGGCGAGCTCAAGGCCAAAGGCGCCGATCTCAACGCCGAAGACCCCATCGGTAACAGTGCTTCACGTTTGGCCAATGGCGAAATCCGGACCCCGGCGCCGCGCTGAGCTATCATCGCGGTTTTTCGGTTGGAGGTTCTCAAATGGCAAAGGCCAAGCGCATGTACGGCTGCACGGAGTGCGGCGCGACCTTTCCCAAATGGGCAGGCCAGTGCGGCGAGTGCGGTGCGTGGAACACCCTGACTGAAACCATGATTGAGAGCGGTGGCGCCGCTGCCCCCACCGGCCGCGCCGGCTGGACCGGGCAACAGGCGCAGATCAAGACCCTGGCCGAAGTCAGCGTCGAAGAGATCCCGCGCTTCTCCACCGCCTCCGGTGAGCTGGACCGGGTATTGGGCGGTGGCCTGGTGGACGGCTCGGTCGTACTGATCGGCGGTGACCCGGGCATCGGTAAATCCACGATCCTGCTGCAAACCCTGTGCAGCATTGCCAGCCGCATGCCGGCGCTGTACGTCACTGGTGAGGAGTCGCAGCAGCAAGTGGCGATGCGCGCCCGCCGCCTGGGCTTGCCCCAGGACCAACTGCGGGTCATGACCGAAACCTGTATTGAAAGCATCATCGCCACGGCACGCATCGAAAAGCCGAAGGTCATGGTGATCGACTCGATCCAGACGATTTTCACCGAGCAACTGCAGTCGGCCCCTGGCGGCGTCTCTCAGGTGCGTGAAAGTGCCGCGCTGCTGGTGCGCTATGCCAAGCAGAGCGGTACGGCGATCTTCCTGGTCGGCCACGTGACCAAGGAAGGCGCGCTGGCCGGGCCGCGCGTGCTGGAGCACATGGTGGACACCGTGCTGTATTTCGAAGGCGAATCCGACGGCCGCCTGCGGTTGTTGCGGGCGGTGAAAAACCGCTTTGGCGCGGTGAACGAGTTGGGTGTGTTTGCCATGACTGACCGGGGGCTCAAAGAAGTCTCCAACCCGTCGGCGATTTTTCTCACCCGCGCCCAGGAAGAAGTCCCCGGCAGTGTGGTGATGGCGACCTGGGAAGGCACCCGGCCGATGCTGGTGGAAGTCCAGGCGCTGGTGGATGACAGCCACCTGGCCAACCCGCGACGGGTCACCCTCGGCCTGGATCAGAACCGCCTGGCCATGCTGCTGGCGGTGTTGCACCGCCATGGCGGGATTCCGACGCACGATCAGGACGTGTTCCTCAACGTGGTCGGCGGGGTCAAGGTGCTGGAGACCGCGTCCGATCTGGCGTTGATGGCGGCGGTGATGTCCAGCCTGCGCAACCGGCCGCTGCCCCATGACCTGCTGGTGTTTGGCGAGGTGGGGCTGTCCGGCGAGGTGCGCCCGGTGCCCAGTGGCCAGGAGCGCTTGAAAGAGGCGGCCAAGCATGGCTTCAAACGCGCGATTGTGCCCAAGGGTAATGCCCCCAAGGAGATGCCGCCGGGGTTGCAGGTGATCGGCGTGACGCGCCTGGAACAGGCTCTGGATGCGCTGTTCGAGTAGTGCCAACACCACAAAACCAATGTGGGAGGAGGCTTGCCCCCGATAGCAGTGTGTCAGGCACTTATAGGCCTCTGATACACAGCCATCGGGGGCAAGCCCCCTCCCACAGTTGATCTGTGTTGGTGTTTAGATTTCCAGCAATGCCGCTAACTCGCGGTGCAGTTCCTCTTCATCACCCAGGTTCAATTCGATCAACCGCCGCAGATGGCTGATTGATTCCAGATCGATGTGTTGGCACACAAAGCCCAACTGATCATGCTCTTCATGGGTCAGGCGCACCTGCATCTTTATGTGGGCCTTCGGGTCCAGACGTATATCGACGTCGAACGGCAGCGCTTTATTGCCTATCCAGTCTTCGGGCCGCTTGGCCAATAAACCCTTGAGCGACAAATCCACCAACTGCACCGGCCATTCATGTCCGTTTTGCCGAAGCTCGGTCTTGGCATCAAAGGCAATCCGGCGAAAACGGCGGCGGTCAGACGCTTGCTCGGTCATGGTGAAATCCTCTGTGAATACACGGATTGTAGCCCTACGCCATCATTCGGCATTTATTTCTGCTTTTTTTGCACCGGCAAGGCTCTAGACCAACGTAGGGGGGTGGCCTTTAAGGCCAACAGCGCTAAACTCGGGCTGGCTGTCCTTCTGTCCACCCTGGCTGGAATATAAAAATGAAAAATAATAATAGCCTGCTACGCCATCTACCCTGGCTGGTGCTGGCAATTGTAGGAGCGTGCGCCCTTGGCGTAGTGGCCTTGCGCCGCGGCGAGGCGATCAACGCCTTGTGGATCGTGGTCGCTGCAGTGGCCATCTACCTGGTCGCGTACCGTTACTACAGCCTGTTCATCGCCAATAACGTGATGCAACTGGATCCACGGCGGGCCACCCCCGCAGTGATCAACAACGACGGTCTGGACTATGTGCCGACCAACAAACACATCCTTTTCGGTCACCACTTTGCGGCGATTGCCGGCGCAGGCCCGTTGGTCGGCCCGGTGTTGGCGGCGCAGATGGGTTATCTGCCAGGCACGCTGTGGCTGATTGCCGGCGTGGTGCTGGCCGGTGCAGTGCAGGATTTCATGATCCTGTTCCTGTCCACCCGGCGTAACGGCCGTTCCCTGGGCGACATGGTCCGCGAAGAAATGGGCCGCATTCCCGGAACCATTGCGCTGTTTGGCTGCTTCCTGATCATGATCATCATCCTCGCGGTGCTGGCGCTGATCGTGGTCAAGGCCCTGGCGGAGAGCCCCTGGGGTATCTTCACGGTGATGGCGACCATTCCGATCGCGATGTTCATGGGCGTCTACATGCGCTACATCCGTCCGGGTCGTATCGGTGAAATCTCGATCATCGGCGTGCTGTTGCTGCTGGGTTCGATCTGGCTGGGCGGGCAGATTGCCGCTGACCCGGTCTGGGCCAAGGCCTTCACCTTCACCGGGATTCAGATCACCTGGATGCTGATCGGCTACGGTTTCGTGGCGGCGGTGCTGCCGGTGTGGCTGATCCTGGCACCGCGTGACTACCTGTCGACCTTCCTGAAAATCGGCACCATCATCGCCCTGGCGATTGGCATCCTGGTCACCATGCCCGACCTGAAAATGCCGGCGCTGACCCAGTTCATCGACGGCACCGGCCCGGTATGGAAAGGCGGCCTGTTCCCGTTCCTGTTCATCACCATCGCCTGCGGCGCGGTCTCCGGCTTCCATGCGCTGATCTCCTCGGGCACCACGCCCAAGCTGCTGGCCAGCGAAAGCCACGCCCGTTACATCGGTTACGGCGGCATGCTGATGGAGTCATTCGTGGCGATCATGGCGATGGTTGCCGCGTCGGTGATCGAGCCGGGCGTGTACTTCGCCATGAACAGCCCGGCGGCGATTGTCGGTAGCGACGTCGTGACCGTGGCGCAGACCGTCAGCAGCTGGGGTTTTGCAATTACCCCCGAAGCGCTGTCGGCGGTGGCCCACGACATCGGTGAAACCACCATCCTGGCACGTGCCGGCGGTGCACCGACCCTGGCGGTCGGTATCGCGCAGATCCTGCACAGTGTGCTGCCGGGTGAAAACACCATGGCGTTCTGGTACCACTTTGCGATTCTGTTCGAAGCGCTGTTCATCCTGACGGCAGTTGACGCCGGTACCCGTGCCGGTCGCTTCATGCTGCAAGACCTGCTCGGCTCCTTCGTGCCGTCGCTCAAGCGCACCGAATCCTGGACCGCCAACCTGATCGCCACCGCCGGTTGTGTGGCCATGTGGGGTTACCTGCTGTACCAGGGCGTGATCGATCCACTGGGTGGCATCAACACCTTGTGGCCGCTGTTCGGCATCTCCAACCAGATGCTGGCGGGTATCGCGCTGATGCTGGCCACGGTTGTGCTGATCAAGATGAAGCGCCAGCGCTACATCTGGGTGACCATGCTGCCAGCGGTCTGGCTGCTGATCTGCACCACCACCGCAGGCTTTATCAAGCTGTTCGACGCCAATCCGGCGATCGGCTTCCTGTCGCTGGCCAAGAAATACAGCGATGCCCTGGCCAATGGCCAGATCCTGGCCCCGGCCAAGAGCATCGATCAGATGCAGCACGTGATCTACAACGCCTACACCAACGCAACGCTGACGGCGCTGTTCCTGTTCGTGGTGTTCAGCATCCTGTTCTATGCGCTCAAGGTCGGCGTTGCCGCCTGGGGCAACAAAGAGCGTACGGATAAAGAAGCCCCGTTCCAGGCAGTACCGGACGCATAAACGAGGATTGCCAGCATGTTCAATGACATCAGTCGCCTCGGTAAATACCTCGGTCAGGCCGCGCGCCTGATGGTCGGCATGCCCGACTACGACACGTACGTCGAGCATATGCAAACCAAGCACCCGGACAAGCCGATGATGGACTACAAGGCGTTCTTCCGGGAACGCCAGGAAGCCCGTTACGGCGGCAAGGGTGGGCCCAAGTGCTGCTGACCCGTTAATTCGGGCTGGCGGTGATCCCCATGTGGGAGGGGGCTTGCTCCCGATAGCGGTGTGTCAGTGACACATAAGTGCCTGACACACTGCTATCGGGGGCAAGCCCCCTCCCACATTTGTTTTGTGTTTCTTCAGCTAATAAGGAGAACTGTTTTTGTCCTCTCCCATTCCTGTCACCGTACTGAGCGGCTTTCTTGGAGCCGGCAAGACCACCTTGCTGCGTCATCTGCTCAAGGCCGAACACGGCTTGAAGATCGCCGTGATCGAAAACGAATTCAGTGACGCCGGTATCGACAGCCAACTGCTGGGGGCTGAGCCGGTACAGGTCATGACCCTCTCCAACGGCTGCGTGTGCTGCACCATCCACACCGATTTGACCAAGGCCCTCTACCTGCTCCTTGAGCGCCTGGACAGTGGCGAGATCGCTTTCGACCGCCTGGTGATCGAATGCACCGGCCTGGCGGACCCCTCCCCGGTGGCGCAGACATTTTTCATCGACGAGGAACTGCGCGAGCGCTACATCCTCGACGGCATTATTACCCTGGTGGACGCGGCTCACGCCGAGCATCACCTGACCCAGACCATCGCCCAGGCCCAGATCGGCTTTGCCGACCGCCTGTTGGTGAGCAAGCGAGACCTGGTGGACGACGCCACCTTCGACGCCCTCAGCGAACGCCTGACCCGCATCAACCGCCGCGCACCGATTCGGGTGGTGGACCATGGCGCCATCGACCTGGCCGAACTGCTCGACGTGCGTGGCTTCAACCTCAACGCCGGCATGAGCCTGCGCCCGGTCAGCGCCGCGCCGTCCATCGACCGCATCTCCAGCCTGGTGCTGCGCACCGACCAGCCGCTGGATATCGACCGCCTCAGTGCGTTCATGAACGAACTGCTGGAAGACCACGGCAAGCAATTGCTGCGCTACAAAGGCGTGCTGAACATCGCCGGGGAAGACCGGCGCCTGGTGTTCCAGGGCGTGCTGAAGCTCTACGGTTTCGACTGGGATACCGAATGGGCCGAGGGTGAGGCGCGCGAGAGCGTGATTGTGTTTATTGCCGATGATTTGCCGGAAGACAAGATCCGCGAAGGGTTCGCCAAGGTCCACCAATCCGGAGCTGAAATACAGTAAAAATGTGGGAGGGGGCTTGCCCCCGATGACAGTGTGCCAGGCACTTATCTACTACTGACCCACCGCTATCGGGAGCAAGCCCCCTCCCACAATGGACTGCATTTCACATTCAAAAAACAGGCATAAAAAAGCCCGGCTCAAGAGCCGGGCTTTTTATTCAAGCAACTGCCATCAAGCGCCGTACACCGGCAGCTTCTTGCAGATAGCCTTGACCTTCTCACGTACCGCGTCGATCACGGATTCGTTGTTCAGGTCGGCCAGGATGTCGCAGATCCAGCCGGCCAGTTCCTTGCACTCTGCTTCCTTGAAGCCACGCGTGGTCACAGCCGGGGTGCCGAAGCGCAGGCCGGAGGTGACGAACGGCGAACGTGGGTCGTTCGGCACGGAGTTCTTGTTCACGGTGATGAAGGCTTTGCCCAGGGCCGCGTCAGCATCTTTACCGGAAATGTCCTGCTTGATCAGCGACAGCAGGAACAGGTGGTTTTCTGTGCCGCCGGACACCACGTCAAAACCGCGTTCGATGAACACGTCGGCCATGGCCTTGGCGTTCTTCACCACTTGCTGCTGGTAGGTCTTGAACTCAGGCTGCAGCGCTTCCTTGAAGCAGATCGCCTTGGCAGCGATCACGTGCTCCAGCGGGCCACCCTGGGCGCCCGGGAATACCGCGGAGTTCAGCTTCTTCTCGATCTCGGCGTTGGCGCGCGCCAGGATCAGGCCGCCACGAGGACCGCGCAGGGTCTTGTGGGTGGTGGTGGTAACCACGTCAGCGTAAGGCACCGGGTTCGGGTAGACGCCAGCCGCGACCAGACCGGCTACGTGGGCCATGTCGACGAACAGGTAGGCGCCAACCTTGTCAGCGATTTCGCGGAAGCGTGGGAAGTCCAGGATCTGCGAGTAGGCAGAGAAACCGGCCACGATCATTTTTGGCTTGTGCTCGACCGCCAGGCGCTCGACTTCGTCGTAGTCGATCAGGCCGTTGGCGTCGATGCCGTATTGAACGGCGTTGTACAGCTTGCCGGAGGAGGAAACGCTGGCGCCGTGGGTCAGGTGACCGCCGTGGGCCAGGCTCATGCCCAGAATGGTGTCGCCGCCTTGCAGCAGGGCCAGGTACACCGCGCTGTTGGCTTGGGAACCGGCGTGCGGCTGGACGTTGGCGTAATCGGCGCCGAACAGCTCTTTTGCACGGTCAATGGCCAACTGCTCAACCACGTCGACGTATTCGCAACCACCGTAGTAGCGCTTGCCTGGGTAGCCTTCGGCGTACTTGTTGGTCAGAACCGAACCTTGAGCCTCCATCACCGCAGGGCTGGTGTAGTTTTCCGAAGCGATCAGCTCAATGTGCTCTTCCTGGCGCACGGCTTCTTGCTCCATGGCGGCGAAGAGATCGGCGTCGTACTTGGCAATAGTCAAATCACGGCTGAACATGGCGGTCCTCAAGGATCGGGGGCAGAAAAGGAGGGCATTCTAACCCAATGGGTTTTAGATGGCATATGAAAGGACATCATGTCGCGGACAAGCGGGGCTCATCCAGGGGTGGGCGGTGGCTGTGCCGGCCCTATCGGGGGCAAGCCCCCTCCCACAGTTGAAGGTGTTCACAGGTCAAAAAGGTGGGAGGGGGCTTGCCCCCGATAAGGCCATAAGCCCCACCACAAGACCTCAATCAAACATGAACAACGCATCATTGCTGAACTGCGCCTCGAACCGATTCGCCGGCATCGGCCGCCCGAACAGGTAACCCTGCACTTCATCGCAGCCATGCTCGCGCAGGAAGTCCAGTTGCTCGTGGGTTTCCACGCCCTCGGCGATCACCGCCAGGTTCAGGCTGTGGGCCATGGCGATGATGGCGCGGGCGATCTGCGCATCCTGCTCGCCCGATGGCAGGCCATCGACGAAGGTGCGGTCGATCTTCAATACGTCGATGGGGAATTGCTTGAGGTAGTTGAGCGACGAATAACCGGTGCCGAAGTCGTCCACCGCAATGCTCAGTCCCAGGTTTTTCAGGCTGGCGAGGATCTGCAGGGCTTCGTTGACTTCGCGCATCAGGATGCTTTCGGTCAGCTCCAGCTCCAGGCACGCCGGCGGCAGGCCGGTGTCCTTGAGGATGGTGGCGATGCGCGTGCCCAACTGCCCGTCGGAGAACTGCCGCGCCGAGATGTTGACCGAGACTTTCGGCACCCGCACCTTGTTCTGGTGCCAGGTCTTGAGCTGGCGACAGGCTTCGCTGATCACCCAGTCGCCCACGTCCACCACCAGCCCCAACTCTTCGAGTACCGGAATGAAATCCCCCGGCGGCACCAGGCCTCGGCGCGGGTGGCGCCAGCGCAGCAGGGCTTCGGCGCCGGTCAGGCGTTTGCCGTCGCCGCTGAACTGCGGCTGGTAATAGAGCACGAACTCGTCTTGTTCCAGGGCGTGGCGCAGGTCGCTTTCAAGCTCCAGGCGCTCCAGGGCGCTGGCGTTCATGTCGGCCTGGTAGAACTGGAAGTTGTTCTTGCCGCGTTCCTTGGCGTGATACATCGCCGTATCGGCGTTCTTCATCAACTGGCTCAGCTCGTTACCGTCCTGGGGGCTCAGGGCGATACCGATACTGGCGGTCACAAAAAACTCGCGGCCCTCCAGCACAAAGGGTTTCACCAGGCTGGCCAGAATCTGCTCGGCCACGGTGATTGCACGGTTGAGCGCCATGTCGCGGCTCACGCGCGGCTGCAACAGCAAGGTGAACTCATCGCCGCCCATGCGCGCGACGGTGTCGTCTTCGGCCACGCAACCGAGCAGGCGCGTGGCCATCTCCTTGAGCATACGGTCGCCGGCGGCGTGGCCGAGGGAGTCGTTGATCGGCTTGAAACGGTCAAGGTCGAGAAACATCAGCACCACCCACGACTTCTGCCGCTCGGCCGACTGCAGCGCGGTATGCAGGCGATCCTGGAACAGGGTGCGGTTGGGCAGGTGGGTCAGGGCGTCGTAATACGCCAGGCGGTGGATGCGCTGTTCGCTGGCCTTGCGCTCGCTGATGTCGCTGAAGAAACACACGTAGCTGGCCAGGTCGCCTTCATCGTCGAACACCGCCGTGATGCCGACCCAGGCCGGGTAGTGCTCGCCGTTAAGCCGCTTGAGCCACACTTCGCCTTCCCAGGTGGTGTGCTGGTGCAGTTGCTTGAGTATGTAGCGCAGGTGAGCTTCTTGCTGCTCGTCGACGGTGAGCATGTTCGGCAACTGGTCGAGTACATCGCTTACGGCGTAACCGCTGACCCGGCTGAAGGCCTCGTTGGCCTGCACAATATAGCCGGCCGGGTCGGTGATCAGAATGGCCGAGGTAGAGTGTTCAAACACCGTGGCCGCCATGCGCAGGTCTTTTTCGGCGCGGCGTTGCTGGCTGATATCCCGGCCCACGCCAAGGATGCCCTCGAACGCGCCGTGTTCGTCCCACACCAGCACCACCCGCAGTTCGATGGGCACTTTGCGCCCATCGGCGCGCAGGCAGTCGAACAGAAACAGTTGGGTCTGCACTTCATCGCGCAGATTGTTCAACGCCTCGGGATTGCCCACGGCGCGGCTGACCTGTTCCATCAGCGCATAAATACCGGTGAGCTGCTGCGGGTTGGCAATGATGGACTGCCAGCCGTTCTTGAACACCCAGTCCACGTCGTACCCGAGCACGGCGTTGACCGATGGGCTGACGTAGTTGAGGGCCAGTCGGCTGTCGGTGGAGCAGATGACGTCACTGATGCTTTCGGCCAGCATGCGGTAGCGCTGTTCGCTGTCGCGCAGGGATTCGCTGGCCTCGATCTGATCGGTGATGTCCTTGGCCACGCCGATGATGCGGGTGACCACGGTCGAGGTGTCCCTGGCCAGGGCCTGTTCGCGGATATCGAAGCGTCGCCACTGGTTGTTGCGGTGCCGAAAGCGCAGCTGGCAGTGCAGTTGGGTCGCGTATCCCGTCTGGCGCTGCTGCTGACGCGAGTCGTGGTAATGCTCGGCGTCTTCGGGGTGCAGCAGGATTTCCCAGAAGTACTCGCCCATTTGTTGCAGTTCGGCCTTGTTGTAGCCGAGGGTATGGCCCAGGTGATGGTTGCTGAAAATCATGCGCTGGCTGATCACGTCCTGCACATACAGGTGGTCGGGCACGGTGCGGACCACGTCCGACCAGAAACTCTCGCGCTCCACCAGCGACAGCTCGATCAGCTTGCGACTGGTGATGTCGCTGATGCTGAGGATCACCGCCCGCACGTCATCCTGCTGTTCCGGCAGACGCATGACGAGCCACAGGTATTGTTCATTGCCCGCCACATCGTTGAGCTGGATTTCCAGTTCCAGCTGTTTTTGCCGGGTCATTACGGCTTCCAGCACCTGCTGACCGATCGACGTGGCGTTGTGTGGGCCATCGTCGATCAGGCGCTCCCAGGCTTGTTCGCAGGAGCCCACGTTCAACAGGCGCACCGCCATCTGGTTGACCTCGGTGACGCGCAATTCCTTGAGCAGCTTGCGACGCTCAGTGGGGTTGGCCCGCAGCCATGCCTGTGACTGTTCGCGGTTCTGCGCCGGGGTCTTGTCGCAGAACGCCTTCACCCCCGAGAGGTCGAGTACGCACAAGGCCACGCCGGTACCTTCGAAAATATCCTGGTAACGTCGCCGGCCTTCATGCACCTGGCGCTGGCGACGGCGCATGTTCAGAAGCGCAATCACCGGAACCAGCGAAAAGGCCAGGCCCAGCAGGCATTTGCCGATAAACGCCGGCAGCAGTTGTTCCAGCACCGCGCTGCGGTCGAACAGCCCGCGCAGTTGCCAGTCGCTCTTGCTCAAGGGCGTGACCAGCACACTTTGGTTCAATTCGTCCGGGGTCAACGCGCTGGTCCACTGGGCCGGCATGCCGTTGTCACGGCTGACCACACGTTGATTCAGGCGGTTCTCGATGGCCCACATCGGGCGCTGGCCCTGGGCATCCTGGCGCGTCAGGTTGGCCAGGTAGGTAGGTGCCAGGCGCAGCGCCCAGTACATCTTCGAGCCACCGCTGGGCTGGTGCAGCAACAGGTAGATCACGGTGCCGTCGCTGTCGTTGCTCAGGTAATAGGTTTGGGCGTGACTGCGCTTGACCAGGTCTTCGAGCAGGGCGCTGTCCTGGCTATCGTTGGCGGTGTCGCTGATCAGCGCGCCGCTGGGGGCGAGCAGGGCGAAGCTGCGCAGTTCGGGTAATGAACGTTGCAATGTGCGCATCAGCGCCTGTTCTTGCTCGGCGTTGCGCGGCGGCTCGACGATCGGCAGCAGGTTCAAGGCGATCTGCGCGCTCAAGGCCATGTTCTGGCTGATCTGCTCGGCCAGGTCGGCGCTGTAGTCGATGGTGTATTGCTGCTGGTCTTTCTGGTTCTGCTGCAACTGGTCGAGCAACTGCCAGAACAATAACGCGAGCAACATCAGCACGAGCGTCGCCAACGCGCCTTTGAGGGTGCCGTGCAGGGGCGCTCCCGGCGCTATATGAGCGGCGCGCAAGGGAGTTGGCGGCGTGACTTTGGACAAGCTGTGATCCTGCGGTTTGGCTGGACTGGCGCGCGACGTGCACTATAAGCCGGACGCCCGAAGGGCGGCTAGCATGCCTTGAGTTGTGGCAAAGTGCCAGTCCTGCCTTGCAGACGCTGACCAAGGGCATGCATGCCCGGTCTAGAGGGGTTGGGATGCATAAACGTCCGTTTCAATCGACTTGTTGTCCTGGCTGAGCATGTTACTGGCCAGGGCAGTTACGTAGCTTTGTTAAAGGCAAATGCCGTTAACAGGGATACGTCATGAACAGCTTTCTTCATACCTCAAGCCAAAATGAAATTGATCATGCACGGTTCGAAATAATTAGAAGAAGCGAGCAAGGTGCACCGGAGCCGATAGGCTACATCCAGGATATCTACCACCGGCATTACGGCGCGCACATGACGCCCAACCCGGACCTGCTGATAGCGCGACGCAGTCTGACCAGTGGAGAACTCACCGCCTGCGCCGGCATTTCATTCGCTTCGCCCAACCAGCCGCTGTTTTCCGAACGTTATTTCGACGAGCCGATCGAGGCTGTCCTGGCGTCGCTGAGCCAGCAGTGCCTGCTGCGTGAGCACATCGTGGAAATCGGCTCGCTGGCTTCGGACGACTCCCACGCGGCGGCAGAGATCATCAAGGCGCTGCCGATTCTTGCCTGGTTCATGGGCGCCAAGGCCATCTTGTGCACCTCCACGCGTCGGTTGCGGGTACTGCTCAAATACCATGGTATTCCGCTGCGGATCATGGGCGATGCCGGGGCGGATCGCTTGTCCGAGCTGGAGCTGCGCCAGTGGGGCAGTTACTACGCGCAATCACCCCAGACGGGTGTGATCCTGCTGGAGGAGTGCTCCCACCTGTTCAGCCAGTATTGCGGCAGGCTCAAGTTCTCCGGTTTCGAGCGCCTGATCGGGCATCCCGAGCAGGTGGCCGCATGAATGTGCTGACTGAAATATTGGCCCAGGCCCGGCGCACGCCCCACGCGGCGGCCGTGGTGCAGCTGGACCGGGACAGCACCAAGCCGGAGGCGGTCGCCTTTACCTATCAGCAACTGGTCGCCCAGGCGCGGCAACTGGCCGATGTTGTCGCCCGGGCGACACCCGGTTCCAGTCGGGTCGGCATCGTGATGGGCAACAGCGCCGAATGGGTGTTGGCCGATGTGGCCCTGATGATCGGCGAACGGGTGGAGGTGCCCGTGCCGCTGGCGTTCTCCGTTGATCAGGCGCGGCATCTGTTGCAAGGCTGCGCACTGGTGCTGACCGACGAGCAGGGCGCCCATGCCTTGCAAGCCTGGTGTCACGCGGGCCTGGCGTTAGCGGCCGACGTGCGTCGGGTATCAGCGCGGCCTGGACCGGTCAGCCCGTCGACACCTTCGTCCACGGCTGGCTTGGCGCAGGACGGCGTGATCAAGATCATCCACACCTCAGGTACCACTTCCCAGCCCAAGGGCGTGCAAATTCGTCGCGATGGCCTGGGCGCGCTGGTCGAAGCCTTATGGCAGCGCGCGCAGCCCGAGGACTACCAACGCTACCTGGTGCTGGTGCCGTTCAGCCTGCTGATTGAACAGGTGACGGGGCTGTACATGCCGCTGACGTCCGGCGGCGTGGTGCTGCTGCCCCCGGTCAGCCTGGCGCCTCTGGGCAGCCCCGGCGCACTGGCTGAAGATCGCCTGGCCCTGATTCGCCAGGCACGCCCCACGGCCATGACGCTCACGCCCGCGCTGGTCGAAGCGATTGCCCAGCGTGCCGGCACCTGCGGGCCGTCGATAGCCGAACGTATCGAGCAACTCTTCGGCACCCCGCGCTTGCCGTTGCTGGCGGCGGGGGGCGGGCCGGTGGAACTCGACGTGCTGGTACGCCTGCAGCACTTGGGCATCGAGGTTTTTCAGGGCTACGGCCTGAGTGAGAACAGCTCGGTGGCCACCTGGAATCATCGCGCCGCCAACCGCCTGGGCACCGTCGGCCAGGCGCTGCCCCATGTGGCGCTGCGCCTGGCCGACGACGGCGAACTGCTGGTGCGCAGCAGTTCACTGTTTGCCGGCTATACCAACGAAGACCCCAGCAGTTGCGCCATCGACGGCGATGGCTGGCTGCATACCGGCGACTTGGCCACGATCGACCCGCAGGGTTTCGTGAGCATCATCGGTCGCAAGAAAACCATGATCATCACCGCCAACGGCCGCAACGTGTCTCCCGAGTGGCTCGAAGCAACGTACCGACAGCTGCCGAATGTGGAGCAGGTCATCGTGTTCGGTGATGGCGAAGCCTTCATGGGCGGCGTGTTCATTATCGACGCCCAGGCCGACCCCGCCGAAGTCCGCGAGCGGATCCGGGCCTTTGCCCGCAGCCATTTGAACGAAATCGAGCACATTCAGCATCCGGTCCTGGTGGTGCACAGCGAAGAGGTGATGGGCCGACTGTTCACCGTTACCGGGCGTCCGCGTCGCGATGAACTTTCTTTGTTCCTGCAGGATTCAACAGCGAGGATCTGCGCATGACGCTCTCCACGGTTCCCCACACCGAGCACAGTGGCCTGATCGTGTCGCCCCGCGCGCCCCAGGCACTCTTCGAGCTGGCGCCGGGCCTGCTCAAAAGCATGCTGGCCAGCCATGGCTATCTGGTGTTGCGCGGGTTTGAACACAGCATTGACGGATTTTCGCGCCTGGTACGCCAGTGCAGCGGCCGAATCAGCCTGGACCCGGCACGCACGTTTGACGGCAACACCGCGCAGAAAGTCGACGCCGGCCTGGACGCGGTAGGCCTGCATTGCGAAAACGGCAACAGCCCCTTCTGGCCGGACCTGTGTTGGTTCTATTGCCAGACCGCCCCGGCCCGTGGTTCACAGACCACCTTGTGCGACGGCAAGGCCGTGTACCGACACCTGACGGCCGAGCAGCGCGCGGCATTTACCGAGCGCGAGATCATGTACGCCCGCCGGGTCGAGGCGGACAAATGGAAAACCTACGCCTTTCATGCCCTGGCCCAGGGCACCGACGCGCCGGCCAGCATCGAGGCCGTGACCCTGCAGGATCTGATCTCGCTGACGCCCCAGGACGCGGGCTCCTTGATCGAGCTGAACGAGGACGGCTCGATCACCTACCGCTTTCGCACCCCGGCCATCCGCAACAGCCGGCTTGTGCAAGAGGCCCAGCCGGCGTTTGCCAACAGCCTGTTCGGCCCTTCCAACCATTACGAAGCACCGCGGATCACCTTCGCCGACGGCGAGCCGATCGACCCGCAGTTACTGCACGCACTGGACGGGCTTTGCCAGCAATTGACCGTCGACGTGGGCTGGCAGCGTGGCGATGTGGTGCTGATCGACAACACGCGCGTCATGCACGGGCGTCGGGCGATCGATGACCCCGCGCGCACGATTTTTAACGCCCTTTCCTACCTTGATTAAGAGCATCGCCATGAAAAACCTGAAAACCATCAACGAGCTGGCGCACATCAATTACCTGCACCCCAACCGCATGGAATGGGCGGGTGCGCGCACCGATGACGAGTTGCGCTTTTTGTCCAATGCACTGGTCGGGGAGGCCGGTCAGGAAGACAAAGCCGTGGCCTATTTGTACAAGGAGTTGGGGCAACTGGCCGAGATCGAAATGCACGTGGCCAACACCATGACGCGCATCCTGTGCGAGGCGCAGTCCAACGACGACACGCTGACTGCAGGCGATTCCCTGTACGGCGCGCTGTCTTGCTTTGCTGCCGAAGAAATCAACCACGCCAGCAGCTTCTACCAGTACATCAGGCATCTGTCGGGGCGTGACATCAAGCTCAAGGACAACCTCTTCGCCGAGCGTCTCGCCCTCTACGAAGGCGATGAGTCGCCCAAGATCAAGCTGGCTGCGCTGTGCGCCACGGCGTACGTCGGCGAGTCAGTCATCACCGTGTTCGAGCGCCGGTTGAAGGTGCTGGACCCGATGCAGCGCAGCCTATTGACGCGGCTGTTGCATTTTCATGGCCTGGACGAGGCGCGCCACATCCAGTTCGACCACTTTGTGTTCGACCGGATCATTCCAACCCTCAGCAGCGAAGAGCGCCGCCGCATGCATCAATTGATTCATGACACCGAGGCGATGAACACGCAATTGGCCATCACCAGCGGCGAGCAGATCAAGACGGAATTCGATCTGGACTACACGCAGAACAACCAGGCCGCCCACACCCAGCTGGAGATGACCCTGCGTTTCAGAGAGATCGTCCAGTCCCAGGACCTGATTCGCAAAGTCGACGACTACATGGACCCGGACACCGCGGGCATCGTCAGTGAGTTCTCCCGAGCCAGCGCGATTCACACCCAGTATTTTCATTGAGGATCGCGCCATGAAGTCACAAACGCTTGCCTCGCCAGAGGCCGGGGCAGGGAAGTACCCGCTGAGTGTGGTCGCCGTGCTCGTCGCGCTGTTCCTTGCCGCCATGGACAGCACGGCGGTCAGCACCATCCTGCCGCAGATCAACGCCCAGATGCAGGACACCACCCTGTTTCCCTGGGTGGTTTCCGGCTTCCTGCTGCCGCTGGCCCTGGTCGCGCCGCTGGCGGGCGCACTCGCCGATCGGTTCGGAGTCGGCGCGATGATGAAGGTCAGCCTGTGTGTGTTCATTGTCGCCTCTGTCTGGGTGGCCCTGAGCCAGGACATGATCATGTTGATCGCGGGCAGGGCGCTGCAGGGCGTGGGCGCGGGCGGCATCATCGTGTTGTCCTACTCCTTGCTGGCGTCGCTGTTCGAGGGGCCCAAGCGCGCGAGCATGCAAGGCATGCTCAGCAGCGTCTGGGGGCTGGCGGCGGTGCTGGGGCCGGTGGCCGGCGCGGTGCTGGGCAGCACGTTGAGCTGGCGCGCCGTGTTCTGGCTCAACTTGCCCCTTGGGGTGCTGGCGCTGTTGGCGCTGTTCTTCGCCCCGACCATCGGCCGTGGCCAGGCCAGCCGGCATGTGGACCCGTTGGCGCAGGGCGCATTGGCCGTATTCGCCTGTGCGGCGCTGCTGCTGCTGAGCAACCATCCGCTGGAATGGCTTGCCCACCCGATGCCGGTCCTGACCGTGGTCATGCTGGTCGGGCTGGGTGTATTGGCCGCCCGCGTCCGTGCCGCACCGGACAGCAGCCCGGTGCCGTTGGGGTTCTTCACGCGGCCGGCGCTCGGGGTTGTCATGGTGCTGGTGATGATCTCCAGCGTGGGCTTGTACGCGTCCGTCAGCCTGCTGCCGGTGGCGCTCGATCACGTCCGGGCCAGCGCCTTGTCCGGTGGCGCGCTGATCATGCTGGCCGCGCTGGGCTGGGTGGCTGGCGCGACGCTATGCGGCAAGCGCCTGGCCCGCGTCGGCTTCAGGACGATGGCGGTCGGCGGCATGCTGCTGCTGATGCTCGGCTGTTCGAGCGTGGCGGCCGGGCTGTATTGGGCGTTCTGGCCGGGGATCGGTGCCGGGCAGGTGATGGTCGGGCTGGGGATGGGGCTGACGGCAACCACCACGCTGGTCTTTGCCCAGAACAGCGCGCCGGTGGAGCAGTTGGGGGCTTACACCTCCACGGTGCAGTTCCTGCGCAGTCTCGGCGCCGCTTTTGGCGTCAACGGGATGGTCGCGGTTGCGCTCTACCTGCCGCCGGGCCATGCCTACCCCGCGACTTTCCTGGTGCTTGGCCTGATTATGGGATGCGGTTTACTCTTTGCGTGTGGAATGCCTTCGGCCATTGGACTACGGAAAGACTCACTGGGGTAGTAATGCAAGTTGAAATAACCCACCACGCTGCGCTGGTCGTCGAGCGCCAGATAACCAAGCTGGACGCCGACGAAAGCGAACCCCATCGACACCCCATCGGGCAATTCGTCCTGGTCAAAAAAGGCATGCTGCAGGGCAGTACCGCAGATCAACGCTGGCTGCTCAAGGCAGGCATGGCGGTGTGGATTCCGCCGCAGACCCTGCACGCCGGCGCCGCCGACACCCAGGTAGACCTCACGGTGCTCTATCTGGGGGCTGAGCGGTCCAGGGACTTTTCCCCCCAGCTCAAGCTCATCGATGCGTCTTCGCTGATGATCGCCCTGTGCGAGCGCCTCGCCGAAGACAACGTGCGGCCACTGTCCGACGCCCAGCGCAACTGCATCGTGGAGTTGCTATTTGAAGATATCAGCGCGATTCCAGCCAGTGACATGGTCCTGCCGCTGCCCAGCGACCTGCGGCTCAAGCGCGTCACCGACCAACTGATTGCCCGGCCGGGCATGCGCAAAAGCCTGGCGGAGTGGGGCGGCGAGGTTGGCGCTACCGAGCGCACCCTGACCCGTCTGTTTCGCCGGCAGACCGGGTTGTGCTACACCCAGTGGCACAATCGCCTGCTGCTGGTGGAGGCTTATCGGGGACTGATGGTCGAACACACCAATGAGCGCGTGGCGCAACACCTGGGGTTTGCTTCAAGCGATTCCTTCGGCCATTGGTTTCGCCGGGTCACTGGCAGCAGTCCCGGCAAGGTGCGCAGTACTTTGCAGGGCAGCGCGGAACACCTGGCCTGAAAATGTCCGTTCCGTTCGTTTTTATGTCCTGCCGGACCATTCTGGACGCGCCAGGACTGCCTTAGCCTAGGCCTCTATCTTGATGTGCCACGAGGCCCGGGCGATGACCGAATACGATGCGTTAAGAATTTTCCATGTACTGGCGGCCGTGGCGGCCACCGGCCCGTTGCTGGTGGCCCCTTGGCTGTCGGCGCAGCTCAAACGGTGCGACGAGCTGACCAAGCCCTTGCTGCTGAGGGGATTGACCTTCACGGATCGCTTTTACAACGTCGCCGGTTGGGGGCTGATCCTGAGCGGCGTGCTGATGTTCTGGCTCCTGGACTGGCGCCGCAGCTTCGAAGTATGGTTTATGCTCAGCGTCAGCCTGTTCGTACTCGATTCGGTACTCGAAAAATGCCTGCGCGACCCGGCCAGGGAGGTTCTTGAGCGCACGCAGGCGCAGACCGAGCAGTGGCAACCCGCCGTGCGCCGCATCTACCTTGGCGTGCTGGGCCAGGCGCTGTGCACCTGCGCGATCCTGCTGGTCATGCTGTTGCACAGCCAGATGACGTTGAACATGCTGGCCCTGAGACTCTTCTGACGGAGGGTGGCTGGGCCAGTCAGCGGTCTGCATCTGTTCACAGGGTGATCTTGACGTAGAATGCAGGCCTTTGTTCAGGCTGTTACTCAGAGGGCTCCATTTTGGCTCAATACGTCTTCACCATGCATCGGCTGGGAAAAGTTGTTCCTCCGAAGCGGGAAATTCTTAAAAACATTTCGCTGTCCTTCTTTCCGGGCGCCAAGATCGGCGTGCTCGGCCTCAACGGTTCGGGCAAGTCCACGCTGCTGAAAATCATGGCCGGCGTCGACACCGAGTTCGAAGGCGAAGCCCGCCCGATGCCCGAACTGAACATCGGCTACCTGCCGCAGGAACCTCAGCTGGATCCGACCAAGACCGTGCGCGAAGTGGTCGAAGAGGCTGTCAGCGTGATCAAGGACGCCCAGGCGCGCCTGGACGAGGTCTACGCCGCCTATGCCGAACCGGATGCCGACTTCGACAAGCTGGCCGCCGAACAGGCCAAGCTCGAGGCGATTCTGCAGGCGGGCGACGGGCACAACCTGGAGCGCCAGCTGGAAGTTGCCGCCGACGCGCTGCGCCTGCCGGCGTGGGACGCCAAAATCGAGTTCCTGTCCGGTGGCGAGAAGCGCCGTGTGGCCCTGTGCCGCCTGCTGCTGTCCGCGCCCGACATGTTGCTGCTCGACGAACCGACCAACCACCTGGACGCCGATTCCGTCGCCTGGCTGGAACATTTCCTCCACGACTTCCCGGGCACCGTGGTTGCGATCACGCACGACCGTTACTTCCTGGACAACGTTGCCGGCTGGATCCTCGAACTCGACCGTGGCGCCGGTATCCCTTACGAGGGCAACTACTCCGGTTGGCTGGAAGCCAAGTCCGACCGTCTGGCCGCCGAATCCAAGCAGCAATCGGCTCACGAAAAAGCCATGAAGGAAGAACTGGAATGGGTGCGCAAAGGCGCCAAGGCCCGCCAGTCCAAATCCAAGGCCCGCCTGCAACGCTTTGAAGAAATGCAGTCGCAGGAATTCCAGAAGCGCAGCGAAACCAACGAGATCTACATCCCGGCCGGCCCGCGCCTGGGTGACAAGGTCATCGAATTCAAGAACGTGACCAAAGGCTACGGCGACCGTGTGTTGATCGACAACCTGTCGTTCGCCATGCCAAAAGGCGCGATCGTCGGCGTTATCGGCGGTAACGGTGCGGGTAAATCCACCCTGTTCCGCATGCTGATGGGCAAGGAAACCCCGGATTCGGGCAGCATCGAGATCGGCGAAACCGTGCAACTGGCCTGTGTGGACCAGAGCCGCGACGACCTCGACGGCAGCAAGACCGTGTTCCAGCAGATTTCCGACGGTTCCGACCAGATCCGTATCGGCAACTATGAAATCCCGTCGCGCACCTATGTCGGCCGCTTCAACTTCAAGGGCGGAGACCAGCAGAAGTTCGTCAAGGACCTGTCCGGTGGTGAGCGTGGCCGCTTGCACCTGGCCCTGACCTTGAAAGAAGGCGGCAACGTGTTGCTGCTCGACGAACCGTCCAACGACCTCGACGTTGAAACCCTGCGTTCCCTGGAAGAAGCCCTGCTGGACTTCCCGGGCGCCGCCATTGTGATCTCTCACGATCGGTGGTTCCTTGACCGCGTCGCGACCCACATCCTGGCGTACGAAGACGACTCCCAGGCGGTGTTCTTCGAAGGTAACTACACCGAGTACGAAGCCGACCGTAAGAAGCGTTTGGGTGAGGCCGCTGCCCAGCCGCACCGTGTGCGTCACAAAAAGCTGGCCTGATTCGGGTTGGTGGTGTGAAAGAGCGGAGCCTTCGGGCTCCGTTTTTTTTGCGCGTTTTTCAGTGAGACCGAGTTGGAGCCATCGGGGGCAAGCCCCCTCCCACATTTTGAAATGCATTCCAATGTGGGAGGGGGCTTGCCCCCGATGACTATCTAACTATTGGTGCATAACCCGGCCTGAAATCCCCATTCAGGGGCAAAAAAGCCGCTTTATTTATACCAAATGCACCATTTAATTTCACAAAGGCGACATTTTGCCCTGTCACGGTGCGAAATGAATTGTTAGAGTCCGGCTCAATCTCTGTTTAACAACAATCATTTTGCCGAGACTTTTCATGCACGAATCCGTCGAATCCTTCCTTGCCCGCCTCAAGAAACGCGACCCTGACCAACCGGAATTCCACCAGGCCGTAGAAGAAGTTCTGCGCAGCCTGTGGCCGTTTCTTGAAGCCAATCCCCACTACCTGACCTCGGGCATTCTGGAGCGCATCTGCGAGCCGGAACGCGCAATCACCTTTCGGGTGTCCTGGGTGGATGATCACGGCAAGGTTCAGGTCAATCGCGGTTTCCGTATCCAGATGAACAGCGCCATCGGTCCCTACAAAGGCGGCTTGCGCTTCCACCCTTCGGTGAACCTGGGCGTGCTGAAATTTCTCGCTTTCGAACAGACCTTCAAGAACTCCCTGACCTCGCTGCCCATGGGCGGGGGCAAGGGCGGCTCGGACTTCGATCCCAAGGGCAAGAGCGACGCCGAGGTGATGCGCTTCTGCCAAGCGTTCATGAGCGAGCTGTACCGCCATATCGGCGCCGACGTTGACGTACCGGCCGGCGATATCGGCGTGGGCGCGCGGGAAATCGGCTTTCTGTTCGGCCAGTACAAACGCCTGAGTAACCAATTCACCTCAGTGCTGACCGGTAAAGGCATGACCTACGGCGGCAGCCTGATCCGCCCGGAAGCCACCGGTTTTGGCTGTGTGTACTTCGCCGAAGAAATGCTCAAGCGCGACGGCCAGCGGGTCGAAGGCAAGCGCGTGGCGATCTCCGGTTCGGGTAATGTGGCGCAGTACGCTGCGCGCAAAGTGATGGACCTGGGCGGCAAGGTGGTTTCCCTGTCGGACTCCGAAGGCACCCTGTATGCCGAGAGCGGTTTGACCGAGGAGCAATGGTCCGCCTTGCTCGCGCTGAAAAACGTACAGCGCGGCCGCATCAGCGAGCTGGCCGAGCGCTTCGGCCTGGAGTTTCGCCCAGGCAAAACGCCATGGGAGCTGGCTTGCGATATCGCGCTGCCCTGCGCCACCCAGAACGAACTCGACGCCGACGCGGCCCGCGCCCTGCTGCGCAATGGCTGCCGCTGTGTGGCCGAAGGCGCCAACATGCCGACCACCCTGGAGGCAGTGGATATCTTTATCGAAGCGGGCATTCTGTTCGCGCCGGGCAAGGCCTCCAATGCCGGCGGCGTGGCCGTGAGCGGCCTGGAGATGTCGCAGAACGCCATGCGCCTGCTGTGGACCGCCGGTGAGGTGGACAGCAAGCTGCACGCCATCATGCAGTCGATCCACCACGCCTGCGTGCATTACGGCGAAGAAAACGGCCGGGTCAACTACGTGAAGGGCGCGAACATCGCAGGCTTCGTCAAAGTCGCCGATGCGATGCTGGCCCAGGGCATCGTTTAACCCTGGGGCTCGATGCGCAGCACTTCGATCAACTGATCGCCGACGGGGCGCTTCCAGAGCACTTCGTCCCCCACCTGGGCGCCCAGCAACGCGCGGCCCAGGGGCGAACCCCAGTTGATCAAGCCCGCGTTGGCGTCGGCCTGGTCTTCGCCGACCAACTGAATGCGCTGCTGTTCGTCCTGCTCGTTGGCGAAGGTCACCCAACTGCCGATCTGCACCTTATCGGTGGAAGTCGCCGGCGCCACGACCTGGGCGCTCTGCACCCGCTGGTTGAAGTAGCGCAAATCGCGCTCAAGGTCGGCCTGGCGTTGCTTGTCAGCCTGTTCGCCCCTGGCAGATTCTGTGCTGTGCTCCTGTTGCAACTGCGCCACCTTGGCCTGCAACAGCGCCAGACCTTGGGTGGTCAAGCGATTTGGCTGCTCACTGACCTGACGCTCCACCGGCTGATCGGCCTGGGCGGCGGCGTTATCTTCATTCACAAAAGCTCGGCTCATGACATTCTCCTCAATGGAGTTTGGGCCATGCCCACCGCACGATCGTTCCCGCGCTCTGCGTGGTAACGCCGCTTGGGACGCTCTGCGTCCGCTTCTAACGCGGCGCGCTATTGCGAGCGATAAGCCTTGGCCGCATCCCGATCTTTTTCCTGCTGCCATTCATGCTCGCGGTCGTCCCGGCGGCGGTCCTGATAGTCGCGCAGCTCCTCGTTCTCACGCATGGCCTTGCACTGGCGGAAACCGTCTTCCCAGCCTTCGGCGTATTGCCGGTCTTTCAGATAGCGCGCAACGTTCTTGCGAAACTCCCCCGTGATCACCCCGGCAGCCTGGCGACCACTGCTGCAACCGTCGTCAAAGCCATCGGCAAAGGCCGGCGGATAACCCTTGGCCAGCAAATCCTGATGGGTTGTCTGGCAACCCAACAGCCCAACCACCGCACACAGCATGACCGCATACCGCCACATGGCGAACTCCCTGGCCGATTTACGGCTGATGGAGAAAGTCTAGTCAGGGATTTGTCGAGGCGGTGTGAAAGGGCTGTGAGAAGTAAGTTTCATCGTTCCCACGAGCGTGGGAACGATCTGCGAAAAGCTTGACACCGCCCTTGGGGCGAGGGAGCTTGCTCCCGCTGGACTGCGCAGCAGGCCCACGCATTTGGGGCCGCTTCGCGCCCCAGCGGGAGCAAGCTCCCTCGCCACAGGGGTTGTGTCGTTTGGTGGGGCGTCAGCGGCATTGGTCGAGGCTGTCGATGTGGGTTCGGACTTCTTCGAGGCTTTTGCAGTTAACGGCCATGTTGATGGTGCTCCTGGCAGGCGACGCAGCGTACTTGGCTATACGAGAACCAAATGTGGGAGGGGGCTTGCCCCCGATGGCTGAGTGTCAGCCACTGCATCGGGGGGCTGGTTCACCGCTATCGGGAGCAAGCCCCCTCCCACATTTGGATGTTTGTCCGGCTTGAATCAGTAGTGATACCACTTCACTTCGAGCATCACTTCATTCACCGGTGTCGACAAGTGGCTGTATTCGCGCTGGGCGCTCAAGCGCAGGCCCAGGTTGCGCGACAGTTCCCACTGCTGGTTGAGGCTGATGCTGCGCCGTACTTCGCCGTTGGTGAAGAAATCCCCTTTGGCCTCCAGGCTCATATTGCCCAGCGGGTTTTTCCACAACACGCCGGTGTTGAACCCGGCCGCTGGCGAGATGGCTTCGCTGAAGTCATTGTTGTGTTCCACACGCACGGTGCCGAGGGCGAAGCCGAGCATGTCGTCGCTCAACTGCCAGGTGCCGCCGGCGCCGCCGTTGACGTGGGCGACCAGGGTTTCGTCGTCGTGTTTGCCCGGTACGCGCTCCAGGCCGCCGGTGACTTGCCAGGACCAGGGCTGCAGCAGGGCGTTGCGCGGGGTCAGGGAGCGGATGGTGGCCAGGTCCAGTTGCTGCAGTTGCCAGTGGTTGCCTTCGTACTGGCGCAGTTTCATCTGCAGGATCTCGATCTGTGCGCCAAGGGGAAAGCCCTCGGCGTTGTCGTTGAGGTCGTGATAGGCCATGCGCAAGCCGTATTCGCCGAAGGCTTTGTCGCCACGGGTACCGATGCCGGCCTGCCAGGTGCGCGACTCGTGACCGTTTTCCGGCAGGCCGGGCGGGGTGATCTTCAGGTCTGGCGCAGGGTTCTGGTTGATCGCGCGCAGCAGTTCAAAGCTGCGCTGGGAGCGTTCGGTGTCGCGTTCCAGGCCGTTGGCGCGGTAACGGCCGAGGCGATAGGCGGCATCGATGATCAGCGCCTGACGCTCGCGGGGCAGGGCTTTGAAGGCCGGCGCCTGCAGCTGCTTCTGGTCGTCGCTGATGCTGAGCACCCATTGTTGCTCATCGCCATCCAGCGGTTTGGCACGCTCGAGCAGTTCGCGCTCACGGGAGGGGCGATAGTCGATTTTCTCTACCAGGCCCGCGTCTTTCACGGCCTTGACGGTGTCGGTGGGGATTGCGGTCAGCGGGAACTGTTCGGTCAGGCGCAGGCCGGGGCGCGCCACTTGCAGCAGTTCCAGCAGGCGGTAGGAGCAGTTTTCATCGAAGAAGAAATAGTCGAACTGGATCTGCTTGAGTTCCCACACGTGCTCGACCATGCGCTTGGTCTCGACTTCGGTGAGGTTCAGGCGGTATTCCCACAGGTCACGGTTTTCCAGGCTGCGGTATTCGGAGAGTTTTTCCTGATAGGGCACCAGGGCGAACAGGCCGGGGTAGCCACCCATCAGACCCTTCCAGGCATAGAGGATGCTGTTGTCCGAGCCTTCGATGTAGGCGCCGAAGTTGATCGCGTAGCTGAGCAGCGCGGTGTTGTTGCTTTGCACGTCGGCCTGGTCGATGCGCAACAAGGTGTGGCCGAACATCGAAGACGGGCTGTTGAGGTACGCCGCCGGGAAAATCATCACCGCGCTGTGGGGCGCGACGTCGCTGAACCACTGCTTGAATTCCTTGCAGTCCACCGCCGGCAGGTCGTTCAGTTGCAACTGGTCCTTGAGCCAGCGGGTGCGGGCGGGGTAGACACATTGGGCGTGCTTTTCACCCAGGCTGGCCGGTGCGTACAACGCCTGCACGGTGGCCTTGAGTTCGGCGTCCGGATGGTGCGCGCCATCGGCGGCGAGGAAAAACTTCTTGTCGCTGACATAGCTGCGCCAGCCCTTGATCTTGCCGGCTTCGTAATGGCCCAGGGATAACCAGAAAGGGTCATTGGCCAGTTGCTGCAAACGTTGATCGTCGAGGTGCGGTGCCGCATGCAGCGGGGCGCAGGCGAAGAGAGCCAGGCAAGCGAGGCGTTTGAGCATGGGGGCTACTTAAGTCGGACTGAAAAAAAGACCCAAGGGGGACAGGTCAAAAAAATAAAGCCCGCGCCTCAAGAGACGCGGGCAGGTCGAGCTTAAGCCTGGGTAGCGTATTTCGCCAGACGGGCATCACTTTTCAGTACGGCAATGGTGTTGTTGTGCACGTCGTCAGCGGTCACGTCAGCCTTGCTGAAGATCTGCTGGAAGTGCTCGTGGGTCACGGCCGCGAAGTGCTCGCGATCTTCCGGTGCCACGCCCAGTACCACGGCGTAGGTGGTCAGCGCTTCGCCGTTACCCTTGGCCATGTCTTCGGACAGCTCGTTCATCATGCCATTCATGGCAATCCACGACTTGCCGCCGTAGCTCAGCGCGCTGTTGGTGCTGCAACCGTTGGTGCCCGAGGTCATGCCGAAGGTGGCGTTACCTGAGGTGCCGTTGGTGGTGGAGGCAAGGAAGTGGGCCGGAGTACCGCGCTGGCCTTCGAACAACATGTTGCCCCAACCGCAGTTCGGGCCACCTGGTGCTTCTGCCATTGCATTGAGGGAGACGACGGTGAAGAGAGTACCAAGAAGGATCCGTTTCATAGCTTTGTTCTCTTTGTGTGCAAACCAATGGACAAGGGTTCAGGCGCTTCGCAGCACCCTAGGGGCCAGTTATTAGTCCAACCCGCGCAGTTTGGAGTTTAGGCAGGTTCCAGGGGTTCCGTGATTTTTTATAAAACATTCGGTCTTGAACGTTTTTTTTGTACGGCGCGGGTGCTGTCTACGCTTTCCCAAAAGCGCGCCTTGCCAGAGCGCGCAACCGAGAGCCAGAATGCCCCATCTGCCCCGCCTGATGTAAGGAAGCCCGATGCCTGATCCTGTTGCTGCCAGCTTGCGTCTAGCGCCCGAAGCGCTGACTCGCCCTTTCTCCGCTGAACAGTTCAGCTTCTCGACCACCAATGATTTGGAGCCCTTTCGCGGTGTGCTTGGCCAGGAGCGTGCGGTTGAAGCATTGCAGTTCGGCGTGGCGATGCCACGTCCCGGTTACAACGTGTTTGTCATGGGCGAGCCCGGTACCGGTCGCTTCTCGTTCGTCAAACGTTACCTGAAGGCCGAAGGCAAACGCCTGCAAACCCCGTCGGACTGGGTGTATGTGAATAATTTCGACGAGCCGCGCGAACCGCGCGCCCTGGAATTGCCAGGCGGCGCCGCAGCGGCGTTCATCGCCGATATCAACGGCTTGGTCGACAACCTGGTGGCGACCTTCCCGGCGGTGTTCGAGCACCCGACTTATCAACAGCGCAAAAGCGCCATTGACCGTGCGTTCAACCAGCGTTACGACAAGGCCCTGGACGTGATCGAGCGTCTGGCCCTGGAAAAAGACGTGGCGCTGTACCGCGACAGTTCCAACATCGCCTTCACGCCGATGCTCGATGGCAAGGCCCTGGACGAGGCTGAGTTCTCGCAACTGCCGGAAGCCGACCGCGAGCGCTTCCACACGGATATTTCCGAGCTGGAAGAACGCCTTAACGAAGAGTTGGCGAGCCTGCCGCAGTGGAAGCGTGAATCGAACAACCTGCTGCGCCAGTTCAACGAAGAAACCATCACCCTGGCCCTGCAGCCTTTGCTCGCTCCGCTGTCGGAAAAGTACGCGGAAAACGCCGCCGTCTGCGGTTACCTGCAGGCCATGCAGGTCTACCTGCTGAAAACCGTGGTCGAGCAATTGGTGGACGACTCGAAGACTGACGCCCAGGCGCGCAAACTGCTGGAAGAGCAGTACTGCCCAAGCCTGGTGGTTGGCCATGCGGTCAACGGCGGCGCGCCGGTGGTGTTCGAGCCGCACCCGACCTACGACAACCTGTTCGGCCGTATCGAATACAGCACCGACCAGGGCGCGCTGTACACCACGTACCGTCAGCTGCGCCCAGGCGCGTTGCACCGTGCCAACGGCGGCTTCCTGATCCTGGAAGCAGAGAAGATGCTCGGTGAGCCGTTTGTGTGGGATGCGCTCAAGCGCTCCTTGCAATCGCGCAAATTGAAGATGGAGTCGCCGCTTGGCGAACTCGGGCGTTTGGCCACCGTGACGCTCAACCCGCAGATGATCCCGTTGCAGGTCAAGGTGATCATCATCGGTTCGCGCCAGCTGTACTACGCGTTGCAGGATGCCGATCCGGACTTCCAGGAAATGTTCCGGGTACTGGTGGACTTCGACGAAGACATTCCGATGGTCGACGAAAGCCTGGAGCAGTTCGCCCAGTTGCTCAAGACCCGCACCTCGGAAGAGGGCATGGCGCCGCTGACGTCGGACGCGGTGGCGCGACTGGCGACCTACAGCGCACGCCTGGCGGAACATCAGGGCCGCTTGTCGGCGCGCATCGGCGACTTGTTCCAGCTGGTCAGTGAGGCGGACTTCATTCGCCACCTGGCGGGCGACGAAATGACCGACGCCGGGCACATCGAACGTGCGCTCAAGGCCAAGGCCACCCGCACCGGTCGCGTGTCGGCGCGGATTCTCGACGACATGCTTGCCGGGGTGATCCTGATCGACACCGCAGGCGCTGCCGTAGGCAAGTGCAACGGGCTGACGGTGCTTGAGGTGGGTGATTCGGCATTCGGCGTACCGGCGCGGATTTCCGCCACGGTGTACCCCGGCGGCAGCGGGATCGTCGACATCGAGCGTGAGGTCAACCTTGGCCAGCCGATTCACTCCAAGGGCGTGATGATTCTCACCGGTTACCTGGGCAGCCGTTACGCTCAGGAATTCCCGCTGGCGATCTCGGCGAGCATCGCGTTGGAACAGTCCTACGGTTACGTGGACGGCGACAGCGCCTCCCTGGGCGAGGCCTGCACCTTGATCTCGGCCTTGTCGAAAACACCGCTCAAGCAGTGCTTTGCCATCACCGGCTCGATCAACCAGTTTGGTGAAGTGCAGGCGGTGGGCGGGGTCAACGAGAAGATCGAAGGCTTCTTCCGCCTGTGCGAAGCGCGCGGTTTGACGGGTGAGCAGGGCGCAATCATTCCCCAGGCCAACGTGGCCACACTGATGCTCGACGAAAAGGTCCTGCAGGCCGTGCGCGCCGGGCAGTTCCATGTCTATGCGGTGCGCCAGGCGGATGAGGCGCTGAGCCTGCTGGTGGGCGAGGATGCCGGCGAGCCGGACGCCGAGGGGCAGTTCCCGGAAGGCACGGTCAATGCTCGCGTGGTGGAGCGTCTGCGTGCGATTGCGGAGATGATCAGCGAGGAAGACCTGAAGGAGGCGGAAAAGGAACTGGCGCAGCAGGCGCTGGCCGAGGCCAAGCCGAGCTGATTTCTTGAGGCCACCTGGGTCAAAAAATGTGGGAGGGGGCTTGCCCCCGATAGCAGTGTGTCAGTCAAGAATACTGAGGCTGACCCACCGCAATCGGGGGCAAGCCCCCTCCCACATCACGCTCCCGCGTGGGAATGTAGCCCGTGACGCTCTGCGTCACCCATGCGCAGTAACTGAAGTCTGCAGCGGTGGCGGGACGCGGAGCGTCCCAAGAGGCATTCCCACGCAGAGCGGTGGGAACGATCAATGCGCGCGTGGTAGAGCGTTTGCGCGCGATCGCGGAGATGATCAGCGAGGAAGACTTGAAGGAGGCGGAAAAGGAACTGGCGCAGCAGGCGCTGGCTGCGGCTAAGCCGAGCTGATTTCTTAAGGCCACCTGGATCAAAACATGTGGGAGGGGGCAAGCCCCCTCCCACATTTTGGTTTGTGAATGCCATTAAATTGACGAACCTACGCAAGCCAATGCCGTTGGTCTCTACAACCTTGGTTTGTCGTGTTTTTCTTCTATCCTCAGTTTAAGGATATCCACAGGAGTCGCAGGATAGAAACAGCCTCGCCTTTGCGCTGGGGCTGAACGCCGATCTACCGAGGGTCGCCGCCATGCCGCGCAACCTTTGCCTTACCCGCCAGTGCCTGGGCCTGCAAACCCGTATCGAATGCTCCATCCGCCCCCTCGCCGGGGAGACGGGGATGTGGACGTTATTGTTTGCCGCCGGCATGTCGGGCGAACAGCCTTCCACGGTGAAGTCTCAAGGCCCGTTCCACGGGCCATTCGTGGCAGAAACCATGCTGGGTTCCATCGTCGACAGCCTGACCCTGCATGGCTACGAGCAGTTGGACGAGCCGCAAATCTGGTGCCTGCACCTGCAGGCCCATCTGCGCCAACTCAACGGCGGCCAGGAGCAGTTGGCCCTGTAACCACGGGCTATTTGCTTTCCGGTTTATCCAGTTTGACCTCGAAGCCATATTGCACGGTGTCGAGGTCGGTGCGCTGGTAGCTTTCCAGGGCGGTCGGCTGGCCGTAGAAATAATGCACGTCGAACATCGCCGTGCCGTATTCCTCGGCGCGGTGGCTCACGCCGAGAATTTCCTTGAGGTAGTTGCCGCTGCTGTCCTTGGCGTAGAAGCGCCAGCTGTCGGAGGGAAACGCGCGCTGGTCGACGATCAGCGCGTTGTCCTTGAGCGCCAGGCCCTTGGGCAGTTGGGCGGGGTCAATCGAGGCCTTCTCGATGGTGGCGAGGAACAATGGCACCGAGCCGACCACGAACGCCGGGGTTTCCGGGAACAGGTTGAGGTCATAGGTCAGTGTGCCGCTGGCCGCGTTCAGCTCGAACGCTTCGGTGGGCAACTCGATGGGTTCGCCGCGTTCGCCTTTGTCATCGGCCGCGAAAAAGGTGATCGGCGCGTCGCTGTTGTTGCGTTCGGCGCCAACCAGGTCGTCGTTGAAGGTGAAAGGGTGGTCGAACACGACTTTCGCGGCACTGGCGTCTTCGGTCGATTGACTGATGGTGACGCTGCTTTTCAACTGTTCTTCGGTCATCGATGCATCTTTGAGCCAGCTGGCGGCAGCGTCGTCATACACCGTGACCGGCATCGGCAAGGGCTGCACGGTTTGTTGCAGGCTGTTTTTGTCGAAGCGCATCACGGGCAGGTCCAGCTCCTTGCGGGTCACCGTGGCCTTGGAAAAGTCCAGGACATTGACCTGCAGCGTGTCGACCATCCCGTTGAAATACACCTTGGCGTAATGGCTGTTCTGTTGATGCTCGAAGGCTTTTTGCGCGTCGGTGAGCTGCTTTTCGAATGCCTCGGACCAGGCCTTCTGCTTTTGCATCTCGGCCAACTGGTGCTCATAAAACGCCACTTGGGCGGCATTTTCGTTGATTGAGCCTGAGCGGGTGAGAAATTGGCCTGTGCCGTCCCGTGCCTGCACCAGCAGTGGGTTCGGCGAGTCGTCACCCAGCTCGGCAGCGAGGGGCTCGCTGTTGGTCAGTTCGAGTTCGGCGTAATTCTTCTCCAGCGAGAGCAGGTTGAGGGTGATATTGCCCTCGGTGCGCGGGTGCCCCACGTCCTTTTTCGACAGGTCAAAGGCCAGCACTTTGCCTGGCGCGGCGACTTCGATCGCACCTTTGAGGCTGACCGGTTGCGGCTGGCTCTTGTTTTCGGTCTCGATACCCTCGATGAACGGGTAGGTCACCGTCAGGTCGTCGGGGTTGGTCAGGTTGGAGCTGCTCGGGCTGAGCTGGATGCCGGGATCGGTTTCCGACCATTCCGGCTGGTAGGGCACGACTTTGTTGTTGCTTAGCGTCACCGACTGCCATTCCAGGCCATGGGGAAAGGGGAACTGGTCTGGAGCGTTGAACGTGAACGGAAACACCGGCTGTAAATCCGTCAGGTAGTCGGAGTGGGAGCCCCTGCGCAACACGAACAGGCCATTGATGTAGGTGTCCACCAGGGCCTGGGGCGTGGGGTAGTGCTTGAGCAGGGCGAGGGTGTCTTCGCCGTATTCGGCTTCGATGGGCTTGGCGGCGAGCTTGAGGCGCGCGCGCTCGAGCAACAGCAGCGAGCCGCCGAGGTCGGCGATGGCGTCGCGCAGCTTGGGGTCCTGGATGGTATCGAGAGACTGTTCGAACTGGCTGGTTTTCTCTTCGAGGCTGGCCTGCTTCTGCTCTTCTTTGGGGGAGCAGCCGCTGGCCATCAGCAACGCCGCACACAGGCCGAGCGTGGCCAAAGGGGATCGCACATCCATCATCAGAGTTTTCCTGTCCGACATCATCGAGCCTGGTTGATGGGCTCGACACTAGCAGAAAAATTCTCTTACAGATGCCACTTTGGCTCAGTTTTCTCGCGGTGACAGGTGTCGGGTGGCGGCTGGTATACTCGGCGCCATTTTTAGCCAAGCTGTGTGAGATTCAATGGAACGTTTTATCGAAAATACGATGTATGCCTCGCGTTGGCTGCTGGCTCCGATCTATCTGGGGCTTTCCCTGGGCCTGCTGATCCTGGCGCTGAAGTTCTTCCAGGAAATCATTCATGTGATTCCCAATATCTTCACCATGCTGGAAGCGGAAGTCATCCTGCTGCTGTTGTCGCTGATCGACATGGCCCTGGTCGGTGGTCTGCTGGTGATGGTGATGATTTCCGGCTACGAGAACTTCGTCTCGCAACTCGATATCGACGAAAACAAGGAAAAGCTCAACTGGCTGGGCACCATGGACTCTTCGTCGCTGAAGATGAAAGTAGCGGCCTCCATCGTGGCGATTTCCTCCATCCACCTGTTGCGCATCTTCATGGACGCCAAGAACGTCGATCCGCAGCACCTGATGTGGTACGTGATCATCCACATGACCTTCGTGGTCTCGGCGTTTGCCATGGGTTACCTGGACAAGCTCACCAAGCATTGACGGCCCGCGTCGGCCTTACTGCTCGACGAAGTAGTAAGGCTGGCGGTTGACCGACATTTTCTTGATCACGGTCACGTTCTGATCCAGGCGATCGGTATGGTCCAGCAGCGCGACGTTGCCGGGCCTGGCGCTTAGAAATGCGCGCAATTGGGGCTCGGTCTGCAGAATCGGCAAATAGGCTTGCAGATAAAACACACTGGCGCCGGCGATCCGTTCATTGGGCTGGTACAGCGCCACTTGTTTGCCCTCATCCTGCAATAGCTGCACCTGGCTGATGACGGGCACGAATGAGTGACGCGCATCGGCTTTCGGCGCAAACCAGAACGCTGCGCTCAGGTAGCAGGCGATGGCCAGGCTGAACACGGCGCCGATGATGCGCCGGTGGTAGCGGTAGAGCGCCGGCTTATGTGTGCTCACCCACTCCAGCAGCACCCGCGCATATTCGGCAGCCAGTACGGCGGCGGCCGGGGTCAGTGCCATCAAATAGACCGTGCGTTTGCTGGAGGCCAAGGTCAGCAGGGTGAACTGCGCCACCAGCCATACGCTGAAAAACAGGCGGTAGCGGTTGCTCGCCAGGCTTTTGCGAAAGTGCCAGAGGCCCAGGTACACCAGGATGTTCCATGGCAGGAAGGCTTCCGGCAGTTTGGCCAGGTAGTAGTAGAACGGCTCGTAGTGCCCGGCTTCGACAAACGAACCGCTGAAGCGTCCGACACTGTTGGTCCACAGCACCTCGCCAACGGCCTGCATGCCGCCGCGTTGAAACAGAAACCCCAGCCAGATCAGCAGCGGCACCAAGGCCAGCAGCGTGAACAGCGCTGGCTTGAGCCAGTCGCCAAGACGCAGACGCTTGTCCATCAGGCTGGTGCAGGCCAGGTAGACGAAAATCACAATCCCCGGCATCGCCAAGCCCAGCACGCCCTTGCTCAACGTGGCGATGACCATCCCCGCCGTAAATAACGCCCAGGCCCACACCGTGGAGCCCTGGCGCTCCGACTCGGGGCGCATCGCCTGATAGAACCCCAGCAACGCCGCGGTCACCCCCAGGCTGAGCAATGAATCCTCACCCACCCCGCGCACATTGCCCCAATAGCTGGCCATGGTTGCCAGGATCAACGCCGCGCTGAACGCCAGTGTGCTGGGCCGCCCGAACCGGCGCAGCATGCCGTAAAGCAGCATCACGCTGAACAACCCGGCAAAGGCAGACGCCAAGCGCACGGCGCCGGTGCTCGCGCCAAACACACGAATCGCCCCGGCATCCAGCCAAAGGCTCAGCGGCGGCTTTTCCAGAAACGGCTCGCGAAACAGGCGCGGCACCACCCAGTCATTGTCCAGGTGCATGGCCATGGCGATCCCGGACACCCGGGCCTCGGTGGAGCCTTGCAGTTCATGGTTGCCCAGGGCGAAGAAAAACAGCAGACCAGCGAGCAGGAGCAGCAGGGGAACGGGACGCGTCATGGAGTGACTACCGAGCAGGGGGACCGCTCGGGGGAGCGGCCATGGCTACCGGCTAGTATAAGGAGGGGTTTCTTAACGCTTCGTGAACGAGTGTGGGGTTTTTGTGAGGCCCGGTTAACCTTGCCCCTTGGCGGCAAACAGCTCTCTTGCGTGCGCAAAACACTTCTCGGCGATGGCCGAACGCGGTTCGGTCTTGCGCATCACCATGCCCAGCGGCGCGAGCACGCTGGCGTCCGGCAGTTGGATAAACGCCAGGTTTTCAATTGGGCTCTCCAGGGCACTGTCCAACGGCATGATTGCGCAGCAAAAGCCTTCATGGATCGCCTGGAACAATTGATACGTTGAATCGCTTTCAAGAATAGGCTGGGGGTCGAGGCCACGACTGCGAAAGCTCAAGTCGATGGATTTTCGATAGTGCATGCCCGTGCTGATCATCCCCAGGGGCAATGCGGCAGCGTCTTCCCAGCTCATTTCGCTGCCTTCAAAGTGAAAGTGGCGCGTGTCGTACAACAGGCCGACACGGGTTTCGCCCAGTTCGAAAAAATCCAGGTAACTGGCGTTCACGTGGTCCAGGTAACACACCCCCAAGTCCAACTGATTGGTGCCCAACGCCTCGATGATCTTGTCCGAACTCATGGACGTCAGGCTGAACTTCAGCTCGGGAAACGTCTGGGACAGCCCCTGAATGTAGCTGATCGGGTTAAAACCACTGAGCGGCACCAGCCCCAGACGCAAGTTACCCACCAACTGCCCCCGACACGCCGCCGCTTCAGCGAACAACCCGTCATGGGCCGCGAGCAACGTCCTGGCCCAGGCCAGCACCCGCTCACCGGCCTCGGTAAAGCCTTCGAACCGCTGACCACGGGTCACCAACTCCAGACCCAACTCATCCTCCAGCTTGCGCAGGCGCATCGACAACGTCGGCTGAGTGATATGACAGCGCGCGGCGGCCTGGCCGAAGTGGCGGGTTTGCTCCAGCGCGATCAGGAATTTGAGTTGTTTGATGTCCATCAAGGCACCTGCCAGGAGTAAGTGAACGGTCGTCATTGGCGCAAGATCAACGCAGGAGAAACAGCCTCAAAGGCATTCGATTGATAGCGGCATGCCGGACAAAGACATGAGCGTAACGTCGGATGCCGTGTTTGTACCGCTGAATATTGCCGTATTGGCTGTCTGTGTTACGTCCGGGCAATTGTTGATCAGCCGGCTACTGGAGGCTGGACGCCGCTTGCGTGAACGCAACCTGCTCAAGGATGACCTGTATAAAGGCCCCGCTCAGGTTGCGACAGGTGGCTGCATAGTGGCTACCTGAGTATCCAGCATCCGCTCCAGCAGCAACTCACCCAGCACAATCAGCTGTTGAGCAGCCAGCAACTTGTGGCGGTGCGAGCCTTCCAGTTCAAAGGCCAGATCGGTAGTCATGGCGTTCAGCGAGGCGAGGGTTTCACTGGCTTGGACCAGCAGGGTTTCGGCGGGGATGCCTGGGGCTAGGGTGAAGAGGGTGGTTGGGGGATTGGGGGTGATCTTTCATAACTGAAACTCCTTGATTGGTGGAGTCGCCAGACATCGCTGCTAAACGAAAAGGGTGGCGACTGTACGCGGGTTAGCAGACCAGGAATCAAGGAACCCGGCGCACCCGAAAGTGCCCCTCGCACAGCCGCCATAACGCAATCCAGCGGATGCTGAAAGCATCGCTTGAAAGGAAGGTGGCTTTGCAGGCCTTGATATTAACCGAGCTGCTAAACCCGGTCGCTGATTTTGCAGCGACGGTGGCAGATTAGCGGGGTGGGAGCGGGAGGGGGAGTTCATCAATGGCGCGACTTTTTGCAGGAAAATTCCGAAGGCCTTTCCCCCGGGCTTTTTAAAGCCCAGAAACAACAAAATCCGCAGAAGGCGGGTTTTGTTGATGCTTCGAATTGGTGGGCCGGGGGGATTTGAAACGGCTCTGTAGCCATCTGTTTTTATTGGCTAATAATTGATCAGATAAACTCCTTGGAATACCAGCTGGAATGCTGCGTGGCCTGGCTTCCGATGGACGGTCATTGTTGAGTTCGGCTCCCTGCAGGACTTCGAGGTTAAAGCTCCATGCGAATGGGCGTGACGGCTTTAGCCGTATGGACCGGACATGCTGAGACACTCCGAGCTTGCACATATCTCAGCCCAGCATGCCCCTCATGCTCTGCTGCAACGAAGACTTGAGCGCTTCATCACTGGCTACCAGCCGGTAAAGCTCTAGGTCCTGGCGGCGGCGTATCAGCATGACTTCCTCGAAAATCTTCTCGAACGCCAGTGCACGGTGGTCTTCGTCCTGGCTCTTTTGGTACTTTGGCTCAAAGTCCGGATGCTCCTGAATGCCCTTTAGAATGCTCAGGAACTTCACGCGCTTTTCTTCCGTGGTCACCCCCCAGCCCTGGAACCAACGCTCGTTGAAGCTCTGGATGATTTGGTCCAGCAGGTCTTTTTCCTGCTCACCAGTATGTACCCCGCGCGGATTTGGGTTGGCTGGGTCCAGCTCGGTTTCCGCGTCATCCAACGCAATGCTGTGGTTCAACTTGACGCGTTCCAGCCCATAGGACGCGAGGTCGACCGAGTTGAGCAGAGCGTCGATTTCGTCGGCGTCTTTGTCCTGCACTTTGAGTTTCGGGATCAGGAACTTGAGGAACCAGAAAAGCTTTTCCCAGGCCACAATCTCATACGGCATGATCGAGGCCATCTGGCCGTAGATCTTCACAAACTGCTTGGCCTTGATTTTGAAATCGACCTTTGCCTCATCCTCCAACTCTAGTTCCACGTCGAAACGCTCGGCGGCGATATCGATAAGCACAGCGAGCTTTTCGGCATCGACGTTGTCGAAATACTGCGTGGCGAATGCCTCTACTTCCGGCCACTCGTAGACACCGACCTCGTCCAACTGGTCCTTGAGTTCGTGCAGCACATTGATATCCGTTGCTCCGGACAGGCTGGTGGCCGTGTAAAACGGGTCGAAGGAGGCTTTTATGTCCTCCACCTGGTTGAAGAAATCCAGAACGAACAGGTCTTCGGTCTTCTTGGCCCACTTCGGCGCGGCACGATTAAGGCGCGACAGCGCTTGCACAGCGAGTACGTACTGCAGCTTCTTGTCCACGTACATGGCACACAGCTTAGGCTGATCGAAGCCTGTCAGGTACTTGTTGGCCACTACCAGCAATCGGTATTCGTCGGTGTCGAACTTGTCTCGCGTATCCGCTTCGGCGAAGCCGTTGATGCCGGCTTCGGTGTACTCGATACCATCAACCAATTTTTCGCCGGAGAAGGCAATTAGCGCCTTGAACGGGTTGCCGCGCGCTGCCAGCAAGCGGCTGATGGCCTTGTGATAACGGATGGCGGCTTCGATGTTTTGGGTTATGACCATGCCCTTGGCCTGGCCCTTAAGCTTTTTCGGCGTGACCACCTGCTCAATAAAATGCTCCAGCATCACCTCAGCCTTAACGTCGATGGTCTGCTGGTCGCGTTCGACATAGGCGCGTAGCTTCTTCTGTGCTTTCAGCGTGTCAAACAGCGGATTGTCCTCGATGGACTTCTGAATTTCGTAGTAGCTGCGGTACGTGGTGTAGTTGGCCAGCACATCGAGGATAAAGCCCTCTTCAATGGCCTGCTTCATCGAGTACAGGTGGAAGGGCGCGAAGCGGCCATCGGCCTGCTGCTCGCCGAACTTCTCCAGCGTGCTGTTCTTCGGCGTGGCGGTGAAGGCAAAGTACGAGGCATTTCCGCGCATCTTGCTGTTCTTGATGGCGCTGAGGATCTTCTCCTGAGTGTCGTCTTGCTCGTCGCCGCCCATCACCTTGTTCATCGTGCCGTGGCTGCTACCGTCCTGCGAGCTGTGCGCCTCGTCGATGATCACGGCAAAGCGTTTGCCGGCCATGTCGTCGATGCCATCCACGATCACCGGGAATTTCTGGATGGTGGTAATGATGATTTTTTTTCCCTGCTCCAGCGCCCGCTGGAGGTCAGAGGACTTCAGCGCCGGAGCGATGATGTTTTTCACCTCGGAGAACTCGCGTAGGTTCTCGCGCAATTGCTTGTCCAGCAGGCGGCGGTCAGTCACCACAATCGACCGAGTCGAACAGCGGCACATCTAGAGCGCGCGCGCCGACAACCTCCAGCGAAGCCGGATAGGTTTCTATCAACTGATAGGCCGCCCAGGTGATGGAGTTCGATTTGCCCGAGCCGGCCGAGTGCTGGACCAGGTAGCGCTGACCCACACCATGCTGGCTGGCATGCGTCACTAGGCGGCGCACCACATCCAGTTGGTGGTAGCGCGGGAAGAACAGCGTACGCTTGGCCAGTGGCATCTTGCTGCTGCCGTCCAGGCGCACAAAGTGCTGGATAATGTTGGCCACACTTTCGCGGCTGAAAACCTCCTGCCACAGGTAGGAGCTCTTGTGCCCGGCGGGGTTGGGCGGGTTGCCAGCCCCGTGGTTATGGCCCTTGTTGAATGGCAGGAAGAAGGTCGCGACACCGGCCAACTTGGTGGTCATGTAGACCTCGTCGGTGTCTACCGTCATGTGCACTAGGCAGCGGCCGAATTGCAGCAGCGGCTGGCCCGTGTCGCGGTCCTGCTTGTACTGCTTTTGCCCGTGATAACGGGCGTTCTGGCCCGTCCAGGGGTTCTTCAGCTCCAGCGTGGCGAAGGGCAAGCCATTGATGAACAGTACCAGGTCGATCTCTTCCAGCTGATTACTCAGGGAGTAACGCACCTGGCGGGTGCTGCTAAAGATATTCGCCGCAAACTGCTGTTTGACCCGCTCCGAACTGCTGGCAAGCGGCGCGGGGTACATCAGGTTGAAGTGCATATCGTCGATGGCCAGGCCGCGCTTGAGCAGGTGCAGCGCACCGTACTTCTTCGCCAGCCGGTCGAAGCGTTCGAAGATGCGCAAATCCCAATCATCGTAGCGCTGCTTGAGGCGTTCCAAATCATCGCCCTGGCTGGCCTCAAGAAATTGCCACAAGCAGCGGCTATCCACGGCATAGCGGGCATTGAAATCCTGAGAGCGGCCCAGTTGATACCCGTGGTTGAGGCCCGCCGGCACGGTCACCGCGCTGTCCCGGACCACCGTCTGCTCTTCTAGGCAAGTGCCGGTCAGGTATTTCTCGATGCTAGCTTCCAGCGCCTGTTCGTTGGTCTTGCTTACCATGCCGGCTTCCTTGTGCCTGTTCTTTCTTATCTCTGCCAGGCGAGCCAGGCGCGGGGTGCAAATGTCTAAAACTATACAGCTAACGGGACCAGACATTCGCCGCTACCCACCTGACTTACTACAAACCCATTGATTCACCTGACAGCATAACCATTAACAGAGCTGGCCGGCAGCCTGCTGAATGTCTAACAGCTCGGCTTATTCGTTTAGCGCAATCTGTTCAGTCAAATGAGTTCACACCGTGTTACTGGGCATTATTTGTCTGCGCCAAACCCGCCCACGGGGCCGAAAAATGTCTAGCAATCAGCCTTTAGACATTTGCCAAAGCTTGCCCTTAGGTTCGATGACTCCTTGTTTTTTCAAGGCTTGCAGCAAATTTTTGATCTTATGGGCTTGGCCTCGTTGCTCGGGGCTCAGAAGTATTTACCGAGTTTGGTGAAGTCATAGCCGTTCTTGGCCTCCTTAAACTCCACCACCTCGCTTTCACCGCTGCCCTCAAGCAAACGCTGCAGGTGCTGCTGGGCACACATCAAGCCAACTCCCTATCTTGAGTATCCGGCTCCACCACGCCCGGCACCTTGATCTTGCCGGTGACGGCGCTATAGATCAAAGTGGCTTTGTATTCTATGAGTTTGGTGATTTGTTGTTCCAGCAGCGTGACGGTAGCGTTTTGCTTGAGCATGGCCTGCTCGATAAACTCGACGATGGCACGCTGTTCCTCAATCGGAGGAACAAGGGTTATCAGTTGCTTGAAACCGTCCCAGTAGAGCCGTTTGCGAAAATCTGTAATGCCCTTGGAGTAACGGTCCATCTGCTGGATAAAACCGGGAGTGCGGTACTGGTACTCGAAGTACCGGGCATCAAGGCTAGGACGGGGCACTGCAATGGTATACGCGGGGCTGACCATTCCATTCACACGTACCGCACCAATCGCTCCTTGCCAGGCGCGCATCATATTGAAGGCAATATCGCCTGGGCGCACACAGATGTACTTGGATTTATCTTCAATCTTTACACGACCACGAATGTTCTCTTCTTCGGAGATTTCTTCTTCGGATACACCGGAATGGATGGAAACCGACAACAAAGGCAAATCCTCTCGCCCGGGCTCCACCCGCTCGCGGAACAATGCACGGTTAGCCATCATTCTCCAATGCGCCGGAATTTCGCCAATCCATTCGAGGCCGGTATCCCGCATGGGGACATGCGAATCAAGACCACGGGTTACGGCCTGCTGGATCAGTATCTGCTTGCGCTCTTTAAGTCGCTCGATCTGACGCTCCTTGATATGGATTGCCTGCTCAATCTGGGTAGATTTTTGATCGATAAACTCTGCAATCGCCTTTTTTTCTGCCGCTGGTGGGTGCGGGAATTGTTGGTTTTCTACCACTGCTACAGAGATACCAGGCTGTGCAGTAGATTGGGATAGCCTATTGAAGTTGGCGGCTCGAATTGTTTCGCCGAGCCATGTAACGCTGCACTCTGACCTTGGATACACCACCACAGCGTGCTCAGAGGCAAAGAAGTATCCTGACGAATAGTTGACGTTACCGCACAAAGCGCCCTGTCTTCCTATCAGCGGGAATTTGCCGATATTATTAAACGACCTCGTGTACCCCCGAAAACCGTTCCCTCCAAAAACAGGGTATCCATCCTCAGTGAACTGCTCTGGCCGAATAGTGTCGCCACTCTGTAGTTTGGCAATATACTTGAGCGCTTTCGTTTCCCAGTGAAATGGGATTTGATTTGCCCAATCGACTTTGGAGTTTTTATAGCGCTTATATGGCGGCAAATTGATCTCCATTTTGGTCACACCATAACCCCCGAGACATCCTTCACTTCCAACCCCAAAATTTCTGTAATCAGCCCCTCTGCCTGCTGCTCCAGCGACACGATTTCCCGCGCCACCTCTTCCATGCTGCGTAGCGTTTGATGCTTGTAGAAGTATTTATTGAAGCTGATCTCGTAGCCGATCTTCACCGACTCCAGATTGATCCAGGCCTCCGCTACATGGGGCTGCACTTCGGCCTTGAAGAAGTGGTGGATAGCATCCTCCAGCGGGATGCTTTCGCTGTCGCGCAGATCGCTGCTGGACTCGTAGGTGATGAACTCGCCGGCCTTCCCGTTGGGGTAATAACCGAAGTCGGGCAGCTCGAGCTCGCTACAACCCAGGCGATCAAGCAGCGCAACCAACTGGGCACAGTCGAACTTCTCTACCTTGCGGATGACCTTGGCGGCGTTTTCGTCGTACCAGCTCACTGCATTGAGCAACTGGTTGCGCTCGCTGGCGACGAGCTTGATGCCGGCCTCCTTGCCCAGTTGTTTGAGCACTTTGTCCACCAGCTTGGCAAACAGGTTAAAGTCGTCGTATTCGCCGCTGCCGATAGCCTGCTTCAGGTAATTAGCCACGGTGACCAGCAGCGACTGCTTAGCCCAGGTTTCCAGACTCAGCAGTTTTTTACGCTGCTTGGCGTTGAGCTCCAGACCTTGGTCTTCACACCAGGCGAGGATGGCTTTTTCATGGGTGGCCAAGGTGGCGTCCTGGTACACCGCCTCGCCCCACTCTTGGTAAATCCACTGCATCGGTTCGCGCAGGGCCTTGTCGAAACGCAGGGTTTCGATGCGCTCGGCGCTGAACTGCGCCTTGCGCCGGTCTGGCCGTTCGATGCTGACCTTGTGGTACCCGAAGTCGCGGTTATCAAACACCTGCGCGGCAATGCCGTCGCCACCGGCCGGGCGGTCGAGGCTGGCCAGGTCGAGGTAGGTTTGGGTGATCCGCTCGATATGCTCGGAAGCAAATTCACAGTTTTTGTTGCCGAGGTTTTTACGCAGTTTGCGATACAGCAGACTGGCGTCGATCAGTTGCACCTTGCCTCGGCGCTGCGCCGGCTTGTTGCTGGAGAGCAGCCAGATATAGGTAGTGATGCCGGTGTTGTAGAACAGGTTGTTGGGCAACTGGATGATGGCATCGAGCAGGTCGTTTTCGATCAGGTGGCGGCGGATATTGCTCTCGCCGCCGCCTGCGTCGCCGGTGAATAGGCTGGAGCCATTGTGCACTGAGGCGATGCGCGAACCGAGACTGCTTTCGCCCGGCGTCTTCATCTTGTTGACCATTTCCATCAGAAACAGCAGTTGGCCGTCGCTTGAGCGCGGGGTGGCGTCCTGCATTTCGGCGTTGCCCCAATAGTCCGCGAGGCTGACCTTGAAGCGCGGGTCGATGACATCGCCGCCGTCTTTGATGAACTTCTGCTCACTCGCCCAGCTTTTACCGTAGGGCGGGTTGGACAGCATAAAGTCGAAGCGGCTGCCGGCGAATTCGTCCACCGAGAGGGTGGAGCCGGGGCGGATGTGGGCAGGGTTGTTACCTTTGATCATCATGTCCGACTTGCAGATGGCATAGGTCTCGTCGTTGATCTCCTTGCCGTAGAGGTGGATGTCGCGCTGAATGGTCGAGTCCGGGTATTTTTCTTCGATAAAATTCTGCGACTCGGTGAGCATGCCGCCACTGCCGCAGGCCGGGTCGTAGATGGTCATCACAGAGGGCAGGCGATTTTTGATCGGGTCGAAGACCAGGTGGGTCATCAGCTCGATCACTTCGCGCGGGGTGAAGTGCTCACCGGCTTCCTCGTTGTTCTCTTCGTTGAACTTGCGGATAAGCTCTTCGAACACATAGCCCATGCCCAGGTTGCTCAGGGCTGGCAGGCGGTTGCCTTGTGGGTCTTCGCTGTCGTGAGGGGTGAGGTTGATGGTGGGCGAGGTGAATTTTTCCAGTACGTCAAGCAGCACGTCTTTGCTGGCCATGTGGCGCATCTGCGACTTGAGATTGAAGCGCCGGATGATGTCTTTGACGTTGTCGCTAAAGCCGTCGAGGTATTCCTCAACGTTGCTCAGGAGGATCTGCTGGTTGTTGGTGGCAGTCTTCTGCAGTTGGCTTAGCGTCCATTTGCTGGTGTTGTAGAACACATAACCGGAAGCGGCACGCAGGGCGCTGTCGTCCAGTTCGGTCTGGCTCATTTCATATTGCTGAAAGGCCAGCTCTTCCATTACCTTGACCTTGCTCGCCTCCAGCAGGGCATCGAGTCGGCGCAGCACCACCATGGGCAGGATGACGTCACGGTATTTTCCGCGCACATACACGTCGCGCAGGCAGTCGTCGGCAATCGACCAGATAAATGAAACCAGTTTGTTGTGGACCGCGTGGTTCAACTGCAGATACTCCAAATCAAAGCGCTGAATAGCAGCGCTGGTAGGGCGGCTGTACCGCACCCCTGTGCAAGCTAAGGAGCGCATCTTAACCAATGCAGCCGCGTTTTTGGCAGCGGAGATGCAAGCGGGGGCAGCCTGGCAGGTGACAGTGGAGACGATGTTCGTGATAAGGTTTTGGAGAGCCTAGAGGAGCGATTTCGCGATCAACTACCCTGCGCTCTCGTGCAGCGGCTGATTGTAAGCGTCCGCACAATTCACCTGCGCGAGTCACATCGGCATCCACTCATGCGGTAGCAATTACACGATCACGTTGGCCCGCAGCGTCGTCAGCCGGTCAGCACATCCTCGAGATTGGCATGCTGACGGTGTTCATTCTTGCTCGTCGACTGGATCAAGCTCATGATTGCTGCCGACCGTTTACCGCGGCATAGCGATCTGGTAAAGGATCAGTAGGAACGTCCCAGTGCCCATGGCCGTCCCAGGTCCTCAACCGGGTTGTTGTCGACTGGCACAGTCCTATCACTGAGGAAGCATGTCACAGCACCCAGCGTATCTGGCTGAACCGAGGGCTTTGGCCGTGGCTGATCCGTTAGACATCAGGTCGCGTTGAGCTACGCATCTTGTCTTTAATCGACTGTACCTACTTACGCGAGCAAGAACCTAGGGCTAAAGAATGGTGTTGCGTAGATCATTAGCTGGATGGGACTAGAACTTGACAGCTTTTCGGTCACCGCCAGAGAGCTTCATGCGTGCACCACGCATTGGAAATGGCTGCCGCAGGCGTTCTCGGTAAAATATTACGGTGACCTCTCCGTAAACTACACGCATCAATTACGCAGCTAATTGCTACGCCCTTTTTTGCAAGATAGAGGTCTTGGGTTAGTTGACTGAAGAGAGGCAGCTCGACAGGTAGCCTGCTGTTTTTTAACTCAAGCTAATGGCGGAAGCCCCAGGTCTCTAAGGAAAGCATTATGTTTGTCTCGGGCCGATTTAATGGTTTTTTCCAGGGTTGCTAGTTCACGATTTACGGTCTGTAAGTCAACCTCAGCTTCGATGCTGGACGTGCTTATATAGCGAGAAATATTAAGGTTATAGCCATTCTCCTTGATTTCCTCCATCGTAACCCTGCGGGCGTAGCGGGATTCTTCCCTACGGAACCGATAAGTGTCAATGATCTTGGTTATTTGCTCGTGGGATAAATGGTTCTGTCGCTTGCCTTTAACGAAGCTCTCTGTTGCATCGATAATAAGTACATCTTCCGGTCGAGTACATTTCTTAAGGACCAAAATGCAAACTGGGATGCCTGAGGAATAAAGGAGGTTTGAGGGTAGCCCAATTACCGTATCAATGTGGCCATCCTTCAGCAGTTTAGTCCGAATTCGCTCCTCGGCACCGCTACGGAAGAGGACGCCATGGGGCTGAACGATGGCCATCACACCTTCATTTTTTAGATAATGAAGTCCATGTAGCAGAAAGGCAAAATCTGCGGAAGATTTAGGAGCCACTCCATAGTTTTTGAAGCGTACATCTTCGGTTAGAGAGTCGGTTGGCTCCCACCGGCAGCTCAAAGGCGGATTAGCAACTACGATATCAAAAGCTAGTTTCTTTGCAGGGTTCATCTCGCGTAGTATGGCCCAGTCATTCGCCAATGTATCGCCATGGTGAATTTGAAAATCAGTATCTTTTAATCCGTGCATCAGCATGTTCATGCGCGCTAAATTATACGTAGTAAAGTTCTTTTCCTGTCCGTATATAATCCCGGTATGCCGCGATTTTACGCGTTTCCGTACGTTAAGCAGCAGCGAACCGGAACCGCAGGCAAAGTCCATCACACTTCCCAAGCTCTGTATTGAGCCGCTCTGGGGATCCTGGCTATCGAGTGTAACAATAGAGGAAAGGATGTCGGAAATTTGCTGTGGCGTGTAGAACTCACCCGACTTCTTGCCTGAACCTGCGGCAAACTGTTCGATCAAGTACTCATAAACATCACCAAATGCATCCATGTCAGTGGGGAATTCAGCTAAGCCTTCGGAGATTTTCTGAATGAGGACAGATAGCTTAATATTGCGTTCGGCGTAAGTGCGACCTAGTTTTTCAGAGTCAAGGTTGATTGCGCTAAATAGACCTTGGAATGTGTGCTCAAAAGATTCAAGCTCGATGTGTTTGAAGGCCCCCTGCAGTGTGCTGAGTAGTTCGCTTTTTTGAGATCGAGCCATGTTCGCGATGCTGCTCCATATATACTGAGGGTGCAGTACATAATGGATCTTCTTGCGCATATGTTTTTCGAATTTGGTGATCTCTTCCGGGTTGTTGGCGTACCAAAGGGTAAGGGGTACGCAATAGTCTTTATCTTTGACTTTAGGGTAGTCATCGCCAAGTTCTGTCTTCGCTGCATTTTCATAATTGTCTGATAAATATCGCAGGAGAAAGAATGAAAGTATGTAATCGCGGAAGTCGTCTGCATTCATTAGTCCGCGCAGTTGGTCGGCGACACTCCAGAGGGTCTTGCCAAGCATTATTTTATTTGATTCTGTCATTTTTCACCTCCGGGCAGTGTAGAGTATCAAGGTTTCTCGATGAAGGGGGAGCGAAATACGTAAGAGTTTCTGAGTCCTGGAAAATGCTGAGGTCCAGGACAAAAATAGTAATTTGGTAGACATTCGAGACGATCATGGTGCGGGCGCTGCTGCGAGTGACTTCGGAAATAGTGTTGTGTTGAACGGGTGAAGATTAATAAATGTGCTAAGAATGTCACGAAACATTTTTTTCTCAGATCGACTCAGGGGGGCGGGTTCAAAGACAGAATACTTTGAATGGCTGCGGATATTTAAAAAGCGGACATATAGATTTTTATTGGGATTGCCATCAAAGCAAGTAGATATATGCTGTCGGCCAAAAAATATTGCCGTTTTCTCTAAAATGCTTCGAAGAGAGTTGAAATGGTGTTGCGAAATGTTGCCTGACCTCGCTGCAGCCTGTAATTCTAGTAATGATGCTACATGATTCAAGAATGGAGACTCTCCTGTGTCTTGGAGTGTGTAGCTTGGGGACTTATTTGGACGGCTCAGGATATAAGACTTTTTTCTGATTTCCTCTTTTTTCGCAGATTGTTCATTTTTTCCTTTGAGTTCATTGAAAAGAACATTAAAGAACAATCCATGGTGTGTGGATATGATGATTTTTATATTGTTTCTGGAGTCTTTTAAAAGCGCAGAAAGTCCGGAGGCGACAGCGATTGTGTTGTGTTCATCAAGGGACGAAATCGGGTCGTCAATGTAAACAAATTTTACCCAATAATATGGGTCACCTGGTTCTGCTAAGCTGGCCAATTCGAGTATGGCAAGAAAAAAACACCAAATAAAAATATTCTCTTCCCCGCGTGATATTTTTATATCCTCTAGGGTCTCAATTTTACCTGCGACGATTTCCTCACGAAAAAAGCTAATTTCTGCATCGTCGTAGTTTATTGTGAAATTAAAGTCAGCGTGGCGATGTAAGTGGGGGCGAATGCGACTTTCAATGCCAATGCCATCAAGCCCATTAAAAAACTGAGAGTGGGATTTGAATTTTATTCTTCTTTCTCTATCCTCTTCGAAATCGTTATCCCAGTCAAAAAGGTCTTCAGTGAAAGCGTTGAAGTATAGAGTGTCTCTCTTGTCCTGTTTTTTTCCAAGATCTTTAAACTCCATGGATAAACGAGTTTTGCCTACCCCGTTGTGAGCAAAAAGCAAAACAAAGTCGTTCCCTTTTACTGGTGCGATCGCTTTTCGTGCGCCAAGTTTTTTTCTTCCTCGAACTCCTGTCAAATCCTTGCGCAACTTTTTGGCTAGCGACTTTAAAGATCTGAAATTCGATTGTACTAACGGTTTGTTCATTAAATATCCTTATCCGACCGCGGGAAAAGCTTTTGCAAAAGCGCCGTCTTGTGTTTTTTTATGGATTCAAGCTTTTGTATGTGCGAAGTAATTAAGCTGTCAAGTGAGCTAAGACAGCCTGCAATACATATTTGCTCAGGCAGCGACGGGAGTGTAATACTCTGTTTGTTCAATTCCTTTAGCGATATCCTTGTCTGTCCGAGGCCGATAGAGTTGCTTTGTGCGTAGTCTGATAAGAAATGTCGACAAAAATGAAATGCGAAATCTGCGCAAAGTAAATCGGTAATGATTTCCAACTTGGCTAGCTGATGGCTGAAAATCGATTTTTCATCATTTTTACTAATTTTGGTGATCTTTATTTCTTCATTGCGCATTGGTCGATAGAGCGCAAAGACAATGTTATTAGTTTGTAATAATAGTTCAGGGTGCTTGTCTGCATAGGTTGTAGGGAGGTGAGGTGAGTCATCGCTCCATATTAATGAGCCATATTCAATATTTTTCGATTGTATTAATCGAATCCCCTCGCCCGAGTACTCCGATGGCTTAAATTCCTTCCCTGAAGTTACTTTTATAGCGTTTGTAAATAGGACTTTTTTCCATTCCTCAGCGTTCTGGAAATCAGGGAAACGTAACCGAGGCTTGAATTCACCTTTACGTGGAAATAGTTGCAGTGTCAGACCGATCTTATGAGTGCTGAGCGTTTTTATTTTCTGAGATTGGGCCGCAATCAGGCTCTCCAATGACTCCAGACAGTCGGCGATTTTTTTTTGTTCCGATTCGCATGGGCGCCATACGTTTATGGCGATAAATTTATTGACTGGAGTGTTAAATCGTCCCTGGGTTGCACCCTCATTTATAACTTTACTGAGCTGATTGTTGTGCGCTCCTGATTCGAAATATCCTTCCCAAAAGCCTGGGTGTTCATGGGCATGAAAGCGGAAGCACTTGTAAACTGAGGGGACCACTCCAGTGGAGTAATTGGATAATCGCTTTATAGTGCCTGAGGCCGGATTTTTTGTGCTTTTGTCAATGTAAATAAAGTCATCGCGAATAATCCTAAGATAGCGTTCAGAGTATTTATTTATCTCATTGCCTTCCAATATGTCACTCTGAAGCACTATGGTGTTTTCAGTTGAGAGACTCAGGGCATTATTCTTCTCACCAGAACTAGCTTTGTCTAAGACAGGGTCGGCAATCATCCTGAGCTCTGTCTTTTCCCACTCTTTCGAATCCCTAAACTCAGGAAAGCGTAATTTGGGCGTACGTATAGTTTTGGCGTTTTCGTTGCCGTTCGTTGTTTTCGTTTTACTCATACGCGCTGAGTCCTGAAATTTCGCGACCTTGTGCGACCTGCGTGAGACGAGGTGGCGATTCGTTCAACTGGGTGCCTATTGGCTGAGTCGGTTCAAACGAGACCTGTAGTAAAACATGACTCCGGGAAATCTCCTCGTACCTATTGAAAGGAACGCTGCCGATTAGGCCTGCTGCGCAAAAAAAATCATTTTAAACTAACCGCTTAGGGTGGCCCACTACGTTCTTGCTTCCTTTACGCGGAACTCAAAGCATCCTAGATGCATTCGTGACCTAAGGGTGGTCATTTTAGCCACTGGCCAATCTGCTCGTTCTTGGAGCTCTGCAACCAGAGCATAGATGTTTGGATCCGTCATTGAACGCGGCGTCAATGTGCCTAGGATGAAGGGGGACGTGTGCAGGTGGGCATTGTGCTCAAGCAATCGTCTGCATTGCCGGTTCTTCCTTCCATGGCTGAGTGGAATGGGTCGATTGCTTGACGTTTAGGGCTAGCAAAAGCCTTATCCACGCGAAAGGTTGAATGCCCATGTCTTTTTCAAGCGGCGAGCGAGCAGACGCGCGCTCAGCAAAAAGTAATACCGCGTCGCTTCACTGCGTTGATCTAAGCGATGCTCGAGAAACCAAGCCACGTGCTTTCTCTGCCAAGCCCAAGGTGTCTCTCGTTGCCAGCGCTTCGCGATTTCAGCCTGCATGATCTTTGCCTGGCGCACATGGCGTTGTTGGGTTGCCTGCGACCCCGTCAGCACTCCAGCCAAGAACAGTTCCATGTCGAATTGCTTACTCATGTCCGCCCTCCAATGTAGGCAGCGACCACGTCGATCCGACAGTGCCCCAGCTCATAGCTGATTTGCCTTCGGGCTTCACGATCAAGGTTCCTATCTGTCAGGCAGCATTGGCCACCGTTGATAGGAGCGCGGTGTTGGGTGATTTGCTCATAGCGCTCACATGCGTATGCCGCTCGTAACTCATGGAAGCCTTTGAGGTTCTGCGAATGCAGGATGTCCCGCGCAGGGCGGATGATTTGTTGCAGAAGACTCAGGCAGCTTTCGTGTGGCGCAATCAGGTTGCGGCTACCCGCAGGCGAAATCTGCCGTGCAAACCTAAGCGCATCTCGAACATGGCAGTCAACCGCAATCCAACGCGGCGCCGAGGCACCGGCGCGGCCGCCTTTGGTGCCATCCTGAATGTTAATTTTGCCTAGGTCGTTTGCCTCACGGCTTAGCCGAGGCAGATCAGCCAAGATGGCCTCACGCAAGCGCATGCCTGTGGCTCGCGCCAACAGTACGATCGCGGCGGCGCGTAGCTGATAATGGCGGCAAAGCGTATCGACGATCTGCCTCACCTGTTTACGGTCCTGGCCCTGAGGCACCGACTGGCGAATCCCAGTGCGCTGCATACCCAACGCCTTGCTCGGGCTTGGCATCTTTACGTACTGATCACCGCGAAGCGCCGCCATGGTCCTGTTAACGCTGGATAGTCGGTTTTGTGCGGTGCTGATGGCTAGGTCACCGCGTCCAACAACGTCGCGCAGAAAAGCTGCATAGTCGGCCAACACCCTGCGATCAATCTGCCGCGCATCATTGATACCGGGCCCCTGTTCGGAACGGCACCACTTTACGAATGCCTGCCACCGATCACAGTGCGCCTTGACCGTGCCGTAGTGACCGCCGCCGAACATGTCTTTCAGCGCTTGCGGCCCCGCGTAGCTCAACTGCCTACCGTAGCCGAAATTACGACCATCGCGTCTACCCACCAATGCCATATCGATCACCTCATCCTCCGTTCTCCGATCCTCGCCCCACGTCATCCCGCCAAGAATGCTGAGTGTTATCAGGGATCAAGGCCCCTGCGACCTGTGGGGATGTCCTCTACGCGGGACTGACGGCTCCTTACGACCGGGAGCAAGGGCATCTCATGATCTGGCCTCCTGAGCACCGTTACCGGTGGGCGGGTGGAGGCTGCACTGGCTGACGAGACCAGTGCCGCGAGATCCTGAGCCGGGTGAACGCAGCGGTGCGATGACCGGGGCATGCCTGACTGTCAGTCAGGTGCAGTCCATTCCCTGGTCTGCGGCACCGTCATCTGCATGGCTGTTGCTGGTGACATCGGCGTTTGTCACGCCGATTGTCACGAGGGGGAATGCCGCAAAGCCATGTGCGATCAGGGCTGCAGCAGTGCTAGAAGTGCCCGTCTCTTTCCAGAAGAAAGAGACGGGCACAGGTTGGCGCAAGATTCGGCCAAGCGGATAGGTTGCTGCAGGGCAGCGAAGTAGGAGGTGTTGTCTGGCGCACGAGGGCCATGATCTGAAGTAGGCATCCATCACCGGGGAGGTGACCGGGCGAACTGCCGGATGCGAATCGCCATTTGGGGGAGAACCACCACGAGAGCGGCGTGACCTTCAAGGTTCAGGCCACCTGGGTTGCTGTCATCGACAGCGCTTGCACGGCCAGTTTTACTCTTGTGGATAAAACCGGTCAAGGTTCAAAATTCAGCGCTACTTTGGACTTGAAGAACGGTTATTCACTGGTGGAATTCCGTGGTAAATCCTGGAAAACGTGGTCGCTTTTAGCTCTTCAAAGTAAGGTCCATCCAAACAGGGCGGCTTTGCAGCCCTGTTTGGATGGACCCGCGCTGAGAAGCGGATAAGCGAGGCTGCTCGCCCTGAATCTTGAACGCTCAGTTGTTGCTGCCGTTATTGCGCCTGCATAGCGCTAGCGTATCGGCACCACGTTCTTGTCTCTGACTTGGCCGTATGCTGAGGCGAGCAGGCTACCGGTGGCGGCTTTCTGAATGTACTCACTCCACCACGCCATCATCGGGCGTCGGCGCTCGATGTAGTCGGCTCGGTTGTAGGCGCTACGCACCTCATCCTTGTCGACGTGCGCCAGTGCGACCTCAATGAGCTCCGGGTCCCATCCATGCTCATTCAAGATGGTGCTGGCCATCGAGCGCATGCCGTGGCTGACCAAGCGATCCTGGAAGCCCATGCGTTTCAACGCCATGTTGGCGGTTTGGCTATTGGCGTGGGTACGTGGATTTCTGTCTGCCGGGAAGACGTATTCGCGATGGCCGCTGTGAGTCTTCAATGACTCCAACAGTGCGACAGCGTGATCACTCAACGGGATGCTGTGTGGGCGGCCCTTCTTCATCCGCTCCGGCGGGATGGTCCAGACACGCCTTTCAAAGTCGATGTCTGCCCAGCGAGTAGTTGCCGCCTCGGCGGGGCGAGTCATAGTGTGCAACTGCCATTCGATCAGGCAACGGGTAGTGCGTTTGATACTGGCGTTCGCGATCTCCAGCATGAGCTCGGGGAGCTCCTCGGGTGGAAGCGCAGCCATATTCTCCTTCTTGGGCTTCTTGAAAACCGCCCTGATACCGCTGAGCGGGTTGGCGAAGATCAGGCCAGAGTTCACGCCGTAGGTCATGATCTCGTTAAGCCGCTGACTAAGGCGCTTGACCGTCTCCAGGCTGCCTTTAGCTTCGATTGGACGAAGTAACCCGATCACCATCGGCGCGGTGATTTTCGCGAGTGGCGTCGTCCTCAAGTCAGGGAGCACATGCAGCGTGAGCGACCGCCAAATGTCCTCGGCGTAGGCCGGGGTGACCGAGTCTTTCTTGAGCTCGAACCAGGCGGTGGCCACGTTCTCGAAGGTGTGTTCCGTTTCTGCGCGCTTGGCTTCATTCAGCGTATTGCGCTGCACCTTCGGATCAATGCCCTGAGCGAGCAGCTCGCGGGCATCGACTGCCATCTTTCGTGCATTCGCCAGTGACAGCTCGGGGTAGGTCCCGAAGCCGATGTTGATGCGCTTCTTGGTCACCGGTTCGCGGTAGTTGAAATTCCACAGCAACGAGCCGTTGCTGCGTACGCGGAGCTGCAAACCGTCACCGTCCGTGAGGACGTAATCCTTGGATGCGGGTTTGACTCCCTTGAGCTGTCGATCGGAGAGGCGGAGGTTTTGAGCAGGCATGAGATCGTCCTCAAGCACTGATTCGGTATTCCAAAGATTAGCACCGGATGAGCTGGAATACCGTCTGGAATACCCGAACGGCTGGAACTCAGAAACTCTCAAAAGACCGATAAATCGCTGGAAGCCGTGTATTTACTGGGTTTCAGGCACAAAAAAAGACGTCCGTGGACGTCTTTAGATGATGAAGTGGTGGAGCCGGGGGGATTTGAACCCCCGTCCGCCAGTACTCCGCTGTCGGTACTACATGCTTAGCCGTTTCTATTAAGTTAACCCTCAGCGACCCGAAGGGCAGGGTGCTTTGGGCGAGTTGTGTAAGTTTTAGCCGCTTCGTCCACAACGTACTGCACGGCGATTCTGTTCTATATGACAATCACTTTGGGTTTACAGACATCCCCTGGTGATTGCTGGACCCGAAGGTACCAGAAGCTCAGGATCTAAGGCTGCTTACGCAGCGATAGCGAATTCCTGGCCGTAGTTTTCGTCATTGGCAACTATAAGAAGTTGCAACAGTGGATTTACGAGTTCTGTTACCAACTCGGCATGCACCTAAAGTTTCGCGACCGGCGTCGAATCCTAAACGGCCCCGTGCTTGTAACTCGTTGTTTCTCGTGAGTGACAAGCCTGTGCAGTGTACGCCAAACCGTCACGGAAGGCCAACCCGAAGGTTGGCCACGTGTCACTCACTGACCGCCTTTTTCGCTGTTCTGCAGGTCTTGCAGGGCCTTGGAGGTGATTTCGATACACTTTTTATCATTACCCGCGGCGCTGGCCGCTTTTGCCTGGGCGACGGCGGTGTCGATTTCGCCGCTTTTGCCACTGGTGTCGGTGGCGAGCAGGGCTTTGCCGTTGTTGATTTTGTCGAGGTTGATCTGGCACAGGTCTTTATCACCGGCCGCAAAGGCAGGGGACGCCAGCATCGCAGCGGTCATGAACAAGCCAGCAAGAGCGGAACGCTTCATAAGGTATCTCCTTGCGAAATGGGCTCGACGCTGCTGGCGTTGCGGGCTTGCCAGCGACATCACTGATGGGCCTCGTTGTCGAGGCCTATGCAGATGACTACGCCGGCGCGCAAGGGTTCGGTTTTTTTGCAGGGTTAATGGGCGCGGGCCTGGGTGACGCGGTCCACGAGGTACACCAGCCCGTGATAATCGATGCCGCCGTGCTGGCTCAGGCCGATCTCGCAGGTGCGGCTGGTGGAAATGCCTTCGCTGCAATGCTGCACCGCGTCCTTGAGGGTGCGCAGTGAGTGGGCGTTGAGTTCTGGCGTGGTGAAGCCTTTGTCGCCGGCAAAGCCGCAGCAGTGAATGCCTTCGGGGATGACGACGGTTTTGGCGCAGCGTCGGGCGAGGTCGATCAGCGCTTGGCTTTCGCCCAGGTGCTGGGTGCTGCAGGTGACGTGCACGGCGATGGGCGCTTCCTGCGGCGTGAAGTCGAGGCGGTCCATAAGGTGGGTGCGGATAAAGCGTACCGGGTCGTAGAGGTCCAGGCGCGTCTCGCCCAGGTCTTGTACCAGGCGCAGGGTGCACGGGCTGGTGTCGCAATAGATCGGGTCGAGGCCGCCACGGCTGGCGTGGAGCAGCGCGCCGATCAGTTCCTGACGCTTGTGTTCGGCCTGTTGGGCATAGCCTTTGGAGGCGAAGGGTTGGCCGCAGCACAGGTTGTCTTGATTGTCGGGAAAGACGACTTGGTAACCGGCTTTTTCCAGCAGGCCACGGGTTTTGTCGTACAGCGACATTTGTTCTTTATCGCCCGCTGCCGGGCCCATGGCGCGGGAGACGCAGGCCGCCAGGTAGACCACCCGAGGTCGTTCGTCGTTGACGGCCGGGCTGAAGCGAATGGCTTTTTCCGGTTGCGGCATGGCGTTGGTCCATTGCGGAACCTGCCCCTTGGACAGCCTGGTCAAGCTGGCCGATAACTTCGCCAGGCGTGGCGCTCCCAGCAGCATGCGCGCGCCGTTGGCGACATGCAGGGTAAAGCGCGCGCCTTGCAGCGCGGTGGCGAAATGGGTGGCGAGCCATTCGGCGGTTTTCGTACGGTCGGCGTCGCGGCTGCGTAGCTTTTTCACCAGGTCGCCGGTATTGATGCCTACGGGGCAGCGCTGGGCGCACAGGCCGGTTGCGGCGCAGGTGTCGATGCCTTGGTAGTGATAGGCCGCTTCCAGTTCAGTGGTATCGACGCCAGCGCGTTTTTTAGCCTGGATGTCGCGCCAGATCACAATGCGTTGGCGCGGGCTCAAGGTCAGTCCCTTGGACGGGCACACCGGTTCGCAGAACCCGCATTCAATGCACTTATCCACAAGCTCATCGGCGGCGGGCAGAGGCTTGAGGTGTTTGAGGTGAATCTGCGGGTCATGGCTGAGCACCACGTCCGGGTTGAGGATGCCGTTGGGGTCCAGCAGGCGCTTGAGTTGCCACATCAGTTGATAGGCATCGCTGCCCCACTCCAGCTCGACAAACGGCGCCATGTTGCGACCAGTGCCGTGTTCGGCTTTCAGCGATCCTCCGAACTCAACCGCTACCAATTGTGCAACATCGTCCATGAACGCCTGATAGCGTGCGACTTCGGCGCTGCTGTTGAAGCCTTGAGTGAACACGAAGTGCAGATTGCCTTCCAGGGCGTGTCCGAAAAGGATGGCTTCGTCGTAGTGATGTTTGTCGAACAGTTCGATCAGGCGGTTAACGCCAGTCGCCAGCTGCTCGACCGGGAAAGTGACGTCTTCGATGATTACCGTGGTACCGGTTTTGCGCACGGCGCCCACGGCGGGAAAGGTGTCCTTGCGGATTGCCCAGAGGCGAGCGTTTTCCAGCGGGTCTTCGGTGAAGTCGACCTGTTTCTCCACGGGGAAAGAGGCCAGGGAGGCCATGATCAGTTCCCGTTGCTCATGCAGTAATGACGACGAGGCCGCGCGGGATTCGATCAGCAGCGCGCAGGCATTTTCCGATAGATGCTGTACGAAGTCTGGCATGCCCGGCTTGTTCTGTACCGAGCGCAGGCTGCGCCGGTCCAGCAGCTCGACCGCCGAGACCGGTTGGGTTTTCAGCACGGTTACCGCGTTGCAGCAGGTCTCGACGTCCGGAAACACGATCAGCGCCGAGGCTTTGTTTGGATGGTCGGCCACTGTGTCGTAGGTCACTGCGCTGATAAACCCCAGCGTGCCTTCGGAGCCCACCAGCAGATGGCTGAGGATATCCAGCGGGTCATCAAAATCCACCAGGGCGTTGAGCGACAGGCCGGTGGTGTTTTTCAGACGGTATTTGTGGCGGATCTTTGCAGCCAGCTCGGCGTTTGCCCGTGTCTCGCGGCCCAGTGCTGCCAGGCGCTCAAGCAGCGCGCCATGGGACTGGCGGAAGGCTTGGACGCTGGCGGAGTCTTCGGTGTCCAGGCGGCTGCCGTCGGCCAGCACCAGACGCATGCCGGCCAGGGTGTGGTAGGTATTTTGTGCCGTACCGCAGCACATGCCACTGGCGTTGTTAGCGACGATGCCGCCGATTTTGCAGGCATTGATCGACGCCGGGTCCGGCCCGATCTTGCGCCCGAATGGCGCAAGCCAGGCGTTGGCCTGAGCGCCGATGACGCCGGGTTGCAGGCGGATTTGCATGCCTTGCCCGCGGATCTCGCGGCCATTCCACTGCTCGCCCAGCACGATCAGCACCGAGTCGCTGATGGCCTGGCCGGACAAGCTTGTGCCAGCCGCGCGGAAGGTTACGGAGACGCGGTCGCGCTGGGCCAGTTGCAGCAGCGTGACGACTTCGTCTTCCGATTCAACGCGAATCACCAACTGGGGGATCAATCGGTAAAAGCTGGCATCGGTGCCGAAGGCGAGGGTGGAAAGCGGGTCGTCAAAACGACGATCTTTCGGAATCAGTTGTGCGACGTCTTTCAGGAATCCAGCAGGCAGGCTCATCGGTCCTCCAGAAATAGCTGACGCCGGCATGGTTGTCCGGCGTCGATTCTTACCCTATTACGTGCGCGTCTCAGTGCACCAGCATACCGGTGAACCAATACGCTTGCGCCAAGGTGATCAGCCCGACGAGGGTGGCAAAAAACAGGCTGTGCTTGAGGGTGAAGCGGAACAGGTCGGATTCTTTGCCCACCAGGCCGGTTGCCGCACAGGCGACGGCGATTGATTGCGGCGAGATCATTTTGCCGGTCACGCCACCACTGGTATTTGCCGCAACCAGCAAGGTGTCGTTCACGCCGATCTGGTGTGCGGTGGTGGCTTGCAACGAGCTGAACAGGGCATTGGACGAAGTGTCGGAGCCTGTCAGAAAAACCCCAAGCCAGCCGAGGAAAGGCGAGAAGAAGGGGAAGGCAGCACCAGTGCCGGCCAGGACCAGGGCCATGGTGGACGACATGCCCGAATAGTTGGTGACAAAGGCGAAGGCCAGCACCATGCCGATGGACAGGATCGGCCAGCGCAATTCGTAAAAGGTTTCTTTAAAAGTGGTAAGACCAGTTTTGAAGTCTATTTTCAGAACGGCCATCGAGATCAGCGCCGAGAAGAAAATCGCGGTGCCGGTTGCTGAAATCGGGTCCAGCTTGAACACGGCCGGAATGGCGGTGGGGTTGGTGACGATCGGCGCGACTTTGATCACCAGTTGGTCCAGGTGCGGGATCGCAAAGTTGAACACCCAGCTGTACATCGAGCCGCCGGCGGCGAACATCGCCTTGAAGGGTTTGAGGGTCCAGAGGGTGACCAGCACGGTGAGGATCAGGAACGGCGACCATGCCTTGAAAATCTGCCCCAGGCTGTACGGCGAAACAAGGGTGTTGCGTGGCAAGCCGAAGCCGCCAGCGCTGGCGGTGACCGCTGTGCTCGAGGTGGCGCCGGCAATCTGTGCGCCGGCGGTGCGCTTGGGTTGCCAGACTTTCAGGAACAAGGTCAGGGCGATCAGGCTGGCCAGTGCCGAGGTGATGTCCGGCAGCTCCGGCCCGATGAAGTTGGAGGTGAAGTATTGGGTGATGGCGAAGCTCAAGCCGGCTACCAGGGCTGCGGGCCAGGTTTCGCGAACGCCGCGCAGGCCGTCCATCATGAACACCAGCCAGAAGGGCACGAAAAGCGACAGCAGCGGCAGTTGGCGGCCGGTCATGGCGCCGATCTTGAAGGCGTCGATGCCGGTGACTTGGCCTGCAACGATGATCGGGATACCCAGCGCGCCAAAGGCGACCGGGGCGGTGTTGGCAATCAGACACAGGCCGGCGGCATAGAGCGGGTTGAAACCCAGGCCTACCAGCAGCGCGGCGGTAATGGCCACGGGCGCGCCGAAACCGGCCGCACCTTCGAGGAAGGCGCCGAAGCAGAAGCCGATCAGCAGGACTTGCAAGCGTTGATCGTCGGTAATCGACAGGACCGAGCTGCGGATGATCTCGAACTGACCGCTCTTGACCGTCAGTTTGTAGAGAAATACCGCGGCCACGATGATCCACGCAATCGGCCACAAGCCATAGGCAAAGCCGTAGCCGGCGGCAGCCAGGGCCATGTCTACCGGCATCTGAAAGGCGAAGATGGCGACCAGGATCGACAGCGCGAGGGTGATGCTGCCGGCCACGTGCCCCTTGAGGCGGAACACGGCCAGGGCCAGGAAGAAAAATACGATGGGAATAACGGCGGCCAGCGCGGATAGACCGAGACTGCCCAGAGGGCTGTAGAGCTGTTGCCAGGTTTGCATATGGGGTGGCCCCTGATTGTTGTTGTTTGTATGCTTGGGTAATTGGTAATACCAATTTACGGTCGCTGTGGGCTAGATTAAGAGGCCAGGCAGGGGTGTGTCAATTTGCCGCCCGCGAAACTTTGGTCGTACCCAGGGCGTTGATTGTTCTGATCGGGTGAATCGAAGGCGTTCTGATAGGTGCCGCACGCGCGGCGATAGGCCAGAATAGAGGCCCTGGCGAGTGGTCGGGATGGTGGAGAGTGGGTTATGGGGTTTGATCAGGTGCGTCAGCGCCGTTTGTCTGACGATATTGTCGAGCAGCTTGAGGGCATGATCCTTGAGGGCACGTTGAAGTCGGGTGAGCGTTTGCCGGCCGAGCGCGCTTTGGCTGAGCAATTTGGCGTGTCGCGCCCTTCGTTGCGGGAAGCGATCCAGAAGCTGGCGGCCAAGGGGTTGTTGGTCAGCCGTCAGGGTGGCGGCAATTATGTCGTGGAGTCCCTTGGGTCGACCTTTAGCGACCCTCTGTTGCATTTGCTGGAAAATAATCCTGAGGCGCAGCGGGACTTGCTGGAGTTTCGCCAGACACTTGAAGCTTCCTGTGCCTACTACGCGGCATTACGTGCAACGGAAGTTGATCGTGAGCGGCTGAAGGCGGCTTTCGAAGCGTTGCAGGATTGCTATGCGCGGGCCGATGAGGTGAGTCGAGTGGAGGAGGGTGCTGCCGATGCGAGGTTTCACCTGGCCATTGCTGAGGCCAGTCATAACGCCGTGTTGCTGCATACCATTCGCGGGCTGTTTGATCTGCTCAAGCGTAATGTGGTGACCAACATTGGCGGCATGTATCAGCAGCGCAGCGAGACCCGCGACATGCTGATCAGTCAGCATCGCGACCTGTACCTGGCAATTATTGAAGGGCGGGCAGAGCAGGCGCGAGAGATTTCAACACGTCACCTGCTGTATGTGCAGGAAGTGCTGGAGGAGGTGCGTCAGGAGGTTCAGCGCGTAGCCCGGGCGGAGCGACGCAAGGGCCTGTAGCTTCGGGCGGGTAGCCCGAAGCTGCAGCGTCACAAGGTTATTCTTCCTTGCCCTTGTTGCGCACCGCGCGATGCAATTCGCGATTGGAGTCGCGCTCGCGTTCGGTATCGCGTTTGTCGTATTCCTTCTTGCCCTTGCCCAGCGCAATCTCGCACTTGACCAGGTGCTTGCTCCAGTACCAGGACAGGCACACGCAGGCGTAGCCTTTCTGTTGCACGGCCGCTGCGAGTTTTTCCAGCTCGCGGGCGTTGAGCAGCAGCTTGCGCGTGCGCACCGGGTCGGCAATCACGTGGGTGCTCGCGGTGGTCAGCGGGGTGATATGACTGCCAAGCAGCCATGCCTCGCCATCCTTGAGCAGCACATAGCTGTCGACCAGCTGCAGCTTGCTGGCACGCAGACTCTTTACTTCCCAGCCGGCCAGGACCAGACCAGCCTCGAACCGATGTTCGATGAAGTAATCGTGTCGCGCCTTTTTATTTTGCGCGATGGTCCCTGTGGGGTGTTTCTTTTGTTTAGCCATAGGGGCGGCATTATAGGGAGTTGCGAGCGTGTCGGCTACGGTCAACCTGCGTGCTTGAGCGTGTTGGACGAATCCCGGACAATGCCGGCAGTACTTTGGTTTTTTTCTCTCGCGGATCTGGCTGTTCTTTCGCGATGTTTGCCCGCTCAGCTGTGGAAATAACGCTCACATGACGACGCATATTCAACGTTCGGCCCTGCTGCCCTATCCCGCACAGGCGCTCTATGACCTGGTCAACGACGTGGCGCGTTACCCGGAATTCCTGCCGTGGTGCTCGACAGCCGAGGTGCTGGAGAGCGGTGACGAGCACATGGTCGCCAGCGTCGGCGTAGCCAAGGGCGGGCTTAGCCAGCACTTTGTTACGCGAAATGTGCTGGTGCCTGGAAAATCCATCGAGATGAATCTGCAGGAGGGGCCGTTCACCCAGTTGCATGGTGTATGGGTATTCAAGGCACTGACGGACAAGGCCTGCAAGATCAGCCTGGACCTGTCGTTCGATTATGCCGGCCCCATTGTTCGGGCGACGTTGGGACCTTTATTCAATCAGGCGGCGAATACACTGGTGGATGCGTTCTGTGAGCGAGCCAAGCAGCTGCATGGTTGAGATTGAGGTGGTACATGCCGCCATTGATCGCCAGGTTTTACTCCAGGTGACGGTTCCGGTGGGCACGAGCCTGAGGGCGGCGGTGCGAATGTCGGGGATCGCTGAACAATTTGCGCAGCTGGCGCTGGCGGAATGCCCTTTGGGGATCTTCGGTAAGGTGGTTGCGGATGCCGACGTGCGTGTTGTGCAGCCCGGTGACCGAATCGAAATCTACCGGCCGTTGCTGGCAGATCCCAAGGAAGTGCGCAGGCAACGTGCTGCCAAGGCGGCGAAGGCCAGGCAGCAAGGCTTATAAATCACTCAGACAACAAAAAGCCCGGCATGCCGGGCTTTTTGTTGAGTGTCGCTTTGTTACTGCGGGCTGGTGTCCAGAGGCTGTGGCGTCGGGACTGGCACGGTTTCCACGCCATCGACGTCTTTCTGGATCTGGTCCAGCAAGGAGCCTGGCTTGGCCGGCACCTCGGATTTCGGCTTCTCGGCTTCCTGCGCAGGGGCGGTCACGCTGGTGCCGCTGTCCTTGCCCAGTAGGGCTTCATCGCGGCTTACGCCAGGCATGAAGTCACCGGACAGACTGACCAGCTGATCATTGCCATTGAAAATGACGCTGACGCGCTCCTGCTGGCGCTCACCGCCGCCAGGCTGGATGCTGTAGAGATAATCCCAGCGATCGGCATGGAAAGTGTCGGTCAGCAGGGGGTTACCCATGATAAACCGTACTTGCCGTCGGGTCATTCCCGGGCGTAACTGGTCTATCATGTCCTGCGTGACGACATTGCCCTGCTGGATGTCGATTTTGTAAACCCCGGGGAATGAACAACCGGCGAGTGCGAGCAGTCCCACAAAGGTGAAACTGGTTAGCAAGAGCTTGGTGTTTTGCATCGGTGGGCGACTTCCACTATCTTGGCTGGGACAACGTAAACGCCGATCATACCCGTATTAAGAGAAGCTGCGAAGCAGCATCCGCGAGAAAGCTAACCATGGTTGAAAATAGCGAACTACGCAAAGCCGGTCTCAAAGTGACTCTGCCCCGAGTCAAGATTCTACAAATGCTCGATTCTGCCGAGCAACGCCACATGAGTGCCGAGGACGTTTACAAGGCACTGATGGAGTCTAATGAAGACGTTGGCCTGGCCACGGTTTACCGTGTCCTGACCCAGTTTGAAGCCGCAGGGCTGGTGGTTCGTCATAATTTCGACGGCGGTCATGCAGTGTTTGAATTGGCCGATGGTGGGCACCACGACCATATGGTTGATCTGGATACCAATGAGGTTATCGAGTTCACCAGCCCTGCGATCGAAAAGCTCCAGCACGAGATTGCCGAGGAGCATGGATTCGATTTGGTGGACCATAATCTGGTGCTGTACATCCGTAAGAAAAAGTAAAAATCGACGCAGATTTGCTCTGCGAAACGATTGAAGGCGACCTTAAGGTCGCCTTCGTGCTTTATATAAGAAGGAAAATGCCCGCCTCACGCCTTTGCGGCGATGACCATTTTCTTCGCATGAGCCAGGGACTCCTTGGTCAAATCAATGCCGCCGAGCATCCGCGCCACTTCTTCCACGCGCTCCGACTTGTTCAGCTTGGACACGGCTGTGCGCGTCGCGTCGCTGCCTCGCACCTTGTGCACGAACAAATGCTGATGCCCTTGGGCTGCCACTTGCGGTAAGTGGGTCACGGTAAGCACTTGGCCACGCTCCCCCAGGCGTCGCAATAACTGGCCGACAATCTCGGCCGTCGGGCCGCCAATGCCAACGTCCACTTCATCAAAGACCAGTGTCGGCACCCGCGAGGTTTGTGCGGTGATCACCTGGATTGCCAGACTGATCCGTGACAGCTCGCCGCCGGAGGCGACTTTTGCCAAAGCTTTGAGCGGCTGGCCCGGGTTGGCGCTTACCAGAAGCTCGACCTGTTCGAGTCCATGGGGCTGTAGCTCATTGGTGGTGTTGGCATTCAATTGGATGGTGAAACGACCACCAGGCATGCCCAGGCGCTGGATTTCCTGTTCCACGGCGCCGGCCAGTCGGGTAGCAGCCTGCTGGCGAAGGTCGCTCAGCTCACGAGCCTTTTCCTGATAATGGCGAGCAAAGGAGGCGAGTTCTTCGCCGAGGCGTTCGATGGACTCGTCGTTCGCGTTCAGGGTCTCGATTTCGTCCATCAGCTTTTGCTGCATTGCCGCTACTTCGGTTGGCTGGATTCGATGTTTGCGTGCCAGGGTGTAGATGGTGTCCAGGCGCTCTTCTATTTCCTGCAGGCGTGCCGGGTCGGCGTCGAAATGATCCAGAAAACGGTTCAGCTCACCGACCGCTTCCTCTACCTGGATCTGTGCACTGGTCAGCAAGGTGGTGGCTTCACTCAGTGAGCCGGATGCGTTATTCACGCTGGACAGGCGATTGAGGCTCGCCGTCAGTGCATTAAGCACATTACCCGAATCGCTCTCGCTGCATTGCTCGACCACCTGACGGCAGATACCCAGCAGCGTCTCGGCGTTGGTCAGGTTTTTGTGTTCCTGCTCAAGCTGCTCCAGTTCGTTCTCACCCAGGCCCAGGCTTTCAAGCTCTTCGAGTTGATAGCTGAGCAATTGATGGCGAGCGCGTTGCTCGTCGCCGGAGTTGGAAAGGCGTTCCAGTTCCTGGCGGGTCTGGCGCCAGCGTTGGGCGGCCAGTTGAACCTGGCGAGCAAGATCGGTGGCGCCGGCATACTCGTCGAGCAGGCGGCGATGAGTGTCGGTTTTAAGCAGCGATTGGTGTTCATGTTGGCTGTGGATGTCGATCAGCAGTTCGCCCAGGGCTTTCAGGTCGCCGAGGGGGCAGGGCGTGCCGTTGATGTAGCCGCGTGAGCGCCCTTCTGCGGTGATTACCCGGCGCAGAATGCACGGCCCTTCATTATTGAGGTCGCGCTCGGCCAGCCAGGTTTCGGCTTCCGGGATGTCGCCCAGGTCGAAGGTGGCCAGGATGTCGGCTTTGTCGGCGCCGGGGCGCACCACGCCGCTGTCGGCGCGATCACCCAGTGTCAGGCCCAGGGCGTCGAGCATGATCGACTTGCCGGCGCCGGTCTCGCCTGTGATTACGCTCATGCCGCGATCCAGTTCGAGATCCAGATGTTCAACGATGGCGTAGTTATGTACGGACAGGTGCACGAGCATGAAGGTCGCTCCCAGGCTTTAGGTCTGGTTATTTATACAGTGTTTTGTTCCGGGCTGACAATCCTGCGGCTTAGCTCGATTTGCTTGGAAGTCGGTTTTTTTTAGCGCATTGCGAAATGTAGCGCCGGAAAACAACCGGGATACACGAGAGACTTTTGGTAACGCCTGCGCCCTTGAACCTGAAAATTGTGGCCCCATATACCGGAACAGAAGCGCGAGTTGAGTTCGCGCATGATTTTGAAAGGAGAAATCTATGGCTGACGAACAGACGCAGGATACGCAAACGCCAGACGCCAATTCGGCTGCCGGCGATGAACTGGGGACTCGTGTGCAAGTGCTGGAAGAGCAATTGGCCGCAGCGCAGGATCAGTCGTTGCGTGTTGCCGCCGATCTGCAGAACGTCCGCCGCCGTGCCGAGCAGGACGTAGAAAAGGCTCACAAATTCGCGTTGGAGAAATTCGCCAATGACCTGCTGCCGATTATCGACAGCCTGGAACGTGGCCTTGAACTGTCCAATCCGGATGATGAAAACATCCGCCCCATGCGCGAAGGGATCGAACTGACCCTGAAAATGTTCCAGGACACCCTGAAGCGTTATCAGTTGGAAGCCATCGATCCACGAGCCGGTGAGCCGTTCAACGCTGAGCACCATCAGGCGATGGCGATGCAGGAAAGTCACGACCTTGAGCCTAACAGCGTATTGAAGGTGTTCCAGAAGGGCTATCTGCTCAATGGCCGCCTGTTGCGCCCGGCGATGGTGGTGGTGAGCAAGGCTCCTGCACCCGTTTCGCCTTCTATTGATGAGCAGGCTTGAAATCCGCCGCAAGGCCCCCATTTATAAGTCAAGCGTTTAAGTGCTACCGCAGTTAGCCACAACTGCTGCGGCAACAAAATTCAAGTTTCGGGAGAGTCAATCATGGGCAAAATTATCGGTATCGACCTGGGGACCACCAACTCGTGTGTCTCGGTCATGGAAAACGGCAAGGCCAAAGTTATCGAAAACGCTGAAGGCGCGCGTACCACGCCGTCCATCATCGCTTACGCCAACGACGGCGAAATCCTGGTTGGCCAGTCGGCCAAGCGCCAGGCGGTTACCAACCCGCACAACACCCTGTATGCGGTAAAGCGTCTGATCGGCCGTAAGTTCGACGAAGAAGTCGTACAGAAAGACATCAAGATGGTGCCTTACAAAATCGCCAAGGCTGACAATGGTGACGCCTGGGTTGAAGTCAATGGCAACAAGATGTCTGCACCGCAGATCTCGGCTGAAGTCTTGAAAAAGATGAAGAAGACTGCCGAAGACTACCTCGGTGAAACCGTGACCGAGGCGGTGATTACCGTTCCGGCCTACTTCAACGACAGCCAGCGCCAGGCAACCAAAGACGCCGGCCGCATCGCGGGTCTGGACGTAAAACGTATCATCAACGAACCTACCGCCGCTGCTCTGGCTTACGGTATGGACAAGGCCAAAGGCGACCACACTGTGATCGTTTATGACCTGGGTGGTGGTACGTTCGACGTGTCGGTCATCGAAATCGCTGAAGTGGATGGCGAGCACCAGTTCGAAGTGCTGGCTACCAACGGCGACACCTTCCTGGGTGGTGAGGACTTCGACATTCGTCTGATCGACTACCTCGTTGACGAATTCAAGAAAGAAAGCGGCATGAACCTCAAGGGTGACCCGCTGGCAATGCAGCGCCTGAAAGAAGCTGCCGAGAAAGCCAAGATCGAATTGTCGTCGAGCATGTCCACCGACGTGAATCTGCCGTACATCACTGCAGACGCTACCGGTCCTAAGCACTTGAACGTGAAGATCTCTCGCGCCAAGTTGGAAGCACTGGTTGAAGACCTGGTTCAGCGCACCATCGAGCCTTGCCGCATTGCACTGAAAGACGCCGGTATCGACGTTGGCTCCATCAACGACGTGATCCTGGTCGGTGGCCAGACCCGTATGCCGCTGGTGCAGCAGAAAGTAACCGAGTTCTTCGGTAAAGAAGCACGTAAAGACGTGAACCCGGACGAAGCGGTTGCCATGGGTGCTGCCATCCAGGGCGCGGTGTTGGCCGGTGACGTCAAAGACGTGCTGCTGCTGGACGTCAGCCCGCTGACCCTGGGTATCGAAACCATGGGTGGCGTGATGACCGCGCTGATCGAGAAAAACACCACGATTCCTACCAAGAAATCTCAAGTGTTCTCGACTGCCGATGACAACCAGGGTGCAGTGACCATTCACGTGCTGCAAGGTGAGCGTAAGCAAGCTGCGCAGAACAAGTCCCTGGGCAAGTTCGACCTGGCTGAGATTCCACCAGCACCTCGTGGCGTGCCGCAAATTGAAGTGACCTTCGACATCGACGCCAACGGTATCCTGCACGTTGGGGCGAAAGACAAGGCTACCGGTAAAGAGCAGAAGATCACCATTAAGGCCAACTCCGGTCTGTCTGATGAAGAAATTCAACAGATGATTCGTGATGCTGAAGCCAACGCTGATGCGGATGCCAAGTTTGCTGAGCTGGCCGGCGCCCGTAACCAGGGTGATGCGCTGGTTCACTCGACGCGCAAAATGGTCGCTGATGCGGGCGACAAGGTGACCGAAGAAGAGAAAACCGCAATCGAAGCCGCTGTAGTTGCCCTGGAAGCCGCTATCAAAGGCGACGACAAGGCTGCTATCGAAGCCAAGGTTGAGGAGCTGTCGAAGGTTTCCGCGCCAGTGGCTCAGAAAATGTACGCCGAGCAAGGCCAGCCGGCCGAAGGTGCTGCACAGCAAGCAGAACCTGAAGCCAAGCACGACGATGCTGTCGATGCCGAGTTCGAAGAAGTCAAAGACCACAAGTAACTTGGTCGCCCGGTTGACCGCTCACAAGCGGTGACTGGTAGGATGTCGCCGCGCGGGAGCTTGCTCCCGCGTTGGCGTGTCTGGGGTATGCGAATTTTTACAGCATGCGACAGCGTTCGGATGCTGGCGGTGTGATCGGGAATGCTCCTGCTTTCCGAGCAGTAAATACCGCGTTTTTAGTCGGGTGACCGGCTAAAAGTAGTAATGACCAGGATCGTTGAATTGACGTGAGTTGGGTCCGGGCCTTCATTGGGGCTCAACGAGTTTGGCGAGGCTCAGGAGGGTCTGGCTGAACGTCCTTAAGAGTGCAAAGACTTATGGCAAAGCGTGACTATTACGAAGTATTGGGTGTGGAGCGTGGCTCCAGCGAGGCGGACCTGAAAAAGGCTTACCGTCGCCTGGCGATGAAGCACCACCCGGACCGTAATCCGGACAGCAAAGAGTCCGAAGAAATGTTCAAAGAGGCCAATGAGGCCTACGAATGTCTGTCTGATCCCAACAAGCGCGCAGCCTATGATCAGTATGGGCATGCCGGCGTCGACCCGAGCATGGGTGGCGGCGGTGCCGGTTTTGGTGGCCAGAACTTCTCCGATATCTTCGGCGATGTGTTCAGTGATTTCTTTGGTGGTGGCCGTGGCGGCCAGCGTGGCGGCGCCCAGCGTGGCAGTGACTTGCGCTACACCTTGGAGCTGAATCTGGAAGAAGCCGTGCGTGGCACCAGTGTCAATATCCGTGTGCCGACGCTGGTCAACTGCAAGCCGTGCGATGGCTCTGGGGCAAAGAAAGGCTCTTCGCCCATCACCTGCCCGACCTGCGGCGGTATTGGCCAGGTGCGCATGCAGCAGGGCTTCTTCTCGGTGCAGCAAACCTGCCCGCGTTGCCATGGCCAGGGCAAGATCATTTCCGATCCGTGCGACTCCTGCCACGGCGAAGGTCGTGTCGAAGAGTACAAGACGCTGTCGGTGAAAGTGCCGGCGGGCGTGGATACCGGCGACCGCATCCGTCTGTCGGGTGAGGGCGAGGCGGGTACTCAGGGTGGCCCTACTGGCGACCTGTACGTGGTCATCAATGTGCGCGAGCACTCGATCTTCCAGCGCGATGGCAAGCATCTGTTCTGTGAAGTGCCCATCAGTTTTGTCGATGCGGCGCTGGGTGGCGAGCTGGAGATTCCGACCCTTGATGGTCGGGTCAAGCTCAAGATCCCTGAGGGCACGCAGACTGGTAAACAGTTCCGTATCCGCGGCAAAGGTGTTGCGCCTGTACGCGGTGGTGGCGCTGGCGACCTGATGTGTCGTGTGGCGGTGGAAACCCCGGTCAACCTGAATCGCCGTCAGCGTGAGTTGCTTGAAGAGTTCCGCAGTTCATTGGCGGGTGATGACTCTCACTCGCCAAAAACCACGGGCTTTTTCGATGGCGTGAAGCGCTTCTTCGGCGACCTGTAAGGAAGTGAGTATGCGACGTATAGCCGTAATGGGTGCTGCCGGGCGCATGGGCAAGACGCTGGTCGAGGCGGTGCAACTGCGCTCGCCGGCGTCCGGGCTGACCGCGGCCATCGTTCGTCCGGGCAGTACGCTGATCGGTGCGGATGCCGGTGAGTTGGCCTCGCTGGGCCGCATCGGCGTTTCGTTGTCCGGCAACCTGGAGCAGGTGGCGGACGAGTTCGACGTGTTGATCGACTTCACGCTGCCAGAGGTAATGCTGAAAAACCTCGCGTTCTGCCGTAAAGCAGGCAAGGCGATGGTGATCGGCACTACGGGTTTGACGCCTGAGCAGAAACAATTGCTGGTGGAGGCGGGCAAGGATATTCCTATCGTCTTCGCCGCCAACTTCAGCGTTGGTGTGAACCTCTCGCTCAAGCTGCTCGATCTGGCGGCGCGGGTGCTGGGGGATGAGGCCGATATCGAGATCATCGAGACCCATCATCGCCACAAGATCGACGCGCCTTCGGGCACGGCGCTGCGCATGGGCGAGGCGATTGCCGATGCACTGGGCCGCGACTTGTCGAAGGTGGCGGTGTACGGCCGCGAAGGCCACACCGGTGCGCGTGCGCGCGACACTATTGGTTTTGCAACCGTGCGCGGTGGCGATGTGGTGGGTGATCACACCGTATTGTTCGCCTCCGAGGGCGAGCGTTTGGAAATCACGCACAAGGCGTCCAGTCGCATGACGTTTGCCAAGGGGGCGGTGCGTGCTGCGCTCTGGCTGGAAGGCCGCGAGGCGGGCCTCTATGACATGCGTGATGTGCTCGATCTGCACTAATCAGTAGCTAAAACAGGGGGTCAAGCTTATGCTTGGCCCTCGTTTTTACCCGCTAGGCGACGTCCTGTCGCATTCTCCTGCCTTTAAGGCTCATTAGCGGTGGACCCAAAAAGCCTTTTTCTGTAAGCTACAGCTTTAGTGTGTCCACTAAAAGCGCGCAGAATAATTCAGTGAAGAAGCGGGGTGACGTGTCCATACGTCACTCCGCTTTTTTACAACCTGCGATCGCCCTTTCAGGCTTTATTTACGGGAGGTCTTCTTGACTAAGCCAGCCATACTCGCCCTTGCTGATGGCAGCATTTTTCGCGGCGAAGCCATTGGAGCCGACGGTCAAACCGTTGGAGAGGTAGTGTTTAACACTGCCATGACCGGCTATCAGGAAATCCTTACTGATCCTTCCTACGCCCAGCAGATCGTTACCCTGACCTATCCGCACATCGGCAACACCGGTACTACACCGGAAGACGTCGAGTCTGATCGTGTCTGGTCGGCCGGTCTGGTGATTCGCGATCTGCCGCTGGTCGCGAGCAACTGGCGTAACACGATGTCGTTGTCCGATTACCTGAAAGCCAACAACGTTGTGGCGATTGCCGGTATCGATACGCGCCGCCTGACACGCATCCTGCGTGAGAAAGGCTCGCAGAACGGCTGCATCATGGTCGGTGACAATATTTCCGAAGAGGCGGCGATTGCCGCAGCGCAAGGATTCCCTGGCCTCAAAGGCATGGATCTGGCGAAAGTCGTCAGCGTCAAAGAGAAGTACGAGTGGCGCTCCACTGTCTGGGATCTGAAGACCGACAGTCACGCGACCATCGACGCTGCCGAGTTGCCCTACCACGTGGTTGCCTATGACTACGGCGTCAAATACAACATTCTGCGCATGCTGGTCGAGCGTGGCTGCCGCGTAACCGTGGTGCCTGCACAAACCCCGGCCAGCGAAGTGCTCGCCCTGCAGCCGGACGGTGTGTTCCTGTCCAATGGCCCGGGTGACCCTGAGCCGTGCGATTACGCCATCCAGGCGATCAAGGAAGTGCTGGAAACCGAGATTCCGGTATTCGGTATCTGCCTGGGCCACCAGTTGCTGGCCCTGGCCTCCGGCGCTAAAACCCTGAAAATGGGTCACGGCCACCACGGCGCCAACCACCCTGTGCAAGACCTGGACACCGGCGTTGTAATGATCACCAGCCAGAACCACGGTTTTGCGGTGGATGAAGCGACACTGCCGGCTAACGTGCGCGCCATTCACAAGTCGCTGTTCGACGGTTCCCTGCAAGGCATCGAGCGCACCGACAAGAGCGCGTTCAGCTTCCAGGGCCACCCTGAAGCCAGCCCGGGCCCGAACGACGTAGCGCCGCTGTTCGACCGTTTCATCAATGAGATGGCCAAGCGACGCTGACTGAGCGGCTTGCGGGCGGCCCTGATTTCGGTGGCCCCCGCAGGCTCTTCAAAGATTGTTCAAGACGGCTTGCCGACTGACCTGCGGATTTGAGTGACAAACCCATGCCAAAACGTACAGACATAAAAAGCATCCTGATTCTCGGCGCTGGCCCGATCGTAATCGGCCAGGCCTGCGAATTCGACTACTCCGGCGCCCAGGCCTGTAAAGCCCTGCGCGAGGAGGGTTACCGCGTCATCCTGGTGAACTCCAACCCCGCCACCATCATGACCGACCCGGCCATGGCCGACGCCACCTACATCGAACCGATCAAATGGCAGACCGTCGCCAAGATCATCGAAACAGAGCGTCCGGATGCGCTGTTGCCCACCATGGGCGGCCAGACCGCACTGAACTGCGCCCTGGACCTGGAGCGCGAAGGCGTCCTGGAAAAGTTCGGCGTAGAGATGATCGGTGCCAATGCCGACACCATCGACAAGGCTGAAGACCGTTCGCGTTTCGACAAGGCGATGAAGTCCATCGGCCTTGACTGCCCGCGCTCCGGTATCGCCCATAGCATGGAAGAGGCCAACGCCGTTCTCGAAAAGCTGGGCTTCCCCTGCATTATCCGTCCGTCCTTCACTATGGGCGGCACCGGTGGCGGCATTGCTTACAACCGTGAAGAGTTCGAAGAAATCTGCGCCCGTGGCCTGGACCTGTCGCCGACCAAAGAGCTGCTGATCGACGAATCCCTGATCGGCTGGAAAGAATATGAGATGGAGGTTGTCCGCGATAAGAAGGACAACTGCATCATCGTCTGCTCCATCGAAAACTTTGACCCGATGGGCGTGCACACCGGTGACTCGATCACCGTTGCTCCAGCGCAAACCCTGACGGACAAGGAATACCAGATCATGCGTAACGCCTCCTTGGCGGTATTGCGTGAAATCGGGGTTGAGACTGGCGGCTCCAACGTTCAGTTCGGCATCTGCCCAGACACGGGCCGCATGGTCGTGATCGAGATGAACCCGCGTGTGTCGCGTTCTTCCGCGCTGGCATCGAAAGCGACTGGCTTCCCGATTGCGCGTATCGCTGCCAAGCTGGCGATCGGCTACACCCTGGACGAGCTGCAAAACGAAATCACCGGCGGCGCCATGCCGGCGTCTTTCGAGCCGTCTATCGACTATGTCGTGACCAAGCTGCCGCGCTTTGCCTTTGAAAAATTCGCCAAGGCTGATGCGCGCCTGACCACACAGATGAAGTCGGTCGGTGAAGTCATGGCAATCGGCCGGACCTTCCAGGAGTCCCTGCAGAAAGCCCTACGCGGCCTGGAAGTCGGTGTTTGCGGCCTGGACGAGAAGCTCGACCTGAGCAACCCGGAAAGCATGAGCATCCTCAAGCGCGAACTGACCGTGCCGGGCGCCGAGCGTATCTGGTATGTGGCTGACGCCTTCCGCGCCGGCCTGAGCGTCGAAGATATCTTCGGCATGAACATGATCGATCCGTGGTTCCTGGTGCAGATCGAAGATCTGATCAAGGAAGAAGAGAAGGTCAAGACCCTGGGTCTGTCGTCCATCGACCGCGACCTGATGTTCCGCCTCAAGCGCAAAGGTTTCTCCGACCAACGCTTGGCCAAGCTGCTGGGTGTGACCGAGAAGAACCTGCGTACCCATCGTCACAAGCTGGATATCTTCCCGGTCTACAAGCGCGTTGATACCTGCGCAGCCGAGTTCGCCACCGACACCGCGTACATGTACTCCACCTATGAGGAAGAGTGCGAAGCTGCGCCGTCGGGCCGCGACAAGATCATCATCCTGGGCGGCGGTCCGAACCGTATCGGCCAGGGCATCGAGTTCGACTATTGCTGCGTACACGCCGCCCTTGCACTGCGCGAAGACGGGTACGAGACCATCATGGTCAACTGCAACCCGGAAACCGTTTCCACTGACTACGACACGTCCGACCGTCTGTACTTCGAACCGGTGACGCTGGAAGATGTATTGGAAATCTGTCGCGTCGAGAAGCCAAAAGGCGTGATCGTCCAGTACGGCGGTCAAACCCCGCTGAAACTGGCGCGTGCCCTGGAAGCAGCTGGCGTGCCGATCATCGGTACCAGCCCGGACGCCATCGACCGCGCCGAAGACCGCGAGCGCTTCCAGCAAATGGTTGAGCGCCTGAACCTGCGTCAGCCGCCGAACGCCACCGTGCGCAGCGAAGACGAAGCCATCCGCGCAGCCAGCAAGATCGGCTACCCGCTGGTGGTGCGTCCGTCCTACGTACTGGGCGGTCGCGCGATGGAAATCGTGTACGAAGAAGAGGAACTCAAGCGCTACCTGCGTGATGCCGTGAAAGTGTCCAACGACAGCCCTGTGCTGCTCGACCACTTCCTCAACTGCGCCATCGAAATGGACGTTGACGCGGTGTGCGACGGTACCGACGTGGTCATCGGCGCTATCATGCAGCACATCGAACAGGCTGGCGTTCACTCCGGTGACTCCGCGTGCTCGCTGCCGCCGTACTCGCTGCCTGCGCATATCCAGGACGAGATGCGCGAGCAGGTCAAGAAAATGGCCCTGGAGCTGGGTGTTGTCGGCCTGATGAACGTCCAGTTGGCGCTGCAAGGCGAAGACATCTACGTCATCGAAGTCAACCCGCGTGCTTCGCGTACCGTACCCTTCGTGTCCAAGTGCATCGGTGTATCCCTGGCCATGATCGCTGCCCGCGTAATGGCTGGTAAGACCCTGAAGGAAATCGGCTTCACCAAGGAAATCATTCCGAACTTCTACAGTGTGAAAGAGGCGGTGTTCCCATTCGCCAAATTCCCTGGTGTGGACCCGATCCTGGGCCCGGAGATGAAGTCCACCGGTGAAGTGATGGGTGTGGGCGACACCTTCGGCGAAGCATTTGCCAAGGCTCAGATGGGCGCCAGCGAAGTGCTGCCGACTGGCGGTACCGCGTTCATCAGTGTGCGTGATGACGACAAGCCACTGGTTGCGGGTGTGGCCCGTGATCTGATCAACTTGGGCTTTGAAGTCGTGGCTACCGCCGGGACCGCCAAGCTGATCGAGGCTGCCGGCCTGAAAGTACGTCGCGTGAACAAGGTGACGGAAGGCCGTCCGCATGTGGTCGACATGATCAAGAACGACGAAGTCACGCTGATCATCAATACCACCGAAGGTCGCCAGTCGATCGCGGACTCCTACTCCATCCGTCGTAATGCCCTGCAGCACAAGATCTACTGCACCACTACCATCGCTGCAGGCGAAGCTATCTGCGAAGCGCTCAAGTTCGGTCCGGAAAAAACCGTGCGCCGCTTGCAGGATCTACACGCAGGATTGAAGGCATGAGCATAACCAAATACCCGATGACCGTTCAGGGCGCTCGCGCCCTGGAAGAGGAGCACGCCCATCTGACTAAGGTCGTACGTCCAAAGCTGAGCCAGGACATCGGTACGGCCCGCGAGCTGGGCGACTTGAAGGAAAACGCCGAATACCATGCTGCTCGCGAGCAGCAGGGTATGGTCGAGGCGCGGATTCGTGATATCGAAGGCCGTATGCAGAATGCGGTGATCATCGACGTCACGACTATCCCGCATACTGGTAAGGTGATTTTCGGCACCACGGTGGAAATTGCCAACGTCGAGACGGATGAGCGCGTTGTCTACCAAATCGTGGGCGAAGACGAGGCTGACTTTAAACTCGGAAAAATCTCCGTTGGTTCGCCACTGGCCCGCGCCTTGATTGCCAAGGAAGAAGGTGATGTGGTTGCCGTGAAAACGCCGAGCGGCGTGATCGAGTACGAGATTGTCGAAGTTCGTCATATCTGAAAGACGGCGCCCGCTTCGTGCGGGCGCCATGCTTTGGCAGCTCTCCCAGATGCTCTGGGTCGGTGGTCTATGGTTGTTGCACATTGGCGTGTTGCCGGCGCTGGGTTTGATCGGCCTGGCACCTCTGTTGATCGATGAGATCGACGGATTGCTGACTACGTTGCTGGTGAGTTTTGCCGCGGTGTGCGTGACGCTCCAGGCATTGGTGCTGGTCAGGGCTGAAGGCTTGGGGAGTTTGTGGCGGGATATACGCGGCCAACTGCTGTTGATGGCGCTGTATGCGTGCGCAATGTATTGCGTTGTGCATGTGTGGCTACCGCAAGCGTTGCGCTGGCAGTTGTTCAGCTATCTTGTGCTAGGGTTCTCCGGCCTGGTGCTGGCGATACAGCCTGCTCCGGGATGGAGTGGCGGGGCGCGCGAAGCACGCCCTTGACCCTTGTCATCACTTGAAGCGATGAACGTTCGACAATTGCTTGTTGACGCTGAAGTTCTTGCGATGCAGCAGCGCCATCTTGCCGATAACCTGAACCAGGTCCGCTTTGCCAACCTTGCACAGTTCTGCAACGGCGGCCAGACGCGCTTCACGATCAAGGATATTGACCTTGATTTTGATCAGTTCATGATCATTGAGTGCGCGTTCGAACTCGGCTAACACACCTTCAGTCAAACCGTTGTCTGCCACAATCAGAACTGGTTTCAGATGGTGGCCAATGGATTTGTACTGTTTCTTCTGCTCTTGAGTGAGCGGCATAATCTGACCCCTGCGTCTGATCTTGTAAAAAGCGGCGGCCAGTTTACCCGAGCGAGTCCGGGACCGCCCAGTTAATCACGACCCGTTTTATTTTCGAGGTGGCCCGTGGCCCGTTCCAAAACCAGCCTTAAGTGGCTACAAGAGCATTTCAACGATCCTTACGTCAAAAAGGCGCAGAAGGACGGCTACCGTTCCCGGGCCAGTTACAAGCTGCTGGAGATCCAGGACAAGGACAAACTGATCCGGCCTGGCATGAGCGTTATCGACCTCGGCGCGGCCCCCGGGGGCTGGTCTCAAGTGACCAGTCGTCTGATTGGCGGTCAAGGCCGCTTGATCGCTTCCGACATCCTGGAAATGGACAGCATCCCGGATGTGACCTTTGTTCATGGGGACTTCACTCAGGACGCCGTGCTCGCGCAGATTCTCGAGGCGGTCGGAAATTCGCAGGTAGACCTTGTGATTTCCGACATGGCCCCCAATATGAGTGGATTACCGGCTGTTGATATGCCGCGCGCCATGTTCCTGTGCGAGTTGGCACTGGATCTGGCAGGGCGGGTATTGCGTCCGGGGGGTGATTTCCTGGTCAAGGTCTTCCAGGGCGAGGGTTTTGACGAGTACCACAAGAACATCCGCAAGCTGTTTGACAAGGTCCAGACGCGTAAACCTGACTCTTCCCGGGACAGGTCCCGTGAGCAATACCTCCTGTGCCGCGGCTTTCGCGGTGTGGAAGGCGCGGCGAGCGAAGAGCGTTTTTGAGAAATTCGAGGAGGGCGATAGGTTTTTTTATATCGCTTTCGTCATGAAGCTTTACGAATATTGCGTAGTCAAAGTTTCACAAAGGGTTACAGACGGCGCCTGCCAGTATTGTAGGTAATGTAGTAAGTTAGGCCGGTGAATATCATGCGAAGCGCGCGCCAGTAGCGGAGCTTGCTTCAGAGGGTAGTTAATTGAACGATATGGCAAAGAATCTGATCCTGTGGTTGATCATCGCGGCTGTCCTGGTGACGGTGATGAACAACTTCTCCAGCCCTAACGAGCCGCAGACCCTCAACTATTCCGACTTCATCCAGCAAGTTAAGGATGGCAAGGTCGAGCGCGTAGCGGTTGATGGCTACGTGATCACCGGCAAGCGTATTGATGGCGACAGCTTCAAGACCATTCGTCCGGCCATTCAGGACAACGGTCTGATCGGCGACCTGGTGGACAACAAGGTCGTTGTGGAGGGCAAGCAGCCTGAACAGCAGAGCATCTGGACCCAGCTCCTTGTGGCCAGCTTCCCGATCCTGGTGATAATCGCCGTGTTCATGTTCTTCATGCGCCAGATGCAAGGTGGCGCGGGAGGCAAGGGCGGGCCGATGAGCTTCGGCAAGAGCAAGGCGCGCCTGCTTTCGGAGGACCAGGTGAAAACGACCCTGGCCGATGTCGCCGGTTGCGACGAAGCCAAGGAAGAAGTCGGCGAATTGGTCGAGTTCCTGCGCGATCCGGGCAAATTCCAGCGCCTGGGCGGGCGTATTCCTCGCGGCGTGCTGATGGTCGGCCCGCCGGGTACCGGTAAAACCTTGCTGGCCAAGGCGATTGCCGGCGAAGCCAAGGTGCCGTTCTTCACCATTTCCGGTTCCGACTTTGTCGAGATGTTCGTCGGCGTCGGTGCCAGCCGTGTTCGCGATATGTTCGAGCAGGCCAAGAAGCACGCACCTTGCATCATCTTCATTGACGAGATTGACGCCGTTGGTCGCCATCGTGGCGCCGGCATGGGTGGCGGTCATGATGAGCGTGAGCAGACCCTCAACCAGTTGCTGGTGGAGATGGATGGTTTCGAGATGAATGACGGCATTATCGTCATCGCTGCGACCAACCGTCCGGACGTGTTGGACCCTGCGCTGCTGCGTCCAGGCCGTTTCGACCGTCAGGTCGTGGTCGGCCTGCCCGACATCCGTGGTCGCGAGCAGATCCTCAAAGTACACATGCGCAAAGTGCCAATGGGTGACGACGTGGCTCCGGCCGTGATTGCCCGTGGGACCCCCGGTTTCTCCGGCGCAGACCTTGCCAACCTGGTGAACGAGGCTTCGCTGTTCGCGGCCCGTACCGGCAAACGCATCGTTGAAATGAAAGAGTTCGAGTTGGCCAAGGACAAGATCATGATGGGCGCCGAGCGCAAATCCATGGTCATGTCCGAGAAGGAGAAGCAGAACACCGCTTATCACGAGGCTGGTCACGCCATTGTTGGTCGCGTTGTGCCTGAGCACGACCCGGTCTATAAGGTATCGATCATTCCTCGCGGTCGTGCGCTCGGTGTGACCATGTTCCTGCCGGAAGAGGATCGCTACAGCCTCTCCAAGCGTGCACTGATCAGCCAGATCTGCTCTCTGTACGGCGGCCGGATTGCCGAAGAAATGACGCTGGGCTTCGACGGGGTAACCACCGGCGCTTCCAACGACATCATGCGTGCCAGCCAGATCGCACGAAACATGGTGACGAAGTGGGGGTTGTCGGAAAAGCTTGGTCCCTTGATGTATGCCGAGGAAGAGGGTGAAGTATTCCTGGGGCGTGGCGGTGGCGGTCAAAGCGCCAGTTTCTCCGGGGAGACAGCCAAGCTGATTGATTCCGAGGTGCGCAGCATCATTGACCAGTGCTACGGCACGGCCAAGCAGATCCTCACCGACAATCGCGACAAGCTGGACGCGATGGCGGATGCGCTCATGAAGTACGAGACCATTGATGCCGATCAGATCGACGACATCATGTCGGGTCGTCCGCCTCGGGAACCTCGCGACTGGGAAGGCGGTTCAGGTACCTCGGGCACTCCGCCGGTGGTGCAGAATGAACGCCCTGAAGCCCCGATTGGCGGCCCTGCAGCTGATCATTAAGGTTTGAAATGATTCTTGCGTCGTCCTCCACCCGGTTGCCTTGCGGCAACCGGGTTCTTGATTTGGCCCATACACATGTCATGGGCATTCTGAATGTAACTCCAGACTCGTTTTCCGATGGCGGCCGCTTCAGTCGGCAGGACGCTGCGTTGCGTCATGCGGAATCGATGGTCGCTGCTGGCGCGACGTTGATCGATGTCGGCGGCGAGTCAACCCGGCCTGGCGCTCGCGTTGTTTCTCCTGTGGAAGAGCTGGAGCGAGTGGCGCCGATTGTCGAGCGCATTGCCCGTGAGCTGGATGTGATCATCTCGGTGGATACGTCAACGCCTGCGGTGATGCGTGAAAGCGCGCGTTTGGGCGCGGGCCTGATCAACGATGTGCGTTCACTGCGGCGTGACGGTGCTCTCGACGCGGCTGCGGCAACGGGTCTACCTGTTTGTCTGATGCATATGCTGGGTGAGCCCGGCAATATGCAGGATAATCCGCACTACGGCGATCTTGTCGGCGAAGTGAGTGGATTCCTTGCCGACAGGGTCGCCCAGTGCGTGTCTGCGGGTATCCCGGCGGAAAAGATCATCCTTGATCCGGGGTTTGGCTTTGCCAAGACCCTGCAACATAATTTAAGCCTGTTCAAGCATATGGAGGCCCTGCATGCCCTTGGTCGACCGCTGTTGGTCGGTGTTTCACGCAAGAGCATGATAGGGCAGGCCTTGAACCGCCCCGTTGGTGAGCGCCTGTTTGGTGGCCTTGCGCTTGCTGCGCTGGCCGTCACCAAGGGCGCTCGTATTTTGCGTGTGCATGACGTCGCCGAAACGGTGGACGTGGTGCGCATGATCGCCGCTGTGGAATCAGCCGAATAAGAATGATGGAGCACTCATGACTAAGAAATATTTTGGCACCGACGGTATCCGTGGTCGGGTCGGCGAATTTCCAATTACCCCTGATTTCATGCTCAAGCTGGGTTGGGCGGCAGGTATGGCGTTCCGCAGCATGGGCGCTTGCCGCATCCTGGTAGGCAAGGACACGCGTATTTCGGGCTACATGTTCGAGTCCGCGCTGGAGGCGGGGCTGTCTGCTGCTGGCGCCGATGTGATGCTGCTGGGCCCGATGCCGACGCCGGCGATCGCCTACCTGACGCGTACCTTCCACGCTGAGGCCGGTATCGTGATCAGTGCCTCGCACAACCCGCATGACGACAACGGCATCAAATTCTTCTCGGGGCAGGGCACCAAGTTGCCCGACGAGATCGAGCTGATGATCGAAGAGCTGCTGGATGCGCCGATGACAGTGGTCGAGTCCAGCAAGCTGGGTAAGGTTTCGCGTATCAATGATGCCTCCGGTCGCTACATCGAATTCTGTAAGAGCAGCGTTCCGAGCAGCACCAATTTTGCCGGGCTGAAGATCGTCGTCGATTGCGCCCACGGTGCGACCTACAAGGTGGCGCCGAGTGTCTTCAAAGAGCTTGGCGCACAGGTAACCGTGCTGTCCGCTCAGCCTAACGGTTTGAACATCAATGACAACTGCGGCTCCACGCATATGGAGCAGTTGCAGGCTGCGGTTCTGGCTGAACATGCGGACCTGGGCATCGCATTTGATGGCGATGGCGACCGTGTGCTGATGGTGGATCACACCGGCATGATCGTGGATGGCGATGATTTGCTGTTCATCATTGCCCGAGACTTGCATGAGCGTAACAAGCTGCAGGGCGGCGTCGTTGGCACCTTGATGAGTAACCTCGGGCTTGAGTTGGCCTTGGCAGAGCTGGGCATTCCCTTCATCCGCGCCAATGTCGGTGACCGTTATGTGATTGCTGAGCTGCTGGAGCGTAACTGGCTGGTGGGCGGCGAGAACTCCGGGCATGTCGTGTGCTTCCAGCACACCACCACGGGCGACGCTATCATCGCTGCACTGCAGGTGCTCCTCGCCTTGCGTCGTCGTGACGAAAGCCTGGCACAGGCGCGGCAGGCGCTGCGCAAGTGTCCGCAGGTGCTGCTTAATGTGCGGTTTTCCGGCGGCGAAAATCCGATCGAGCACCCTTCTGTCAAAGAAGCTTGTGAGCGCGTGACTCAGGCGATGGCTGGGCGTGGGCGTGTGTTACTGCGCAAGTCTGGCACAGAGCCTCTAGTGCGCGTCATGGTCGAGGGCGAGGACGAGATACAGGTTCGCAGTCACGCCGAAGACCTGGCAAAACTGGTAACTGAAGTTTGCGCCTGAATTCGGCTTGCCAGTGGTGATGTGGTTGGGTAACATCTGCGCCCACTTTGACCGACGGGGTACAGCATGCGTCGCACTATGGTAGCTGGTAACTGGAAGATGCACGGTACCCGCGCCAGTGTCGCTGAGCTGATCAATGGCCTTCGTCACTTGGCCTTGCCTAGCGGTGTTGATGTAGCGGTGTTCCCGCCTTGCTTGCATATCAACCAAGTGGTTGATGGCTTGAAAGGCAAGTCGATTCAGGTCGGCGCGCAGAATTCTGCGGTGGAACCCATGCAAGGTGCGTTGACCGGTGAGATTTCGCCGAGTCAGCTGGTTGATGCGGGTTGTTCCTACGTGCTTGTCGGGCACTCCGAGCGTCGTCAGATGATGGGCGAGCGTGATGGGACCCTCAACCGCAAGTTCGCAGCGGCACAGGCTTGTGGCTTGATTCCAGTGTTGTGCATAGGGGAAACCCTTGAGCAGCGCGAATCAGGCAAGACTCTTGAGGTTGTCTCGCGTCAGCTGGGCAGCATCATCGAGGAGCTGGGTGTTGGTGCATTTGCAAAGGCAGTAATTGCTTACGAGCCGGTCTGGGCCATTGGTACCGGGCTGACTGCTACACCGCAACAGGCGCAGGATGTGCATGCAGCCATTCGCGCGCAGTTGGCGGCAGAGAATTCTGAGGTCGCGCAAGGTGTGCGGCTTCTATACGGCGGCAGCGTGAAGGCGGCCAATGCGGTCGAACTGTTCGGCATGCCGGATATCGATGGGGGGCTCATTGGTGGAGCTTCCCTGAATGCAGATGAGTTCGGTGCGATCTGTCGCGCCGCGGGAAACTGAAAAAATGCTGGAAACAGTCGTAGTCGTTTTTCATCTGTTGGCTGCCCTGGGCGTAGTTGCCCTGGTTTTGTTGCAACAGGGTAAAGGTGCGGATGCTGGTGCGTCTTTCGGTGCAGGTGCTTCAAATACTGTGTTCGGAAGCCAAGGTTCCTCTACCTTTCTTAGTAAGTTTACTGCTATACTTGCCGCAGGTTTCTTCATAACCAGCTTAGGGTTAGGTTACTTTGCTAAAGAGAAAGCTCATGTGCTGACTCAAGTAGGTTTGCCAAACCCAGCAGTGTTGGAAGTACCAAAAGCAAAACCGGCTTCTGATGATGTACCGGTGCTTCAAGAGCAAAAGTCGGCTACTCCAGCGACTGACGTGCCTCCAGCTCAAGAGCAGAAGTAAGAAGGGTTGTAAACGCTGTATTGCCGAGGTGGTGGAATTGGTAGACACGCAACCTTGAGGTGGTTGTGCCCATAGGGTGTAGGGGTTCGAGTCCCCTTCTCGGTACCAATTATCAGGAGAGCCCGCTGTTGCGGGCTTTCTTGTAGGTGGAAGGTTACATTGACCCTGCAAGGGATCGGTCGTATACTTCCGCCCCAGCTTTGTCGCGGGGTGGAGCAGTCTGGTAGCTCGTCGGGCTCATAACCCGAAGGTCGTCGGTTCAAATCCGGCCCCCGCAACCAGTTTTAGCGGAGCCCCTTTTAAGGGGCTTTTTGTTAGCTGGACACTTTCAACGCCGCTGTTCGACGGCGTTTCAAGGATGGGCGTTTCGCCCATTTTTTTATTTTGCACAGCATGCACATACATGCACGAGGGGGTTCAGGTGTCGAGCAAGCTAGAAGAGTTGCAGGCCTTGCTGGCCCCGGTGGTCGTGGCCCTAGGCTATGAATGCTGGGGTATTGAGTTTTCGGCTCAAGGTCGCCACTCAATGTTGCGCGTTTATATCGATAAAGAGGGCGGTGTGCTGGTGGACGATTGTGCCATCGTCAGCCGTCAGATCAGCGGTGTGCTGGATGTTGAAGATCCGATTTCCGTTGAATACACCCTCGAAGTTTCCTCGCCAGGCATGGAACGCCCACTGTTCACTATTGATCAGTTTGCAAAATTTGCCGGTGAACAAGTGAAGATCAAGCTGCGATCGCCTTTTGAAGGGCGACGCAACTTTCAGGGCCTTCTGCGCGGTGTAGAAGAGCAGGATGTCGTGGTGCAGGTAGAAGACCATGAGTTCCTGTTGCCGATCGATATGATCGACAAGGCCAACATTATTCCCAGTTTTGACTGAGACGCGGATCCCGCGGATCCAATGGCTTGCGAAAGGCGAGGCGTACGATGAGCAAAGAAGTACTGCTGGTTGTTGAGTCGGTATCCAATGAAAAGGGCGTACCGGCAAACGTGATTTTTGAAGCGCTGGAGCTGGCCTTGGCCACTGCTACCAAAAAGCGTTTTGAAGATGAAGTTGATCTGCGTGTGGAAATCAACCGCCACACCGGTGCCTATGAGACTTTCCGTCGCTGGACGGTCGTCGAAGAAGCCGATCTTGATGATCCGGCGATTGAAACCTGGCCGAGCAAGGTTGCGCAAACGCATCCGGGCGCCAAGGTCGGTGATGTCGTCGAAGAAAAGATCGAATCGATCGAATTTGGCCGTATCGCTGCACAGACCGCCAAGCAGGTCATCGTGCAGAAGGTTCGCGAAGCCGAGCGTGCTCAAGTCGTTGACGCCTATCGCGAGCGTCTGGGGGAAATCATCTCCGGCACCGTGAAGAAAGTCACCCGCGACAACGTGATCGTCGACCTGGGTAACAATGCTGAGGCACTGTTGGCCCGTGAAGACATCATTTCTCGCGAAACCTTCCGTGTCGGCGTGCGTCTGCGCGCGCTGCTCAAGGAAATCCGCACCGAGAACCGCGGCCCTCAGCTGATCCTGTCGCGTACCGCGCCGGAAATGCTGATCGAGCTGTTCCGCATTGAAGTGCCGGAAATCGCCGAAGGCCTGATCGAAGTCATGGCTGCGTCCCGCGACCCGGGTTCGCGCGCCAAGATCGCGGTCCGCTCCAAGGACAAACGCATCGACCCGCAAGGCGCGTGCATTGGTATGCGCGGTTCGCGTGTCCAGGCAGTGTCGGGCGAATTGGGCGGTGAGCGTGTGGACATCGTTCTTTGGGACGATAACCCGGCGCAGTTCGTGATCAATGCCATGTCGCCAGCTGAAGTGGCGGCAATTATCGTTGACGAAGATGCCCATGCAATGGACATCGCCGTTGGCGCAGACAATCTGGCTCAGGCCATTGGTCGTGGTGGTCAGAACGTGCGTCTGGCCAGCCAACTGACCGGCTGGACCCTGAACGTGATGACCGAATCGGACATCCAGGCTAAGCAGCAAGCTGAAACCGGTGACATCCTGCGCAACTTTATCGAAGAGCTGGAAGTCGATGAAGAACTGGCACAGGTGCTGGTAGATGAAGGCTTCACCAGCCTGGAAGAGATTGCCTACGTACCGTTGGAAGAAATGCTCAACATCGACGGCTTTGACGAAGACATCGTCAACGAGCTTCGCGCTCGGGCCAAGGATCGTTTGTTGACTAAAGCCATCGCTACTGAGGAAAAGCTGGCAGACGCCCATCCGGCCGAAGACCTGCTCTCGCTTGAGGGTATGGACAAGGATTTGGCGATGGAACTGGCGGTGCGCGGCGTAATTACCCGCGAAGACCTGGCCGAGCAGTCTATTGACGATCTGCTCGACATCGACGGCATTGACGAAGATCGTGCCGGCAAGTTGATCATGGCCGCCCGAGCCCATTGGTTCGAGTAATTAGGCGCGGCCTGAGGAGAGAAGTGCATGACGCAAGTCACGGTGAAACAACTGGCCGATGAGGTCAAAACACCGGTAGAGCGCCTGTTGCAGCAGATGCGTGAGGCAGGTCTGCCGCACACCGCCGCCGATGAAGGTGTGAGCGATAGTGAGAAGCAGTCTTTGCTGACTCACTTGAAGAGCAGCCACAAGGCGAAAGTGGAAGAACCGCGCAAGATTACATTGCAGCGCAAAACCACCAGCACCCTGCGTGTTGCGGGTAGCAAGAGCATCAGCGTTGAAGTACGCAAGAAGAAAGTCTTCGTACAGCGCAGCCCGGAAGAAATCGAAGCCGAGCGCAAACGCGAACTTGAAGAGCGTCGCGCGGTAGAAAATGCTGCTCGTCAGAAGGCTGAAGAAGAAGCCAAGCGTCGCGCCGAAGAAGAAGCGCGTCGCCAGCCTGCTGCTGCGCAACCTGCTAACACTGAAGCGGTTGCCGCTTCTGTTGAAGCTGTGCGTGAGGCCGCTCCGGTGGCTGCCGCACCTGCTCCGGCAGCAGATGCCCGCAAGCGCGACGAGCCTCGTCGCCCGGACAAGCCACGTGCCGACGATAACAATCGTCGCGGTGGTGGTGGCGATGGTGAGCGTAAAAACGCTCCACATCGTGCCTCGGTCAAAGAAAAAGCGCCTGCTCCACGCGTTGCCCCACGTACCACCGACGAAGAAAGCGATGGCTTCCGTCGTGGTGGTCGCGGCAAGGCCAAGCTGAAAAAACGCAACGCCCACGGTTTCCAGAGCCCAACCGGCCCTGTCGTGCGTGATGTGCAGATCGGCGAGACCATCACCGTTGGCGATCTTGCCAATCAGATGTCGGTCAAGGCTGCTGAAATCATCAAGTTCATGTTCAAACTGGGTACCCCGGCGACCATCAACCAGGTGCTTGATCAGGAAACTGCTCAGCTCGTGGCTGAAGAGTTGGGCCACAAAGTGACCCTGGTCAGCGACACCGCCCTGGAAGATTCCCTGGCCGAGTCCCTGAAGTTTGAAGGTGAAACGTTCTCCCGCGCGCCAGTTGTGACCGTAATGGGCCACGTTGACCACGGTAAGACATCCCTGCTCGACTACATCCGTCGTGCCAAGGTAGCCGCTGGCGAAGCCGGTGGTATCACCCAGCACATCGGTGCGTACCACGTTGAAACCGAGCGCGGCATGGTCACTTTCCTCGACACCCCAGGTCACGCCGCGTTTACCGCAATGCGTGCACGTGGTGCCAAGGCAACTGACATCGTGATCCTGGTCGTTGCAGCGGACGATGGCGTGATGCCGCAGACCATTGAAGCTGTCCAGCACGCCAAGGCCGCTGGTGTTCCACTGGTTGTTGCAGTGAACAAGATCGACAAGCCGGGCGCCGATCTCGATCGCATCCGTAGCGAGCTGTCGGTTCACGGCGTGACTTCCGAAGAGTGGGGCGGTGATACGCCGTTCGTTTCGGTCTCGGCCAAAGTCGGTACTGGCGTGGACGAGCTGCTCGAAGCGGTCCTGCTGCAAGCTGAAGTACTCGAACTGAAAGCCACTCCATCGGCTCCAGGTCGTGGCGTTGTGGTTGAATCGCGTCTCGACAAAGGTCGCGGCCCGGTAGCAACCGTACTGGTTCAAGACGGTACCCTGCGCCAAGGCGACATGGTGCTGGTCGGTTCGAACTATGGCCGTGTACGTGCCATGCTCGACGAGAACGGCAAGCCAATCAAGGAAGCCGGTCCTTCCATCCCTGTCGAGATCCTCGGCCTGGACGGTACCCCGGACGCTGGCGACGAGATGAGCGTGGTTGCCGACGAGAAGAAAGCCCGTGAAGTGGCTCTGTTCCGTCAAGGCAAGTTCCGCGAAGTCAAACTGGCTCGTGCTCACGCCGGCAAGCTGGAAAACATCTTCGAGAACATGGGCCAGGCAGAGAAGAAGACGCTTAACATCGTCCTCAAATCTGACGTACGTGGCTCCCTCGAAGCGTTGAACGGCGCCTTGAACGGCCTGGGTAACGACGAAGTGCAAGTGCGCGTTGTCGGTGGCGGTGTCGGTGGTATCACCGAATCCGACGCCAACCTGGCACTGGCTTCCAACGCTGTACTGTTCGGCTTCAACGTGCGTGCCGATGCTGGCGCTCGCAAGATCGTCGAGCAGGAAGGCCTGGACATGCGTTACTACAACGTCATCTACGACATCATCGAAGACGTCAAGAAGGCCCTTACCGGCATGCTTGGCAGCGACGTCCGGGAGAACATCCTGGGTATCGCCGAGGTGCGTGACGTGTTCCGCTCGCCGAAATTCGGCGCGATTGCCGGCTGCATGGTTATCGAAGGTACCGTGTACCGCAACCGTCCTATCCGTGTGCTGCGTGAAGACATCGTTATCTTCGAAGGCGAGCTGGAATCCCTGCGCCGCTTCAAGGATGACGCTTCCGAAGTACGTGCCGGCATGGAGTGCGGTATTGGTGTCAAGAGCTACAACGACGTCAAGCCTGGCGACAAGATCGAAGTCTACGAGAAGGTTCAGGTTGCTCGCAGCCTCTAACTCGCGCACTTCCGGAGCCACGCCACGTGTGGGCATGCAGATGCCACGCGTAGCGTACGGACTCTAAACGCAACGCCCGGTCTGGCTTTTGTCAGGCCGGGCGTTTGCCGCTTTCAGACCCCACGGGTTTCACCGTGTGGCAGCAACAGGTAACAAGACATGGCAAAAGAATACAGCCGTACCCAACGTATCGGCGATCAGATGCAGCGCGAACTGGCCCAACTGATCCGTCGCGAAGTCAAAGACCCGCGCGTTGGCCTGGTCACTATCACTGCCGTTGAAGTGAGCCGTGACGTGGGTCACGCCAAAATCTTCATCACTGTGATGGGGCAGGACAATAGCGAAGAAATCGCGCAAAGCATCAAGGTGCTCAACTCCGCCGCAGGTTTCCTGCGCATGCAGTTGGCCCGCGAAATGAAGTTGCGCAGCGTTCCGCAGTTGCACTTCCACTACGACGAAAGCGTCGTGCGTGGTGCGCACCTGTCGGCGCTGATCGAGCGCGCCGTGGCTGAAGACAGCCAGCATCCCTCCACACCTGAAGACGCCAAGGAGTAAGCGGTGGCTCAGGTCAAACGTATCCGCCGTAACGTCAGTGGCATCATTCTGCTCGACAAGCCCATTGGCTTTACCTCCAATGCCGCGTTGCAGAAGGTTCGCTGGCTGCTCAATGCCGAAAAGGCCGGGCACACCGGCAGCCTCGATCCCTTGGCCACCGGCGTGCTGCCGTTGTGCTTTGGCGAGGCCACCAAGTTCTCGCAATACCTGCTCGACTCCGACAAGGGTTACGAAACCCTGATGCAACTGGGCAAGACCACCACCACGGCCGACGCCGAAGGTGATGTTCTGCAGGTTCGCGATGTGACCGTTGGTCGTGCCGATATCGAAGCGGCCTTGCCCGCTTTTCGTGGTCAAATCAGCCAGATACCGCCGATGTACTCGGCGCTCAAGCGTGATGGGCAGCCTCTTTACAAGCTGGCGCGTGCGGGTGAAGTGGTGGAGCGTGAACCGCGTTCTGTTACTATTGCCCGGCTGGAATTGCTCGCCTGTGAAGGCGACACTGCCCGATTGGCAGTGGACTGCAGCAAAGGCACCTATATCCGTACCCTGGTGGAGGATATTGGTGAGCAACTGGGCTGCGGCGCATATGTTGCCGAACTGCGACGTACACAAGCCGGACCTTTCACCCTGGCCCAGACGGTCACGCTGGAAGAGCTCGAAGCGGTGCACGCCGAAGGCGGCAACGAAGCGGTTGATCGCTTCCTGATGCCATCGGACAGCGGTTTGCTGGATTGGCCATTGCTGCACTTCTCGGAACACAGCGCGTTCTACTGGCTCAACGGCCAGCCGGTACGCGCCCCGGATGCCCCGAAGTTCGGCATGGTGCGAGTACAGGATCATAACGGTCGCTTTATCGGTATCGGTGAAGTGAGCGAAGACGGGCGCATCGCGCCGCGTAGACTGATTCGGTCAGAATGACCGGACGAGTGTGGCTGTTAACAGGCATGGTCAACACTCATTTTTAGATACAGGGATTTGTCCCTGGCCTGTTGAAACCATCCTTGGGTGGTTTCCTGAAAAAAGGATTGCCTCATGGCTCTCGACGTTCAAGAAAAAGCACAAATCGTAGCTGACTATCAGCAAGCTGTTGGTGACACTGGTTCGCCAGAAGTGCAAGTTGCACTGCTGACCCACAACATCAACAAACTGCAAGGTCACTTCAAGGCCAACGGTAAAGACCACCACTCCCGTCGTGGTCTGATCCGCATGGTAAACCAGCGCCGTAAGCTGCTGGACTACCTGAAAGGCAAGGATCTGGGTCGTTATCAGACTCTGATCGGTCGCCTGGGTCTGCGTCGCTAATCAGCGATTGCGCTAGAGGTTGGTTGTCTGCCGTGTGTCAGTGGGATCCCCGCTGGCCCATGGCAGGCTCCCAGCCTCAAGTTTTATCTGGATACACGTTTTACCCCTGGACAAGGGTTGGGCCGATTCCCGACATTGCCCAAGAATTTCGCAAGAAAACAAGTTCCCCAAGAGCCACAAAGAAGGTAGGACACCGTGAACCCGGTTATCAAAAAATTCCAGTTCGGTCAGTCGACCGTTACCCTCGAGACAGGCCGTATCGCCCGTCAAGCCTCCGGCGCAGTGCTGGTTACCGTTGACGACGACGTTACCGTATTGGTGACCGTGGTTGGCGCCAAGACCGCTGACCCGAGCAAAGGCTTTTTCCCTCTGTCCGTTCACTACCAGGAAAAAACTTACGCTGCCGGTAAGATCCCTGGCGGTTTCTTCAAGCGCGAAGGCCGTCCTTCCGAGAAAGAAACCCTGACTTCCCGACTGATCGACCGTCCGATCCGTCCGCTGTTCCCAGAAGGCTTCATGAACGAAGTGCAGGTTGTCTGCACCGTCGTCTCCACCAGCAAAAAGACCGATCCGGACATCGCTGCAATGATCGGTACTTCGGCTGCCCTGGCCATCTCCGGCATTCCTTTCGATGGCCCGATCGGCGCAGCTCGCGTGGCTTTCCACGAAAGCACCGGCTACCTGCTGAACCCGACTTACGAGCAGCAGAAAGCTTCGAGCCTGGACATGGTCGTTGCCGGTACCTCCGAAGCCGTCTTGATGGTTGAATCGGAAGCCAAAGAGCTGACCGAAGACCAGATGCTGGGCGCCGTACTGTTTGCTCACGACGAGTTCCAGGTTGTGATCAACGCCGTCAAGGAACTTGCCGCCGAAGCGGCCAAGCCAACCTGGACCTGGGCTCCACAGCCAGAAGCCACCGCACTGCTGGGCGCCATCCGCTCCGAGTTCGGCGCTGCCATCTCCGACGCTTACACCATCACCGTCAAGGCCGACCGTTACGCTCGCCTGGGCGAGCTGAAGGATCAGGTCGTGGCCAAGCTGTCCGGTGAAGAAGGCCAGCCTTCCTCCAGCGAAGTCAAAGCGGCTTTCGGCGAAATCGAATACCGCACCGTTCGCGAAAACATCGTTAACGGCAAACCTCGCATCGACGGTCGCGACACCCGCACCGTTCGCCCGCTGAACATCGAAGTCGGCGTTCTGCCGAAGACTCACGGTTCGGCGCTGTTCACCCGTGGTGAAACTCAGGCACTGGTTGTCGCGACGCTGGGTACTGCCCGTGACGCACAACTGCTGGACACCCTGGAAGGCGAGAAGAAAGACCCGTTCATGCTGCACTACAACTTCCCTCCGTTCTCGGTGGGCGAGTGTGGTCGCATGGGTGGCGCTGGTCGTCGCGAAATCGGTCACGGCCGTCTGGCCCGTCGTTCGATTGCAGCGATGCTGCCGGCCGCCGACGTGTTCCCTTACACCATCCGTGTGGTGTCGGAAATCACCGAGTCCAACGGTTCCAGCTCCATGGCTTCCGTGTGCGGTGCTTCCCTGGCGCTGATGGACGCTGGCGTGCCGATGAAGGCGCCGGTTGCCGGTATCGCCATGGGTCTGGTTAAAGAAGGCGAGAAGTTCGCCATCCTGACCGACATCCTGGGTGACGAAGACCACCTGGGCGACATGGACTTCAAAGTAGCCGGTACCGCCAAAGGCGTCACCGCGCTGCAGATGGACATCAAGATCAAGGGCATCACCGAAGAGATCATGGAAATCGCCCTGGGCCAAGCCCTGGAAGCGCGCCTGAACATCCTCGGCCAGATGAACCAGATCATTGGTCAGTCGCGTACCGAGCTGTCGGAAAATGCTCCGACCATGATCGCGATGAAAATCGACACCGACAAAATCCGTGATGTCATCGGTAAAGGTGGCGCGACCATTCGTGCGATCTGTGAAGAAACCAAGGCTTCGATCGACATCGAAGACGACGGTTCGATCAAGATCTTCGGCGAAACCAAGGAAGCGGCTGAAGCTGCACGCCAGCGCGTCCTGGGTATCACCGCTGAGGCCGAGATCGGCAAGATCTATGTCGGTAAGGTTGAGCGCATCGTCGACTTCGGCGCATTCGTCAACATCCTGCCGGGCAAAGACGGTCTGGTTCATATCTCCATGCTGAGCGACGCTCGCGTTGAGAAAGTGACCGACATTCTCAAAGAAGGCCAGGAAGTGGAAGTGCTGGTACTGGACGTGGACAACCGCGGTCGTATCAAACTGTCCATCAAGGACGTAGCAGCAGCCAAGGCTTCGGGCGTTTAATCACCCCTGAAGCGTCAAGCTGAAAAAAGGACTCTTCGGAGTCCTTTTTTTATGCGCGCAAGAAAGTGGAACAGAATCAGCTGTTTAGCCCAACCCAAAAGCCGCAACTTGCATGCAGGCACGATGGGCTTCATGCAACTTGCACGATTCCGAAAATCGGCTTGTTTTATAAGTTTATGTTTTATAAGGGTTTTTTGTAGCCTGCCGACTTGGCACACTGCCTGCAATATCCCTGTCAGCGCTGCAGCACTAAGATTTTTATGAACTGCAGACTTTTAATAAAACAGGAGTTACTCGTATGAAGAAGTTCGCTCTCGCTACTGCTACCGCTCTGACTCTGGCCATGGGTGCTAACGTAGCCTTTGCTCAGACTTCCCAGGCCCCTATGACTCTGGCGGCCGGTGAAGCTACCCAAGCTAAAGAAAGCGTTTCGGATACTTGGATCACCACCAAAGTCAAAGCTGACCTGCTGACTGAAAAAGGCATCCCAGGTTCGGACATCAAGGTTGAAACCAACAAAGGCGTGGTTTCCCTGTCTTCCGATGTCGCTATCTCTGATTCGCAGAAAGCCACCGCTGTAGCGATCACCAAGAAAATCAAAGGTGTGACTGCAGTTTCTGCAGACGGCCTGCTGGCTGGCGGCGCTACCAAGGCTGACGGCATCGACAAAACCAAAGGCGCAGCCCATAACGCTGGAGAGGCGACTAGCGACACCTGGATCACCACCAAAGTGAAGGCTGACCTGGTTACCGAGAAAGGTATTCCTGGCACCGACATCAAGGTTGAAACCAACAAGGGCGTAGTGTCCCTGTCGTCCCCAACCGCAGTGACCGCCGCGCAGAAAGAAACTGCTGTAGCGATCACCAAGAAAATCAAAGGCGTTAAAGCTGTATCGGCTGACGGCCTGAAAGCAGAGTAACGCACAGGTTTCGTCTGAACCGGATAGCGGCGGCTTAGGGTGAGTTAGATATCCACCCGATGCACCACTGGAGTTCATGCGACCGACCACACGGATGTGGTCATTACAGGCCCCGGCACTTTGTGTTGGGGCCTGTTCTATTGGGGCGCCATAAGTTGCCGGCCAGGCAAGCAATTACAAATGTGGGAGGGGGCTTGCTCCCGATGGCGGTGTCACAGTCAAAATATAATTGACTGACCTACCGCTATCGGGAGCAAGCCCCCTCCCACATGGGGTTACTCGGCATCCAAGTGCATCGGCGTAACGACCCGACCATCCTTCTCAGCCTGCCCCAGCTGCGCATCAATGAAGTACACGCGGTCGTCTTCCAGCTGGGCCTTATCCACCAGGTAGTCCTTGATGGTACTGGCTCGGTCCTGGCCCAGTTGGCGCAGAAGCACGTCGCTGCCACTCCAGAACTTGATCACGCCATCCTTGAGCTTGGCGGTGCGCTCATCGTTACCCAGGTCTTTCCATTCGGCCGGTGGCTGCTGTTTCAGGCGGGTACGGTAGATGCCTTCCAGCAACGGCGCCTTTTCTTTCTCCGGCACGACAAGCAATGACGCCTGAGCCGGGACTTTATCGCCGCGACGCTGCAGGATCTTGTAGTAGTTGTACTGGTACTCACGCTCAAGCCGTTGCGCAGCCAGGAATGGGCCGTCACTGCTGGCAGCGGCGGTGCCTTCGATTTCCAGGCGCAGGGCGGGGCGTTCCTTGAGCGCCTTGGCCAGCGTGTTGAGGGCGCCCTCGGCGTCTTTGTTCAGTTCGCTCGAGCCTGCAGCAAACGAGACATTGCCCAGGTCTTCCGAGCCTCCACCGGTCACCAGCCCGCCAATAAACTTGAACGGCGCCGTCGCTGCGCGCACCACCAGGTTACGCAAGGTTTGCCACACAATGGGCATCACGCTGAATTGGGGGTTGTTCAAATCACCGGTCACCGGCAGTTCGATGGAGATCTTGCCGTCGCTGTCCTTGAGCAGGGCAATGGCCAAGCGAATCGGCAAGTCCACGGCGTCGGCGCTGTCGACCTTCTCACCCAGTTGCAATTGCTCGACCACCACCTTGTTCTCTGCCTTCAGCTGGCCTTTGGTGATCATGTAATGCAAGTCCAGGTTCAAGCGACCTTTGCGGATGCGAAAGCCCGCGAATTTGCCCGAATACGGCGTCAGGGTGGTCAGCTCGACACGTTTGAAGCTGGTTGCGATGTCCAGCGCCGCCATTGGGTCAAACGGGTTCACGCTGCCTTTGATGGTCACCGGCGCGTAGCGATCCACCTTGCCCTTGATGTCGACGCTGGCCGGTTTGGCTTGGCGGCTGTCGATGGTGCCGATCTGGCCGTTGAGCTGTTGAATCGCGGTGGCGAAGTTGGGCGTGAGGCTGAAGTCGGCGAAATTGGCCGAGCCGTCGTTGATCGCGATCTGCCCGATGCGGATACCCAGCGGCTTGTCTTTGCTCGCTGCCGGCTTGGCGGAAGACTTGGCACCGTTGTCGGCGGGCTGCGGAATCAGCAGGTCGTCAATGTTGGTGGTGCGGTCATCGTTGATCATGAAGCGCGCATAGGGTTGCAGCAGGTTGACCTTGTCGATCGACAGGCTGTCGCCGTGCTGGTAGTTCACGCCTTCCAGCACCAGGCGCTGCCACTTGAGGAAATCCCGTGACTTGAGGGTGTCGAGCGTGTGCAGTTGATCCACTTGTGCACGGCCTGTGATCTGAAGGGCCAGCGGTTCGGTGCTTTTGAGGTTTACATCCAGGTTGCTGCCCAGCATGCCGCTGCGCAGTTCCAGGCGGATGAACGGGCTGATGTAGGACTGGGCGACACGCAGGTCAATGTCCTGGGTGTTCACTTTCAGCTTGGCGCTGACCGGATTGAGGTTGACCTCGCCGGCTGCCTGGATCTTGCCTTGCTTGCCCAGGCCGGTGTCGGCCTTCAAGGTAAAAGGGCTCTGGTTGAGGCTGTCGAAATTCTGCACGTCAACGTTCAGCGGGCCCAGCTCCAGCGCTACCGCAGGATTGGCCTGGCGGTCGGCCAGGTGCACCTGATAGTTGCGCAGTTGCACGTCCTTGAGCAGTACTTGCCAGGGTTTGTTCGGCGCGGTCGGTTTCGCTTCAGGCGAATCGGCGGTTGCGGGGGCAGAGGCAGGCTCCGGCGCCTTGGCCGGCTTGGCGGGTTGGCTGGCGAACAGCTTCTGCCAGTCCAGCTGCCCGTCGGCTTCGCGGGCCGCCCAGGTTTCCAGTTTGTTGCTGCGTATCTTGCCGATCACCACCTTCTGCTTGGCGAGGTCCACCGTGGTCTCGCTGACGTCCAGCCGCTCCAGGCGTGCCAATGGTCGGCCGTCCGGCGCCTTGATCGCAAAAGGCGCGATGCTGGCGGTGGTGTTGGTCAGGTTCAGTTCGGTTTCTTTGGCCAGGCTGAAGGTGTAGTCGGTGCTGAAATTGAGCACGCCGTCCTCGAGCACCAACGGCAAGGCATCGCGCACATACGGCCACCAGGCTTTCATTTTGCCGTCGGTGACTTTCAGTGATCCTTGGGAGGTGATCGGCACCAGGCTGAAATTGCCTTTCCAGTCGATCTGCCCGCCTGCGGGGCCAGCGGCCACCAATGTCATGTCGGCGTTATCTTCCGGCAAGGTGCTGAGGTTCTTCAGCTCGAAGTCGAGTTTGTCGTAGAGAAATTCGATGGGTTCGCTGGGACGCAGGTCCTCGAAGTGCACATAACCACCCGCCAGCTTGATGCTGTCGATACGCAGCGGGAAGGGCTTGGCGTCGGGATCGGTCGGGGTGGGCTCGCTCGCAGGCAACTTGAACAGCTGCGCCAGGTTCAGTTGGCCGGATTTGTCGAAGAGCAATTCGGTCTTGGGTTGTTCCAACTGCACATCGGCCAGGTGCAGGGCGCGGGTCCAGAGGCTGTCGATCTGCAGGTTGGCATAGAGGCGCGCGAAACCCAGCTGTTCTTTACCCGGCTCACCTATTTTCAGGCCCCATAACGTCAGCTCCAGGCTGAACGGGTTGAGCTCGATACGCTCGATACGCGCCGGTACCGTCGCGTAGTTGGCCAACTGCTGGTTGGCAATGCGAAGGGCGATGCCCGGAAGAATCAGAAAGCCCAGCAAGCTGTACAACGCCAGGGCGGTCAACAAGGCGCCTAGGGCGCGGATCAATCCTTTGGGCATGGGTGACGCCATCTATGTCGAACGAGAGTGCCTTGGAGTATGGCACGTGATTTCGGTTCCGAAGAACAGCGGGCCTTGGGAAACTTCCTACAATTGCAGGATCAGGGTCTTCAGCGGAGGTTGCTGGTCTTTCGACGGAAAGTCCGCTGCTGGCGCCATCACCTGCCAATCGCGCACGGGGCGACCGGCTTTTTCTGCGCAACGCAGCACCTGTTCGCGCCAGTCATCCATGCTCACTTTCGCCAGGTTGTTGCAGCAAATGAGTACGCCATTATCTGCGGTGGCCAACAAGGCGGGTTTGAGCAGGCTTTGGTAGTCGCGCAACAGGTCGACGGTGCCGAAGGCGCTTTTGGCCCAGGCGGGAGGGTCGAGCAGCACCAGGTCATATTGGCGCTGTTCCAGGCGCGGGTAGCTGGGCAATTTCTGGCCACGGCGCTGAGTGATGGCGAGGCCGGCCAGTTGGCGAATGGCAGGGAAGTAATCGGACTGTATAAATTCCATGGTCGGCAACTGCGGGTTGAGCAGGCCGTTCTCGCGACCGACCGCCAGGTTGCCTTCGGCAAAGTCCAGGTTGCAGACTTCACGCGCGCCGCCCGCCGCCGCGCTCAAGCCGACGCCGCAGGTGTAGGCGAACAAGTTGAGTACGCTTTTACCGGCGCTGTGCGCCTTGACCCAGCCGCGGGTGTTGCGCAGATCAAGAAACAGCAGCGGGTCCTGCCCGGCATGGCGCCCGCGGACACGGTAGTTGAGGCCCCATTCGTGACCGACCAGGTCTTCCAGCGCGGCAGGTTCGGCGCGGTAGACGGTGTCTTCGCGGTCGATCCGCGAATTGCCACGTGAGCGGTCGTTGTACACCAGCAGCAATTCCAGGCCCATGTACTGGTTGATCAGTTGGTGCAGGTCCAACAGATCAGCGCGCTCCAGGGATTGGTGAAAGCTTTGCACCAATAATTGCGGGCCGTAGCGATCGATCGTCAGACCGCCGGCGCCTTCCTGGCTGCCGTGGAACAACCGGTAGCAGTCAGTCCCCTGGGCATGCAGTTCACTGATCAGGTCTTGGCGATGATCGAGGGCGGCGCGCAGCGCCTGGTTCAAGGGAGTCATGGAGCGCGCCTTGCTTGCAGGTAAATGAGGACAATTGCGGTCGCGCAGTTTAACAGCCCCGGCCTGAACAGGCCGGGGGTTATTTCGAGGCTATCGGTTCAGGCGTTCATCGATCAAGCCGTCCACCACGCTCGGGTCGGCCAGCGTTGAGGTATCACCCAGGCTGTCCAGCTCGTTGCAGGCAATCTTGCGCAGAATCCTGCGCATGATCTTGCCAGAGCGGGTTTTCGGCAGGGCGGGCGCCCATTGGATCAATTCCGGTTTGGCGAAGCTGCCGATTTCCTTGCTGACCAACTCCAGCAGGTGCTTTTTCAGCGCATCGCTGGGTTCGACGCCGTTCATTGGCGTGACGAAGGCATAGATGCCCTGGCCTTTGACGTCGTGGGGATAACCGACCACCGCGGCTTCGGCGATCTGGTCGTGCAGCACCAGGGCGCTTTCGACTTCGGCCGTACCGATGCGATGTCCAGATACGTTGATGACGTCGTCGACCCGCCCGGTAATCCAGTAATCGCCGTCCTCATCGCGCCGCGCGCCGTCGCCCGTGAAGTAGTAGCCGGGGTAGGGTTTGAAATAGGTGTCGATCATGCGCTGCGGATCGCCGTAGACGCTGCGGATCTGCCCCGGCCAGCTGGATTTGATCGCGAGCACGCCGCTGCCGGCACCGCTGATTTCTTTACCTTGCTCATCCAGCAACACCGGTTGTACGCCGAACATCGGCTGGGTGGCACAACCTGGCTTGATGCGCTGGGCGCTGGCCAGCGGGCTGAGCATGATGCCGCCGGTTTCGGTCTGCCACCAGGTATCGACAATCGGGCAGCGCTGTTCGCCGACGGCATTGAAGTACCAGTCCCACGCCTCTGGGTTGATCGGCTCACCGACACTGCCCAGCAGGCGCAGGCTGGCACGGGAAGAGCTCTGCAGCGGGCCGCTGCCTTCACGCATCAATGCGCGCAATGCGGTCGGCGCGGTGTAGAAAATATTCACCTGATGTTTATCGATGACCTGCCAGAAGCGCGAGCTGTCCGGGTAACTCGGTACGCCCTCGAACATCAATGAAGTCGCCCCATTGGCCAGCGGGCCATAAACGATGTAGCTGTGGCCGGTGACCCAACCCACGTCGGCGGTGCACCAGAACACCTCGCCCTCCTGGTAGTCCAGCACGTACTTGAAGGTCATTGCCGCTTGCAGCAGATAACCGCCGGTGCTGTGCAGCACGCCCTTGGGTTTGCCTGTGCTGCCGGAGGTATAGAGGATGAACAGCGGAGCCTCGGCGTCCATTGGCTCGGGCGGGCAATCGTCGCTCGCGGCATCCACGGCCTGTTGATACTTGAGGTCGCGGCCTTCGCTCCAGTTCACGCTTGCGCCGGTGCGTTGTACCACCAGTACACTGCTGACGTTCGGGCAACTGGCCAGTGCTTTATCCACGTTGTGCTTGAGCGCCACCGGCTTGCCGCCGCGTACGCCTTCGTCGGCAGTGATGACAGTACGACAGTCGGCATCCAGTATCCGATCACGCAGGGCGTCGGGCGAGAACCCGCCAAACACCACCGAGTGCACCGCGCCGATGCGTGTGCAGGCCAGCATGGCGTAGGCCGCTTCCGGGATCATCGGCATATAGATGCACACCCGGTCGCCTTTTCTTACGCCACGGCTCTTCAGCACGTTGGCCAGTCGGCTGACGTGTTGATGAAGTTGGCGGTAAGTGATTGTGGAGGATGTTGCGGGATCATCGCCTTCCCAGATGAAGGCCGGCTGATCGGCACGCTGTGTCAAATGGCGGTCGATGCAGTTGTAGCTGACGTTGAGCTGACCACCTGCAAACCATTGCGCGGCACCGGTGGTGATGTCGGCGCTATGAACGGTGTGCCACGGCGTTACCCAATCGAGGAAGCCCTTGGCCTGTTCGGCCCAGAAAATGTCAGGCTGTTGGATGGATTGGCGGTAGAGGCGCTGATAATCCTCTTGACTGAGTTGCGCAGCCCGACGAACGGCGTCGGCGGAGGGGAATTGGCTGATATCGAACATGAGCGCTCCTTATTCTTGTTTTGGCGACAAGTCATAAAGATGCACCTTGAGGTGGGAGGGTACAAGGCCAATGTCCGAACGGACATTGGCCTTTCACTACCTGGATCAGCCGCGGTGACGACCGCGGAAGTAGTTGATCAGGCCCTGGGTGGAAGCATCATCAGCCAAGCTTTCTTCGGCGCCGGTCAGGCGGTTGTAGACGCCTTTGCCCAGTTCCTTGCCCAGCTCAACACCCCATTGGTCGAAGGCGTTGATGCCCCAGATTACGCTCTGCACGAACACCTTGTGCTCATACATGGCGACCAGCGCGCCCAGGCGACGTGGGCTGATGCGTTCGACCACCAGGGTGTTGCTCGGACGGTTGCCCGGGATCACCTTGTGAGGTGCCAGTTTCTGTACGTCGGCCTCCGGAATGCCTTTTTCGCGCAGCTCCGCTTCGGCTTCGGCGCGCGTCTTGCCGAGCATCAGTGCCTGGCTCTGGGACAGGCAGTTGGCGTACAGCCACTGGTGGTGGTCGGAGACTGGGTTGAAGCTCACGATCGGCACGATGAAGTCGGCCGGAATCAGCTGGGTGCCTTGGTGCAGCAACTGGTGGTAAGCATGCTGCCCGTTGCAGCCCACGCCGCCCCAGATGACCGGGCCGGTGTCGGTGGCTACCGGTGTGCCGTCCTGGCGCACGCTCTTGCCGTTGGATTCCATGTCCAGCTGCTGCAAATGCTTGGTGATGTTACGCAGGTAGTGGTCGTACGGCAGGATCGCGTGGCTCTGCGAGCCCCAGAAGTTGCCATACCATACGCCCAGCAAGCCCAGCAGCACCGGCATGTTGTCTTCGAACGGGGCGTTCTGGAAATGCTGGTCCATGGTGTAGGCACCGGACAGCAGTTCCTTGAAGTTGGACATGCCGATTGCCAGCGCGATCGGCAAGCCAATCGCAGACCACAGCGAGTAACGCCCGCCGACCCAGTCCCACATCGGGAAGATGTTTTCTTCGCGGATACCGAACGCCACGGCCGCTGCGTTGTTGCTCGACACGGCGATGAAGTGGCGGTACAGCTCGGCTTCCGAGCCACCCTGGGCCAAGTACCAGGCGCGTGCGGCCTGGGCATTCTTCAGGGTTTCAAGGGTGTTGAAGGACTTGGACGAGACGATGAACAGGGTGGTCTCGGCGCGCAGCTTCATGGTCAGCTCGTGGAACTCGCTGCCGTCGATGTTCGCCAGGTAATGGCAGCGCACGCCTTTATGAGCGTAGGACAACAGCGCTTCGGAGACCAGCTCCGGGCCGAGGAACGAACCACCGATGCCGATGTTCACCACGTCGGTGATCGGCTTCTCGGTGTAACCACGCCACAGGCCATCGTGAATGCGGCCGACCAGGTCAGTGATCTGGTTCAACACCTTGTGCACGTCCGGCATGATGTTCACGCCGTTGACCAACAACTTGTCGCCCACCGGGCGGCGCAGGGCGGTATGCAGCGCCGGGCGGCCTTCGGAGGAGTTGACGGGCTCGCCGGCATACAGCGAGTTGATCGCATCTTTGAGGCCGACTTCGTTGGCCAGGCCCACCAGCAGGTCGCGGGTTTCGCGGGTGATCAGGTTTTTCGAGTAATCGAGGAAAAGCCCGCAGCTGCTCAGGGTGAATTCTGAGAAACGCTGGGGGTCGGCATTGAACGCCTCGCGCATGCTGAAATCCTGCATGGCTTGGCGATGTTGATTGAGCGCTTGCCAGGCGGGCAGCGCGGTAACGTCATGAGGGGTGCGGTAGTACGCCATCGCTGCGGGTTTCCTTTTTATTACGGGGACTGCCTTTTAGGACACTTCAAAATCCGGAACATCCAGTCTTTTCACTGGCCACAAGTTCCAGACAGCGCTAACCATACGCGCAGGGCGATTACATTAAACCTAGCGTGTCGATATGTCTTGGCTTTGTCTGCGCTGTGGCCGGTACTTTTTTATACCGGCACAGCGATCAGGGCAATCGGCGGGGTGTCGAGAGGGGTCAGTCGAGGTTCAAATGCAGATTGTCGATCAAGCGAGTCGCGCCCAGATAGGCGGCGACCAGGATCACAATGTCCCGATCTTCTGGCGTGGCTGGGCGAAGGTGCACACCCTGGCGCACTTCCAGGTAATCCATGCGCAAGCCAGCGGCTTCGATCTGCTGGATGTGCTCGGCGCGCAATCTCGCGAAATCAGACTCACCGCTTTTGATGGCGGCCGCGATCTGGCTGAGGCTGCGGTACAGCACGGGGGCGATCGCGCGTTGCTCTTCGGTGAGGTAACCGTTGCGCGATGACAGCGCCAAGCCATCGGCTGCGCGTACGGTCGGCTCGCCGATGATCTGGATCGGCATGTTCAGGTCATGCACCATGGCGCGAATCACCGCCAATTGCTGATAGTCCTTCTGGCCGAAGACGGCCATATCCGGCTGCACCATGTTGAACAGCTTGCTGACCACGGTGGCGACGCCTTCGAAATGCCCTGGACGGCTGGCCCCACACAGGCCTTCGGACAGCTGGGGCACGCTGACGCGGGTTTGTCCGGTCATGCCGTCGGGATACATCTCTTCGACCGTTGGCGCGAACAGCAGGTTACAACCGGCTTGCAGCAGCATTTCCTGGTCGGCGGCGAGGGTGCGCGGGTATTTGTCCAGGTCTTCGCCGGCGCCGAATTGCAGCGGGTTGACGAAAATGCTCGTCACCACGAAATCCGATTGCTGCGCCGCTTTGCTCACCAGGGTGGCGTGGCCGTTGTGCAGGTTGCCCATGGTCGGCACGAAGCCGATGCGCTTGCCGGCATTGCGCGCGTGGGTCACGGCGGAACGCAGCTCGCGCAGGGTTTTAACGGTGTTCATGCAGAGAATCCATGTTCAGTGCCGGGGAAGGTCACGGCTTTGACTTCGCTGACGTAAGCGCTCAGCGCGGCGTGAATGCTGGTCTGGCCGGCCATGAAGTTTTTCACGAACTTGGGCACGTGGCCGCTGATCGACAGGCCGAGCATGTCGTGCAGCACCAGCACCTGGCCGTCGGTGGCCGAGCCGGCGCCGATGCCGATCACCGGTACCTTGACGGCCTGGGTGATTTCCGCGGCCAGTTCACTGGGGACGCACTCCAGCAGAATCATCGCGGCACCGGCTTGCTCCAGGGCGATGGCATCGGCGCGCATCTGGCGGGCCTGGGCTTCATTGCGGCCCTGCACCTTATAGCCGCCCAGCAGGTTGACCGACTGCGGGGTCAGGCCCATGTGCGCGCAGACCGGTACGCCGCGCTCAGCCAGCAGTCGGATCGACTCGGCGAGCCAGACGGCACCTTCGACCTTGATCATGTGCGCGCCTGCCTGCATCAGTTTGCCGGCGTTCTGGAAGGTCTGTTCGAGCGTCGCGTAACCCATGAACGGCAGGTCGGCGATGATGAATGCACCGTCGTTGCCACGCTTGACGCTGGCGGTGTGGTACGCGAGCTCATCGGTGGTAACGGGTAGCGTGCTGTCATTCCCTTGAAGAACCATGCCCAGGGAGTCGCCTACCAGCAACACCTCGACTCCGGCCTGGCAACTGGCGTGGGCGAAGGTAGCGTCGTAGCAGGTCAGCATGGTGATTTTTTCACCTTTGAGCTTGAGGCTCTGCAAGGTGGTCAGGGTAATGTCTGGCATGAAAAGGGTCCTCGTTCAGGCGCTTGGAAACAGCGAGTAACGCGCGTGAGTCTTCGTTTATACAGGCGCACCGTCTTGAGAGCAGTGCTTATAAGGCCTGGATTGCGCCCTTCAGTGCCGGCTTGGCGGCAGCGGGACGCCTATAGTCGTGAGGAGGACACGGGAAGTCAATTGGATGTGTTACCGCATTGTTACGATGGCGGTGTTACCGCTGTTACTGACGCGATTGTAGGAGCGAGCTTGCTCGCGAAGAACCCACAGGCACTGCGTTTAATCAGGCTGGGCGCGTGATCGTTGACGATTTTCGCGAGCAAGCTCGCTCCTACAGAGGTAAGCGTTCCAGGCCGACGAATGGGCAGGCTTCAAGCAAGCCGCTGAGGCTTTGCCCGTCTGGCAGTTGCAGGTCGGCAGGCGCCAACTCAGCCAGTGGATAAAGCACGAACGGCCGCAGGTGCATCTGGTAGTGCGGCACCTTGAGGCGCGGCTCATCGATCAGGCGATCGCCAAAAAGCAGAATATCCAGATCGAGGGTGCGTGGCCCCCAGCGCTCAACGCGCTCGCGGCCCTGATCGTTTTCGATGGCTTGCAGCGCATCGAGCAGGTCCAGCGGCGCAAGGGTGCTGTCCAGCGCCGCCACCGCGTTGGTGTAACGCGGTTGGCCGGGAAGCAGGGAGTCGCTTTGGTAGAAGGCGGAGACACCGGCAAGGGCAGTGCCGGGCAGTTGCGCCAAGGCTTCGATAGCGCTGCGCAGTTGCTGCGCCGGGGCAGCCAGGTTGCTGCCCATGCCGATGTAGATACGCTCCACGTTTATTCGCCTGCTGCGCCTGAGCCTTCGGCGGCGCTGCGTTTGCGCTTGCTCGTGCTGCGGCGGCGCTTTTTCGGCCCTTCACCGGTGCTGTCGCCTTTGCTGCCCAGTTCACGAATCATCTCGCGGCGCTGGCTGTCATTGGCATCCTGATAGTCGGTCCACCATTCACCCAGGCCGTCGGTCTGCTCACCGGCGCTTTCACGCAGCAACAGGAAGTCGTAGCCGGCGCGGAAACGCGGGTTCTCCAGCAACAGGTCGGCGCGTTTGCCACTGCGGCGCGAGAGGCGCTCTTGCATGTCCCAGATTTCGCGGATCGGCAGGGTGAAGCGCTTCGGAATGGCAATGCGCTGGCACTGTTCGGTGATCAACTCGTGGGCGGCTTCCTGCATCGCAGGGATTGGCGGCATGCCACGGTCCTGCAGGCGCAGTACGCGTTTAGGCAAGGCCGGCCACAACAGGGCGGCAAACAGGAACGCCGGGGTGACCGGCTTGTTCTGCTTGATGCGCAAGTCAGTGTTGACCAACGCTTCGCTGATCAGGGTGTGGGTGTACGTCGGGTTGTATTCCAGCGCCTCGGCGCTGGCCGGGAACAGCGGATCGAACAGCTGCAGGTCGACGAGCATTTCAAAGGTGTCGGCGGCGTAGCCCGACAGGAACAGCTTGAGCACTTCTTCGAACAGACGCGCCGACGGGATTTCCCGCAGCATGGGCGCCAACTCGCGAATCGGTGCGGCCGTGTGCTTCTCGATACCGAAGTTGAGCTTGGCGGCGAACCGCACGGCACGCAGCATGCGCACCGGGTCTTCCTGGTAGCGCTGCGTCGGATCGCCGATCAGGCGGATCAGGTTGTTGCGAATATCGTGCACGCCGTTGGCGTAATCGAGGATGCGCTCGCTGACCGGATCGTAATAGAGGGCATTGATGGTGAAGTCGCGGCGTTGCGCGTCTTCTTCCAGCGTGCCGTAGACATTGTCGCGCAGGATGCGTCCGCTCTCGTTGCGGGAAGACTGATTGGTGTCTTCCTCTTCATCGTTTTGCGGATGGCCGGCGCGGAAGGTCGCGACTTCGATGATTTCGCGCCCGAAATGGATATGCACCAGCTTGAAGCGGCGCCCGATGATCCGCGCATTGCGGAATTCGGCACGCACCTGTTCAGGCGTGGCGCTGGTGGCGACGTCGAAATCCTTCGGCGTGATATTGAGCAGCATGTCGCGTACGCAACCGCCCACCAGGTAGGCCTGGTAACCGGCGTTCTGCAAACGTTCGACGATGTTCACTGCGTAACGGCTGAACTGAGCACGCTGCAATGAATGCTGATTGCTATTAAGCACTTCAGGCGTGCTGCGAATGTGTTGCGTACGACGCAAGGGAGAACGGAATGACTGGAACAACTTCTTCAGCATGGGATGCACTGTTTGAAGGAATGTTCGGCCATAACGAAGAATGACCGCATGATGGGCCGGGATTCTAGCATTTAGTCAGGGGATGGTGTAGGAACAAGCTGCAGGCGTTGCGCCATAAGCGTTTGAAGGGCAATCCGGAGGAATCTATCGGAAACTACAAGGGGAGCCGAAGCTCCCCCAGAAGTAGTTGCGTGCTCTATTTTTATTATGGTTTTCGGGCTTCTTGTTTTTGTTGATCGCCCTCGCCATGAAGCTTCACCTTCATGACACTCCCAATCGGGAGTCAAGAGCAAACGGATTGCTTTGGTCGCTGTGTTGCTGATCTACGATCCAACCAGTTCAGGCTCTGCCTTAGGGCAGTTTTTGTTGTTCTCGGCCTGGTTGCGGGGCAAGCCCCAATGCAACGCCTCTCCAAAAGAATCAGTTAGCTGCGCCTCCGCCGTGTTGTTTTTGTTATGCGTGAGTCGATTCGTCTTATTTTTATTGTCTTGTACAAAGCTTGTTATTGTTTTTGTACTAAGCATATAGCAGGGTGCGTGCCAACTTTTGCGCCGCCCAGCAAAATCAGGGGTTCGAGGCGATTCCCGGGTTTTTGCGGACGAAAAAAAGCCGGGGCTTCGTTACCGTAAGCCCCGGCTTTTGTTACGCGCAATATCCGCGGTAACAGTTTTTTCACATTAGCAGGTGTTACCTGTGGTGCGGGCCCTCAACTCTCGCTGGCGACACCGGTCTTACGCCGTGGAATACCCAGGCGCTGGCGGCGTTCCCACAGGCATTTGCGGCTTACGCCCAGCTTGCGCGCCAGTTCGGTCTCGGTCATATGGTCCTGGTGTTCGAGGACGAAGTGCTGGAAGTAGTCCTCCAGGGACAAGTCCTCCGTCGGCTCATGGCTGGTATTGCTGCCTGTGCCCTGTTGCGGCGCCAGGCCGATGAAGTCGTCGTCGTCCAGGTCGCTGAGCTCGATATCGATGCCCAGCAGCTCGGCGGAAATTTCCGGGCTTTCCGAAAGAATGACCGCACGCTCAACGGCGTTCTCCAATTCCCGCACGTTACCCGGCCACGAGTAATGCCGGATTGCCTGCTCGGCGTCCGGCGCGAACTTCAGGTCGGTTCGGTTGATGCGCGCGCTCTGGCGCAGCAGGAACGCATTGGCAATCTCGTTGACGTCGGCGCCACGCTCACGCAGTGCTGGCAGCTTGAGCGCAATCACGTGCAAGCGGTAATACAAGTCTTCGCGGAACTGGCCGATCTTGGCCAGGCTCTTGAGGTCGCGGTGCGTCGCTGCGATCAGGCGCACATCGACTTTTTGCGATTGCACCGAACCGACCCGGCGAATTTCGCCTTCCTGCAGCACCCGCAGCAAGCGCGCCTGTGCTTCCAGGGGCAACTCGCCGATCTCGTCGAGGAACAGCGTGCCGCCATCGGCGGCTTCGACCAGGCCCGCACGCCCGGCGCTGGCACCGGTGAATGCGCCTTTTTCGTGACCAAACAGTTCGGACTCGATCAGGGATTCGGGAATCGCCGCGCAGTTCACCGAGATCATCGGTGCCTTGGCGCGCCTGGACAGGTTGTGCAGGGCACGGGCCACCAGCTCCTTGCCGGTGCCCGACTCACCCTGGATCAACACATTGGAGTCGGTGGGTGCCACTTTGCGGATCTTGCTGTAAAGGTCCTGCATGGGCGGGCAGGAGCCAATGATGCCGATCTCGCCGTTGCTGTTGTCGACGCCCGGCTTGTCGGCAGCTTTTCCTGCCGGACGCGGTTCGGCTGGCGCACTGCTGGCCGACTGGCGGTCACGCAGGATACGGGCCACGGCTTGAAGCATCTCGTCATGGTCGAAAGGCTTGGCGATGTAGTCCACCGCGCCCATCTTCATCGAGTCCACCGCCGAGCGCAGGCTGGCGTAGCTGGTCATGATCAGCACCGGAGTGCCCTGGCCCAGCTTGATCAGTTCGGTACCCGGTGCGCCCGGCAACCGCAGGTCGCTGACGATCAGGTCGAACGTGGGAATGCTGAACCGCTCCTGGGCTTCCTGCACCGAGCCGGCTTCGCTGACCTGGTACTGATTACGTTCAAGCAGGCGACGCAAGGCAGAGCGGATAATGGTTTCGTCTTCGACGATCAAAATGTGCGGCATTGATTCAATTCTCTCGACGGTCTCAGTTCACAGCGGACGTCGCTTCGACATGACGCGGCAAGGTCACCCGAATACGGGTGCCGCGTTGGCTTTCGGTGTCAGCCGGGCTGTCGATGGTGATTTGTCCATAATGCTCTTCAACGATGGAATAGACCAGTGCAAGGCCCAGACCGGTACCTTCACCTGGGTCCTTGGTGGTGAAGAAAGGTTCGAACAATCGATCCATGATGTTCTGTGGAATGCCGCTGCCTTCGTCTTCCACGATCAGGTCGACCGTGTGCTCGAAAGCCTCGCTCTTGACGCGTACCGCACTGTGCGGCGGGGACGCGTCACGGGCGTTGGACAGCAGGTTGATCAGCACCTGCGCCAGGCGTTGTGAGTCGCCGTCGACCCAATGGTCCGGATCGCACAGATTAAAGAACTGTACTTCGAAATTGCGCCTGTTCAAGGCCAGCAGCCCAATGGCATCCTGCGCCACTTCGGCCAGGCATACCGCTTCGTCCTGATTCTGATGGGCGCCGGAGTGGGCAAAGCTCATCAGCGACTGCACGATGCGTGACACGCGTTTGGTCTGCTCGAGGATTTGCCCGCTGATCTCGGTGATTTCGCCGTCTTCCTCGCGCTCTTCGCGCAGGTTCTGCGCCAGGCAGGCGATACCGGTGATCGGGTTGCCGATCTCGTGAGCCACCCCGGCGGCCAGGCGACCGATGCTGGCCAGGCGCTCGGAGTGCACCAGCTTGTCTTCGAGCATCTGGGTGTCGGTCAGGTCCTCCACCAGTAACACCAGGCCGCTGTTGCCAGGGGCCAGGGGCTCGTCAATCGCGGCCTTGTGCAGGTTGAGCCAGCGGGTCTGGCCGTCGAGGGCCAGGTGCTGCTTGTGCAAATGCTCGTCGGGCAGGTTGATAAAGCCTTGCAGCAGTTCTTTCCAGGGCTCGCCCAGGGTATTGAGGCGAGAGCCCACCACGCGTTGCGCGGCGATCCCGGTCAGCTCTTCCATGGCCTTGTTCCACATCAGGATTTCCTGGTCCTTGGCCAGGGAACACACGCCCATCGGCAGCTCCTGCAGGGTCTGGCGGTGGTAGCGGCGCAGGGCGTCGAGCTCGGCGGCAAGGCCGGTGAGGCGTGAGTGGTAATCCTCCAGCCGGCTCTCGATGAAGTGGATGTCTTCGGTCACGTAATTTTCGCCGCCGGCCTTGTAGGGCAGGAAGGTTTCCACCATGTCCTGGGACACGCTGGGGCCCATCAACCCGGACAGGTTGGCTTCGATACGGTCACGCAGGCGGCGCAGGGCATAGGGGCGGCGCTCGTCGAACGGCAGGTACAGATCGCGCAGGGCCTGTTCCACTTCCTTTTGCGCGGCCTTGGCGCCGAGCGGCTTGGCCAGCTGCGTGGCGAATTCCTGAGGCGAGGCCGCATGCAGCTCGCGGCGTTGCGGGCGGCGCACATTGTCCACCGCACAGGCCTCGGCGGCGCTGGTTTCTTCAGGGCTGGCGTTGGTGAACAGCGAGATCAGGGTGAACATCAGCACGTTGGCGGCCAGCGAGGCGATTGCGGCCATGTGCCAGCTGGTGTCGTCCAGCACGTAGATCATGTTCAGCAGCGGTATGTAGAACCCCTGCAGGTTGCCGACCAGCGGTAGCAGCATGGTCACCAGCCACACGAGGACGCCCGCCAGCAAGCCGGCGATAAAGCCCCGACGGTTGGCGGTCGGCCAGTACAGCACCGACAACACGCCCGGCAGGAACTGCAGGGTGGCGACAAATGCCACGATGCCGAGGTTGGCCAGGTCCTGGCCGGGACCCAGCAGCAGATAAAAGGCGTAGCCGGCCATGATGATCGCGACGATCAGCGCGCGGCGTGTCCATTTCAGCCAGCGGTAGATGTTGCCTTCGGCGGGCGGTTGGTACAGCGGCAGCACCAGGTGGTTAAGCGCCATCCCGGACAGTGCCAGCGTGGTGACAATGATCAAGCCACTGGCCGCCGACAACCCGCCGACATAGGCCAGCAACGCCAGGGCCGGGCTGTTGGCGGCGATGCCGATGCCGAGGGTGAAGTACTCGGGGTTGGTGGTTGCCCCCAGTTTCAGTCCGGCCCAGAGAATCAGCGGCACTGCCAGGCTCATCAACAGCAGGAACAATGGCAGGCCCCAGCTGGCGCTGACCAGGGAGCGTGGGTTGAGGTTTTCGGTGAAGGTCATGTGGTACATGTGCGGCATCACGATCGCCGAGGCGAAGAACACCAGCAGCAGCGTACGCCAGGGGCCTTCCTGCAGTGGCGTGTGCAAGGCGGCGAGGGCGGTCTGGTTTTGCAGCAGCCACAATTCCAACTGCTGCGGGCCGTCGAACACGCCGTAGAGCGCGTAGAGGCCGACGCCGCCGATGGCAATCAGCTTGATGACCGATTCAAAGGCAATCGCAAATACCAGGCCCTGGTGTTTTTCCCGGGTGGCGATATGGCGCGAGCCAAAGAAAATGGTGAACAGGCTGATCAAGGCGCAGAAGGCCAGGGCGACGCGATGCTGCACGGGCTCGCGGGTGAGGATGCTGATGGAGTCGGCCACTGCCTGAATCTGCAGGGCCAGCAGCGGCAGCACGCCGATCAACATGAAAATCGTGGTGAGCGCGCCGGCCCAGGTACTGCGAAAGCGGAAGGCAAACAGGTCCGCCAGCGACGACAACTGATAGGTACGGGTGATTTTCAGAATCGGGTACAGCAACACCGGCGCCAGCAGGAACGCGCCGGATACCCCCAGGTAGCTGGACAGGAAACCATAACCGTATTGATAGGCCAGGCCCACCGTTCCGTAGAACGCCCAGGCGCTGGCGTACACGCCCAGGGACAAGGTGTAGGTCAAGGGATGGCGAATGATCGCCCGCGGAATCATTCCGCGCTCACTGATCCAGGCGACGCCGAACAGCGCAGCCAGGTAGGCGGCGCTGATCAGCAGCATCTGGGTGAGGCTAAAGCTCATCGGCATCTTTTTGGCTCTGCAGGATGAAAGTCACGACGATCAGGATCAGCCAGAGCAGGTAAGGGCGGTACCAGGCGCCTGTGGCATCGATCCACCAATCCATGATGGCGGGGGAAAACAGGTAGATCCCGACGACCAGCAGCAGGACCAATCGATAGATGTACATGTTGGCCTCTGATTGAAGAATTGCGGCGATGGTAACGGATGGCTGGCAAGCTGCAAGCGCCTTCAGTTCAATTGCGCTTCGGCCAGCGTGAGTGTGCGAGGGATCAGTGTGGCATCCCACTGCTGGATGCCCCAATCCAGCAGTTCCCTGGGGCTTGCGTAAAGCAGCTCGTCCCCGGCGGGCTGGCCGAGGGCGCGCAGCGCTCTGAGCAATAACGGTGTGGCCTGGTCCGCCGTCAGCGGTGGCGAACGGTACGACTTGCCCAGTTTGTGACCGTCCGGCTGGACGATCAGCGGCACATGCAGGTAGCGCGGCTGGCGCAGGCCGAGTAATTCCTGCAGGTAGAGCTGGCGGGGCGTGGAGTCGAGCAGGTCGGCGCCGCGCACGATGTCGGTAACGCCTTGCCAGGCGTCATCCACGACCACGGCCAATTGATAGGCGTACAGGCCATCGCGGCGGCGGATGATGAAGTCGCCTGAATCGCGCCCCAGGTGCTGTCTGAATTGGCCCTGAACACGGTCGGTAAAATGGTATTCAAGCTCGGGCACGCGCAGACGGATGGCGGCATCCTGCTGCTCGTGACCGGCATTGCGACACAGCCCGGGGTAAATCCCGTTGTAGGGTTCCAGCTGTTTGCGCGAGCAGGTGCAGGCGTAGGCCAGGCCGTGGTTGAACAGGTCGTTCAATACCTTGGCGTAGGCGTCGTGTCGCTCGCTCTGGCGAACCAGTTCGCCATCCCATTCAAACCCGTAGCTTTCCAGGGCATGCAGGATTGCCGCCTGGGCGCCGGGTTCTTCACGGGGGGGGTCGAGGTCTTCCATGCGCATCAGCCAGCGGCCTTGATTGGCGCGGGCGTCGAGGTAGGAAGCGAGGGCGGCGACCAGGGAGCCGAAGTGCAGATGGCCGCTGGGCGTGGGGGCGAAGCGCCCGATATAGGTAGAGGCAGTCATGGGCCGGATACTACTGGAAAATCGGTAAACGCCAGCAACAAAAATGGGGCGTTCGCACGCCCCATTCGTTCAGCTCGGCGGCTATTACTTGCCGACCTGTTTTTCCTTGATTTCAGCCAAGGTCTTGCAGTCTACACAGAGGTCCGCGGTGGGGCGGGCTTCCAGGCGACGAATACCGATCTCGACACCGCAGGATTCGCACCAGCCGTATTCTTCGTCTTTGATCAGTTGCAGGGTCTTGTCGATCTTCTTGATCAACTTGCGCTCGCGGTCGCGGGCGCGCAGTTCGAGGGCAAACTCTTCTTCCTGGCTGGCACGGTCGGCCGGGTCAGGGAAGTTGGCTGCTTCGTCCTTCATATGGTCAACCGTGCGGTCGACCTCCTGCATCAAATCCTGTTTCCACTTGTTCAGGATTTTGGTGAAGTGCTCGCGCATGGGCTCGCCCATGTACTCCTCGCCCTTTTTTTCCACATAGGGTTCGAAGCCGCCGAGGCCTTGAGTCTGCTGTTGCTTTGCTTGGGTGGACATGAATAGACCGCCTCTCACTCTTCTAATCCATTGCGCAGGATTGCAACGTCACCGACACCTGCCGGCCCTGCGGCTGCAAGCGGGCGAACTTACCAGATAGATTCGGGGTGCGCCACTCCCGGTTGTCGAGCCTGTCGCGCCGGGGTTGCAAACTGCAGGGCCCCGTCGCGGCTGGCTATGTGGTGTCTCGAATGTTGATTTTAGTCGTTTTGCCGGCGCTTGCCCGGCCCGTAAAGTGGGCCGGATAGGCAATAGAGCATGTTTTAATGCGAGGGTTCGGTAGAATCCAGGTTTGTCCTCACCGTCTAAGGAAGGCTAATGGCTCAGCCCTACAGTGCGCGCAGTCGCGCCATCGAACCTTTTCATGTCATGGCGTTGCTGGCGCGGGCCAATGAGCTGCAGTCAGCGGGGCACGACGTGATCCATCTGGAAATCGGCGAGCCGGATTTCACCACCGCCGAACCGATTATCCAGGCTGGCCAGGCCGCGTTGGCCAACGGCAAGACCCGCTACACCGCCGCCCGCGGGCTGCCCGAATTGCGCGAAGCGATCAGCGGTTTCTACCAGCAACGCTACGGGTTGAACGTCGATCCGCAGCGCATTCTGGTCACGCCCGGTGGCTCCGGCGCGTTGCTGTTGACCAGTAGCCTGCTGGTGGATCCGGGCAAGCACTGGCTGCTGGCGGATCCAGGCTACCCCTGCAACCGGCATTTCCTGCGTTTGGTCGAGGGCGCGGCGCAGTTGGTGCCGGTTGGCCCGCAGCAGCGCTACCAATTGACCGCCGACCTGGTGGCTCAACACTGGAATCAAGACAGCGTCGGCGCGCTGGTTGCGTCCCCGGCCAACCCTACCGGGACGATCCTCACCCGGGACGAATTGGGCGGGCTGTCGAATGCCATCAAGGCGCGCGATGGTCACCTGGTGGTTGACGAGATCTATCACGGGTTGACCTACGGCACCGACGCCGCCAGCGTGCTGGAGGTCGACGACGATGCATTTGTTCTGAATAGTTTTTCGAAGTATTTCGGCATGACCGGCTGGCGCCTGGGCTGGCTGGTGGCGCCCCTTGCAGCGGTCGGTGATTTGGAGAAGCTGGCGCAAAACCTCTACATCAGCGCGCCGAGCATGGCCCAATACGCCGCTTTGGCCTGTTTTGCCCCGCAAACCCTGAGCATTCTGGAAGAGCGCCGCGCCGAATTTGGCCGGCGCCGTGACTTCCTGCTGCCAGCTCTGCGTGAATTGGGGTTTGGCATCGCCGTGGAGCCTGAAGGGGCGTTCTATCTTTATGCGGATATCAGCGCATTTGGCGGTGATGCCTTCGCATTCTGCCGCCATTTCCTGGAAACCGAGCATGTAGCCTTTACCCCGGGGCTGGATTTCGGACGTCATCAGGCGGGTCATCACGTACGTTTTGCCTACACGCAAAACCTTGATCGGCTACAAGAAGCGGTGGAACGAATTGCCCGTGGCTTGCGGAGCTGGCAAGGCTGATGCGTTTTCATCCTCCCCTTGAAGAAGGTCGGCTAATCCGCCGCTACAAGCGCTTTCTCACCGATATCGAAACCGTTACCGGCGAGTTGCTCACCATTCACTGCCCGAACACCGGTTCGATGCTCAATTGCATGGTGGAGGGTGGACAGGTGTGGTTCAGCCGCTCCACCGACCCCAAGCGTAAATTGCCGGGCACCTGGGAAATTGCCGAAACGCCCCAGGGTCGGCTGGCGTGCGTCAACACGGCACGCGCCAACCAATTGGTCGAGGAGGCATTGCGCGCCGGGGTGATCACTGAGCTCAACGGCTTTACCGCGCTGAAACGCGAAGTGCCATACGGCCAGGAAAACAGTCGGATCGACTTCCGCCTGGATTACCCGCACGGCGCGGCGTACGTCGAAGTCAAAAGTGTCACCTTGGGCTTTGACGGCACCTCTGTGGCGGCGTTTCCCGATGCAGTGACCCAGCGTGGCGCCAAGCACCTGCGGGAGTTGGCACACCTGGTACGTGAAGGCGTTCGGGCGGTGCAGTTGTATTGCGTCAACTTGTCGGGGATCGATGCGGTGCGTCCGGCGGTGGAGATCGACGCGGGTTATGCCGCTGCCTTACGCGAGGCCAAGGCGGCGGGTGTCGAGGTGTTGGCGTACGGTGTGCGGGTCACGCCTGAAGAAATCTACGTCGAGCGTGCCTTGAAGGTGCTGTTGGGCAACTAGAGTTCGACCCAGAGGCCTTGTTCGTCTTCGCGGCCGGGCAGGGCGGTGAGGCTTTGGCCTGCGCAGGGGCCGGCGATGCATTCGCCGCTTTCGATCAGGAACAGCGCGCCATGGGTGGCGCATTGAATCAGGCTGGCGCTGGAGTCGAGGAAGCTGTCCGGTTGCCATTCCAGCGCAATGCCGCGATGGGGGCAGCGGTTGATGTAGAAGTAGGCAACGCCAGCGCGCCGCACAGCCAACAGTTTGCAGCCGTCGATATCAAAACCGAGGCTGCTGTCGGGCGCAAGGGCCGCGGAGGGGCAGAGAAACTTCATATCAGTCCTTAAGTGCCTTGACGTGCAAATGCAAACAATTATCAAATGCCTGCTTCGCCCGTCAGCTGAACGGGTGCTCTATACGATGCCAGGTAAGATTTATCTGTCACATTAATGAGTACTTGAGCGGCACTGCCCTGGAAGGAAACCCTGTTATGCGCCTGAGTGCCAGCGTTATTGCGCTTGTTGCCGGACTGCTGGTGAACCACGCGGCCCAAGCCCTGGAACTGCCGCAACGCTGGGCCAGCGCCGGTGGGGCGTTATCGGAATGGGTGACGGCATTGGGAGGGGAGTCGAAGCTGGTCGGCGTGGACACCACCAGCCAGCATCCGGCGTCACTCAAGGCATTGCCCAGTATCGGTTATCAGCGCCAGTTGTCGGCCGAAGGCATTCTCAGCCTGCGCCCGCAGGTGCTGGTGGGTACCGAAGAGATGGGCCCACCGCCGGTGCTGGCGCAAATCCGCGGCGCCGGGGTGCAGGTGGAGATGTTCTCGGCGCAGCCGGATTTACCCAGCCTGAAAACCAATCTGTTGCGCCTGGGCAAGCTGCTGGGCAGCGAAGCCAGGGCCAGCGAACTGTTTAGCGAGTATGAGCAGGCGCTGAATCAGCAGAAAGCCACGGTGGCCAAGGCCCGGTTGACGCAAAAGGCGCCCGGTGTGTTGCTGTTGCTCGGGCACGCGGGGGGCAAGCCGCTGATCGCCGGCAGAGACACCGCCGCCGATTGGATAGTGCAGCAGGCCGGCGGGCAGAACCTGGCGACCCACACGGGTTACAAGCCGTTCTCGGTGGAGTCGCTGGCCGGGTTGAGTCCTCAAGTGCTGGTATTTGCTGATCGAGCGCTGAGCGGTGAAGCGGCCCGTGCGGCACTGTTCAAGGAAAACCCAATCCTTGCTTCCACCCCAGCGGCCAAACACGGGCGGGTGATCGAATTGGACCCGACGCTGCTGGTGGGCGGGCTCGGACCTCGCTTGCCGCAAAGCCTGGCGCAGTTATCCGCGGTGTTTTATCCAGCCCAGGCTGAACCCGCCCCATGACGACGCTGGTTAAACCGAAAACCCTGTTTATCGGGCTGGCGCTGTTATGTCTGGTGGCGATCTGGCTTTCATTGGCCTTGGGGCCGGTCAGCCTGCCGCTGTTCGACACACTCAGGGCGGCGTTACGATTAATGGGCGCGCCGATTGAGCCCCAGGGGCTCGAGCAGGCCGAACTGATCCTGGGGCAGATCCGTTTACCGCGCACGCTGCTGGGCCTGGCCGTCGGTGGTGTGCTCGCGTTGTCGGGCGTGGCGATGCAGGGGTTGTTTCGCAACCCGCTGGCCGACCCTGGCTTGGTGGGCGTGTCCAGTGGCGCGGCATTGGGCGCTGCGGTGGCGATCGTCGGGGGCTCGTTTTTTGGCGGGCTGCCGGATGCATTCGGGCCCTATCTATTGTCGATTTGTGCGTTTCTGGGAGGGCTGGGCGTCACGGCGTTGGTGTATCGATTGGGACTGCGCAATGGCCAGACCAACGTCGCGACGATGTTACTCGCCGGCATTGCGCTGACAGCCCTCGCCGGTTCTGCGGTGGGGCTGTTTACCTACCTGGCGGACGACGCCACCTTGCGCACGCTGACATTCTGGAACCTGGGCAGCCTCAATGGCGCCAGCTATTCGCGATTATGGCCGCTACTGCTGGTGAGTGCGGGTGTGGCGTTGTGGTTGCCGCGCCGAGCGAAGGCCTTGAATGCACTGTTGCTGGGCGAGTCCGAGGCCAACCATCTGGGCATTGATGTTGAAAGGCTCAAGCGTGAGCTGGTGTTCTGTACGGCACTGGGCGTTGGCGCGGCGGTGGCTGCGGCGGGCATGATCGGCTTTGTCGGGTTGGTGGTGCCGCACTTGGTGCGGTTGCTCGCAGGGCCGGATCACCGTGTGCTGTTGCCTGCTTCGGTGCTGGCGGGCGCGAGCTTGCTGCTGTTTGCGGACCTCGTGGCGCGCTTGGCGCTGGCGCCGGCGGAACTGCCCATCGGTATCGTCACCGCGTTTATCGGCGCGCCGTTTTTTCTGTATCTGTTGCTGCGAGGGCGCGCCTGATGCTGCGGGTGGAAGCGTTGCAGATCCGCCGCGGGGGCAAAACCGTATTGGCGGATATCGGCCTGGAACTGCTGCCGGGCGAAGTGCTGGGCGTACTGGGGCCCAATGGTGCAGGAAAAAGTACCTTGCTGAGTGCGCTGTGCGGCGAGCTGACCCCTGATCAGGGCAAGGTCTGGCTCGACCAGCAAGAGCTCAAGCATCTGAGCGGAGCGCAACGAGCCCGGCGCCTGGCGGTACTGCCTCAGAGCTCAACCCTGGATTTCGCTTTCCGTGTCGAGGAAGTTGTAGGCATGGGACGTCTGCCGCATCAGACCGGGCGAGTACGCGATGAGGAAATCATCCACGCGGCGCTTCGAGCGGCGGATGTCGGGCACCTGAGTGGTCGCAGTTACCTGGCCTTGTCGGGCGGAGAGCGTCAGAGGGTGCACCTGGCCCGTGTCCTGGCACAATTATGGCCGGGCGAGGCGGGGCAGACGTTGTTGCTGGATGAACCGACGTCAATGCTCGATCCGTTGCATCAGCATACGACCTTGCAGGCAATCCGCAGCTTTGCTGATCGTGGCGCTGCGGTGCTGGTGATCCTGCATGACCTCAATCTGGCCGCACGTTACTGTGATCGTATCCTGTTGCTGGAAAACGGACGCCCTCATGCTCTGGACACGCCGGCGCAGGTGCTGCAGCCCGAGCCGCTCAAGGCGGTGTTTGGGCTGGATGTGTTGGTGCACTCGCACCCGGAGCGTGGTCATCCGTTGATCATCGCACGCTGAGTTCAGTTTTCTCGGGCCAAAAAAAGACCCGGCAAGAGCCGGGTCAAATAACCGTGATTAGCCTGATGAGGAGATAATCTGAGAGTCCGAACCAATGGTCTTTCAGTTATCGGCTGATCTCGCGACCAGCTGTGATAATCATAACGATTCTCATTTGAGAGTCAACCGCTGTTTTCGGATTTTTCGCCACGAGTCTTTGGCTGATCTTCAGGGCTAGATCTTCTGGCGCGTCGAGAGCGCATCCAACTGACGATTCAACGCCTCCTTGCGCTCCGCGGGGATGTCGTTCCAATGCACGTCCATCAATGCGCCTTCAATCGCATACAGCAGCACTTTTGACGCTCTGAATCCGCGTGTGCGCACGGCGCGGTAAGCATCGACCGCCCCCAGCCGGCGTAGGTCGGACGCGCTGTGGATGCCCGCCGCATGCAGCCACTGCGCCGACGTCTTGCCGAGATTCTTCAGGTGTTGCAGCTCATCGTTCATCAAGCCTCCTTGCGACGGCCGAATGGTGCGGTGGGTATCGTGACCAGCAAGCCTGAAAATGAGTGTAGCGCTCAGTAGGAAAAGCGTGATTCTTTGGTCGGTAACGACTCAAAAGCTTATAAGAATGGCGCTATGGTCAGGCAGGCGCGCGCGCCCGGCACGTGTTACGCCGCCGGGGGGCTGAAGCTTTGAGGTTATTTGGTGCGGTAGCGCAGGCGGGTGCCGAAATTCACGGACATCAGAATTTCGTCAGCCGTGAGGTCGGGTGGGAAGTAAGTACCGGAAATCTGCGCATGGGCGAGGCTGGCGCCTTCCAGTGAGCAATCGCGTAAATCCAGTCCGCGCAGGTCGGCGGAGCGAAAGTACGCGTCGGTGAAGTCGATGCCGGCAGCATTCAGTTCGCGCAGATCCAGCCCTCGAAAGTCGCCGCCGCGCATATCGATGATGCTGTCGTCGGGGCGCTGTTGGTTGAAGCCGCGTACGTCGTCCTTGTGCAGGAGTGCGTAGAGCGGAGTATCAAGAAGCTTGGGCTGACTCATGACGGCGACTCCGGCTGGTATTGTAATGCCATTATAGTGCCGCTATTGCAGGGTCGTGCGCCAAAGTGGACGACACGACCAAGAAATATTTCTTACAGGCCGGGCAAGCGTTGACGAATATGCGCAACCAACGCATCGAGGGTCCCGCTTTCATTGGTCTCGACGCGCTTGCTCAGGAGCAACTCCTGCGCTGTCAGCGGGTCACGACTGGCCTGTTGTTCTTCGATCACGACCAGCGTTGCGTCAGACGGATCGTTTTTATCTGCCTGACGTTGTGCCAGCCAACTGGCGATAACGGCCTGGGGCGCATTGCAATCCAGGATCAGGAACGGGGCGCCGGTGGCTTCGGCAACCCGGGCCGCCGCGTCACGTTGTTCGCGTTTGAGGAAGGTGGCGTCCAGTACCACCGGGAAACCGGCGCGGAGCACGGTGTCGGCAATTTCGTTCAGGCGCGTGTATGTCGCAGCACTGGCGTCATGGCTGTAGATGCCGGCTTGCGGGGTGTTTTCCACCTGCTGCTCGCCAAACAGGCGCTTGCGCTCCACGTCCGAACGCAGGCGAACAGCGCCCAGGGCTTCGACCAGGCGCATGGCGACATGGCTTTTGCCCACGGCCGAAACACCATGGGTAATCGCCAGGAAACGCGACGGAATCGTGCTGTAGCTTTCAGCCAGGTTGGCATAGTTGCGGTACTGGCGCAGGGTCGTGGCCCGCTGCACGGGGTCGGCTTCGCTCGGCATGCTGAACAGGGCCACTTTCGCCCGCACCAGTGCGCGATAAGCCTTGTAGAAATTCAACAGCTCCAGGCCCTGATAGTCGCCGGTCAGTTCCAGGTACTGGCTGATAAAGCGGCGCGCCAGGCATTTGAGGCCACGGTCTTCCAGATCCATCGCCAGGAACGCGGTATCGGCGTAGACGTCGGTGAAGCGGAACGGCTCGTTGAATTCGATGCAGTCGAAGATCACTACGTGACCATCGATCAGGGTGGCGTTACCCAGGTGGATATCACCGTGGCACTCGCGCGTGAAACCATGGAGCTTGCGTTGTTCCAGCAGCGGCTTGAGGCGTTCGAAGCTACTTTCGGCCCAGGCTTGCAGGGCTTCCAATTGAGTGAGGTCAGCCTTGTCACTGAGGAACGGGCGGATCTGATCGAAGTTCTGGCGTACCGGTGCCATCACTTCTTCCGGGGTACCGGCCGGGTGCTCTTGCGCAACCTTGGGGGCGTTGAGGTGAAAGTGCGCGATCTGGCTGGCCATTTCATCAATGTGCGCGCTGGTGAGCTCACCGTTGGCTTGCAAGGTGCTCAACATTTGGCTTTGCGGGAATTGACGCATTTTCAGCGCATATTCGATCACCGGACCGTCACCCGCCAATTGCGGTGCGTCGGCCGTGCCGGTAATTGGCAACACTTCGAGATACAAATCTTCGGTGAGACGCTGGTTCAGGCGCAGCTCTTCGTTGCAGAAGTGGCCGCGCTTTTCCAGATCGGTGAAGTCCAGGAACCCGAAGTTCATCGGTTTCTTCAGTTTATAGGCATAGGAACCGGTCAGAATCACCCAGGAAATATGGGTTTCGATGACTTGAAACGCTTGCACCGGATGCGGGTACAAAGCCGGGTTTTGCAGGGCGGCAATCAGGGACTGGCTCACGGGCGATCCTTCAAAGTCTGGGAGAAATCATGACGGGCATTATGGCCGCTACGGGCGGTCGTGCAAACCGCTGTCCGGCTCATGTTGATCATCAATAAAGTGCGTATAATCCGCCGCCATGACTCGAACCCGATCTCCCCGTTCCCGTAAAAAACCTCCTTCGCGCAGCCTGCGCCCTTGGCTGGGCTGGGCGCTCAAGCTCGGCCTGGTGGGCCTTGTAGCGCTCGCCGGCGTCGCGGTGTATCTCGACGCCGTGGTCCAGGAGAAGTTCTCCGGCAAGCGCTGGACCATTCCGGCCAAGGTGTATGCACGCCCGCTGGAACTGTTCGCCGGCCAGAAACTGAGCAAGGAAGACTTCCTCACCGAGCTCGATGCGCTGGGCTATCGACGCGAACCCGTCAGCAACGGCCCGGGCGCGGCGGCCGTCAGCGGCAATACGGTCGACCTGAATACCCGCGGCTTCCAGTTCTATGAAGGCCTGGAAAAAGCCCAGCCGGTACGCGTGCGTTTTTCCGGCGACTACGTGGCCGAGCTGTCGTCGCTCAACGGCGCCAAGCTGCCGGTGGTGCGCCTCGAGCCGTTGATGATTGGCGGTATCTACCCGAAGAACCTTGAAGACCGGATTCTGATCAAGCTCGATCAAGCGCCTCCATACCTGCTGGAAACCCTGGTTGCGGTGGAAGACCGCGACTTCTACAGCCACTGGGGCGTCTCGCCGAAGTCGATTGCCCGTGCGGTCTGGGTCAACACCTCCGGCGGCAAGATGACCCAGGGCGGCAGTACGCTTACCCAGCAGTTGGTAAAAAACTTTTACCTGACCAATGAGCGCAGCCTGACCCGCAAGCTCACCGAAGCCATGATGGCGATGCTGCTGGAGCTGCATTACAGCAAGCAGGAAATCCTCGAGGCCTACCTCAATGAAGTGTTCGTTGGCCAGGATGGTCAGCGCGCGGTGCACGGTTTCGGCCTGGCCAGCCAGTTCTTCTTCGGCCAGCCGTTGTCCGAATTGAAGTTGCACCAGGTCGCGTTGCTGGTGGGCATGGTCAAGGGGCCGTCCTACTACAACCCGCGTCGCAACCCTGAACGTGCGCTGGAACGCCGCAACCTGGTGCTCGATGTACTCGAGCAGCAAGGCGTTGCCACGGCCGAACAGGTCGCCGCCGCGAAGAAAATGCCGCTCGGCGTCACCACCCGCGGCAAGCTGGCGGACAGCTCATTCCCGGGCTTTATCGACCTGGTCAAGCGTCAACTGCGTGAAGACTACCGGGACGAAGACTTGACCGAAGAGGGCCTGCGCATCTTCACCAGCTTTGACCCGATTCTGCAGATGAAGGCAGAAGCGTCCGTCAATGACACCTTCAAGCGCCTGACGGGCCGTAAAGGCTCCGATGAAGTAGAAGCCGCCATGGTCGTGACCAACCCGGAAACCGGTGAGGTGCAGGCCATGATCGGCAGCCGTCAGGCCAGTTTTGCCGGGTTCAACCGCGCCCTGGATGCCGTTCGCCCGATCGGCTCGCTGGTCAAGCCGGCGGTTTACCTGACCGCCCTGGAAAAACCGAGCAAGTACACGCTGACCAGTTGGCTGTCGGATGACCCGCTGTCGATCAAAGGTGCCGATGGCCAGGTGTGGACGCCGAAGAACTTCGACCGTCGCTCCCACGGCACCGTGTTCCTGTATCAGGGGCTGGCGCATTCCTACAACATCTCGACGTCGCGCCTGGGGCTCGAAGTCGGTGTGCCGACTGTTCTGAAGACGCTGGCACGATTGGGGATCGAACGAGAATTCCCGGCGTTCCCGTCGATGCTCCTGGGCGCTGCGGCGATGAGCCCGATGGAAGTGGCCACCATGTACCAGACCTTGGCCAACGGCGGTTTCAATACGCCGATGCGCGGCATTCGCAGCGTGCTGACGGCCGAGGGCGAACCGCTCAAGCGATACCCGTTCCAGATCCAGCAGCGTTTCGATGCGGGCTCCATCTACCTGATCCAGAACGCCATGCAGCGCGTGATGCGTGAGGGTACCGGGCGTTCGGTCTACAGCGTGCTGCCGTCGAACCTGACGCTGGCGGGCAAGACCGGCACCAGTAACGACTCGCGCGACAGTTGGTTCGCAGGTTTTGGCCAGGACGTACTGGCCGTGGTGTGGCTGGGCCGTGACGATAATGGCAAGACGCCATTCACCGGTGCGACCGGCGCGCTGCAGGTCTGGACCAGCTTCATGCGCAAGGCTGACCCGTTGCCGCTCAACATGCCGCAGCCCGACAACATCGTGCAGGCCTGGATTGATCCGCACACCGGCCAGGGTTCAGATGCCAACTGCCCGGGCGCGGTGCAGATGCCGTATATTCGTGGCAGCGAGCCACCACCCGGTGCCGCATGCGGGGGTAGCGCCCCTGCTGACGCGGACTCGGTGATGGATTGGGTCAAGGGCTGGATGAATTAAGCAAAGAGGGTTTCAAGTGAACAAGTTGTGGATTCCAGCGATTACCGTTCTGGCTCTGCTCGGCGGTTGCTCCAGCGTGCAGCGCGGCTCGATCCCGGTTGTGGATTCGAGTACGAACGTTTCCAGTAACGACCGTATTTCGGCCACTGGCGGGTTTCGTCAAACCGTGACGAACCGTCCGGCACAGGCCAAGCCTCAGGCGATGCCGCAGGATTCGGGCGTGGTGGTGATGGTGCCGGGCAGTGGTGCTGCAACCACAGCGCCGATCAGTGCCGAACCCTGGACCCCTGGGCCGAGCACGTCGGGGCCGATCGATTCGACGCCAATGCAAGCGGCGCCGATCAATCAGGGCACCTACACCATGCCGTCGACGCCAAGCGGCATCCCTTCGTCGTCCAATGCTGGCGGCCTGTCGGCGGACGAACAACTGGATGGCCCGGTATTGGCGCTGCTCACCACCGCCCAGCAACAGCAGGCCGGTGGCGATCTCAATGGCGCTTCGTCGAGCCTCGAGCGCGCCCAGCGCGTTGCCCCGCGCGAACCACAAGTGTTATATCGCCTGGCCCAGGTACGCATGGCCCAGGGTGATGCGCCGCAGGCCGAGCAGTTCGCGCGCCGTGGTTTGACCATGGCCAATGGTCGTCCGGACCTGCAAGCCAGTCTGTGGGCCTTGATTGGCGATGCACGTGCCGCCCAAGGCGACGCCGCCGGCGCTGCCCAGGCTCGGGCAAAAGCCAAGGTCAGCCTCTGATGGATGCGCGGTTCCCGGCGATTGCCGAACAGTTGTTATTGATCGAGCGAGAGCTGCGCGTGCAGGGCTGGTGGGATGAGGTGTCCCCCAGCGCTGAAACGCTCAGCAGCGTCGAGCCGTTTTCAGTCGATACCCTGGATTTCCACCAGTGGCTGCAATGGATTTTCCTGGTGCGCATGAAGCAGATCCTCGAGCAGGACCTGCCTCTGCCCAATGCCTCCGGAATTCTGGAAATGGCCGAGATGGTCTATGCCGACCGTCCGCGCGAGAGCCTTGGTTTGCGCAATGCGCTGAAAAAGTTCGACCAATTGATCGTCGACGCTCGTTAATTGCCTGACTGTCGGCTTTTCCGGCAGTCTTGCGCATATTTCTACCGCCTGACGACATTCAGGCGAGTTTTATCCCTCCTCACAGGCCTTTCTTCTACGTTCTCATGCGCTTAGTTGGAAAAAAGCGCAATTATTGCTTGACTTGAAGGGCCTGAAACAGAAGAATCCAAAGTCCGCTGTATCGGGACTGCCAGAAGCAGGCCCGCTCAGCAGATCATGAGGCGCACATCCGCGCCGACCTGTAACACCCGCAACGCGTTACCTCGCGCTGGGTGGGAAAAGCCCGCAACACTTGGGACGATCCCAATACTTGCTCAGTCAGTGCTGACGTAGTCGGCGACCACCGTCGCTCATGCTCTGTTGAGAAGTAAACCTATTAAGACCCGTCGGTTTTTAACGGACGGTATTCTGGCGTTTTAGAGGTGAACAACGTGGAGCTTTTATCTGGTGGTGAGATGCTCGTCCGCTTTTTGCGTGACGAAGGCGTCGACTATATCTACGGGTACCCAGGTGGTGCTCTGCTGCATGTCTACGACGCACTGTTCAAGGAACCGGCTGTTACCCACATCCTGGTTCGCCACGAACAGGCCGCAACCCATATGGCTGACGGTTACGCCCGTGCCACCGGTAAAGCCGGCGTGGTACTGGTCACATCCGGCCCAGGCGCAACCAATGCCATCACCGGCATCGCGACTGCCTATATGGACTCCATTCCGATGGTGATCATTTCCGGCCAGGTCGCCAGCACCATGGTGGGTACCGATGCGTTCCAGGAAACCGACATGATCGGTATCTCCCGGCCGATCGTGAAGCACAGCTTCATGATCAAGCACGCGTCGGAAATTCCGGAAGTCATGAAGAAGGCGTTCTACCTCGCACAATCCGGTCGCCCGGGTCCTGTCGTGGTGGATATCCCCAAGGACATGACCAACCCGGCCGAGAAATTCGAATACATTTTTCCGAAGAAAGCCAAGCTGCGCTCCTACAGCCCGGCCGTGCGTGGGCACTCGGGGCAGATCCGCAAGGCCGCAGAAATGCTCCTGGCGGCCAAGCGCCCGGTGCTGTACTCCGGCGGTGGCGTCATTCTGGGGGGCGGTTCCGCACCGCTGACCGAATTGGCCAAGCTGCTCAACCTGCCGGTGACCAATACCTTGATGGGCCTCGGTGCCTACCCGGGCTCGGACCGTCAGTTCGTCGGTATGCTCGGCATGCACGGCAGCTACACCGCCAACCTGGCCATGCACCACGCCGACGTGATCCTGGCGGTTGGCGCACGGTTCGATGACCGCGTGATCAACGGTGCGAGCAAGTTCTGCCCGAATGCCAAGATCATCCATATCGACATCGACCCGGCGTCCATTTCCAAGACCATCAAGGCCGACGTGCCGATTGTAGGTCCGGTGGAAAGCGTGCTGACCGAAATGGTCGCAGCGCTCAAGGACATCGGCGAAACGCCGAACAAGGAATCCGTTGCCAGCTGGTGGAAGCAGATCGACGAATGGCGCGGTGATCGCGGCCTGTTCCCTTACGACAAGGGCGACGGCAGCATCATCAAGCCACAAACCGTGATCGAGACCCTGTGCGAAGTGACCAAGGGCGACGCCTTTGTGACCTCCGACGTGGGCCAGCACCAGATGTTCGCCGCGCAGTACTACAAGTTCGACAAGCCTAACCGTTGGATCAACTCCGGTGGACTGGGCACGATGGGCTTTGGTTTCCCGGCGGCCATGGGCGTAAAACTGAGCTTTCCGGATGCCGACGTTGCCTGTGTCACCGGTGAAGGCAGCATCCAGATGAACATCCAGGAGCTGTCGACGTGCCTGCAGTACGGCCTTCCCGTGAAGATCGTCTGCCTGAACAACGGCGTGCTGGGCATGGTTCGTCAGTGGCAGGACATGAGCTACGGTAGCCGTCACTCCCATTCCTACATGGAATCGTTGCCGGATTTCGTCAAGTTGGTTGAAGCCTATGGCCACGTCGGCATGCGCATCACCGATTTGAAAGATCTGAAGCCGAAGATGGAAGAGGCGTTCGCCATGAAGGACCGCCTGGTGTTCATCGATATTCAGGTCGATACCAGCGAGCACGTCTATCCGATGCAGATCAAAGACGGCTCTATGCGCGACATGTGGCTGAACAAGACGGAGCGTACTTAATCATGCGGCACATTATCTCCCTGCTTCTGGAGAACGAACCCGGCGCTCTGTCTCGTGTTGTCGGCCTGTTTTCGCAACGCAACTACAACATCGAAAGCCTGACCGTGGCCCCGACCGAAGACCCGACCCTGTCGCGCCTGACGTTGACCACCGTGGGCCACGATGAGGTGATCGAGCAGATCACCAAGAACCTCAACAAGCTGATCGAAGTGGTCAAGCTGGTCGACCTGTCGGAAAGTGCCCACATCGAGCGCGAGCTGATGCTGGTCAAGGTCAAGGCCACAGGCGCCCAGCGTGCCGAGATCAAGCGCACCACCGATATTTATCGCGGGCAGATCGTCGATGTGAGCGCCAGCGTTTATACCGTTCAACTGACCGGTACGAGCGACAAGCTGGACAGCTTCATCCAGTCGATCGGGACGGCCTCGATTCTGGAAACCGTACGCAGTGGTGTCACCGGGATTGCCCGTGGCGACAAAGTACTCAGCATCTAACCCAATTAGCGAATGGCCTTACGGCCTGGATATATAGAGGAACCTCATGAAAGTTTATTACGATAAAGATTGTGACCTGTCGATCATCCAGGGCAAGAAAGTCGCCATCATCGGTTACGGTTCCCAGGGCCACGCTCAAGCGTGCAACCTGAAAGATTCCGGCGTTGACGTTACCGTTGGCCTGCGCAAAGGCTCGGCTACCGTTGCCAAGGCAGAAGCCCATGGCCTGAAAGTGACTGACGTTGCTTCCGCTGTTGCGGCTGCCGACCTGGTCATGATCCTGACCCCGGACGAGTTCCAGTCCGCGCTGTACAAAAACGAAATCGAGCCGAACATCAAGAAGGGCGCCACCCTGGCCTTCTCCCACGGCTTCGCGATCCACTACAACCAGGTTGTGCCACGCGCTGACCTCGACGTGATCATGATCGCGCCGAAGGCTCCGGGTCACACTGTGCGCTCCGAGTTCGTCAAGGGCGGCGGTATCCCTGACCTGATCGCGATCTATCAGGACGCCTCGGGCAATGCCAAGAACGTTGCGCTGTCCTACGCTGCCGGTGTTGGCGGCGGTCGTACCGGTATCATCGAAACCACCTTCAAGGACGAGACTGAAACCGACCTGTTCGGCGAACAAGCCGTACTGTGCGGCGGTACTGTTGAACTGGTAAAAGCCGGTTTCGAAACCCTGGTTGAAGCCGGCTACGCGCCAGAAATGGCCTACTTCGAGTGCCTGCACGAACTGAAGTTGATCGTTGACCTCATGTACGAAGGCGGTATCGCCAACATGAACTACTCGATCTCCAACAACGCCGAGTACGGTGAGTACGTGACTGGCCCGGAAGTGATCAACGCCGAGTCCCGTCAGGCTATGCGCAACGCTCTGAAACGTATTCAGGACGGCGAATACGCCAAGATGTTCATCAGCGAAGGCGCAACCGGCTACCCTTCGATGACCGCCAAGCGTCGTAACAACGCCGCTCACGGTATCGAAGTCATCGGCGAGCAACTGCGCTCCATGATGCCGTGGATCGGTGCCAACAAGATCGTCGACAAAGCCAAAAACTAAGTCGTACGTATCAAGTGAAAACGCGGCTTCGGCCGCGTTTTTTCGTTTGGGCAAGCCGGTTCTGGTATAAAGCTGCATCGTTTGCCGGCGAACACTCGCGGCAAGTATCTGTCGAATTTTTTTCACACCGTTGCAAGGTAAAGTCCATGAGCGAACGTCCCGAAGAGCCAAACCAGGCTTCTGACGCCGAAAGCCTGCTACCGATCGATGAACATGTCGAAGAAGGGCACGATGCGGAAGGCCGCAAGGTCCGGCATCGTGGCATCTATCTTCTGCCCAACCTGTTCACCACGGCGAACCTGTTTGCCGGCTTCTATTCCATCATCAACTCCATGAGTGCCCAGAGCGCATTGGCGGCGGGGGATGCTGCGAGCGCAAGCAAGTACTTTGGTTTCGCCGCCATCGCTATCTTCGTCGCCATGGTGCTTGATGGTCTGGATGGACGTGTCGCACGCATGACCAACACCCAGAGCGCTTTCGGTGCCGAGTACGACTCGTTGTCGGACATGGTTGCCTTCGGTGTCGCCCCTGCGTTACTGGCGTTCGCCTGGGCGCTGGGTGATATGGGTAAGGTCGGCTGGATGGTGGCCTTCATTTATGTGGCGGGCGCAGCGTTGCGTCTTGCGCGCTTCAACACTCAAGTCGGCACTGCCGACAAGCGTTACTTCATTGGCCTGGCCAGCCCGGCGGCGGCTGGCGTGGTGGCGGGTATCGTCTGGGCGTTCAGTGACTACGGCATCCAGGGTTCGAAGATGTCGTTCCTGGTGGCATTGATGGTTGCGGCAGCCGGCATGCTGATGGTCAGCAACATCAAGTACAACAGCTTCAAGGAGCTCGACCTCAAGGGGCGTGTGCCGTTCGTGGCGAT